>CAZKDH010000104.1:0-35012 GCA_964551505.1 uncultured Rhodospirillaceae bacterium
TCTGATAGAGGAACCGGCCCGCTGGATCAAGCGCAATATAACCTATTGATAACTCATGCCGCCTTGCTGTCCGCCAGGCGCCGCGCGGTGGCGAGGAAGAGCTCGACATGGGCGGGATCGGTGCTGAAGGCGGTGACCAGCCGGATGGTGCCCGGTTCCGCGCCCGGCCAGTCGTAGAAGGCGAAGCCCGCCTCGCGCAACCCGGCCAGCACCGGCAGCGGCAGGCGGACGAAGAGCTCGTTGGCCTCCACCGGATGCAGCAGATAGGCATGTTCGACGCTCTGCAGGCCCTGGGCGAGCCGGGCCGCCATGGCATTGGCATGGCCCGCCAGCTTCAGCCACAGGCCGCCGGCGAAATAGGCCTCCAGCTGGGCGCTGACGAAGCGCATCTTCGAGACCAGCTGGCCCGCCCGCTTGCGGCGGAAGCCGACGCTCGCTGCCAAGGCCTCGTCGAAGAACACCACCACCTCGGCCGCCATCGCGCCGTTCTTGGTGGCGCCGAGCGTGAGCACGTCGACGCCGGCCTTCCAGGTCACCTCGGCCGGGCTGCAGCCGAGATGCACCAGGGCATTGGCGAAGCGCGCGCCATCCATGTGGAGCTTCAGCCTGTGGCGCCGCACCAGCTCGGCGATCGCGCCGATCTCGGCCGGCTTGTAGGCGGTGCCGCATTCCGTCGCCTGGGTCAGGCTGACCACCGCCGGCTGGACGTGATGGATGTCGCCCGCCCGGG
Source organism: uncultured Rhodospirillaceae bacterium (assembly GCA_964551505.1). Classification (GTDB taxonomy): domain Bacteria; phylum Pseudomonadota; class Alphaproteobacteria; order Dongiales; family Dongiaceae; genus Dongia. Next base: position 731 of record CAZKDH010000104.1, read on the forward strand.
CATTCTCAAGCCGCACCGCGAGATCGGCCGCGGCGATCTTGCCGTGGGCGCCGGCCATCGGCACCACCTTCGCCCCGCCGGTATAGAATTCCGGGGCGCCGCATTCGTCGACCATGATATGCGCCTCTTCATGGCAGTAGATCGCGCCATAGGGCGGCGTCAGCGTGGAGAGGCCGAGCACATTGGCGCCGGTGTCGGTGGCGACCGGAAAGGTGGTGACCTTGCGCTCGAAGATCTCGCCGAGCTGCGCCTCGACCTTCCTTGTATGGGCATCGGCGCCATAGGGCGGCGCCGCGCCGACATTGGCGGCGTCCAGCGCCTTCAGGATTTCCGGCGCCACGCCGGCCACGTTGTCGCTGCAGAAATTCATTTCTCGCGTCCTATTTGTTCGCGTAATCGAATTGGCCGATCAGCCGGCCGGTCGTCAGGTCGGCGATCAGGATCCGCCGGCAGGCGGCGCCCCCGCCCGCATCTCCTCCGCCCGCATCTCCTCCGCCCGCAGCTCCTCCGGCCGCATCTCCCCCCACCGCTTCGCCCAGGGACAGGACTAGGCGGTCGCCCGAGGTCGTCATCTGGACGATGCTGCACCCCGCCGGCACCGGCAGGCCGGCGATGATCGCCGGCACTTCCGGACGGTGCACCGCCTTCACGATCATGGTCACCACCACGACCGCCGCTGCCGCGATCAGCACGCCCATGCCCCAGATCATGGCCTTCAGTACCCGCGCATGGCGCTGGACGGCTTCTTCGTGAGCGGTCATGTTGCGCAATCCAAACGTCGTCTCCCAGGCGGATTCACCCAGGCCAAGCCAGCACGATGCCCAACCGCCCCGACCCCGCCGCCGAAACCGCCAGCGTCACCGTCGCCGAGACCCAGAACGGCGAGCGGCTGGACCGCGTCTTCGCCCTGGCGCTGACCGGCGACCATCCCTTGGCGGCGATCCTGGGCGATCTTTCCCGCAGCCGGATCAAGGCCTTGATCGAGGCCGGCCAGGCCCGCCTGATGGGTCCCGGGTCCGGCGGCGCGACCATAGACGACCCGGCATTTCGGGTCAAACCGGGCCAGGTCTTCACCCTCGCCGTCCCCGCCGCCATTCCGGCCGAACCCCTGGCGCAGCGCATGGACCTCGTCATCGTCTATGAGGACCAGGACCTCATCGTCATCGACAAGCCCGCCGGCCTCGTCGTGCATCCGGCGCCGGGCAGTCCCGACCAGACCCTGGTCAATGCCCTCATCGCCCATTGCGGCGCGTCCCTGAGCGGCATCGGCGGGGTGAAGCGCCCGGGCATCGTCCACCGCATCGACAAGGACACCAGCGGCCTCATCGTCGCCGCCAAGAACGACGCCGCCCATCATGCCCTCTCCAAGGCCTTCGCCGAGCACGCCATCGAGCGCGCCTATCTCTGCGTCGCCTGGGGCTGCCCGATCCAGAAAAGCGGTGTCATCGAGGGCCATATCGGCCGCAACCCGAAGGACCGCAAGAAGATGGCAGTGGTGAAGCACGGCGGCAAGCACGCGGTGACCCATTACCAGGTGCTGGAGTTCTTCGGCCCCAAGCCGATGGAGCCGGGGGCGGCGCTGATCGAATGCCGCCTGCAGACCGGGCGCACCCACCAGATCCGCGTCCATCTCGCTTCGATCAACCATCCGCTGATCGGCGATCCGGTCTATTCCAAGGGGACCCCGGCGCGGCGCGCCAGACTCTCGCCTGCAGCGAGCGAAGCCGCCAACAAATTCCCCAGGCAGGCGTTGCATGCCGGCGTGCTCGGCTTTCGTCATCCGCGCACCCGGGAGGAGATGCGCTGGGAATCCGACCTGCCGCCGGACATGACGGCGCTGATCCGGGCGCTGCGCGGCTAGACCCCGAACTTCGCGCCGCGGTGGCGCCCATCGGGGCGCCCGCTCAGGAGAATTTCGCCCGCTTCATCCCCTCTTCCCAGTGATCGCGGTCCGCCTGGTTGACGAAGGGGTTGCGCGCAAGCTCGCGGGCCAGCGTCCAGTTCGGGCGCCATTTCTTCAGCCGCGCCAGGGCATCGGCGGCAAGTTTCGGTTCGTCGGCATAGGCATAGGCCGCCGCCAGCAGCAGCTGGATGTCGGGGACATAGCCCGGATCGCCGACGGTCTTGTGCATGGCATTGATCTGGTCGATGGCGCCGCGATAGTCGCGCAGGTTGAAGCAGGCCCAGGCGCGGACCCAGCGATACCAGTCGGGAATCCGTACCGCCCGATCGAGCAGCTCCTCGGCGCGCTTGGCATTGCCGGCGAAGATATGCGCTTCCGCCATCTCCACCAGCAGGTCGTTGCGCCGGTCGAGCTTGTCGGTGCGGTGATCGAAGAGGTCGAGGGCCAGGTCGTATTCGCCCATCGCCTCCTTCGCCCGCCCGAGATGCATCAGGACGAAGGCGAGATCCCACCGATTGGCGTAGTCGTTGCAGTCGAGCCGGACGGCGGTCCGCGCGTTCTTTTCCGCACTCTCCAGCAGCGACGACGCCTCGGCCGCGTCCTTGGCGTGACCGGCGACGACGATCTGCGCCTCGCAATAGGCGAGATAGCCGTAGGCCCGGGCGAAATCCGGCGATTCCGCCGCGGCGTCGCGGAATTTCTCCGCCGCCGCCTCGAGCTTCTCGCGTTCGATGATGGAGAAGAGCTGCTGGCCCTCGAGATAGAGATCGAAGGCATTGGGTGTCGCGTTGCTGATGGTCATCTATAGCCCCCTATGCTCCTGCCTGCCCGATCGTTCGTCGACGCCCGCTAGCTCGCGGGAAGCCCGGCCTGCGCCAGGGCGCCCAGCCAGCGCTCCTCGTCCTGCTGATTCTTGAAGGTGATGCGCGCCCGCTCCTTCTCGAGGCTCCAGCCCGGGCGAAATTCGAGGAACCGGGCGAGCGCCGCCTGCGCGTCGCCGACCCGGCCCAGCCTGGCCAGGACGCCGGCCCGCAGCAGGTCGACCAGCTGCGGCGGACGGCTCATCCGGTCGAGCTCCGCCAGGGCTTCCGCCGGACGCTCGGCATAGAACAGGGCGAGGCTCAGGACCCAGCGATACCAGTCGGGATGAAAGGGATTGCGTCGAATCGCTTCCCGCACCTGCCCGAGGGCCAGGTCGCATTCGCCGGCGAAGATCAGCGTCTCCGCCATTTCGACCAGCAGGTCGGCATCGTTCGGATTGAGGGCGACGGCGCGGGCATATTCCTCCAGCGCCATGTCGAACCGGCGGGTATGCAGATAGACGAAGGCAAGGTCCCAGTGATTGGCATAGTCGTTGGGGTCGAGGGCCACCGCCCGGCGCGCATGCGTCTCGGCCTCGACCAATGTCGCCGCGTCGCCCCAGCCGCCGATCCAGCGCTGCACCGCCAGATAGGCGAGATAGCCCCAGGCCCGGGCGAAGCTCGGGTCGAGGGCCGCCGCCTGCTCGAACTGCGCGCGGCAGCGCGCCAGGGCCTCCTCGGAATCGGTCGAATAGAGATAGGCGCCGCGCAGATAGGCTTCGTAGGCGCCGATCTCCACCGGATCCTTGTGCAAGGCGCGCTGGCCCTCGATGTCGCGCATGCGCCCCGGTAACGAGCCGACGACGCGCTGGATGATCTCGTCCTGCAGTTGGAACAGCTCGGCCTGGTCGCGTTCGAAGCGCTCGGCCCAGACGTGATGCCCGGTCAGGCCGTCGATCAGCTGGGCATTGACCCGCACCCGCTGCGCCAGGCGCTGCACGCTGCCCTCCAGCAGGTAGCGGACGTCGAGCTCGACCGCGATGTCCTGGATCTTGCGATGCCGATCCTTGTAGGCGAAGGCCGAATTCGCCGAGATCACCAGCAGGTCGGGAAAGCGCGACAGATCGGTGATGATGTCGTTGACCAGCCCGTCGCAGAAATATTCCTGGTCCTGGTCGCCCGAGAGGTTGTCGAAGGGCAGTGCGACGATGCTGATGCCGGGGCGCGGCCGCACCCAGCTCTCCGCGGCCGGCGGCGCGGCCACGGCCGCCGGTGCGGATGGCGCCGCACCGCGCTCCGCCACGCGGTAGACCCGCACCTCGCCGATGTTCTTCAGTTCTACCGGCCCCAGATCGTCGAAGTGAAAGTCGCCGCAGTTGCGGACCTGGCGATAGGCCTCCTCGCTCAGGCAGATGCCGCCCGGCTTTGCCACCGCCTCCAGCCGCGAGGCCAGGTTCACGCAGTCGCCGTAGAGATTGCCGTCGTCGGTGGTGATGACGTCGCCGAGATTGATGCCGATCCGGAAGGCGAGGCGGCGGTCCGCCGGGTCCTCGGCATTGGCGACGCCGAGCAGCCGCTGGGAGGCGACCGCGCAGCGCACGGAATCCACCGCACTGGTGAATTCCGCCAGCACGCTGTCGCCGGCGCCGGCAAAGACCCGGCCGCGATGGCGGACGATCTCGCTTTCCAATAGTTGCCGGCGCTGCATCAGGATCGCCATTCCGGTGTCCTCGTCGCGATGCATCATCCGGCTGTAATCCACAGCATCGGCGGCCAGGATCGCGACCAGGCGGCGTGGCATTGACGTCTGCATGCAGGGCACTCGGCAGCTGTTCAGGGCATATGGGCAACGATAGCTGAAGCGTCCAGGGCGGACCAGCTTATGTCGCCGGCGCCGCGGCGGCAGCCGGCAACCGTGCGGCGCGCCACCCGGTCGTTTGCCGGGGATACCGCCGCTGGCGGCGCCGGACGCAAGCGGGACGGCGGGAGTTGCCGGGTGGAGACAGGCTCCACCCGGTTACCGATTTCGGGAAACCATCATATGATCGTGTGATTCTACTCCGGCAGACTCGGCGGTCGTCAGCCGGCACGGACCCGGGCAATGAAGGTGTCAACCTCGCGGCGCAGGGCTTCCGCCTGCTTCGCCAGCTCGCCCGAGGCATCGAGCACCTGGCTTGCGGCGCTGCCGGCCTCGCCCGCAGCGGTGCGCACCCCGTCGACGTTGCGCGCGACTTCCTCGGTGCCGACGGCGGCCTGCGCCGCGTTGCCCGAGATCTCCCGCGTCGCCGCCGACTGCTCCTCCACCGCCGAGGCGATGGCGGTGGAGATCGCCTCGACCTTGGAAATGGTCGAGCGCACGGTCTCCATCGCCTTCACGGCGCTGCCGGTCGCCGCCTGGATGCGCTGGATGCGCTGGGTGATCTCCTCGGTCGCCTTGCCGGTCTGGTTGGCAAGGCCCTTGACCTCGGCGGCGACCACGGCGAAGCCCTTGCCGGCCTCGCCCGCCCGAGCCGCCTCGATCGTGGCGTTCAGCGCCAGCAGGTTGGTCTGGCTGGAGATGTCGCCGATCAGACGGACGATGTCGCCGATCTCCTCGGCGGCCTTGGCCAGGTCCTCGACCGTATGGGCGGCGGAATCGGTCTCGCCGACGGCGCTGCGCGCCGCGCTCGAGCTTTCCGTCACCTGCCGGCTGATCTCGGCGATCGAGGCCGACATCTCCTCCGAGGCGGCGGCGACCGTCGAGACGTTGCTCGAACATTCGGTCGTCGCGGCGGAGACGGCGGCTGACTGCGCCGTCGCCCGTTCCGCCACCTGGCTCATCGACTGCGCATTGGCCTCGAGCTCGACGGCCGAGGCGGAGACTGCCTGGACCACGCCCTTGACGCTGGATTCGAAGGTGTCGGCGAGTTCGAGCATGCCGCGGCGCCGGGCCTCGGCAGCCTCCTTCTCGGCCGCCAGCGTCTTGCGGCGCAGTTCCTCGACCTCGATCAGCTTCTGGCGGAAGAACTCGATCGCCTTGCCCATGATGCCGAGTTCGTCGCCGCGTCCGGTCAGCGGCACCTCGATATCGGTCTTGCCCTGGGCGAGCTGGCCGATGGTATCGGCCAGTTGCCGCACCGGCTTTGCCGCCAGTAGCCGGATCAGCACGATCATCGCCAGCACCAGCAGCAGGGTGAGGATGGCCGCGCTCACGATGCCCTCGAGGACGATCGACCGCGCCGGCGCCTCGATCGTGGTGCCGACCAGGTTGGTCATCAGCACCCAGGGCTTGCCGTTCGGCGTCAGCTGGACCGGGTTGAACAGCCGGTAGACCGTCGCCTGCAGCGATTCCGAATAGTCGGACATCTCATGATGCTCGCCGGCCTGCGCCTTCTCGAAGGGCGCGGCCAGCTTTTCCTCGGTCTCCTTCACCGACTTGCCCAGCCATTCCGGCTTCTTGTAGGAGACCCAGGTGCCGCCGGCGGAAATCAGGTAGACGCTGCCGTCGCCCAACGGCTTCAGCTGGCCCAGTTCCTCGTTCAGGTGATCGAGCGCGATATCGACGCCGGCGACGCCGATCGGCTTGCCGTTCTCCAGGATCGGCACCGCCAGGCTGGTCATCAGCACGTCCTTGCCGTCGACCGGGAAGGCATAGGGCTCGCTCACTGCATCCGCGCCGGTGGTGAAGGCGGTGGCGAAGTATTCCTGGGTGTTGATGTCCTGGGTCGGGTTCGAGTTGTCCTGCAGCTTCGACGTACCGTCGCCGAAGGTCGCATAGACCGAGACGCGGCCGCGCGCATCCTGCATGGTGATCGGCTGGCCGGCATGCTGCGCGTCGGCGCCGTCGAAGGCGTCGGGAGCGAATTCGAACCAGGCGCCGACCAGGTCCGGATTGGCGGCCGAGGCCTCGAGCACGGCATTGGCGAGATCCTCGCGGCTGCCGTGGCGGGCCTTCAGCGCCAGGCCGTTGGCAGCGAGCCCGTGCGCCACGCGAAAGGCCGTCTGAATCCGCAGCGCGACCGTCGTCTCGCCCTTGTCGGAGGCCTCGCGCCCGAGCGCCATCGACGTCGCCATCATCTCGTCGGAGACCTTGATCGCGTTGATCGTCGTCGAGGCGGCGAGGCCGAGCACCAGCACGATGCAGATGGGCAGGATGATCTTGGCTGCCAGCGGCAACCGGTTCCATAGGTTCATCGGAATCCCCGAATAAGGTGTAGGTGTCCTGTTTGACGCCACACTTATTCGGGCAGCCGTTAAATTGCGGTAAAGCGCTGAGCAGATTGATAAAAGGGGAAAACAATCCGACATTCGCAAATTGCGAAAGAAGTCGGATCGCGCCGGCCGGTGCCTGAAATCAGGGGCCCTGAATCAGGCGGCCGAGGCCAGGGGGGCGAGGCCGTGGCGCCGGCGCGCCATGCTGCAGGCCTCGTCGCCGGGCTCGCAAGCGCGGCAGACCTCGGGGCGGATGGCGTAGATGGCGCAGGCGGTCGCCGCGCCGATCCTGCCCAGCAGGGCGGTGCAGCGGTCGCCGCGGCAGGCCATGCCGGAACCGTCCGCCGCCACGTATTGCGCCGGGATCCGCGCCAGGTCGGCATCTGTTTCCAGGGAGAAGCGCGGCCAGTCGCTGGCATAGGCGCAGCAGGCACCGCAGGCCTGGCAGGGCGACGGCGTGGCTCCAGAGGGCGATGATCCGGACGGCGATGATCCGGACGGCGGCATGGCGCCGCCCGGCAGCGGATCTACGGACAAGGCCCGGCTATTTCCGCTTCTTGCGGGCGGCGTAGCGGGCGTCTCTGGCGGCCTTCTGGGCGATCTCCAGCGCCGCTTCGCGCTCGGCGCGGGCAATGGCCTCCGCCGCCGCCTGGGCTTCCTGCTCGGCCTTCAGCCGCGCCGCCTCGGCCTCCTTCAGCGCCTGGGCCGCGGCCTTGGCCGCCGTGCGCTCGGCGATGCGCTGCTCGCGCGCCGCTTCCAGCGCCTGGCGCGCCTGGTTGCGGGCGATGACTTCCGGATCGTCGGCGCCCGGCTGGGCGCGGTAGTGCTGCAGCGCCGCCTGGCGCGCCTTGTTCGCGGCGCTCTGGCGTTCGGCGAAACTCTTTTCCTTGAAGGTGGCCATAATGTCCGTTCGTTTGCGGTTGACGGGAGGTTATTCGGCTTCGGTCTTCTTCGCCGCCGGCTTGGCGCGGGCCTGCTTCGCCTTGGCGGCGACGGTCTCGCGCTTGACTGCGGCGGCGGTCACCGCCTCGGCCTCGGCGGTGATCTTGTCGGCCGCGGCCTTGGCGAGGCGCAACGCCCGCAGGCGCTCCATCTTCGCCAAGTCGTTGGTCTGCTTCTGCTCGCGCGCCTTCATGGATTCGACATCCAGACGCGCCGCTTTCGCGAACCTGTCCTCGGCCTTGCGGCGAGCATCCTGCTCGCGGGTATTCCCGGGTCGTTGCATGGCGTGTTTCCCTCAATGGCGCGACCGGGCGGCAACGGCGTTTGCCGCCGCATCGGATCGGAAGCTTAAGGTCGCGCGGTGATTGGGTGCGACCGGTTGTTCGGCCGGCACCAGTGGCAGGGTTGGGATTATATCATCCCCCGGCCGCGGAGTCCCCCGCTATTCCGCCGCCGCGCCGGCTAGAAGCGATAGAGCTTGCCGACCGCGCTGGGCGCCACGGCGGGGCCGAATTCCGCCGCCAGGGCGCCGACCGCGCGCCAGCCGGTGCAATGCGCCGTGGCGATCGTCGCCAGGGCAAAAGGACGCAGGGCGGCCACGGTCTCGGGGATCACCCGTTCATTGGCGCCGGAGAGATGGAAGCCGCCAAGCACGCCATGCAGCGGCGCCTCCGGAAAGCAGTCGCGGGCATGGCTCAGCACGTTGACCACGCCGGCATGGGAACAGGCGGTCAGCACCACCACGCCCTTGCCCCGCACCTTCACCGCGACGAAGCGCTCGTCGAGGATCAGCGGATCCGGCTCCCAGCCGGCGGTCGCATCGGCACGCCGGTACTGGCCCTGCAGCCCGGTCTCGAATTCCGTCACCCGGGGAATCTCGCCGCTGACATAGAAGAGATCGCCGAGGATCGTCTGCGCCGCCGTCGCCTCGATCACCTGGGCGCCGCTCTGCGCCAGCCGGTCGGCGCCGGGCACGTCGGCAAAGGGCCGCATCGTGCCGTCGGGCGCCCGCATCGCGCGGCTGGCATACATGCCGGGATGCATGTAGGTCGGGACCGGCCGGCCGCCGTTGCGCAGCTGGATCATCGCCAGCGCCCGCAGCATGGCGCCGGCGTGATCCCAATGGCCATGCGACAGCACCAGCCCCTCGACCCGCCCCATGTCGAAGCCCAGGCGATCGACGTTGCGCTCGAAGACCCAGTCGTCGGGGCCGGTATCGAAGAGCAGCGTATGCGCCTCGCCGCCGCGCCAGGCGGTGACCGCGCAGGACAGGCCATGCGCCGCGCAGCACATGCATTGCCCCGACCACAGGCGCAGCCCGCGCTGCCAGAGGCGCGGCATCTCGGTCTCGACGTAATCGGGATTGCTCGACAGGTTGTCGGTGACGTTGTCGACCAGGACCAGCACCTCGACCCGGTCGGCTTCGGCCAGCTGCGGCATCGGCGGCGTCCCCCCTGCACTGCCTCCGGAACTTAAAGTGGCCGGCCCGGGTTAACAAGAAGCCGGCAATAGGGCCCCGGCCCGGCGCCGCCGACTCATATTAACGTATTATAATCTATAGATAAATTATCGCCCCCTTGATTTTATTTCCGGTTAACCTAGATGTATTAATGTCCCACCGCAGCAGTTGGTCATAAGGAAAACGGCCACAGGAAAGCCGCAGTTGGGACGTACAAGACCTGCTAGTTGAGTACAGCGTTTCGAATCAGGACGGTGTGGGGACCTTCATGGCGTCAACGACCAAGAGTTTGCCGGCCCTCTACGGCGACAGCAGCCTCTCGCGCTACCTCTCGGAGATCCGCAAGTTTCCGATGCTGGAGCCGAGCGAGGAATTCATGCTGGCCAAGCGATTCCGCGAGCACGAGGACCCGGAAGCCGCGCACAAGATGGTCACCAGCCATCTGCGCCTGGTGGCGAAGATCGCCATGGGCTATCGCGGCTATGGCCTGCCGCTGTCCGAGATCATCTCCGAGGGCAATGTCGGCCTGATGCAGGCGGTGAAGCGCTTCGATCCGGATCGCGGCTTCCGTCTCGCCACCTATGCCATGTGGTGGATCCGCGCCGCCATCCAGGAATACATCCTGCATTCCTGGTCGCTGGTGAAGATCGGCACCACCGCCGCTCAGAAGAAGCTGTTCTTCAACCTGCGCCGGGTGAAGGGCCAGATCAAGGCGATCGAGGAAGGCGACCTGACGCCGGAGCACGTCGCCGAGATCGCCACCCGTCTCGAAGTCGGCGAATCCGACGTCGTCGACATGAACCGGCGCATGATGAGCCCGGACCACTCGCTGAATGCGCCCCTGCGCATCGACGGCGAAGGCGAATGGCAGGACTGGCTGGTCGACGAGACCCAGAGCCAGGAAACCACCATGGCCGAGGATCAGGAGCTGCGCCGCCGCTCCAAGCTGCTGGATCGGGCGATGAACACGCTGAACGCGCGCGAGCGAAGGATCCTCAGCGAGCGGCGCCTGAAGGAGGAGCCGACGACGCTGGAGGACCTCTCGACCGAGTTCAACATCTCGCGCGAACGGGTGCGCCAGATCGAGGTGCGGGCCTTCGAAAAGATCCAGCGCGCCATCCGCAATGCCGCGATCGAGGAACGCCTGACCACGGAATAGGCCGGCAAGGGCCTGCCTTCATCGGTGCTCAGCCAAGCGCTGCCGCATCGGTGGCACGCAGGGTCAATCGGCCGGCAGCGGCTCCGCGAAAATGCGCCCGTAATGCGCCACGGGCGCTCGCACGCCCGCAGCCCGCAAGGCGTTCCAGAAAGTCACTTGGTTGGCCGTGAGAACTGGCCGGCCCAGATCCTCCTCCAGCGCCTCGATGGCGCCCACGGCGCGGAAGCCGTTGCCCCCGGTCAATACGGCCTCGGCGTTTGCCGGGACCTGCGTGCGCACCCATTCATAGAGCCGCCCGGGATGCTGGTCCATCTGCCTGCTCGGCAACCCGGTCGCCGGGCTGGCATAGACGACCTCGATCTGTTGGCTGCGAAAATAGGCTGACCCCAGTCGGCTCAAGTCGGCCGTGAACCACGGCGGATCGACGACGGCGAGCCGGCGCACGCCTAGGGCCCGCAGTGCCCGCACCGCCGCAAGACCGGGAATGACGACAGGAATGCCGCGCGTGCGCTTCTCCAGCCGGGCCTGCAGGTCCCGATCACCCTCGACGCCCAGCACATAGCTGCTGCTGAAGAAGCCATAGGCAATGGCATGCAAGGGTGCCGCGGCCAGCAATTCGGCCGCATCGTCAATCGCGGGCGGCGCGGCGAAGGCGCGCACCGGCTCGAGCGCGATCCCTGGATCAGCTGTCGTACCCGGCATCGCGACATCCAACCGCACTCGGGTCGAATGGATCGTCACGCCCTCCGGTGCCATGGCTGCGAATTCCGCCTCTGGGCCGAGGTCCATATGTGGCATCAGGATCCCGATCCGCGCGCGAGCACCCCAACCATCGCGCTGCCACATGGCTCTCTCCTATGAATGGACGCTGAGGATACATTCAGTCGATCGAATGAACGGCGGGCAGTTCGGATGGGATCCAAAAGGTAGCCGGATGCCTGATCACTCAACCTGTGAAATACTACCGACGACAAATTCGCATAGGCAAGAAATTTCCGCTTCTGGCGCGGCGCGGAACCGAAGCGTTATCAGCGGCCGCCGATTCGCAGTCGTGAGCGGATGTCAGCAGGCTGCAGAGATCCGATCGTTGATGACTTCCCGGCCTAGTCCCGCGCCTTCGCCGGCTGGCTGACCGGTTCGCCCCAGATCTCCAGCAGGCGTTCCCGCTCGCGCTGCAGGCGGCGCAGGCGGATCCCGCTCTGCACCGTGGCGGCATAGGCGGTGATCACCCCCATCGCGCTGTAGATCATCCAGCCGGCGCCGGCGCCGAGCAGGGCCGCGAGCCAGCCGAAGCTGTCGCGCAGGGTGGGCAGGATGGAATCAAACCCGCCGCCGGCCATCCAGACCGCGTGCAGCATCCACAGCGACCCGGCGAGGTTCATGGCGCCCACGGTGAGGGTGAGATAGCGGCTCGGCGTCGGGTCGACGACGCGCGCCACCGCCGTCGGCACCATCGCCGCCAGCAGCACGATGGTGCTGGGCAGCATGAAGAGCCCGACCGGCACCAGCAGGATCAGCAGCAGCATCGGCTTGAACTTGGTCGGGGCGGTTCCGCTGGCGGCCATCTCCGCGCTCCCTCTAGAACGACATCATGACGGAATAGCCGGCGATGACCGCGCTGGCGATGAAGCCGGCGGTGATCGCCGCCGCGCGCTGGGCGACCGGCTTCACCCGGTTCGGATTGGTGAGGCCGCCGCCCTCCACCCATTTCATCTCCCGGCCATAGGCGGCGAAGGCCTTCTGGGCGCGGCGAAAGGCGTCCTCGTCGGAGCGGTGCGGGGCGCCGTCGCGGTCGAGCAGCTCCAGCATGGCGCTGAAATCGCAGAACCCGGCCAGCCGGACCAGCTGCTTGCGCAGCTTGTCGCGCCCGGAGATGTTGTGGAAGGTCTCGACCGCCGGATCGACCATCGCCAGCAGACGTTCGGCGAGGCGCGGCAGCTTGTCCGAGGGATGCAGCCGCTGCACGGCGACGATCAGCTTGAGGACGGCGAGCCGGTGGCCGATCGGATCGTCCTTGTTGGCGAGCTCGGTGAGCTCGCGCTCGACCGAGCGCCGCAGGTTGGCGCCGATATAGGCGGCGATGTGCCGGTCCATCGGCAGCGTGGTCGGCTCGGTACCCGGCAGCGCGGCATCGATCGCCGGCAGCAGGTCGCGCGGATGGGCGACGTAGAAATCGGCGATCATGGCGCTCCGGCACGGCGTCGCCGGGTCGAATTCGTAGAGCGCGCGCTCGATGCCGAAGCCCGGCCCCGGCCGCTCGATGCATTTGTCGATGGCCTCGAGGATCTTGCGCATCTGCGTCTGCTCGGGCCGCAGGCTGGCCTGCTCCTCCATCCAGGCATGCGGCAGCTTCGCCCGCAGCATGTCGCCGAACTGGCCGACCTTGGCCTGATCGTCGAAGACGTTGGCCAGCAGGGTGCCGAGGCCCGTCAGGTTGCCGCGCAGGTCCTTGTAGGCGATCGGCAGGTTGCCGCCCATGAACTGGATCATCCGCGACAGCATCCGGTCCTTGGCGCTGGCCGGCGGGCCGTAGGCATGGGCGAGCCCCTTGATGCGCAGCAGCTTGTCGGCCATCTTGTCGTCGTTGAAGCCGCGCTTCAGCCAGTTGTCGAAGTCGACGCCGTCGATGAGCTTCTGCCCCTCCTCCCAGTGCCGCGACAGCGCATGCGCCAGGGCCGGGCGGTTGAGGTATTCCCTGCCGTCGAAGCGGATCGGCCGGGTGGCGCGCTGGGCGAGGTTGGGCAGCGGCGGCGAGAAATGCTGGCCGAGCGCCCAGGCCTCGACGTTCTTCACCGACCAGCGCTCGGCGGCCTTGTCGTTCAGCAGGCCACGCAGCAGCTCGGTCATCGACGGCGGCAGTTTCTCGCCCCCCGCCAGCGCCGAGAAGCTGCCCATGTTGATCTTGGCGGTGACCAGGTCCTCGTCGCTCATGCCCTGCGCCGGATCGCGGCCGGTGGTCAGCGTCAGGGCGAGCACGCCCAGGGCATAGAGATCGTCGGCGCTGGTCCCGTAGCCGCGCGCCATCGGATCGGCCATCGCGTTCTCGATGGTCTCGAAGGCCGCCGACTGGATCGCGCCCGGCGGCATGCTGAGGCATTCGCCGAGCACGACCTGGCCGGCGGTGCCGACCTGGTAGAACAGGTTGTCGGGCCGGATCGCGCGATGCGGCACGCCGATCACCACCAGGTCCTTGATCGCGGCGAGGATCGGATGGAGGACGTTGCGGATCAGGTCCTGCTCGGACAGCTGCGGCACCGGCTGGGCAGGTCCGGCCACCATGCGCTCGCCCTTCGGCGCGTGGTAGATCAGCGCCGGGCGCCGGCCCCAGACCACGGTCTCGCCCTGCCGGCCGATCGGCCAGTCGACGATGCCGACTTCCTGCGGCCAGAGCAGGCGCATCTCGGTGCCCTCGCGCTGGCCCATCGCGGTGAAGGCGCGGCAGGGCAGATGCCCGGGGGCGATCAACGCGAAGAGCTGGCGCGCGGCATCGTTGCGGTCGCGCGCGCCATAGGCCTGGGCGAGGCCCTGGTCGTACTTCGACAGCCGAGTTCCCGACAGGATCTCGAATCTGTTCTGCAGCAGGATGGCGTCTTCGCCGCCGGAGGCCACGTCGGTCCACTCGCTTCCATCGATTCCAGTCTTCTTTATCGCGGAAACTGGTTAACAGCCGGTAATGATGGCGGGATTTCCCTGGCGGCGCCGGGGCTTATCCCGCCGAACCCGCCCGGCGGGGGTTACAGCCGGGGCGGGATCGGCTAGACCTTCCCCCTATCACCCTCCAACCGATTGGAATCAGGGCGCCATGTCGAAGTCCGTCACCACCTCGATCGCCACCAACACGATCATCACCGGATCAAAACTGATCGGTTTCGTAGCGACCGGCTCGCCCACCCTCTTCGCCGAGACCCTGCATTCCCTGGCCGATGTCGGCAACCAGGTCCTGCTGCTGGTCGGCGAGAAGCGCTCGGCCCGGACCGCGACCGCCAAGCATCCCTTCGGCTACGGCAAGGAGAAGTTCTTCTGGGCCCTGGTCTCGGCAGTCTCGATCTTCTTCGTCGGCTTCGGCGTGACGCTCTATCACGGCATCCACTCGCTGCTGCAGCCGACCCATGTCGAGCCCTTCACGCCGATGACCATCGGCCTGCTGCTGTTCTCCGGTGCGCTGGAGAGCTACACCTTCGTCATCGCCCTGAAGGAGCTGGGCGGCTTCCGCGGCCTGAAGGAGAACCGCTCCAACACCACGGTGCTCGCCGTCCTGTTCGAGGATTCGGTGGCGCTGATCGGCATCGCGCTCACCCTCGTCGTCGGGTTCAGTTCCTATTTCTTCGGCAGCAACCCGGTGCTCGACGGCGTGGTGTCGATCCTGGTCGCCCTGCTGCTCGGGGTCATGGCGATCATCCTCGCCCGCCTCAACCGCGAGATGCTGATCGGCGTCGCCGATCTCTCGGTCAACAACGAGGTGCTGGATCTCATCGAGGAGCGCAGCGAGATCGAGGTCGCCGTGACTTCGACCGTGGTCGGCCAGGACAAGGTGATCCTGTTCCTGAAGATCGACCCGGAGACCCTGCCCGCCGGCGTCAGCTTCGAGCACCTGTTCAAGGCCGCCGACCTGATGAAGCGCCACGTCGCCCGCAGGCTGAAGAAGGAGGTGGTCGACGTCTTCTGGCAGTTCCCGGAGGACCTGGCCGCGACGGCCGCCTAGGGTCCGCCGGGCGATCCTCAGGGCCAGCTCGAGGACGCGTCCGAGGGCGGCGGCAGGCCGTTCTTGAGCGCCAAGGCGAGATCGGCGATCCGCTCGAAGGGAATGGCGCCGAAGTCCCTGCGGCGCACGCCGTCGACCAGCAGGTCCTGAAGCTCGGTCAGCTCCCGCACATGCTCCTCGGCCCGCCGGGGAACGAAGCGCTCGGCGCGGAGGACGGCAAGCGACCGCGCGCCGACGAAGACATCGCGGACGGCATCGAAGGCCGCCGCGATCCGGCGCTTCAACTCGGCGTCCGCCGCCGATTGCGGCGCCCTGAGGCGGGGCTCGGCGGCGAGGCCCTCCAGCATGCTCTGCAGGGTCCAGAGCGCATCCAGAAGATCCAGCGGCGTCATCGCAGCGGCAACTCCCCTCGCCGGCGCCGCCCTAGTCGGCAAAGGGATCGGTCACCAGGATCGTGTCCTCGCGCTCCGGGCTGGTCGAGAGCAGCGCCACCGGCACCTCGATCAGTTCCTCGATGCGGCGGACGTATTTGATCGCCGTCGCCGGCAGCTGCGCCCAGCTCCTGGCACCCCTGGTCGAATCCCCCCAGCCCTCGATGGTCTCGTAGACCGCCTCCGCCTTGGCCTGCAGGTGCGAGGCCGCGGGCAGGTGGTCGACGACGGCGCCGTCGATCCGGTAGCCGGTGCAGATCTTCAGTTCGGGGAACCCGTCCAGCACGTCGAGCTTGGTGAGGGCGATGCCGTGGATGCCGGCGACCTTGGCCGCCCGGCGTACCAGCGCCGCGTCGAACCAGCCGCAGCGGCGCTTGCGGCCGGTCACCGTCCCGAATTCGCGCCCGCGCTCGCCCAGGGTCTGGCCGATCGCATCGGTGAGCTCGCTGGGGAACGGCCCGGAGCCGACCCGCGTCGTATAGGCCTTGGTGATGCCGAGCACGTAGCCGACCGCCGCCGGCCCGAGCCCAGAGCCGGTCGCCGCCTGGCCCGCCACGGTGTTCGACGAGGTCACATAGGGATATGTACCGTGGTCGACGTCGAGCATCACTCCCTGGGCGCCCTCGAACAGGATGCGGTCACCGCGCCGGCGCGCCTCGTGCAGCCGCTGCCAGACCGACTGCACGAAGGGCGCCACCTTCGGCCCCACCTCGCGCAGCTGCCTGACCAGCTCCGCGCCGTCGACTTCCGGCGCGCCCATGCCGCGGAGCAGCGCGTTGTGGTGCAGCAGCACCGCCTCGACCTTCTCCGGCAGGGTGCCGGGATCGGCGAGATCGCAGACCCGGATCGCGCGCCGCGCCACCTTGTCCTCGTAGGCCGGGCCGATGCCGCGGCCGGTGGTGCCGATCTTCGACGCGCCCCGCGCCGCCTCGCGCAGCAGATCGAGCTGGGCATGCAGCGGCAGGATCAGCGCGGCGCTCTCGGCGACGGCGAGGTTCTCCGGGCTGATGGCGATGCCCTGGCCGCGCAGGGTCTCGATCTCCTTCAGCAGGTGCCAGGGATCGACCACCACGCCGTTGCCGATCACCGACAGCTTGCCCGGGCGCACGATCCCGGAGGGCAGCAGCGACAGCTTGTAGGTCTGGTCGCCGATCACCAGGGTATGCCCGGCATTGTGGCCGCCCTGGAAGCGCACCACCACATCGGCGCGCTCGGAGAGCCAGTCGACGATCTTGCCCTTGCCCTCGTCGCCCCATTGCGAGCCGATCACCGCCACATTCGCCATAACTGTTCCTCGTCCCGAAAACGGATGGTCAGCCGACCGGCATCGCCTTGCCGTCGTGCCAGACATGGGTGCAGCCGAGGCGCCGCGCCTCGGCGGAAATTTCTGAACCGTCGTTCAACTCTTGAACGGTTATCCAATTTTTTGCCCGCAAGGCGGCGGCCGTTTCCGGCCCGGTGCCGAGCGGCAGCAGGATGCGTTTCGGCGCCGGCGGCAGCGGCAGGGCCCGGAGCAGGGAATCGAGATAGAGGGTGAAGCCGGTCGCCTGCTCGCCGGCCTGGTTGACATAGCGGCCGCCGCGCCCGAATTCGCCCCTGACCCCCGGCCCCAGCAGCGAAAAGGCGATGCCGCTGTGGTATTCGAAGCCGCGGTGGTCGGTGGGATCGATGCTGAGGTTGAGGTCCGGCGCGGCATGGCGGATCAGCGCCACGACATCGATCAGCCGCGCCCGCTGTTCGCTGGCGGCGACGCTCAAATCCAGCTGGCTCAGGGCCTTGAGGGCCGCATCGGCCGGGCCGACGGCGCGCAGCAGCTGTTCCAGCAGCGGCGCCGCCGCGCCGCCGAGCTGCGCCGCGGCCGCCGAGTCCTTGCGGTCGAGGGCGGCGATCAGCGGGGCTATGTCCTTGATTCCGGCGGCTTTCAGGATGGCCGGGGCGAGGGTCGGCAGGGTCAGGTCGACGACCAGGTCGGTGATCCCCGCCGCCCGCAGCGCATCGGCCGCCAGCAGCACGACCTCGGCATCGGCGGCGGCGCTGGCGGCGCCGATGAGTTCGACCCCGGCCTGGCCGATCTGGCGTTCCGGGCGCATCTGCTCGCCTTTGACCCTGAGCACCTGGCCGGCATAGGACAGCCGCAGCGGCCGCGGCGCGTTCTTAAGGCGGCTGGCGGCGATCCGGGCCACCTGCGGCGTCATGTCGGCGCGCAGGCCCATCATCCGCTGCGAAACGGGGTCCATCAGGCGGAAGGTATGGGCGGTCATCGCCGCACCCGGCCCGGAGAGCAGGCCGGTCTCGAATTCCAGCAGCGGCGGCTTCACCCGCTCGTATCCCCAGGCGGCGAAGGCCGCCATCAGCCGCTCGACGATGGCCGCCTCGAAGCCCGCATCCGGCGGCAATCCGTCGGACAGGCCGGCCGGCAGGAGGAAGTTTTCGCTGGTGCTGGTCATCCGGCAGGGGCCTCGGCTCAGATCCTGCCCAAGGCGCTTGGGCAAAGGTAGGTAGCCGATTTCCCCGCCCGGAGCAAGAAGCCGGGCGGCCGCGGCATTAACCGGCCGGCCGCACGCCCAGGCCCAGGCGCTGCGCCGCCCGGGCGCTCGCCGCCTGCAGCATCCGGTCGCAGACCATGGCGAGCAGGGCCACCGAGCCGCCGGCGATCATGCCGAGGCCGAAATTCGCCTTGGCCAGCGAGCCGTAGAGCACCTGGCCGAGATCGCGGGTGCCGACCAGGGCGGCGATCACCAGCATGGTGAAGCCGAGCATGATGGTCTGGTTGAGGCCGAGGAGGATCTGCGGCAGGGCCAGGGGCAGCTTCACCTGCAGCAGGATCTGCCGCGGCGTCGAGCCCATCATCCGCGCCGCCTCGACCGTCGAGTCCGGCACGCCGCGCAGGCCGAGCTCGGTGTAGCGGATCGCCGGCACGATGGCATAGGAGATGATCGCCAGCAGCGCCGAGAAGTCGCCGATCTTGAACAGCATGATGATCGGGATCAGGTAGACGAACTGCGGCATGGTCTGCAGAACGTCGTTGATGGTCGAGAGCACCGCCGAGACCCGGTCGCTGGTCGCCGCCCAGATGCCCAGCAGGCCGCCGAGCACGAAGGAGATGCCGACGCCCCCCATCATCAGGTAGAGGCTCCACATCGCCGGCGTCCAGACGCCGGACAGCAGGATGAAGAGCATGGAGAGGCCGGCGAAGAGCGCGAGGTTGCGGCCGCCGGCGCCATAGGCCGCCAGGGCGATGGCGGCGATCACCGCCGGCCAGGGCAGACCGGTGGTGCCGAAATAATAGACCGCCGCCAGGGCGCCGACGGCGACGACGCCGCGCCAGGTCCATAGCCGCGCCGCAATGACGGCGGCGCCCGAGGCCAGCACAAGGTAGACCGCCGTCACCGTCGGCGACATGTCGAAGCCCCAATAGCTGGCCCGCACCGAATGCTCGAGGCCGATGCGCAAAGGCAGAAGATAGGTGAAGAGCACGAAGTTTTTCAGCCGCTCGGCGGCATCGCCCCAGGCGATCACCAGCAGCTCCACCCAGTGATTGAGACTCTCGCCGAGGTCGAGGGTCCAGGCATCCGGCAGGTGCCAGAGCGCGGGAAACGCCGCCGCCAGTACCAGGCTGATGCCGGTGGCGACGGCTAGGACGGCGAGATGCGGAAAGCGCCGGAGCCAGCTTCCCGTCCGCCGCACCCGCGTCACCGCGGCCCGCGCGGCAAAGCCCCGGCCGATGCGGTCCATGATGATCGCCAGCAGCGCGATCACCAGGCCGGCGAGCAGGCTGGGGCCGAATTCGGCCTTGCGCATGGTGGAGAGGACCTCCCAGCCGATATCGGCGAACCCGCCGATGATCGCCGCGATGATGACCATGCTGAGCGCCGCCATGACGCATTGGTTGAGGCCCATCAGGATCGAGGGCATGGCGGCGGGCACCATCACCCACCAGGTCATCTGCCGGCCGGTGCAGCCGGACATGCGGCCGGATTCGACGATCGCCTCGGGCACCGAGGCGAGACCGACCATGACGTTGCGCACCATCGGCGGCACCGCGAAGATGACGCTGGCGATCAGGCCGACGACGGGACCGTAGCCGAGGAAGAGGATGAGCGGCGTCAGATAGGCGAAGGTCGGGATGGTCTGCATCGCGTCGAGCACCGGCTCCAGCACCTGGCGCACGCGCTTCGATCCCGCACCCCAGATGCCGAGCAGCAGGCCGACCGCCGCCGAGATCGGCACCGCGATCACCACCAGCGACAGGGTGACCATGCTCTCGTCCCAATAACCGATGACCAGCATGTAGAGCATCGAGATCAGCGAGGCGGCAGCGAGGCGCCTGCCGCCGGCGGCATGGGCGATGACGGCACCCAGCGCCATCAGCGCCGGCCAGGGCAGCCAGAGCAGCAGGTCCTTCGACCAGCGCATCGGCCAGTCCAGCAGCCAGGAGAGGAGATGGAAGATCGGCTTGAAGACCGGCGTCACCGCCGCCATCGCCGCGTTCAGCCAAGCATCAATCGGCAGGACCCATTCCGCCGGGTAGACGATGATCCAGGGGAGTTCGGCGCGGGCCGCCAGCAGAACCGCAGCCAACAGCGCCAGCAGCAGCCAGGCCGCCGCCCAGGCCGGCAGCCGGCGCGGCACCGCGCTTTGGCTGTCGAGCACGGTCATCCGGGCTGGGCGCCGGTGCCGGCCAGGGCGCGCAGGATGCCCTGGGCGGTGACGTAGCCGCGCAGGATGCCGTCGGCGTCGACGCAGCCGACGCTTTCCGCCGCGCCGCTGAAATGCGGGATCGCGTCCTCGAGGTTCATGGCGGCGGCGACGCTGCCCGGCGCGGTCGCTCCCGTCGGCGCCGGCTGCATGATGTCGCCGCAGAGAATCACCCGCCCGCGCGGCCCGTCGCGGGTGAACTCGGCGACATAGCCGTCCGCCGGGCGGGTCACCAATTGCGCCGGCGTGCCGATCTGCACGATCTCGCCGTCGCGCATGATGGCGACCCGGTCGCCGAGGCGCAGGGCCTCGAGAAAGTCATGGGTGATGAAGACGATAGTCTTCTTCAGCAGCTTCTGCAGTCGAAGGAACTCGTCCTGCATCTGGCGCCGGATCAGCGGATCGAGCGCGCTGAAGGGCTCGTCGAGGAACCAGAGCTCGGGATCCGCCGCCAGGCTGCGGGCGATGCCGACGCGCTGCTGCTGGCCGCCGGAAAGCTGCGCCGGATAATGCTGCTCCCGCCCCTTCAGCCCGACCAGATCGAGCATCTCGGCGGCGCGCGCGAGGCGTTCGGCGGCAGGGATGCCCTGGACCTTCAGCGGGAAGGCGACATTGTCGAGCACGGTCAGGTGCGGCATCAGGCCGAAGTTCTGGAACACCATGCCCATCTGCCGTCGGCGGATCGCGGTCAGCTCGGCGGCGCTGGCCTTGAGGAGGTCCTGGCCATGGAAGCGGATCTCGCCGGCGGTGGGCTCGATCAGGCGCGAGAGGCAGCGCACCATGGTCGACTTTCCCGAGCCGGAGAGCCCCATGATGATGAAGATCTCGCCTTCCGCCACGTCGAAGCTGGCATCGGCCACCGCCGCCAGGTGATGGCCGGCGGCGATGCGCCGGCGCAGATCACCCGGCGCCTCCAGCGCAGCGCCGGCGCCGGCGCCGAAGAAGGACTGCGGTGCCGGCCCGTAGACCTTCCACAGGCCGCGGCAGGACAGTTTCGGCTCTGGCTTCATCGCTCGGGCCCCGGCCCGGCCGCCCGGCGGGAGCGACGGCTCGGCCCGTGGCCGCACCATCGTCCCCGCATCAGGCGGCCGGCGCCGGATTCAGTTCCCGGCCTTGGCCGCGTCGACCCAGGGTTGCCAGGTGGCCTGGTTCTTGTCGACCCATTCGGTGACGACCTTCTTCAGGTCCTGGCCGTCGGCGTCGATCGCCGCGATCAGCGGGATCTGGTCCTTGGCAGACATCTGGAAGTTCTTGATGAACCGATAGGCGGTCGGCCATTTGTCCTTCATCCCGACCCAGGCCACCTTGAAGGTGATCGGCGCCGCGACGAAGCAGTCGCCGGTGGCATCGGGATTCTCGCCCCATTTCGGATCGCTCATGCATTTGTCGTCATAGACCGGCATGTCGACCCGCTTCAGGTCCATCTGGGCGAAGACCCAATGCGGCGTCCAGAACATGACCAGGAAGGGCTCCTTCTTCGCATAGTCGGCCTTCATCTCGGCCGTCATCGCGCCTTCGCTGCCGCCCGGCGCCGACTGATAGGGAAGCTTCAGCGCCTTGATGATGTCGACATTGCGCGCACCCCAGTCCAGCGGATAGTCGAGCAGGCGACCGTCGGGGAAGGTTTCCGGCGTGCCGAAGACCTCGGTGCACTTGAACAGCGCGTGCCAGTCCGGCAGGCCGGGGCATTTCTCCGCCGCATAGGCCGGATAGTACCAGCCCTCGCCCGCATCGAGGCCGAGATCGCCGATGCGCTCCATCTTGCCGCCCTGCATCGCCTTGTCGTAGACGTCGCCGACGTTGTTTGACCAGATCTCCAGCGCCGCGGTCAGCGTGCCGTCCTGGATGGCGTCGAACTGCGGCAGATAGCCGGCGGTGGTATATTCGACGTTGTAGCCCATGCGGGTCAGGATCTCGCCAGCGATGTAGGTGGTGATGTGCTGGCCGGTCCACTCATTGATCGTCAGCTTGATCGGGTCCTTGCTCTCCGGCACTTCCGCCAGGGCCGTCCCGGCGGCGGCCGCAGCGACGCCGAAGGCGATCGTCGAGACGATCGCCCAGTCACGCAATCTCGTCATCTCACACTCCCCATGTCTTGCCCTGCCGCGCGGGCCGGGCGTTACGCCTGCCGAAAGCCTCTATGCCGCGTCTCTAAACGGAGCGGTCATCCTCGTCCCGGGCCGGCGATCTGGCGTCGCCTTGCGTTACCGGGTGCATACGCGTCGATGTCCCCGAACTATAATGTGTTCTCGAATCGCGAGACCATTCCAAAATGACATGCAGCGCATTCCTGGGTAACAATAGGCGCCTTCAATCGCGAATGTTACCGGAACCATTCCCCTCGGCCGGCCAATCGGGACGCCCATGCGCCTGTTAAACGCCCAGTCCTTCTACCCGGAGGGGCCGCTGCAGCTGGGCGGGGATATCCTCTATACCGAGTATTCGCGCGACCGGGTGCTGCGCCACGACGGCACGCGGAACGTCCTGGTCTGGGAGCAGGCCGGCGCCGGACCCTGCGCATTGATTCCTGACCAGACAGGCAATCTTCTCGCCTGCTGCTATGCCGCCAATGCGGTCATCCGGCTCACCCCCGACGGCCGCCGGATCGAGTCCATCGACCGCGATATCGACGGGCGGGCCTTCTCGGGTCCCAACGACATCACGACCGATGGCGGCGGCGGGCATTATTTCACCAGTTCCGGGGTCTTCGACCTGGCGGCACCGCGCGACGGACGGGTCTATCACCTCACGGCCGACGGTCGGGCCCGGCTGGTCGCCGCCGGGATCCATTTCGCCAACGGATTGGCCTTCGATCCGGCGCGGCGCCGGCTGCTGGTGAACGCGCATCTCGCCGGCGAGGTCCTCGCCTTCGATGCCGCGCCGGACGGATCGCTGGGCGCCGCGCGCCGGTTCCAGAAACTCCCTTTGCCGCCGCAGGTTCCGCCTGCCGCCGCGGGCTATGTCGGCGGCGACGGCATGAAGATCGACCCGCAGGGACGGATCATCAACGCGCAGTTCGGCGGCGGGCGCCTGCTGATCAGCGATGCCGCGGGCGAGGTGCTGGGGCAGATCGACATCCCCGTGCCCTATGTGACCAACGTGAACTTCACCGCCGATCCGGACCGGCTTGTGGTCACCGCCATGTCGGATGGCTGGAACGCGCCGTTTCCGGGCCTCGTCGGGCTGGTGTCCCTGGCCGACATGCGGCCGCCGGTGCCGTCCTAGGCGTCAGGCGTTAGGCGTTAGGCGTCAGGCGTCAGGTGATCAGCAGGCGCGCGGCAATCAGTGCGAAGACGCAAGCCTGCAGGCCGGCAAGGACCCGGCGCGTCCCGGGGCGTCCGGCGGCGAGCCGGGCGCCGAGCGCGCCCGCCGCGCCAACCGCGCCGTGGAAGACCGTGCCGATGACGGCGAGGACGGCGCCGAGCAGGACGAATTGCGCGAAGACCAGCCCACGGCCCTGGTCGACAAACTGCGGAATGAAGACGATGAAGAACAGCAGCGCCTTGGGATTGCTCAGGCTGGCGGCGAGGCCGCGGAAGAAGATGGCGGGAAGCGAGGTCACCCTGGCCGCCGGCGCCGCGGATGGCACCGCGGCTTCAGCAGACCGGGCCGCCAGGATGCAGCCAAGCGCGAGATAGAGCATGTAGCCGGCCCCCAGCCAGCGCACCAGATCGAAGGCCAGCGGATAGGCGCCGACCAGGCCGGCGAGGCCGAAGGCGCAGGCCATCGTGCAGACGATATCCGCCGCGCCGATCCCGAGGGCAGCCGCGGCGCCGCCCCGCCAGCCGTGGCCGGCGCCGCTGGCCAGGACGAAGAGCATGTTGGGCCCCGGCGATACCAGCAGCACCAGCACTGCCAGCAGGAAGAAGGCGAAGGTCTGCGGATCGACGATCACCGGGGCCGCCCGATCAGATGCTGATCGTGCCCTTGAGCACGCAGACGCTGTGCCCGGCGATCTTCACCCGGTCGCCCTCCAGCGACAGCCAGAGATCGCCGCCGCGCGGCGAGACCTGGCGGGCATGGAACCGCGTCTTGCCGAGAATGCGCGCCCAGAACGGCGCCAGGATGCAATGAGTCGAGCCGGTCACCGGGTCCTCGGGGATACCCCATTGCGGCGCGAAATAGCGCGAGACGAAGTCGACGCCACCGCTTCCCGGTTTGGCCCCCGGCGCAGTGACCAGCACCGTCAGGTCGAGGGCGGCGAGGCGCGCCATGTCGGGCTGCAGGCGCTCGACGTCGGCCTGGCTGTCGAACAGGGCGATATAGGCGCCATAGGCGTCGCTGGCATACATCTCCACCGGCTTCACGTCGAAGGCGGCGGCGACCGCGGCCAGCGCCGCGGGGCGGGGCGCGAAGGTCTGCACCGGGAAATCGAGTTCCAGCTTGTCGCCTTGCGGCGCCACGTAGAGCGGACCCGACAGGCTGTCGAAGCGCAGGCGCCGCTGCTCCGGCTTCAGGAAAGTGGTGAGGATATGGGCGCTGGCCAGGGTGGCGTGGCCGCAGAGCGGTACTTCCCGGGTCGGGGTGAACCAGCGCAGGTGGTAGTGGCCGTCGACATCGGGATCCTGCGCCGTAGCCGCCGGCGCGAAGAAGGCGGTCTCCGCGAGGTTCATCTCGGCAGCGATCGCCTGCAGCTTCGCGTCGGGGAGCCAGGATGGAAGGGGCATCACGCCGGCCGGATTGCCGGCGAATGCCCGATCCGTGAACGCATCGACCTGATAGATCGCAAGATCCATGTTCGGCTTCCTGCTTGAATTCCGCTCGGGCGCTCAGCGCCAGAACGGGCGGGTGATCTCGGCCTCGACGTCGGCCGAAGAGAGGCCGATATCGCGGAGCATGTGCTCGTCCAGCGCGGCCAAGGCGAGGCGCTGGCGTCGGCGGTCCTGCCAGCGCGCAACGGTGTCGAGAAGGGCACCGATGCGGACCGCGAAACCCGGCTTTCGGCTCGCTCCGCGATAGCTCAACGTCGATGGGCTGGCGTAATTGTATCGAGACATTTGGTTTATTCTCCTAAAAAATGGGGAAAATCGATTGATTGTCCCTGTCGGCGAATATTGTCTTGACAACAATTGAAGTCAATTGCGATATTGTACCCATGACAATTTGGTCACCCGAGATCAGCCAAGCACCCGGCCCGCGCTACCTGGCGATCGCCGACGCGCTGGCTGCCGATATCCGCGGCCAGCGCCTCAGCCCCGGCGAGCGTCTGCCGACCCATCGCGACCTCGCCTACAAGCTGGGCGTGACGGTGGGTACGGTGACCCGCGCCTATGCCGAGGCGGAGCGGCGCGGCCTGATCGGCGGCGAGGTCGGACGCGGCACCTTCGTGCGGCCCGATGCGCGCCGGCGCAAGGCCGAGGAGCTGATCGACATCGACACGCCGATGCTGCATCCCAAGGTCATCGACCTCAGCGTCAACCTGCCGACGCCGGTGACCAGCGACGACCTGTTCTCCTGCACCCTCGCCGAGATCGCCAAGCGCCCGGGCATTGCCCGGCTGATGGACTACCATCCCCATGCCGGCATCGCCGAGCATCGCGAGGCCGGCGCGCTATGGCTGCGCGAATGCGGCTTCCCGGTCGATGCGGACCGGGTGATCGTCACCTCCGGCGGACAGCATGCGATGACGGCCTCGCTCGGCGCCATCACCGAGCCGGGCGACGTGGTGCTGTGCGAGGCGCTCACCTATCCCGGGCTGAAGCGGCTGGCGGATTTCCTGCGGCTGCGGCTGCAGGGCGTGGCGATGGACGATTTCGGCGTCGATCCGGAAGCCTTCGAGACCGCCTGCCGCAGCCTGTCGCCCAAGGCCTTCTACTGCGTCAGCAACATGCAGAACCCGACGGCGCTGACGGTGCCGGCGGAACGGCGGCGCGACCTCGCCGAGATCGCCCGGCGCTACGGCGTGAAGATCGTCGAGGACGACGTCTACGGCTTCCTGCTCGGCGACGATGCGCCGCCGGCGCTGTCGACCTTCGCGCCGGAACTCGGCCACTATTTCACCAGCCTGTCGAAGTCGATGGCGCCGGGCCTGCGCGTCGGCTATCTGGCGATCCCGACCAATTCCAAGGAGGACTTCACCCAGGTGGTGCGCTCCACCACCTGGATGGCGCCGCCGCTGACCGCCGAGATCGGCGCCGACTGGATCCGCAACGGCATCGGCCGGCGCCTCGCCGAGGAGCATCGCCTGGAAGCGAT
The DNA here is from genome assembly GCA_964551505.1 of uncultured Rhodospirillaceae bacterium. GTDB lineage: Bacteria > Pseudomonadota > Alphaproteobacteria > Dongiales > Dongiaceae > Dongia. The sequence continues at coordinate 27,211 of CAZKDH010000104.1, forward strand.
CGAGCGGCAGCGGGCAGCGCGGCGCATCCTGCAGGGCTGCGACCTGTCGCCGTCGGAGAGCGCCTTTCACATCTGGATGCGGCTGCCCGACTACTGGACCTCGGATGCCTTCGCCCTGGAACTGCGGCTGCGCGGCGTGGCGATCTCGCCCGCCGGCACCTTCGCGGTCGGCCGCCAGGCGCCGGCGGCGATCCGCATCTGCCTGTGCGGGCCGATCGAGCGCAGCAATCTCGAGCGCGGCCTCGCCGTCATCGCCGCCGTCGCGCGCACCCATCCCGGCAGCGACATGGGCGTGGTGTAGGCTTGGACGCCATGACCAATCCGGGCGCCGCCCGCAGCGCGGCGGCCGCCTCGCGCCGGGCCGAGTTCCTGCTCGGCGTCCGCGACACCATCCCGATGATGCTGGGCGCCCTGCCCTTCGGCGTCATCTTCGGCACGCTCGCAGTCTCGAAGGGGCTGAGCGCCTGGCAGGCAATGGCGCTGTCGCTCTTCGTCTTCTCCGGCTCGGCGCAGTTCATCGCTGTCATCCTGGTCGGCGCCGGCGCCACCCTCTGGGTGGTCTGGTTCGCGACCCTGGTGCTCAACCTGCGGCACCTGCTCTATGCTGCGACCCTGGTCGATCACGTCCGCCATCTCTCCCAGGCCTGGCGCTTTCCGCTCGCCGCCTGGCTGACCGACGAGACCTTCGCGGTGATGGAGCGGCGCTACCGCCTGAAGGGCGGCGGCGGCAATGCCCATTGGTACTATCTCGGCTCCTGCATCAGCATGTACCTGAACTGGCAGTTCTGGAGCTTCGTCGGCGTCAGCGCCGGCCAGCAGTTCCCGTCGGTGAAGGACTGGGGGCTGGAATTCGCCATGGCGGCGACCTTCATCGGCATTGTCATGCCGGCCCTGGTGTCGCGGCCGTTCTGGGCGGCGGCGATCAGCGCCGGCTTGGTGGCGACCCTAGCCAATGCCCTGCCCTATAAGCTCGGCCTTATGCTGGGCAGCCTCGCCGGCATCGCCGTCGGCCTGCTGCTCGACGAATGGAAACGCCGGCAGGCCGCGCCATGAACATCGCCCTGATGATCCTCGGCATGGCGCTGATCAACCTGGCGATCCGCTATCCGGTCTATCTCTTCGCCGACCACGTGCGCTTCCCGCGGCTGATCGAGCGCGCCCTCGGTTTCGTGCCGGTGGCGGTGCTGACGGCGATCATCGTGCCCGCGGTGCTGTTCCCGCACGGCGACACGATCGAGTTCAGCTGGCGCAATCCCTACCTGCTGGCGGCGATCCTGGCGGCGGTGATCAGCCGCCTCACCAGCAACCTGCTGCTGGCCACCATCGGCATCTCGATGGTGGCCTTCCTGCTGCTGCGCTGGCTGCTCGCCGGGGTCTAGAGCGGACTCTAGGCGGCAAAGCGCAGGGCGTAGACCGGCGGCAGGTGATGGGTCACCACGCCCCAGCTCTCGCCGGCATCCTCGCTGATCCAGAGATTGCCGGTGGTCGAGCCGAAGGCGAGCACGGTGCCGGTGGCATCGACGTCGAGCGCGTGGCGCAGGACGAGATCGTAGCACGGCTTCGGCGGCAGCCCCTTGGTGATGCGGCGGAAGCTCTTGCCGGCATCCTCGGTCTTCAGCACGCAGAACGCGCCGTCCTGGGGAATGCGGATCTCGTCCTTCTGGGCCGGCACGAACCAGGCGGTGCGCGGATCTCCCGGATGCGCCGCCACGCCGAAGCCGAAGGTCTCGGAGATGGTGTCCCACTGCGCCGCGCCGTCGCCCGAGCGGAACTGGGCATTGTGGTGCTGGATCCAGAGATGGTCGGGATGATCGCGGCAGCGCACCAGGCGATGCACGTCCTGGATGTTCGGGTCCTCGCGCCGGTCCGGCGGCATGAAGGCGGCCCAGAGGCCCTTCGAGCGGTTGGTCCAGCTCGCCCCGGCATCCTCGGTAGCCCAGACGCCGCCGCAGGAGATCGCCACCATCAGCCGGCGGCTGTCGCGCGGATCGATCGAGATCGAATGCAGCACCGGATAGTCGTTGCCGCCGCCGAACCACTGCGGGCGTTCTGGCAGCGCATCGAAGGCCGGGTTCAGGGTCCAGCTGGCGCCGCCGTCGTCGGAGCGGAAGACGCCCGCCGGCATGGTGCCGGCGAAGATCGCGCCCGGCAGGTCGGTTCCCGCCGCCTCCAGCGCCCAGATCGCATCGACGCTGGGCTGGTCCTTGGCGCCGGGCACCAGGGGAAAGGCCGGGCAGGCGATCTCGCTCCAGCTCTTCCCGGCATCGTCCGAGCGGTGCAGCTTGACGCCGAAATGGCCGTGGCGCAGCGCCGCATAGAGCCGGCCGTCGCGCGGGTCGCGCAGGGTCATGGTGACCGGCACGCCGAGGAAGGCGTCCTGCGCGATCGCCCAGCCGCCCTTGCCCTTGCGCAGGGTGAAGAGGCCCTTGCGCGTTCCCACCAGAAGATCCTGGGTCATCGTTTCCTCACCCGCCCGACAAGGCCTGCATCACATGGATCTCCGACTTCGGTCCGACTTCGCGCTGCAGCCCCGCGGTATCGCCGATCCGGTCGCCCTCGACGAAGATGGCGATATGCTTGCGCAGCCGCTCCTGGTCGTCGAGGATGTAGCCCTTGACCGCCGGATGCAGCGCGAAGGCCCGCGCCAGGGCCGCGGCGATGGTGCTGCCTTCGACCTCGATCGGCCCGGTCGGCGCCAGCTTGCGCAGATGCGCGGTGAAGTAGACCTGGGGCATGTCCTCTCCCGTGGCGCGAGACTAGACCAACCGGATGCGGGCGGTAAAGTTCCTGCCGCGCCACTCGGGTAAATTAGGCCGGGATCAGCGCAGTGCGATCTCGGCGCTGTCGTCGAGGATGGCCCGGCCGCCGCGCTCGACCCGGAACGCGCCGCGATAGGTGCCGGTCGGCCAGCCGCCCGCCGGCGCCTTCTTGCCGGCGAAGGCGAAATACTGCGCCTTCGGCTTTGCGGCCGCACCCCGGGATTCCGCCACCACCGCGCCGTCCGGCCCGGTCAGGCGCAGGGTCACGGCGTCGCCGGCCTGCAGGCCGAACATGTCGATCCAGAAAACCAGGGCCGGGCTGGACGGCACCGGCGCGGTCGCGGCATAGGCGCCGTGGCGGGCCGGGTCCGCCTCCGGCTTCGTCACCGCGAATCCGTGCGCGAGGAGGCCGGTCGGGACATAGGCGATCGGCGCCGCCCAGAGCGGATGGCCGGTCGTGTCGCAACCGGCGCCCATCGCCGCATCGGTGAAGGGATCGACCGGCCGGTCGTCGTGGCGCACCTCGAAATGCAGGTGCGGGAACTCGGTATTGCCGGAGAGCCCGACCTCACCCAGCCGGTCGCCGGCCTTCACCTGCTGGCCGGCCTGCACCGCGATGCTGCCCTTCTTCATGTGGCCGTACTGGGTGACCCAGCCGCCGCCGTGATCGACGATCACCGAGTTGCCGGCCTCGCGGTCCTTGATCGCCGCGGCACCGACGACGTTGACGCTGACATCGTCCATGCCGTCACGCAGGCGCAGCACCGTTCCGTCCGCCGCGGCGAGGACGGCGACGCCCTCAGCCATCTCGACATAGGTCCGCAGCCGGATGTCGGTGCCCTTGTGGCCGTCATAGGTCAGGCCGCCGCAGGTGAAGTCGCGCGCCGCAGGCGACGGATCGGCATCGACATAGTTCTGCACGTAGCAATCGGTGCCGATGCGGCAGGCGATCGGCGGGGCGAAACTGGGATCGGCGGCGGCGGCGGGAACGCCGACCAGGACCCCCAGCGCCGCCAGCAGCCGAAGCCGCATCACGCCGCCGCGGTCTCCACCGCCTTCACGATGTCGCCGACCACCTTCGCCACCAGGCCCGCATCCTCGCCCTCGGCCATCACCCGGATCAGCGGCTCGGTGCCGGACTTGCGGATCAGCAGCCGGCCCTTGCCGACCAGCTCCGCCTCGCCGGCGGCGATCGCCGATTTCACCGCGGCCGCCTCCAGCGGTGCCGTCGCGCCGGCCTGGTAGCGCACGTTCTTCAGCATCTGCGGCAGCGGCTGGAACGGCCGGAGGGCGGCGCTCGCCGGCCGGCCCGACTGGACCAGCACGGCCAGGGTCTGCAGGGCAGCGATCAGGCCGTCGCCGGTCGTCGCATAGTCCGACAGGATGATATGGCCGGACTGCTCGCCGCCCAGATTGTGCCCGGTCTGGCGCATCGCCTCGACCACATAGCGATCGCCGACCGGCGTGCGCTTCAGGCCGATGCCGAGCCCGCCGAGATAGCGCTCGAGGCCCAGGTTCGACATCACGGTCGCCACCACGTGATCGCCCTTCAGGCGGCCGGACTCGCGCCATTGCCGGGCGATCAATGCCATCAGCTGGTCGCCGTCGATCGCCTGGCCCTTCTCGTCGGCGACGATCACCCGGTCGGCGTCGCCGTCGAGGGCAATGCCGACATGGGCGCCGCGCGCGACGATCTCGCGCTGCAGCTGGCCGGTATGGACCGCGCCGCAATCGCGGTTGATGTTGGTGCCGTCGGGCTCGTCGGCGATGGCGATCACCTCGGCGCCGAGTTCCCAGAGCACGGTGGGGGCCACCTTGTAGGCGGCGCCGTTGGCGCAATCGACCACCACCTTCAGGCCCTCGAGGCTGAGACCCTTCGGGAAGCTGGATTTCACCACCTCGATGTAGCGGCCCGGCGCATCGTCGATGCGGCGCGCGCGCCCCAGCTGCGCCGAAGGTGCGAGACCCTGGGTTTGGTGTCCGTTCTCCATCCGCCTCTCGATCGTCGCCTCGATGTCGTCGGAAAGCTTGTACCCGTCCGGTCCGAACAGCTTGATGCCGTTGTCCTCGTATGGATTGTGCGAGGCCGAGATCATCACCCCGAGATCCGCGCGCATCGAGCGGGTGAGCATGGCGACGCCGGGCGTCGGCATCGGCCCCAGCAGCATCACGTCCATGCCCATGGAGAGGAAGCCCGAGGTGAGCGCGGTTTCCAGCATGTAGCCTGAGAGCCGCGTATCCTTGCCGATGATGACGCGATGGCGATGGGCGCCGCGGGTGAACTGTTCGCCCGCCGCCAACGCCAGCTTCAAGGCGGTCGAGGCGGTGATCGGCTCGGCATTGGCAAGGCCGCGGACGCCGTCGGTCCCGAATAATTTGCGAGTCATTCTATGTTTCAAAATCCCGTTGCAATATGCCGGCGGCCCGGCCTGGCCGGGTGCCCCGACAGGGCAATAATCCGCCATTTCCGCGACCCGGGCAATGCCGGCGCTAGGCCAGCATCTGCCACATCGCCCGTGCCTGGAAGGTCTCGGCCACGTCATGGACCCGCACGATCTGCACCCCCTGGTCGAAGCCCATTGTCGCCACTGCGATCGAACCCGGCAGGCGCTGCTTCGGCGCCTCGCCCCGGCTCAGCCGGCCGATGAAGCTCTTGCGCGACACGCCGAGGGTGACCGCGCAGCCGAAGATCTGGAAGGCCGCCAGTTCCGAGAGAATCAGCCGATTGTGGGGATCCGCCTTGCCGAAGCCGATCCCGGGATCGAGCGACACCCGGGAGGCTTCCACGCCCGCCGCCGCCAGGGCCGAGAGCCGCGCATCGAAATAGTCGATCAGGTCCAGGGTGGCATCGGCGTAATGCGGTTCCGCCTGCATGGTCTGCGGCTCGCCCTGCATATGCATGAGCACGAGGGCGGCACCGGACTTCGCCGCCACCTCCACGCTGCCGCCGTCCCCGGTCAGGGCGGTCACGTCGTTGATGATGCGGGCCCCCGCCTCGACCGCGGCACCCATCACCTGGGCATGCCGGGTATCGACGGAGACGCAGATGCCACGCTGCGCCAGGTCGCGGATGACCGGGATGACGCGGGCCAGTTCCTCGGGGACCGAGACCGGCGCCGCGCCAGGGCGCGTGGATTCGCCGCCGATGTCGAGGATGTCCGCGCCCTGCTCGGCCAGCTGGATGCCCCGGGCGACGGCGCTGCCGGCATCGGCGAAGTCACCGCCGTCGGAGAAGCTGTCCGGCGTCACGTTGACGATGCCCATGATCAGCGGGCGCTTGAGATCGAACCCCGCCCAGGGCCGCCGCGGCGCCGCGGCGGCGTCGATCAGGGCCGCGAGGCCGGCATCCGCGGTTGGGCCGGCCAGATGCGTGCGGAGGCCGGCATGGCCGGGCCTGCGTTCGGCGCGGGCGATGCCGGCAAAGGCCAGCGGGCCGCCGGCCAGCCAGTGCGCAGCCCCCGCCGCCACCGCGCGGGCGGCCGCGGCGCCGCGCAGCAGCGCGGTCGGCAGAAGATAGCGGCGCAGGTCCGGGTCCTCCGCGGCAACGCAAAAGCCCCGCCGTGAGGCGGGGCTTGCGTCGGTTCGTAAGGCACTCACCGTGGCTTTCCCAAGGGCGGTCTGCCGCTAGGCCCCGGGCTGCGGCTTCGGCTCGAAGCCGCCCGGCCGGGTGACGATGTTGCCGCCGCTGGTTGGTATCGTCGAGCGGGGCTTGGTCGGCCCGACATCACCGCCGCCCTGGCGGATCGGTTCGTTCCGCATCAGCGCATTCACTTCCTCGGCGTTCAGCGTCTCGTATTCGAGCAGGCCCTTGGCGACCTTGTGCAGGTCATCGAGATGCTCGGTCAGCACCTGGCGCGCCCGCCGCTCGCCGTTCTCGACGATCCGCCGGACCTCGACGTCGATCAGCCGCGCGGTATCGTCGGAGACGTTCTTGCGCTGGGTCACCGAATGACCGAGGAAAACCTCCTCCTCGTTCTCGCTGTAGCGCAGGGGCCCGAGCTTGTCCGACATGCCGTATTCGGTAACCATCGCCCGCGCCATGCCGGTCGCCTGCTTGATGTCGTTGGAGGCGCCGGTGTTCAGGTGCTCCTCGCCATAGATCAGCTGCTCGGCGACGCGGCCGCCGAAGCACATGGCGATGCGCGCCTCCATGAACTCCTTGGTCACAGTCAGGCGATCGCGCTCGGGCAGCGGCATGGTGACGCCGAGAGCCCGGCCGCGCGGGATGATCGTCACCTTGTGCAGCGGGTCGTTGCCCTTGACGAAGATGTTGACGATGGCATGGCCCGCCTCGTGATAGGCGGTCATCGCCTTTTCCTCGTCGGTCATCACCATCGAGCGCCGCTCGGCGCCCATCATGACTTTGTCCTTGGCTTGCTCGAAATCCGACATGGTGACGACGCGCTTGCCGAACCGCGCGGCCAGCAGAGCCGCCTCGTTCACCAGATTGGCGAGGTCGGCGCCCGAGAAGCCCGGCGTGCCGCGGGCGATGGTGCGGGAATCCACGTCCGGTCCCAGCGGCACCTTGCGCATATGCACCTTGAGGATGTGGTCGCGCCCGTTGATATCGGGATTCGGCACCACGATCTGCCGGTCGAAGCGGCCCGGACGCAGCAGGGCCGGATCGAGGACGTCGGGGCGGTTGGTGGCGGCGATTAGGATCACCCCTTCGTTCGCCTCGAAACCGTCCATCTCGACCAGCAGCTGGTTCAGGGTCTGCTCGCGCTCGTCATTGCCGCCGCCGAGCCCGGCGCCGCGATGCCGGCCGACCGCGTCGATTTCGTCGATGAAGATGATGCAGGGGGCGTTCTTCTTGCCCTGTTCGAACATGTCGCGCACCCGGCTGGCGCCGACGCCGACGAACATCTCGACGAAATCCGAGCCGGAAATGGTGAAGAATGGCACGTTCGCCTCGCCGGCGATGGCGCGTGCGAGCAGCGTCTTGCCGGTGCCCGGGGGACCGACCAGGAGGCAGCCCTTCGGGATCTTGCCGCCGAGGCGCTGGAATTTCTGCGGGTCCTTCAGGAACTCGACGATCTCCTC
>CAZKDH010000105.1:0-16128 GCA_964551505.1 uncultured Rhodospirillaceae bacterium
TAGATCGCCGGCAGGTTTTTGCTCAAGCGGACGGCGATTGCGACGATTGCCGCCCGGCTCCGACAACAACAGCGTCGCCAACAGATCTGGAGGATGACATGGACCCGCGTAAGGAATTCATCAAGCAGCTGCGGCGGTACCAGATGGGATCGATCTCCCGCCGGCACTTCCTCGGCGTCACCGGCCTCGGCACCGCCATGGCGGTGATGGCGGCGGCCGTCCCGTCGCTGCGCCCGCGCCCGGCCTTCGCCGGCGATATCGGCGACAAGGTCGCGCTCACCAGCTGGCCCAACTACCACAACCAGGCCAATCTCGACAAATTCACCGAGATCACCGGGGCCAAGGTCGAGCTGACCGTCTTCGGTTCGAACGAGGAGATGTATGCCAAGCTGAAGGCCGGCGGCACCGGCTGGGACGTATTCGTGCCCACCAACTACACGATCGAGAACTACGTGACGGCCGACCTGATCGACCCGCTGGACGCGGCCCAGGTGCCGAACTACGACCCCGCGTCCTACACCGACGTGCGCTTCACCCAGCCCGGCACCGTCAACGGCAAGCTCTACGCGATGCACAAGGACTGGGGCACCACCGGCTATTGCGTGAATACCAAGAAGGTCGCCGAGAAGATGACCAGCTGGAAGGACTTCTGGGACCTGCTGCGCGACAAGTACAGCGGCCGGGCGACGGTGCACGACTACCAGCTCACCACCATCGGCAATGCGCTGAAGTACTACGGGTATTCGTTCAACTCCAACGAGGAGGCGGAACTGGCCAAGGCGCGCGAGCTCATGCTCTCGGCCAAGCCGCACCTCTTCGGCATCACCAGCGACTACCAGCCGCCGCTGCGCAACGGCGATGCCTGGCTGGCCGTGGCCTGGACCGGCGACGCCAAGCAGCTGCACAAGGACATACCCGAGATCGAGTACGTCATCGGCAAGGAGGGCGGCGAGATCTGGGCCGACTTCTACGCGATGCCGAAGGAAGCGCCGAACAAGAAAGGCGCCTATGCCCTGATCAACTACCTGCTCGATCCGGCGGTCAACAAGATGGAAGTGGATTTCCATGGCTATCCGGTCGCCGACAAGCGGGTGATCGCCCTGCTGCCGGCGGAAGTCTCGTCGGACCCGATCATGTATCCGGCGGCCGAGCTTCTGGCGCCGCTGGAATTCGGCGCCGCAAACGTGCTGACCAATCCGGCGCGTGCGGAAATCATGGCCGAGTTCAAAGCGGCCTGATCGATGGCGGTTGCCGGCACATCGGGCGCCATCTCGGAGGCCAAGGCTGCGTCGCGAGGGCGGTGGCTCACCGCCGCCCTCCTGGCGCCCTCGGCATTCTGGTTCCTGATGCTGCTGGTGCTGCCGCTGATCGTGGTCATCGTCTATTCGGTCGGCGAGCGCGCGCCGACCGGCGGCTACCAGGCCGCACTCACCTTCGACAACTACCTGAAGCTCGGTGCGCGCTGGACCGCCTTCAAGAACACCATGACCCTGGCGCCGCTGGGCACGCTGATCTGCCTCCTGGCCGGCTACCCGCTCGCCTACTTCCTGGCGGTCAAGGCCAGCGAGAAATCGCGGCTGCTGTTGCTGATCCTGGTCATCGTGCCGTTCTGGACCAGCTTCCTGATCCGCACCTATGCCTGGATGTTCATTCTCGGCAGCCGCGGCATTCCGTCGATTCTGGAATGGCTGGGCTACCCGGACATCCGCCTGATCAACACCCCCTTCGCGGTGCTGGTCGGCATCGTCTACGCCTACCTGCCGCTGATGGTCTTCCCGATCTATGTCAGCCTGGAAAAGCTCGACAAGCGGCTCCTCGAGGCCTCCCAGGACCTCGGTGCCAGCCCCTTCGGCACCTTCCGCCAGGTGACCGTGCCGATGTCGGCACCCGGCATCATCACCGGCTGCATGCTGGTCTTTATCCTGCTGATGGGTGAATACCTGATCCCGCAGATGCTGGGCGGCGGCAAGGTGTTCTTCATCGGCAACGCCCTGGTCGATCTCTTCCTGCAGTCGCTGAACTGGCCGTTCGGGTCGGCCTGCGCCATGGCGCTGGTGATCATCATGGTGGTCACCGTCAGCCTCTACCTGAAGGCGACCCGCAGCACCAACCAGCGCGACGTCGAGCTGGTGTAGCGATGCGAAACTTCGGGCCCTTCCACGGCTATGCCGTCTTCGTCTACCTGTTCCTCTACGCGCCGATCGCGCTCATCGTGCTGTTCAGTTTCAACAGCGGCAACAACGCCTCCGACTTCCAGGGATTCTCGGTCGCCTGGTACGGCAAGATGGTGTCGAACGAGCTGATGATGGATGCGCTCTCCAACAGCGTCATCGTCGCCTCGACCTCGGCATCGTTGGCGACGGTCATGGGCGTCATGGCGGCCCTGGCGCTGCAGCGCGTCCACGGACCGGTCCGGATCGCCTTCGACGGGCTGATCTATGTCGCGATCATGGTGCCGGGCATCGTCATCGGCATTGCCACCCTGATCGCGCTGGTCACCACTTTCGGCGCGATGAATGCGGTCCTGGCGGCGATCTGGCCGGGGGACCAGCCGCCGACGCTGCATATGGGGTTCGGATCGATCATCGCCGCGCATACCCTGTTTTCCATGGCGCTGGTCATCGTCATCGTGCGGGCGCGGCTTGCCGGCATGGACCGCAGCCTGGTCGAGGCGTCGATGGATCTCTATGCGGATCCCTGGGGCACATTCCGCCAGGTAACCCTGCCGCTGCTGCTGCCCGCCGTCATCGCCGGCTTCCTGCTCTGCTTCACCTTCAGTTTCGACGACTACGTGGTCGCCTCCTTCGTCGCCGGACCGAAGAATACCCTGCCGATCTACGTGTTCTCCTCGATACGGCGCGGCGTCACGCCGGAGATCAACGCCATCGGCACCGCCGTCATGCTGCTGTCGCTGACCGCGCTGTTCAGCGCGCAGTTCCTGCTGCGGCGCGGCCAGAAACCGGTGGCGAAATCCGCCTGAACTTCGCTAGGCTATGCCGGAATCGACTGAAGAAACCTCACTGGGAGACCCCTCGATGTATACCCTCTACTGGTCACACGGCGCGGCCTCGCTCGCGCCGCATTTCTGCCTGGAGGAATCCGGCGCCAGGTACGACGCCAAGCTGGTCGACATGGCAAAGGAGGAGCACAAGGGCGCCGCCTACCTGAAGCTCAACCCGGCAGGCAAGATCCCGACACTGACGGTCGATGGGACCTTCGTGATGACCGAGTCCGCGGCGATCTGCATGTTCATCGCCGACCGGCATCCGGAGGCGAAACTGGCACCGGCGGCAACGGACCTGAAGCGCGGCCACTATTACCAGTGGATGACGCATCTGACCAACACCCTGCAGCCTGCCATGCTGCGGTACTACTTTCCCGATCGCTGCACGGCATCGGCCGGGGACACCGCCGCGGTCGCCGCCAAGGCGCAGGAAGAGATCGCCGGGCTCTGGAGCCGGATCGACGCGCATCTGAAGGCCAATGGGCCCTACCTGCTCGGCAGCCAGTTCTCGGCCCCCGATACCTTCGCCTACATGCTCTCGACCTGGCAGGAGAACTGCCCCGGCCTCTACGAACGTTTCCCGAGCGTCAAGCGCATGGCGGATCTGGTCGGCGCCCGCCCGGCGATCGGTCGCATCATGAAGGTCAATCAGGCGGCATGACCGATCCGCGTACGGTCGTCGAGTTCTGGTTCGCCGACCGGGCCCGGGCCCTCTGGTTCGAGAAGGACCGGGATTTCGACGCCGAGATCCGCCGGCGCTTTGCCGCCGCAGTACATGCGGCGCAGTGCGGCGGCATGGAGGAATGGCGGGCGACGCCGTCCGGCACGCTCGCCCTCGTCCTGCTGCTCGACCAGATGGCGCGCAACATCTATCGCGGCGAGGCCAAGGCCTTTCTCGGCGATCCGCGGGCGCTGGCGATCGCCCGCGAGACGATCGCCCGCGGCATCGACCGGGGGTTCGGTTTCCAGGAGCGCCGGTTCCTCTATCTGCCGTTCGAGCACAGCGAATCCCTGGCCGACCAGGATCGCGCCATCGAACTGTTCACCGACCTGATGAACGGCTGCGATCCGGCCTTCCGGCAGGAGGCCGAGGAGCAGCTGGATTACGCCCATCGCCACCGGGTGATCATCCAGCGTTTCGGCCGCTATCCCCATCGCAACGCCGCCCTGGGCCGGGAAACCACCGCCGCCGAGGCGGAATTCCTGAAAGGCCCGAATTCCTCGTTCTGAACGCGATGTCGCAGGCCCGGCCCGCTCCCGCCGCCACCCCTGGCAATCACCCCGTCGCTCAGCTAGATTGGCCCGGATTTTCCTGGGGTTAACGAGAGTCCTCCATGCGCCGCCTTCTGCTCGCGACCACCGCCATCCTCGCCTTGGCCGGCCCGGCTGCCCTGATCGGGCGGGCCCAGGCCGACTATCATGCCGCGGAGGCGGCGCTGCAGGCGGGCGACCTCGCCACGGCGATCCCGCTGCTGGACGAGGAGGCGCAGCTCGGCAATCCCGTTGCGGCCTACAACCTGGCCAAGATCTACCAGGACGGCGCCGCCGGCGCACCGGACCTCGCCAAGGCGGCCGCCTATTACAAGATCGCAGCGGAACTGGAAGAGGCGCCGCGCTTCGACGGCAAGGCCCTGGGCGCCAATGCCGTGGAACTCATCCAGGCGGCCCAGACCTATTCCCAATATGCCCTGGGGAAGCTCTACGAGACCGGCCGGGGCGTGCCGCAGGACATGCAGGAGGCCGTGCGCTGGTATGTCCGCGCCGCCGATCTCGGTTATGACCGGGCCCAGCTGCATCTCGGCCGGGTGTTCCGCGACGGCACCGGCGGCGTGCCGGTGAACGGCCAGCTCGCCGAGCAGTATTTCAAGAAGGCGGCCGATGGCGGCAATGTCGCGGCGATGAACGAGATCGGCCTGATGTACCTGAAAGGCCTGAGCGTCACCGCCAACGTGAAGACCGCTCATGACTGGTTCGAGAAGGCATCCGCGGCCGGCAGCGTCGAGGGCGACTACAATCTCGGCCTGCTCTATCAGGCGGGCTATAACGGCCAGCCGGATTTCGTCCGCGCCGCCGAGAGTTTCGAGAAGGCGGCGAATGCCCGCGACGGGCTTTCCATGCTCGCCTTGGGCGATCTCTATGCCAGCGGCAAGGGCCTGCCCCAGAACAAGGTCCAGGCGCATATGTGGTACGACCTCGCCTCGGCCCATGGCGTCAAGCAGGGCGCCGAGCGCATGGCGGCCCTGGAGCCCGGGATGACGCCGCAGCAAATCGCCCAGGCCCAGGATGCCCGCAACGCCTGGCAGCCGCGCGAGAACGATGCCCTGCCGGCCGCCCTGCAATTGCCGGTCCCGGCAGCGTCCCAGCCGGTCGCCCCGCAATCTGCAGCGCCGGAGCCGGCCGCCCCGATCGCGACGGAACCGGTGGCGGCACCAGTAGCGGCCCCAGTGGCACCGCAGCCGGCACCTGCGGCGCCGGCCCCGGTCGCGGCGGAGCCCGGCGCCGCGCCGGTCGCAGCACCGGCGGTACCGGCCTCCAACGTGGTGATTCCCCAGGGCCCGATCGCGCCCTATCTGGCGCCGGCGCCGGCCGGCACCCTGCCCGCCGCCGAGGCGCCCGCGACGCCGCAATTGCCGATCAGCACACCGACCACCACGACACCGCTGGAGACCCCGCCCACTCCCTAAGCGCTGGCGCTAGCGGCTGATCAGGTTGAGCACGGTCTGCGCCCGGCGCAGATCGATGAGTTCCGCCTGGGTATTGGTCAGTTTGCCCTGAAACACGTTCAGCATCACCACGGCGCCGCGAAAATCCGGCCCGAGAAGGGTCGCCCGCTCCTGCAGGTCCATCAGCCAGAACCGCGAGAACTGGTCCGCGGTGAGCACCAGGGGGTTGGGGATCGGCGCCAGCATCGCCTTCTGGCTGTCGGGCGGCAGGGCCTTGTCGGCGATCAGCAGGATGACGCTGCCGCCGGCGGCGGGATCGGCGATCACCCGGTCGGCCGGGGCAAAGGCCGCCTCGACCTGCTGCACCGCGAGATCGACGGTCTTCGGATCGTTCTTGCCGGTCAGCGGCCGGTTCTCGCGGATCCAGAAGATCCGCCGTCCGTCCGCGGCGCTGGAGAAATAAAGCTCCAGCTTACGCTCGCCCTTCAGGGTCGATTGCATATGATAGATCGGCCATTCGTTGAGCACGCTGTCGACCAGCCGCTCGGCCCCGATCTTCTCCTGGTAGATCCCCTCCAGGTATTCCCCGTCGAGATCCGCATCGAGCGGCATGTCGAGGGGGATGTCCTCGATCCGCCAGCGCTCCGCCGCCAGCGCCGGCGCACCCCGCCCGGCCAGCAGGGCGGCGCAGCACGCGGCGCCCGCCAGGGCAAAGACCCCGCGCCGGCCGATGCCGACCCGGCTCATGCCGGCACGCTGCGCTTCTCGCGCTCCGCCCGGTCGCGCGCATCCTCCTCGCGGATCGGCTCGATCTGCTCCATCAGCCAGTCGCGGAACGCCTTGACCTTCGGCCGCTTCAGCGCGCCCCGGGCATAGACCACGAAATAGCCGGTATCCAGCTGCACCGAGAGATCGAAGGGCCGCACCAGCCGGCCGGCCTTCAGGTCGTCGCCCGCCAGCATGGTATTGGCCAGCGCGATGCCGAGCCCCTCCATCGCCGCCTGGATCATCAGGTTGGAGAAGTTGAAGGTGATGCCGGCCTTGAGGTCGAGATCAGCGATATCCGCCTTCTCGATCCAGCGGTGCCAGAAATCGAAGCGCGCAGGTCGCCAGTCGCTGTCCGAGAGCAGGGTGAAGTTGGCGATGTCCTTCGGCTCCTTCAGCGGCTTGTCGCAGTTCAGCAGCTTCGGGCTGCAGATCGGGAACAGGTCGTCGCGCAGCAGCAGCTCGGCGGCGAGGTCCGGCCAGGCGCCGCGGCCATAGCGGATGGCGACGTCGATGTCGCCCTGGCCGATCTGCTCCAGCCGCTCGGTGGCGGAGATGCGGACGTCGATCTCCGGGTGCCGGGCGCGGAAATCGTAGAGCCGCGGCACCAGCCACTTGGAGGCCAGGGAGGGCAGGACGCTCACCGTCAGGGGGCCGCCGCGGGTCGCCTGGCGGACGTCCTGGCCGGCCTGGGCCAGCTGCTGGAAGGCCGAGCGCACCGGCGAGAGGAACGTCGCCCCGGCCTCGGTCAGCTTCAGGGACCGGGCACCCCGCTCGAACAGGGGCTGGCCGACCCATTCCTCCAGCGCCTTGATCTGGTGGCTGATGGCGCTGTGGGTGACATTAAGTTCTTCGGCAGCCTTGGAAAAACTCAGGTGCCGGGCGGCACTTTCGAAGTACCAGACTGCCTTCAAAGGGGGGATGAAAGCCATGGTTCTCCTGTGAGGTCAGCTAACAGAACAAGTTAGATACGATCATTTGCGGAATGGCCAAATACAAGCACATTATTGGGCAACGGGCAATGGTTGCCCCTTTAGGAGATGTGAGGAAATCATGAGCAACACAGCTTCGGTCTTGGGTCATTCCCAGGTCAATTCCCACGGTCATTCGGCCCCGCGCCGGGCGGCCAACGACAATCTTCTGCAGCTCGCCCTCGACCGGATCTCGGTCTGGCGCGACCGGGTGCGCACCCGTCGGCACCTGGCGGCGATGTCCGACTATCAGCTGAAGGACATCGGCGTCAGCCGGGCAGATGCCTATAGCGAGCTGGAGAAGCCCTTCTGGCGCGGCTAGGTCCCTGGTCCCAGCCGCAGCCGATGCGGTAGAACCACGGTCGGGACGCCGGCCGCGGGATGGCCGTCGGGACCCGCAGGATCCGGCGGCGCGGAAGCCAGGGGAGATCATGAAGGCGCATTTTGAACGTTTCGCACGCTACAATCGCTGGGCGAACCGCCGGCTCTATGCCGCGGTCGCCCAGCTCGATTCCGCGGCCTTCACCGCGCCCCGCAGCGGCTTCTTTCCCTCCATCGCCAAGACCCTCAACCATCTGCTGGTGGCCGACCGGATCTGGCTCAGCCGGTTCGAGAATGTGCCGCTGCCGCATCGATCCCTGGACGAGACCGTCTGCGATGCCTTTGCCGCCCTCGACGCCGCCCGCGAGATCGAGGATCAGCGGATCCTCCGGTTCACCCGCGGCCTGACGGCGGAACGCCTGGGCGAAACCCTCCATTATCGGACCATGGCCGGCGACGCCAAGGCGACGCCGCTCGACGTCGCCCTGACGCATGTCTTCAACCACCAGACCCATCATCGCGGCCAGGCCCATGCCATGCTGAGCGGCACCGCGGTGCTGCCGCCGTCGATCGACCTCCTCTATTTCCTGCCGGAAGACGCCGCCTAGCCAGCCGGAGGCCAGCCGGCGGCGATTGCGTCCCGCGCGGTTTCCGGACACCCTGCGGTCCCGACCCGCATTGCCGATTCGGCGCTTCAACCTCCAGGGATGGCCGTCCATGCCGCATTTGTTCGAAAGCCTCCGCCTGCGCGGGGTTACTTTCCCCAACCGCATCGGGGTCTCGCCGATGTGCCAGTATTCCTGCAGCGACGGTTTCGCCGAGGACTGGCACCTGGTGCATCTGGGCACCCGCGCGGTCGGCGGCGCCGGCATGGTCTTCACCGAGGCGGCGGCGGTGGCGCCGGAGGGGCGGATCTCGCCGGAGGATCTGGGGGTCTGGAGCGAGGCGCATTTCGAGCCGCTGGCGCGCATCGCCCATTTCATCGCCGGACAGGGCGCGGTCGCCGGGATCCAGCTCGCCCATGCCGGGCGCAAGGCCAGCACCTTCCGTCCCTGGTCGGGGAACGGCCTGGTTCCCGAAGGCGCCGGCGGCTGGACGGCGGTGGCGCCGAGCGCCGAGGCCTTCGCCGCGGACTATCCGACGCCCCGCGCACTGGCGGCGGCGGAGATCGCGGCGCTGCAGGCGCGCTTCGTCGATGCGGCGGTGCGCGCCCATGCGGCCGGCTTCCGGACGATCGAAATCCATGCCGCCCATGGCTACCTGTTCCATGAGTTCCTCTCGCCGCTCAGCAACCGGCGCACGGACAGCTATGGCGGCGCTTTCGACAACCGGACCCGCTTCCTGCGCGATACGGTGGCCGCCGTGCGCGGCGCACTGCCGGAGAGCTGCCCGCTCTTCGTGCGCATCTCCGCCACCGACTGGGCGGAAGACGGCTGGGATCTCGAGCAGTCGGTCGAGCTCGCGCGCCAGCTGAAGGCGCTGGGCGTCGACCTCGTCGACTGCTCCTCGGGCGGCAATGTCGCCACCGCGCGGATCCCGGTGGGGGCGGGATACCAGACCCGGTTCGCCGAAGCCATCCGGCGCCAGGCGGGCCTGCCGACGGCCGCGGTCGGCATGATCACCGCCGCCGCCCAGGCGGATCACATCATCCGCACCGGACAGGCGGACATGGTACTGCTCGCCCGCGAGATGCTGCGCAATCCCTATTGGCCGCTGCAGGCCGCGCAGGAACTCGGCGGCGAGATCGCCTGGCCGGCGCAGTACCTGCGCGCCGGACCGAAGGGCGCCGCGGCGCGCCGGCCAGCCCGGTCCGACGACTAGGACCGGCCGGCATTCCGCGGCAGGCTTCTCGGCCCCGGTCAGTAGGCCTTGCCCTTGGACACGGCCTTGACGAGGTCGAAGACGCGGCGGCGGATGGCCGGATCCTGGATCCGGCAGTAGGCGCGGACCAGCTTGAAGGTCTCGCGCCGCTCGGTCGGATCGACGGCCTGCGGCGGCACCGTCGCCGCCTTCGCCGTCGCCCGCCGCACCGGCACGGCGTCCTCACCGTCCGCCTCGACCTCCTCGAAGAAGTAGCTGACCGGCACTTCCAGGACCCGGGAGATCTCGAACAGCCGGCTCGATCCGACGCGGCTGGTGCCGCGCTCGTATTTCTGCACCTGCTGGAACGTGACGCCGAGCTGTGCGCCCAGCCGTTCCTGACTCATCCCGAGCATCGTCCGGCGCAGGCGAATCCGGGTCCCGATGCACATGTCGACGGTTCGCTGCGGTCCCTTGCCGGATATCTGGCCCGGCATTTCATGGTTCCGCAGGATTTCCTGTCCCTCAAGCATAGCGAAAAAGTCCTCTCTCAGTAGATGGCCGACGTTGGGTGAAAGATCCGCCGGGCCGTCGCCGCGCCCGCCGGATCCTGGGACGCACGGAGCCGTGCGGCCGCCATCGCCCCCGCCGATGGCACCGCCGCAGCCGCCGCGCGCTAGAAGACGATATCGGTCGCCACCACATGGGCTCCGGTGACGGTGGCCAGGGTGACGGGCGCGGCAACGCCGGCGCCGTCGCTGTCGAAGGTGAGCAGCGTGCCGCCATGGCCGTCCGAGGCCAGGGACAGATGCCCGTCGGTGAAGGGATCGCCGCCATGCCCGATGCCGAAGGCGTCGAACAGGTCGCTGACATCGATCCTGTCGTGGCCGGACTGGAAGCCGGCGATGGTGTCGCCGCCGACGCCCGGCACCTGGCCCGCATTGTCCACCCGGTAGAGGAACACGTCGTCCCCCGCTCCGCCCTTCATCAGATCGGCGCCACCGCCGCCCTCGATGATGTCGTTGCCGGCACCGCCGTCCAGGATGTTGGCGTCGGAGTTGCCGGTGAGGCGATTGCTGAGCGCATTGCCGGTGCCGTTGATCGCGCCATGGCCCTCGGCCAGCAGCAGGTTCTCGACATTGGCCGCCAGCGTATAGTCCAGCAGTTCGGAGACGACGGTGTCGTTTCCACCCTTCGCGGTCTCGACGATCTTGTCGTGGATATCGGTATCCTTGAAACTATTGACGCTGAGGATGTAGGTGTCGTCGCCGTCGCCGCCGATCAGCGTGTCGTCGCCGCGCCCGCCCTGGATCTGGTTGGCCCCGGCATTGCCGGTGATGATGTTGGCGAGGACGTTGCCGTTGGCGTTGATGTCGCCGGATCCGATCAGTTCGAGATTTTCCACATTGTTGGCCAGGGTGATGCCACCGGTACCGACATAGCGCACGGTGTCGATGCCCTCGCCCGCAGCTTCGGTCACCTGGTCGTCGCCGTCCTGCAGGTAGAAATCGTTGCCGGCGCCGCCGAACAGGAAGCTGCCCGGCCCGGCGCTGGCGTCCAGGACGTCATTGCCGTTGCCGCCGAAGAGGCTGTCCTGCCCGCCATTGCCGAGCAGGCTGTCGTCGCCGTCATTGCCGCTCAGCGTGTCGTTTCCGCCGCTGCCAAACATCAAATTGCCGAGGCTGTTGCCCGCGGCGACGAGGCCGGTGAGAGAAACCAGCCGCAGGTTCTCGACATTGTCCGCGAGGGTGATGTCGACGGTGCTTTCCACCGTATCGATCCCCTTGCCGGCAGCCTCGACGATGGTGTCGCCAAGGTCATTGATCTTATAAAGATCATTGCCGGAACCGCCGATCAGCGTATCCTCGCCGGCACCGCCGTCCAGGATATCGTTGCCCGCCCCGCCGTCGAGGCGATTGCCCAGGCCGTTGCCGGTGATGGTGTTGTCGAGGGTATTCCCCGTGGCATCCAGCGCCTTGCTGAACAGGCTGAGATTCTCGACATTCGCCGCCAGGACATAGGTGGCGAGGTCCGAGAACACCGTGTCGATGCCGCCCTTGGCGGTCTCGACGATCTTGTCCTTGTCGTCGCCGACCAGCAGGTCATAGGTGTCGTTGCCGCCGCCGCCGATCAGCGTATCGTCGCCGCCGCCGCCGATCAGCGTGTTGTCGCCGGCATTGCCGGTGATGGTGTTGGCGAATTCGTTGCCGGTGCCCTGGAGATTGTCGATGCCGATCAGGGTCAGGGCCTCGACCTCCTGGCCGACCGCCAGGGTGAAGCTGCTGCTGGCGAAGATCCGGTCCTTCCCCTCGCCGGCGGCTTCGGTCACTGTGTCGTCGATGCTGTTGACGAGATAGGTATCGTCCCCCTTGCCGCCCTGGAGATCGTCGGAGCCGACGGCAAAAGCCTGCACGATGGTGCTGCCGAGGAAGAAACAATCGAGGAAGTCGTTGCCGTCCCCGCCCTTGAGGAGATCGCCGCCGAGGTTACCGAGCAGGATATCGTTGCCGGGATCGCCGGAGAGGTTGTCATTGCCGCTGAAACCGTCGATGCGATCGTTGCCCTGCCCCCCGCTGAGGGTGTCGTCGCCCGCGCCGCCAGTGAATTCATTGTCGAGTTCATTGCCGATGCCGACGCAGCTGCCGGTCCGATCCTGGCTGAAGATCAAGGCTTCGACGTTCTTGCCGCTCACCGAGAGGTCGAATTCACCGAGATTCACCGAGACGAAGACGCGGTCATGGCCTTCGCCCTTGTTCTCGGTGACCCTGTCGCCGGGTGCATCGACGATGTAATCATCGTCGCCGGTTCCGCCGCGCAAGTCGTCGGCACCTCCCGCCGAATTGACCGCGCCCTCCCCGTTGAGAAGGTCGTTTCCGGTGCCGCCGATGAGAAGATCATCGCCGGCACCGCCCAGCAGGCTGTCATTTCCGGCGCCGCCATCGATGACGTCCGACCCGGCCTCGCCATGCAGGGAATCGCTACCGTCGCCGCCCGCAATCTCGTCGTCGCCACCGCCGGCAACGATCTGGTCGTCTCCGCTGCCGCCGAGCAAGATGTCCTTGCCCTGGCCGCCCTCCAGGTCGTCGTTGCCGGCACCACCGTCGAGGCGGTTGCCGAGATCGTTGCCGGTGAGGGTGTTGTCGAGCGCGTTGCCGGTACCGGAATGGCCGGTGCCGTTGGCAAGGGTGAGGTTCTCGATATTGGCGGCCAGGACATAGGCTTCGAGCCGCGAATCGACGAGATCGGTGCCGCCCTTCGCGGCCTCGACCACCTTGTCGCGGCTGTCGTCCTGGGTCTGGAACAGCCCGGCGGCATTGAGCACATAGACATCGTCGCCGCCGCCGCCGATCAGCGTGTCGTTGCCGTCGCCGCCCTGCAGGGTATTGGCGGCAGCGCTGCCGGTGATGGTATTGGCCAGTGCATTGCCGAAGCCGGCGCTGAAATCCAGGTCGTTGGTGAGGATGAGGTTCTCGACATTGTCGGTCAGCGAAAAGCTGTTGGCCGATTTGACGGTGTCGATGCCGCCATTGGCCTCCTCGACCACTTTGTCGTTGTTGCCCTCCACGAAATAGGTGTCGTTGCCGCTACCGCCGATCAGTGTGTCGTTGCCGGCCTCGCCGCCGATCACATCGTTGCCGGCGCCACTTTCGATCGTATCGTTACCCTTGCCGCCGACCATGATGTTGCCGAGATCGTTGCCGACCACCGTGGCGCCGGTATCGGAACCGATGAAGAGGATCTCGACGTTCCTCGCCTGGGTTCCCATGTTGAAGTCGACGAGGGTGTTCACCGTATCAAAGCCGCCCTTGGCACTTTCGGTAATGGTGTCGCCGCTCTGATCCACATAGTAGCTGTCGTCCCCGGCGCCGCCCTCCATGGCGTCATTGCCGGAGCCGCCGTCGAGAAGATCGTCGCCCGCGCCGCCGATCAGGCGGTCGTTGCCGCCGAGGCCGTTCAGCCGGTCGTTGCCAGCGCCGCCGTCGAGGGTGTTGTCGAGTTCGTTGCCGCTGATGGTGTTGTCGAGGGCATTGCCGGTGCCCGTATGGCCGGTGCCGTTGGCAAGGGTGAGGTTCTCGAGATTGCTGCCGAGGATGAGGGCGTCGAGGCGCGAATCGACCGTGTCTTCCCCGCCGGCGGCGGCCTCGACGATCCTGTCCTTGTCGTCGCCGAGTGCCAGGACATAGGTATCGTTGCCGAGCCCGCCGGTCAGGATGTCGTCGCCGCCGCCGCCCTGCAGGATATTGTTCCCGGAATTGCCGATGATGATATTGGCGAGGCCGTTGCCATGTGCCGACAGGTCATTGCCGATATGCCGAACGCTGTCGAGGTCGGCGAGAACCACGTTCTCGATCGTATCGACCCCGTTGTCGGCATATTTGCCGAGATCGATGTCGATGGTCGTGGAGTTGGCGGAGTCGGTGCCTTCGCTGGCGTGTTCGGTGATGGCATCGCCGACGGCGCGGATGAAATAGGTGTCGTCGCCGAGGCCGCCGATGAGGACGTTGTTGCTGCCCTGGGGGCGGGTCTGATCGTCGTCGCCGCCGTCCAGCCGATCGTTGCCGGCTCCGCCGTTCAGTATGTCGTTGCCGCCGCCACCGACCAGAAAGTCGTCGCCTGCTTCGCCGGAGAGGGTATCGTCGCCATCGCCGCCGAACAGCTGGTCGTTGCCCTTGCCGCCGCGCAGGTCGTTGGCGATCGCGTTTCCGAGGATGGCGTTGTTGAGGTCGTTGCCGAAGCCGGCGATCGCCGAGCCCAAGGTATCGTCCAGCAGGACCAGGGTCTCGACGTTCTTGGTGCCGCCCAGGGAAAGGTCGAAGGAGACGAAACTCTGGATCGTGTCGAATCCCTGGTTCGGAAGTTCGGTGATCCGCTGCTGGTCGTTTCGGACGGTATACACGTCATCACCGGCACCGCCCGCCATGATGTCCGAGACGTTGCCGCCGCCGCCATCGAGCTGATCGTTGCCGGCGTCCCCGGACAGCACGTCGTTGCCGAGCCCGCCCACCAGGATGTCGTTGCCGGCGCCGCCGGAAACGGTGTCGTCGTCGTCGCCGCCGTCGATGAAATCGTTGCCGGCCTTCCCGTCGAGGACATCGTTGCCGCCGAAGCCGTGGATGACATCGTTGCCGGAACCGCCGTTCAGCGTGTCGTTGCCGGCCCCGCCGTCGAGGCTCGCGGGTCCGGCAAGATTGGCCGGGACATGGTCATGGCCGCCGGTGCCGGCCACGGCGAAGAAGCCGCCCAGGATATCGTCGATGCCTTTGCCGTTGGATCCCTTGCGCATGGTCCTGTCCCTTTCCCGTTCACTGCGGCCCGCGGAAGGCCTGGTGCCGCCGCGGCCCTGTGGGCGCGGTGCGATCGGCCAGGCCCCGCTGCGGAAGGTTTCCGCTGGTCTCCGGGGCAGCGCCGCCGCGTCGATGTCAGTGACGGGGATCCTAAATTGGTCCGAGGCAATTTATGTGTGATGTCGCGCACTATAAAGAGGAAATAACAACATTGTGATACGTGGAATAACACCGATTTTCGATTGTATTGAGACAATGCATTTTTCTCGTCTCTCGTAACGTGTATGGAAATGTCAACGCCCTGGGATTGGTCGATTGGGAGATGCTGTTCATATAAATGATATTTGTCACATCTCGGGCGACAGTTCCGCAGCGGATCGCACTTCGGGAAACAGGAATATAGGATAGTATTTAACGCGTTTTGATTGTGTTGAAGAAGCAACATTATTCTAACTGGGCGCAACATTGTCCGACCCGGCCCGGAATTCCAGCGGAATCCGGGGTTGAGCCGGCGGCGCGGGCGTTGGAAATGCCGGGAAACCGAGCCGCCGCAGGGGCTTGCCAGGTCGCGGCGGGTTTACTAGAGTGCCGCGCGATGACGCAGCTGCAGCACATCTGCCTTCAGGGGCGATTTTGGTACCGCTGGTACGTTCCGGCGGCCTGAGGATTCGCGCATCCCGTTTGCAGAAACCCCGAAGCCGCCCTACCGAAGGCGGCTTTCGCGTTTCCGGCCCGATCTAGACAGATCCCGAATCGAGACCCGCCAGCGGTGGACCGGCCTCCAGACCCGAGGAGACCAGACCATGTCCGCATTCGATTTCGACGTCATCGGCGACCCGCCGCCGGCCCGGCGCATCGTTCCGCCGGGACTGGAACCGCCCGCCGCGGCGAAACCCGCCGCCAAGGCGGCAGTACCGCAACCGCCCGACCGCAGCGAATCCCGGCGGCGGATCAATGCCGGGAGCCCGGTCGAGGTCGGCTAGACCAGGCGGCGGAACTGGCGGGGCGTCAGGCCGTTGGCCTTGCGGAAGCAGCGGGAGAACTCGGCATGGCTGGAGAAACCCGCCAGCGCCGCGACCTCGGCCACCGCCGCGTCGCTGCCTTGAAGCGCCAGCTTCGCCTTCTCCAATCGGCAATGCAGGACGAACTGGTGAGGCGACAGGCCAAGGGAGCGCTTGCAGGCGCGCCCGAAATGGAAGCGGCTCAGCTGCGCGACCTCGGCCAGTTCCTGCAGCGAGATGGCGCGATGCAGGTTCTCCGCGACGAAATCCCGGACCAGGCGCTCCTGGCGGGTCGAGAGCCCGCCGCTTTCGGGAATT
>CAZKDH010000106.1:0-6619 GCA_964551505.1 uncultured Rhodospirillaceae bacterium
ACAGGTCCTTGAAGCGGCCATCGTAGGCCTTGAGGATCGTATTCTTGGTGGACATGTAGAGCGGCCACTTTCGGCCGAGCGCGTAGTTCATGCACGCGCGCGCGAAGCCACGGATCGATTCGTCGAGGTTGTACATCGCCATCGCCACGCCGGCGCCGGGGAATTTGTAGACCTCGCGCTCGATTGCCTCGCCGCCGCCTTCGGGCTCGAAGCGGATGGTGAGCTTGCCCTTGCCCGGCACCACGAAATCCGTCGCCCGGTACTGGTCGCCGAAGGCGTGGCGGCCGACCACGATCGGCTGGGTCCAGCCCGGCACCAGGCGCGGCACGTTCTGGCAGATGATCGGCTGGCGAAACACCGTGCCGTCGAGGATGTTGCGGATCGTGCCGTTCGGCGACTTCCACATCTGCTTCAGGCTGAACTCCTTCACCCGCGCCTCGTCGGGGGTGATGGTCGCGCATTTCACGCCGACCCGGTATTGCTTGATCGCATTCGCCGCATCGACGGTAATCTGGTCATTGGTCTCGTCGCGCTTCTGGATGCCGAGGTCGTAGTATTTGATGTCGACGTCGAGATAGGGGAGGATCAGCTTGTTCTTGATGAAGCTCCAGATGATGCGCGTCATCTCGTCGCCGTCGAGATCGACGATCGGGTTCTTCACCTTGATCTTGGCCATCGCTCACGTCCTCCGTGTCAAATAACTGCCCAGCGTCTGGAAACCGTCACATCCGTTCCGGGAAATCCCGCTCGGCCGTATCGGTCGGCGCCGCCAGGATGTCGAACAGCCGGCCGATCGAGTTCACCACCGAATAATGCTGCCGAATGGTGTCGCGCGCAAAGCCCCGCCCGATCACCTGGTCGACCAGCCCGAGCAGCGGGTCCCAATAGCCGTCAATATTGACCAGCGCCACCGGCTTGTCATGCAGGGCCAACTGGCGCCAGGTCAGGATCTCAAAGAATTCGTCGAGCGTGCCCAGGCCGCCCGGCAGGACGGCGAAGGCGTCGGAAATGTCGAACATCAGCTTCTTCCGGGTATGCATGCTGTCGACCACCTTCAGCTCGGTGATCCCGTGATGCCCGACTTCGCTCTCCTGGAGGTGCTGCGGGATGACCCCGATCGCCCGGCCGCCGTTGCGCATCACGGCATCGGCCACCTCGCCCATGATGCCGATGCGGGCGCCGCCATAGACCAGGCCGATGCCGCGCTCGGCCATCGAACGTCCGAGTTCCTGGGCAACGGCTGCGAATGTCGGTGAATTGCCGCGGGCGGACCCGCAATAGACGCAGAGAGACTTGATGATCGGCATTCGTGAAGGAAACTCCTGAAACCTGTCGATTTTCTTAACGCTTATCGGTTCTTTTTGCGAGGTAAACCGAGGCAGGTCAACCGCATATTGGTGCCCGGCCGCCGGAACGCCGATCCCGCGTTCCCCGGGGAAACCGCCCGTCGGCGCCGGCGCATTGAACCCATTCCCATCCGGGTCTAGGTTGGGGCGCCATCAACCGCGCGGAGTCGGCACCTGACATGACGAGATTAGCCCTGATCGGCACCATCGGCGCCGTGATAATCGCGGCGATCCTGGGGCTGATTTATGCCATTTCGCAGCAGGACGTCGACGAGCCGGGCGAACCGCCGGCCGTCGCCGCGCCGGCCGAGCCGGCGGCGTCGACGGGCGCACCGTCCGGGCAGGCGACGCCGGATGCCGCTGCTGCGACGACCCCGGGCGAAGTCCCGGCGGGCGAGACGGCGATGGGCGAGACGGCGACGGGTGGCAATGCGGCGCCCCAGGTGGCGGCAAATCCCGCTGCGACGGCCCCGGCCGCCGCGCCGCTGGTAACCCCCAGTTTCGACGTGGTCCGGGTCAATCCCAACGGCGACGCGGTGGTGGCGGGGCGTGCAGCCCCCGGTTCCACCATTACCCTGCTCGACGGTGACAAGCCGATCGGCACCGCCGATACCGACGACCGCGGCGAGTGGGTGCTGCTGCCGGATTCGGCCATCGCGCCCGGCGAACACCGGTTCTCGGTCCAGGCGAAGACCGACAACGGTCCGGTCGTCCCCTCCGACAAGATGGTGATCGTGGTGGTGCCGAAGCCGGCCGAGAACATCGCCGGCCAGCCGGTCACCGCGCCCAGCGGTGCCCTGGCGATTGAGGTGCCGAAATCGGGTGAGGGGGCGACGCGGCTGCTGAACGCGCCGGATGGCGGCCAGGGCGAGGGGGCCCCCAGCGCCAGGTCCGATCTGGCGCTCGATGCCATCGACTACACGCCCAACGGGCATGTCGTGCTGAGCGGTCGCGCGAAATCCTCCGGCGACCTCATCATCTATCTCGACAACCAGCCCATGGGATCGGCCAAGGCCGATGCCGGCGGGCTCTGGGCCTTCACCGCGACGACGCCGGTATCGCCCGGCGATCACGAACTGCGCATCGACCTGGTGGGCGAGGGCGCGAAGGTGGAAAGCCGGCTGAAGACGCCGTTTGCCCAGCCGGATTTCGCCGACCTCAAGCTCGACGGGCGCAACATCGTCGTGCAGCCCGGCAACAGCCTCTGGCGGCTGGCGCGGCGCAGCTATGGCAACGGGGTGATGTATACTGTGATCTTCGAGGCGAACAAGGACCGGATTGCCGATCCGGACCTGATCTATCCGGGACAGGTCTTCACCGTTCCCGCCGGCCAGAACTGAGACGGGTCGGCCCCGGGCTACCGGCGGCGCGGTGCGCGGTTCGGCAGCACTTCCATCAGGGCATGCAGGAACGGCTGGATCTCCAGCATGATGCTGGTGGTCGCCGCGATCATCTCGACAGGGGTCCAGGGCTGCGCCACCGGCGCCTTGCCGATGCAGCAAATCTGCTTGTTCTTGGTGATCACCAGGCGCGCATGGCGGAGCGCCTGGCTGGCGCTGATGATCGCGATGGCGGCGCGGCGGGCCTCGATCCCTTCCGCCGAATAGGGCACCGGGGCGATCTCGCCGGACAGCTGCAGGATCGTCCCCGCCTGCGTCATCCGCGTGCCGGCGATGAAGCGTCGACCCAGATAGGTGAAGCCGAACTCGACCACTTCCCCGGCGCGGCCGAGGCGCACCGTGCCGTCCGTATCGATCCGCAGGTGGTCGACCTCCGGGGGTACGGCTTGCTTGGTCAGTAGGGGCAGGGCTTCCATCCGCACCGTCACGCCTTGTTCGGCATCGTTTGGCCGCAAGATTGCTGCTTGATGCTGCGCGCACCATATCCCGCGCCCGCTTAAGGATTTGTAAACCGGGTTTGGCGCCCCATTTGTTCCTCGAGGCAACGCGCTGCGCTACGGAATGCCGTCGCGGGAAAATGGATGACCCGTCCGGCAAACTGTGGCAAATCAAGTCATTAACTCCGAACTCGTGCCGTGGCATCCGTCGGGCGGGCGGTTCGGGAAGCAGTTCGAAGAGGCATTGTGCTCAGTTCCGTCTTGACGCCGATCCACCGGGCCGGCTGGCCCTTCATCGCCCTGTTCGCCGCGGCGACCCTGCTCTTCTGGTGGCTGGCGACGCCGCTGGGGCTGCTGGGCCTGGTCCTCACTGCCTGGTGTGTCTATTTCTTCCGCGACCCCGCGCGGGTGACGCCGGATCGTGCCGGGCTGGTGATCAGTCCCGCCGACGGGGTCGTGCAGATGATCCAGCCTGCGGTGCCGCCGGCCGAACTCGGCCTCGACCAGCGCCCGCTCAACCGGATCAGCGTCTTCATGAACGTCTTCAACGTGCACGTGAACCGCTGCCCGGTCGATGCGGAGGTCATCGCCCTGGCCTACCGCCCCGGCAAGTTCTTCAACGCGGCGCTCGACAAGGCCAGCGAGCACAATGAACGCCAATCGGTGCATTTCCGCACCGCCGAGGGCGTCAATTTCTGCGTGGTGCAGATCGCCGGCCTGGTGGCGCGGCGGATCAAGTGCGACCTCACGGCGGGAAAGCAAGTGCGGGCCGGCGAGAGATTCGGTATCATTCGCTTCGGCAGCCGGGTCGACGTCTATCTGCCGGAAGGCGTGCAGCCCCTGGTCTGCGTAGGCCAGACCACGGTCGCCGGCGAGACCGTGCTGGCCGACACCAGGGCCGAGGAGGCGGCGCGCCTCGGGACCACGCGCTGAGCGGTCCAAGGCGACGGCCGACGATCGGATATCGATGGCGATACGGAGAGGCCCGATGATGATGCGACGCAACCGGTTGCGGGACCATTCGATCAATCGGCTGATCCCGAACATGCTGACGCTGTTCGCGCTCTGCGCCGGCATCACCAGCATCCGCTTCGCGCTGCTCGGCAAGTGGGAATATGCCGTCGTCGCGATCCTGTTCTCGGCGGTGTTCGACGCGCTCGACGGGCGCATCGCGCGCCTGCTGGACACGTCCTCGAAATTCGGCGCCGAACTCGACTCGCTGAGCGACTTCGTCAGCTTCGGCGTCTCGCCGGCCGTCGTCATGTTCCTCTGGACCATGCAGGACGTGAAGGGCATCGGCTGGGCCCTGGTCCTGGTGTTCAGTTCCTGCATGGCCCTGCGCCTGGCGCGATTCAACACCAAGCTGGACAACGCCGATCTGCCGGCCTGGCACAGCCGCTTCTTCACCGGCGTGCCGGCGCCAGCCGGGGCGGGGCTCCTGCTGCTGCCGATGATCGCCTGGCTGGAACTGGGCGGCGAGTTCCTGCACAGCCCGGTCATCGTCGGGCCCTGGATGCTGATCGTCGCCGGCCTGCTGGTAAGCCGGCTGCCGACCTTCTCCTTCAAGCGCCTGAAGGTCACCCAGGCCTGGGTGCTGCCGACGATGATCGCCGTCGTGGTCTTTACCGCGCTGATCGTGACCGAGCCCTGGATGACCATGACCCTGGCGCTTCTCGCCTATATCTGCTCGCTGCCGCTCAGCCAGGCCGCCTATCGCAAGCTCGAGCGCCAGCGTCCGGTCAATCCGGCGCCGACCATCCCGGTAAAGGGCGCCGACCAGCACTGACGCCGGAACCGGCCGATGCTCGATCGCGTCGCGCGGCGCCTGGTCGATCCGGCGCTGGACCGCCTAGCCGCCGGGCTGGCGCGTCGCCGGGTGAAGGCAAATGCCGTCACCCTGGCCGGGTTCGGCTGCGGTCTCGTCGCCATGATATTGGTCGCGGCGCAGGCCTATCTTCCCGCCCTGGCGGCCCTCCTGCTCAATCGCCTGGCCGACGGCCTGGATGGGGCCCTGGCCCGGCGCGGACGGCCCACAGATCTCGGCGGCTATCTCGATATCGTGCTCGACTTCATCTTCTACGCCGGCTTCGTCTTCGCCTTTGCGCTTGCGGATCCGGCCCGCGGCCTGGCCGCCGCCTTCCTGATCTTCGCCTTCGTCGGCACCGGCACGTCGTTCCTGGCCTTCGCGATCTTCCAGGCGAAGCGCGGCGGCAGCGCCGGCGGCAAGGCATTTCATTATCTCGGCGGCCTGACCGAAGGGTCGGAGACGATCCTGTTCTTCGCCGTTCTTTGCCTGTTTCCCGCGGCCTTCGCGCCGGCGGCCTGGGTCTTCGGCACATTGTGCTGGCTGACCACCCTGGGGCGGCTGATGACGGCGGTGGATCGGCTGCACTGACCGGCCGCGGAGGGCCCCGGCTATCGCGCGCTGCCCGCGGCCTGCCGGCGCCGCGCCAGCCTCGCCGCGACGCGTCCGAAGGCGTCGCCGGCACGCTCCTGCAGCATCAGGGCGCAGGGCGTGAAGACCAGGGTCAGGGGCGAGGCGAAGAGCACGCCGAACGCGATGGCGGTGGCCAGCTGCGTCCACCACTGGGTGGCGGGCGCACCGACGGTCACCTCGCGGGTGAAGAAGTCGATGTTGAGCTTGAAGATCATCGGCAGCAGGCCGAGGACGGTGGTCAGCTTGGTCAGGATCACCGGCCGCAGGCGCTGGACCCCGGTCAGCAGCAGCGCTTCCGCGCGGCTCGCGGTGGTCTTGCGCAGGTGATGATAGGTGTCGATCAGCACGATGTTGTTGTTGACGATGATGCCGGACAGCGCGATCACGCCGATCCCGGTCATCACGATGCCGAAGGGCTGCTGCAGGATCATCAGCCCGGCCATCACGCCGATGGTCGACATCACCACCGCCGACAGCACCAGCAGCATGCTGAAGAAGCTGTTGAACTGCAGCAGCAGGATGATGGCGATCAGGAAAACCGTCACCAGGAAGGCGGTGGTCAGGAAGGCCTGGGATTCCGCCTGGTCCTCGTCCTCGCCGCGGAACGTCACCTCGACGCCGGGATCGAGGCCGGCAGTCGGCAGCCAGGCCCGCAGCTCCCTGATCTTGTCGTCGGCAAGCACGCCCGGCGCCACGTCGGCCTTGACGTTGACGATGCGGTCGCCGTCGACCCGCCGGACCAGGCCGAGCTTGGCGACCGCCTGGCGCTTGACGAAATTGCTGATCGGCACCACGCCCTTCTCGGTCGGCACCCGCAGCTGGTCGATCTCGGTGACGTTGCGGATCGCCGTCGGGTAGCGGGCGACGATGTCGATCTCGTCATCGGAATAATCCGGCCGGTAATCACCGAACTTGAGGCCGCGGGTCACCAGCTGGATGGCGTCGCCCACGGCGGTGACATCGATGCCGAATTTAGCCGCCTGGGCCCGGTCGACATTG
>CAZKDH010000107.1:0-70590 GCA_964551505.1 uncultured Rhodospirillaceae bacterium
GTCATTCGCGATGTGTTCTTGAAGAACCAACCGACCCGGAAATTCGCTCAGACCTCGGAAATCGCCGCGCTGACCGCATTCCTGTGCAGCGACGCCGCCCAGTCCATCACCGGCACCGCTCTACCGGTCGACGGCGGCTGGACCGCGCACTGAACCTCGATCAAGGAGACGGTAGATGGATACCGGACACGACGTCATGACGCGCCCGATGATAACAGCAGATTGCTCCGCCTCGATGGAGGTGAAGCGCATCAACCTCGCGTTGCAGGGCGGTGGCGCCCACGGCGCTTTTGCCTGGGGCGTGCTCGACCGAATCCTAGAAGAGAAGCGGATCGAGATCGAGGGTATCTCCGCGACTTCGGCTGGGGCGATGAACGCCACGGTCATGACTTATGGGTATCTCGAAGGCGGCCGCAACGGTGCGAAGCAGGCGCTGGCCGGCTTCTGGCGCCGCATCGCCCATGCTGCGCAGTTGTCACCCGTCCAGGCGACCTGGTGGGACAGAATGATGGGCAACAAGACCCTCGACAATTCCCCGGCTTTCGTCTGGCTGGATTTCGTCAGCCGCGTTCTCTCGCCCTATCAACTCAACCCGATGAACTGGAACCCCTTGCGCGAGGTCCTCGGACAATCGGTTGATTTCGAACGTATGCGGGGCAGGAAACTACCAATCAAATTGTTCCTCTCGGCCACCAACGTGAAGACCGGCAAGGTCAAGGTTTTTAGCGGCGACGAGATTTCCGCCGACGCCGTGCTTGCCTCGGGCTGCCTCCCGTTCCTGTTCCAGTCGATCGAGATTGACGACCAGCATTACTGGGACGGCGGCTATATGGGCAATCCGGCGATCTTCCCGCTGATTTACGGTTGCGAAAGCCGAGATGTCGTCATCGTGCACATTAATCCGATCGAGCGTGACGAGGTGCCGACCTCCGCCAGCGAGATCATGAACCGGATCAACGAGATCAGCTTCAACTCCTCGCTGATGCGCGAGATGCGGGCTATCGGCTTCGTGTCCAGCTTAATCGACAGCGGGAAGGTGGAAGGCGGTCTTAAGCGCATGTTGATCCATGCCATTTCGGCAGAACCGGTGATGCGGGAATTCAGCGTCATGTCGAAGCTGCATGCCGACTGGGATTTCCTGCTGGAGCTCAAGGAGACCGGTCACGATTACGCCGACAAATGGATCGCCGCGAATTTCGACGCGCTGGGCCGTGACTCGACAATCGACATCGCCGCGACCTATCTCTGATCGATACTCTCAAGTTCGCCGCCAGACTTCGAGCGAGATTGGGATGGATCGAATGATCCCTTCGTCTTGATTGTCGATACATGATCCGACAGTCCAGTTTGTAGCCGCACGATCGATGCCTAAGGAGACCTTCGTCAACCAGGTCAGCGCGACATGGAAATGCTGATTCGATCCCACGAGACAGCGCGCTAATGCCAATATGGCCCATATGGGTTCTGGTCATTGTCATGGCTGTGGGGCGGCAACTGGTGTGGCACCCCATCCACCATCTCCACGCCTTCGTTGAGCCAGTGCCTGGTCAATTCTTCGGCGCGATCGATCAGCTCCGCGGCGTGACTGAAATCATAGGGAGAGACATCCAACGGGCAAGGCGGCGGTACGACACGTATGTCGGCCTGGCGGCTGAGATGTAACACAGAGTCTTTCAGTTGTTGCACGATCAGCAGGTTGAGGCCATGCAGCGCGATGCCGATTGCAGTGCGCGGAGGCGTCGGCAGCGCGCAGGAGAAGCCTGTCGGCATGACGAATATCGTACGGGCACCGAGATCGAGGGCAGCAGATAGTGCTGTATGATTGGTGATACCACCATCGACCAGATATTTGCCATGCAGATGCACCGGAGGGGATACCCCTGGAATCGCCGCGCTGGCCAGAAGCGCTGGAACGGTGTGACCTGTGCGGATGCGATATTCGTAGCCCGTCACTATGTCAGTTGTGACGATAAAGCAAGGGATTCGGCCCATCTCGAGCTTGCGCGAAGAGAATGTCGCCTCGAGAATATTCACAAGAACGCTGGGGGATGCGATGTGGGGTCGACCAGCCAATAACCCCCAGAGGCCACCCAATGGTGAAACTTGAAAGATGTCGTTACGCTTCAGCCGGCGCCACAGGCTCTCCATCTCGGCGACGCCCGATAAAGTCGGATGCCAGGCGAAATAGGCCGCATTGATGGCGCCGGCCGACGATCCAACCACGAAGTCCGGTGTTATGCCACTGCCCACCAACGCTTTCAGCATCCCGACCTGTATGGCGCCCAGACTACTGCCACCCGCAAACACGAAAGCCGTGGGATTCTGAGCGCTCATGGCTTCCGGCTCGCCGCGTCTCTTACTTCGCCGCTACGCTGGATGTGATGGAGGCGATGACCTCCGAGGCTTTCTTGAATTGCGGATTGCGGTCGGTTATGGCGTAGCGCTCCGCAATGTAGGCGAAGTCAGTATATTCCGCCCAAACCCGACCTTCGCGGTCCTGGAACACGAGGAGCCGTACCGGCCAGTCGATGCCCGCTTGCGGGTTGGACGTAATGAATTGCGTGCCGAGCGCCGGATTGCCGAACACCAGCAGGGTCGACGGTTGGGTCGTAATACCTGCGTCGGCCGCCAGTTTTGCCTGGTCCACTTCCTGGAAAAACATAAGACCTTTCACTGCGACGTCTTGCTTCAGCCGCGTGATCGTTTCGGTGAATGGATAGGCGCTCCTGACCGTGACGATGCCATAGGCGCTCGCGGTGGGATGTGCAACGAGAGGATCCATGGTCGATTGCGTGGTGCAACCCGCGAGGCCTACCGCAACCAGCGCGGCCGCGCAGAAACCGACGATGCGTATGGACATGATAACTCCGTTAATGCAATGGCGGCGCGGATGCGCGACCTTTCAGTACGCATCATTACGGCATCGAGCGCTCTGTAAAAAATACCGATCGTCTATTGTGACCATGCCCTGCCGCTATGATGCAATAGAAGCCGCTTTGGCAGGCACAATCGCCACATAGGCAGCGATGGCGCCCGTTTAGCTGCAAAGCTTCGCCTATCGCCTTTTTCTCGAAGGATCACAAATCATGCCCATCGGCGTGGTCCGGCGAGCACCCCGACATCTGATTCAACGCCCATGTTGAGCGGTCATGAAATCGATACGAACTAAGTAGTTCCTTCTGCCGCTCGATACCTCGATCCTACGGACTGGCGATAAGCCCGATGGCACCAGGTCCGATCCGGACCTGGGTAACATTGCCGCAGAATGAAGAGGCCGTGATGAACATCCAAACAGGCCAGACTCCCAAGCGGAAAGCGCAGGCCAAAACGTCCGCAGGCGAAAGAAAGGCCCTCGGCCAAATTGTCCTGGTATTACAGGGCGGTGGCGCGCTCGGCGCCTATCAGGCTGGTGTCTATCAGGGCCTGAGCGAGGCCGGAATCGAGCCCGATTGGGTTATAGGCACATCGATCGGCGCCATCAACGCCGCACTAATCGCCGGCAACAAACCCGCCGAGCGCCTGGCGCGCCTCAAGGAGTTCTGGGATCGCGTGTGCCATCGCTCCCATGCAAGTACTGATTGGCTGTCGGCTTTCGGCAATGCTTTCGCCAATTTCTGGACCGTGACCGGTGGCGTACCCGGCTTCTTCCAGCCCAATCCCGATGCGGCCTTTGGAATTCACTATCCCGTCGGCGCTGGCCGGGCGGCCTACTATGTCACCAATCCCTTGATGAAGACCCTGGGTGATCTGGTGGACGTCGACTACATCAATCGCAAGCAGGTCCGCCTCACCGTCGGCGCGGTGAATGTCGGCACCGGCAATATGCGGTATTTCGACAGCCGGGACATGGATCTCGGCATCGTGCATATCATGGCTTCAGGCGCCTTGCCGCCAGCCTTTCCAGCTATCGAGATTGAGGGCGAGTTCTACTGGGATGGCGGCATTTATTCGAACACGCCGATCGAAGTGGTGTTCGACGATGTGCCACGACGCGATAGCCTGATTTTCTCAGTTAACCTGTGGCAGCCCCATGGCCCAACGCCGGAGACGATTTGGCAGGTCGCAGGGCGTCAGAAGGATATCCAGTATTCCAGCCGCGGTCTCAGCCATGTTGCCCGCCAGCAGCAGATCCATCGGCTGCGCCACGTGATCCGTGAGCTGGCCATGCGCCTGCCCAACGACCTAGCCAAAGACCCCATGACTGCCGAGCTTGCTTCATATGGCTGCGGTACAACAATGCATCTCGTGCGTTTGCTCGCCCCCCGCCTCGACAACGAGGATCATACCAAGGACATCGACTTTAGCGTCGCCGGCATCCGGCAGCGTTGGCAGGCCGGCTATGAGTATATCCAGCAGGTGATCGAACAGGAGCCGTGGGACTGCGAGGTCGATGCGCTTACCGGCGTTAAGATCCATGAACCTGCAGTTTGATGCGCTCACAAAGCAGAACGCCCGGATTGCCGGCGGCGCCATCGCCGACGTCAATCTCCACCCCATTACAACCTCCTGAAGGAGATCAGACCATGCACGCCAGCATGAATTCAATGGAACAGGACCGGACCACGCAAAGCCTGCTCGCCGCCGGTATCGTCGATATCCGGCAGAAACTGGACCGCGTGCCGCTCAGCATCGTGCAACTGCTGGCACGCGCCAGCCTGGCGACTATCTTCTTGCGCGCCGGCCAGGCGAAGCTGGCAAATTGGGATCTCACCATCCAGCTCTTCGCCAACGAATACAGGGTGCCCGTGCTACCGCCGGAAATCGCCGCCCAGATGGCGCTGAGTTTCGAACTCGGCTGCTCGGTTTTCCTGATCCTGGGGCTGTTTAGTCGCCTTGCTACTTTGCCACTTATCGGCATGACAGCGATCATTCAGCTCTTCGTCTATCCGCAAAGCTGGAACGAGCATATCGTCTGGTTAACTTTACTTTTCTTCATCTTGTCAAGGGGCGCGGGACTAGTATCACTCGACGCCTTGATTGCACGGACAATCTTCAAGAACCAAGCCGGTGGCCGGCGGTAAGCCGCTTTTACCTATTCCCTCGCGTTCGATCCCTTTCGGTATCGATTTGATAGCGACTTGGCATTTCAGTCATAGCTCTGCCTGCTTCAAGCTCGGATTAATGTCGATCTGATTGGGACCCGAACGATGACGACCCTGACGCAACCCGGCGAGATGACGATCGCCCCGGCTTTCATGACCATCGGCGAGGCTGATTTCCTGACGGTTTTCGACCTTGTGCGCCTGGCGCCCGAGCAGATCGTCGGCGCCTATTCGCTGATAGAGCAGCGTCGATCGACCGCCACCCCGCAACGCCCGCATCTCGGTCATACGGGCCATGGCCTGTTCTTCCCCAAGTAGTATCGTGTTTTCCCTCCCTGACGCGGCCTCGACGGCCGGCATCTTCCCCCGGATGCCGGCCGTTTTCTCATTCACTTTCTCTCTCCGCAGACCATACCCCTGACTATCAAATCCAGAGCCAGGTGGCATTTCAGTTCTTTCCCGCACAGGGCGATGCTGCTCCCGTCGCCGCGCCAAAACGAGCGTGGCATTCCGGACATCCGCATTCCGGGCATCTAAGGAGAAGACTGTCATGACCAACAACAAGACCAGCCTCGCCATCTGGCGTGGCGTTTCCACGGCGGCGGTTGTCGCCGGCTTAACCATCGCGGCCTCATCGGTTGCCAATGCCGGCGCCTGCCCAGCCGGCCAGATGGGCGTCGACATAACGAAGCCCGGCCCGATGGAGCCCAAGGGCGTCACCGATACGGTGCTCGCCTCCACCGATCTTTCGAAGGAAGGCGTGGCGCTCAACGATCATCTCTTTCGTCTGCGCCGCCTCGAAATCCAGCCGGGCGGCATCGTGCCCTGGCACAGCCATGCCGATCGTCCGGCGATGATCTACGTCGTCAAGGGCGAGGTCGAGGAATACGCCAGCAACTGCGCCGTGCCGATCCTCCACAAGGCCGGCGACGTCGCTCCCGAGACTCACGAAACGTCGCATTGGTGGAAGAACACCGGCAAGAAGACCGCCGTGCTGATTTCGGTCGACATCCTGCACGACCAGAAGGACATGAATATGTAACCGCAACGTCCCGGGGAGTCATCCCCGGGATGCCTGCTTTTGCCAGATCCAGGGGAACCCTGCCATGACCGACACCGCGATGCTGATGCCCACAGTGACCGCGGACCCGCGCGCTGCCTTGCTGCGCGCCATGGTGATCGGCCTGATCGCTTTTCTTTCTCTGGTCGATCTCTTTGCGACGCAAGCCGTCTTGCTCTCGCTGGTGCGGGTCTATCACGTGATGCCCGCTGCCATGGGCTTTGCCGTCAATGCCAGCACCATCGGCATGGCGATTTCCGGGCTGCTCATCGCCTTGTTCAGCCGAAAGCTCAACCGGCGGCGCGGCATCTGGATCAGTCTGGCTTTGCTCTCGATCCCCACCTCGCTCCTTGCGGTGGCGCCCGATCTCATCACCTTCATGGCGCTCCGCATCACCCAAGGCCTCTTCATGTCGGCTGCCTTCTCGCTGACCCTGGCCTATCTCGCCGAAACCTGCGGTCCATCGGAAGCCGCCGGCGCGCTTGCCGCCTATATCACTGGCAATGTCGCCAGCAACCTCTTCGGCCGGTTGATTTCAGCCGCCGTTGCCGATCACCTCGGTCTTGCCACGAATTTCTATTTCTTTGCGCTCCTTAATCTGGTAGGAGCGGCCCTGGTTTTCATCAGTCTGAAGCGCACGACGCCGATACCGTCCAGTGGCCCCGCGACGTCGTCGCAATTTGTGGCCTTCGCGATGCATCTCAAGAACCGAAAGCTACTCGCCTGTTTCGGCATCGGCTTCTGCATCCTTTTCGCCTTCATCGGCACGTTTACTTACGTGAATTTCGTGCTGGCACGGGCGCCTTTCGCGATCGGTCCGATGCAATTGGGCTTCGTCTATTTCGTCTTCCTGCCGGCGATCTTCACCACGCCGTTGGCGGGCCTTGCAGTGGCGCGGCTCGGCGCCCGGCCCACGTTCTGGGGTGCCTTGGCGGTGGCGGGACTGGCTTTGCCGCTCCTGCTCGCCCCCACCTTGCCGCTGGTGCTCGCCGGTCTAGCGCTGGTCGCCGTCGGTACTTTCTTTGCTCAAGCAACGGCTACAGGCTTCGTCGGTCGCGCCGCCACTGGCGAGCGTGGCTCGGCCGGTGGCATCTATCTCGCTTGCTATTTCTCCGGTGGTTTGGTCGGTAGCGCCGTGCTCGGCCAGATCTTCGACCAGTTCGGTTGGGCCGCGTGCGTCACCGGCGTTGGCACGGCGCTGGTCATAGCCGCGCTGCTGGCGCTGCGCCTCAATTTCGCACGCGTGGCCGGGTAGTAGCCGTGGAATCGGATCGCATGACGCGCGGTCTCGAGACGGTTCGCCGGATCGACGGCGATCAGATCGAGCGGATTGTTGCCGGATTGAACGACATTGCACCGGATTTTGCTGCTACGTCGTCAAATTCGCCTTCGGTGACATCTATTCGAAGCGGGATATGGATCTTCGCGCCCGCAAGATCGCCACGGTCGCGGCCCTGACGGCGATCGGTACTGCAAATCCTCAGCTGAAGGCGCACATCGGTGCGGCCCTCAAGGTTGGCCGCAGTCGTACTGGACTAACAGTTCAGGCCAGCTATTCCGGGCGGCGCTGCGGGCTGGGATGCCAAGGGCAAGTTGGATCTGGCGACAATAAGAAATCTGGCTGGTCGTGAATCCTGATTGCCGCCGCCAACACTGCGTTTGCCGAAATGCTCTTGACTTACGGCGCTTCTATCGGCTGTCGGCTGGAGCATTGGCGATGCGGAACCGCCGTGGATTGCCATCGCCGCGGGTGAAGTTCGACCGGTCGTTGACCCAAGGGTACTTCGCCGCCATTTCCTCGGTATAGCCGAGGTTGAATACCGTCGGGCTCTTCGGCACCAGTCGCGCCTTGGCGTAATAGGTTCCGAACAGTCTGTCGAAGACGAAATTCGTAATTCCGAAATTGCCCTTCTCGTTGTGAAAATGGTGCGCCAGGTGCAGCTGCTTGATCCGCTTCATAAAGGCAGATTTTGGCGTGGTGTTTAGGTGTTGGACGCAGTGCGAGAACTCGTAGAAGCAGGTCCCCAGCACTCCGGCGCAAAACGCCATCGCCGCACCGCTCTTACCGCCCACTGCAAAACCTATGGGAATTGTCACGGCGGCGATTGTCGGTAGCGTCGTATAGAGTGCGCCGAACAGCACGACCAGGTTGTGCGGATCCTGATGGTGGTCGAAATGGATACGCTTCCAAACCCTGGCGGTCAGCGGTAAGCGGTAGAGATATTGGCTATGGAGAACCCAGCGGTGTAGGACGTACCAGACCAGCGGATAGACCAGCAAGGTAAGGACCGTAGCGACAATCAGCGGCGCCGCCGATTGGAACCAGATCGAGACGAGATAAAAACTCATGCCTGCCAGAGACAGATAGACCAGGGTCGCCGGATAGGCGAAGAACGCCGCGACAAGATCACCGAGCGACATCCGGGCAAGATTGTGGGTCCGGTTCTTCCAAAATCCGATCATGTGCAGCCCGTATTATCTTCATGGGGTAGCCAGACAGGGCGAAGCGCCCAGCCACATTGCGCTATGGTTGCATATAGATGAGTAATGCAATTTAAGAGCGCATAAATGGCTAAACCACCCCCTGCGATCCAGCCCGACGCCAAACTCTTCCCCCGTTCAGCAATCCGACGAATTATAGTTCCTGTCCAAATCCTGACAAGTCCGGAGTGCTTGAATACATTGGCCCAATTCCTCAAACTCGTGTCCGAAAGCGACAATTCCCCGGATCCCAGGGTCTGGCTTCTGCTGGGTGAGCGCCAGGGGGACAATGCCCAGGTCATGGCGCTCGGGAAGGCGCTCGGTTGGCCATTTGGAATCAAGCAACTTTATTTCGATCCCGATTGCCCCATCCCGTTCAGCAAGCGGGGTGCGAGCCTCATTGGCCTCGACACGATGAAAACAGCCGCCATATCCGGCCCCTGGCCGGATATCGTCATCGCCATTGGACGGCGTGCCGCGCCAGTTTCGCGCTGGATCAAGCAGCAATCTGGCGGCAGGTCGATGACCGTGCACCTTGGTCGGCCGCGCGACGCCTATTACAAATACGACCTGATCTTCACGACGCCGCAATATGGCCTGCCGCCAGGCAAAAACGTTACCAACCTGACTTTCCCAATCACGCTCAACCGGGAGGAAGACCTCGACGAATCTGCAAAATTCTGGTGGCCCCGCCTTTCCGCGTTACCGAGACCTTGGACCGCCATGATTCTGGGTGGCCCGACGACGCAGATGCGGTTCGATCGTGATGTTGGCGTCGATCTACTCGCGAAGGCCGAGGCGCATATCAATGGGATGGGATCGCTTCTGATCACCACAAGTCCCAGAACGAGCATGGATGTCGCCGACTTGATGCAGACGCAGACAAAAGTGCCGCATTTCATGTTTCGCTGGTCGCGGAACGAGCCAAACCCGTACCTCGCGTTCCTGAAGCTGGCCGACGCGTTCATCGTTACCGACGACAGTGTTTCGATGATTGCGGAAGCCGTCGATCGGCAAAAGCCGCTTTTCATCTATCAGCTTCCAAAACGTCAGAGGACGGCAACAACGAGCCTCGGGAAGACCATCCGAAGATATTTTCGTGTCCGCCGAGAAGACCGACAATTGGCTGGGTTTAAGAAGGATATCGTTGATATGTTCTATGACTCGTTAACCCGCCTCGGAAAAGCGAGACCCAGAAGGAACACCACAACATTCAATCGCATGCTCTACCAAATGGGAGCGGCCCGGCCGCTCGGAGCGCTCTCAATCAATAGCGTTGAATGGAGCTTCGCGCGCGTAACCGAAGTCGAGCGATCTATGGCGGTCAAGATTATCAAGGAGGTCTACGTGGGAACACGCCAAGCTCCGTAGCTCGCGACCAACTCGGACGTAGCACGGGTATCGTGATATAGGATTGGCTAATTCAGGTGCGCCTTTCGCCAGTCCCACGGGTCGAAGCCTGGCCCAGTTCTAAGCTATTCGGCGTAGCCGCGGCGGCGAATTCACTCAAGGAATCCTTCTGCAATATGACTGGAAGGAGCTAAGAATATGAAAAGCCAAGTAATTCACTTGCGTTCCAGGAAGTCGGCAGATCTTAAGGCAGTTTGAAGACTGTTCTGTATAAGTGGATTCGGGCCCCCGCAACCAACAAAACAGGCCCCCTCCGAGGGGCCTGTTTTGTTGGAAGGTGGGGTCGAGTGTTTGAACTGACCGTTCGGACCAAGCCGCGCAGCGCGCGGCGAAGCGTCAACGGCGAAGCCGGTAAATCTGGCCCCCGCAACCACCGACATATCATACGCGAAACCACAACGCCCGGCGCCCGAGATGGCCCGGGCGTTCTGCCTTACGATGCCTGCGCTGCAGATCGTGAGGGTCCGCGCCAGACCGCCGAAGAGGTCGACGTCGCCCGCGCCAATGCTTGCGGGGCTGCCGCGCCGATCCTCAATGCGGTATCGCCGATCAAGCGCCGAGGCGGTTTCCATATCAGCTGGGTGGCGTCTCCGTGACGCCCGGGGGAAGCGTTCAGGTCGCGCGCAACGCGGCCTTCCGCCGCTTGCGCCAGCCGAACAAGCCCAATGCGCCGAGACCGCTGGTGAAGAGCGGCAAGGTGGCAGGAATCGGAGTGACCGCCAACCCGTTGCCGATGCCCGGGCTGGTCAGAATCGAGTACCCGGCTGGCGCCAGGAAGATCGGATCGAGAAAGGCCGTCGCGATCTGGTCGTCCCATGCCTCCGCGGTCGTATTCATCGAGATCTGGTAGATCAGGTTGGCGGTGAACGTGACGCTCTGATTGAAGGAGAAAGTCTGAAGCCCGGAATTGATGGCACCGCGATCATTGCTGAACGCCGATCCGGACGCGATGACCGACCCGGTCCCGCCGTTGTCGAAGTAGGGGGCGATCTCGAACCATGCGGAGGCCACGTTGTGCCCGTATCCATTGCTCGCCCCGTTGGCGCTGGCCGCGCCGGAGGCCTGTACGTTCACCTGGATGTCTCCGGCCGCGCCGGAAAACATGACGTAATAGGTCAGGTCGGAGCCCACCCCTCCCTTGACGTCGGGCCCGACCTGCGCCGAGGACGAGAGGCTGGGAATGGCGTAGTTGTTGCTGGTGCTGAAGCCCCAGTGCCAGGGCGTCCCGGTATACACCGACTCGTCGAGATGCGCCGACGTAGGGACAAATCCGCCGGCGAAGAACGTCAGGCTGTTGGGAAGCGTGACGGTGGCGGCATTGTAGTATTGGGCGGGCGGGAGCGAGATCGGGGCGGCCTCAGCGTTCGCGCAGAGGATCGCGACTGCAGCGGCAATGATGGCAGCGCCGCCGAATAGACCTGCAAACCGTGCATTCATGGTGAGCACCCCTGCACTAAGTTTCGCTTCACTTGGCGTATGGCAATCTCTATCGATTGCACAGTGATCGCCTAGGCCCGAATTATCGCAAGTTTGGCTGGTATTTTATTCAATCATAAGATCAGAAATCGCGGCAGCGCAACCTCGAAGAGCAGGCAGTCTGCGGCCGGCAAAGGCACGGGTGCCTTGCGGGCAGGCTTCCGGGCGGGAGGGCGGCCCTGCCTTTAACGTGCTGGTAACATGAAGAAAAACGGGTCTTCTCGCGGCGGGACGAGATT
This sequence comes from uncultured Rhodospirillaceae bacterium, assembly GCA_964551505.1. Taxonomy (GTDB): domain Bacteria; phylum Pseudomonadota; class Alphaproteobacteria; order Dongiales; family Dongiaceae; genus Dongia. The sequence continues at coordinate 11,709 of CAZKDH010000107.1, forward strand.
CGGCTCGACCCCTGCCGTGGCAGGATTTTCGCCGATTTCTGGTTGGCCGGAGCCTATTCAGGGGCGGGCAGGTGCTCTGGAGCGTCTGGTGCGGCCGGTAGGGCGGCCGGGATCTCTTGCTTCGGGCTGGTGCTTGGGCGAATGCGTTCCCGGGTCGCCTGGAACACGACGTAGAGCGGCGGGATGACAAAGATCCCGATGAACGATGCCGCGATCATGCCGCCGAAGACCGGGGTGCCGACATCGCGGCGGGCGAGCTCCGAGGCGCCTCTTGCCACCACCAGCGGGAACAGGCCGAGGATGAAGGCGAAGGAGGTCATCATCACCGGCCGGAACCGCAGCCGCGCGCCCTCGGTCGCGGCGGTGAGCAGCGGTACGCCCTTCTCGCGCTGCTCCTTGGCGAATTCGACGATCAGGATGCCGTTCTTCGCCGCCAGGCCGATCAGCACGACCATGCCGATCTGCGCATAGAGATCGAGGGTCAGGCCGAAGGCGACGAGCGCGGCGAAGGCCCCGACCACGCCGACGGTGACCGAGAGCAGCACCGGCACCGGGATGGTCCAGCTCTCGTAGAGGGCGACCAGGAACAGGAAGGCGAACAATACGGCGAAGGCCAGGATCATCGCGGTCTTGCCTTCCGCCCGCTTCTCCTGGAAGGCGGTATCGGTCCATTCGCCCATGTAGCCCGCGGGCAGGGTCTTCGCCGCCACGTCCTCCATCGCCTTCAGGGCCTGGCCGGAGGATATCCCCGCCGCCGGATTGCCCTGGATGGTCACGGCGCGGCGGTTGTTGTAGCGGATCAGGGACGGCGGCCCGACGACCACATGCGCCTCCAGCAAGCTGCGCATCGGGATCATCTGGCCGGCGGCGCTGCGCACGTTGATCTGGTAGATGTTGTCGATGCTCGCCCGGTCGGCTGCCTCCGCCTGGACCTGCACCTGCCAGGTCCGGCCGTAGAGATTGACGTCGTTCACGTAGTAGCCGCCGAGCGCGGCCTGCAGCGCCTGGAACACCGAGCTCAGCTCGACGCCGAGGATCTGCACCTTGTCGCGGTCGATATCGAGGTAGATCGACGGGCTGGTGGCGGAGAACGTGCTGAAGACGCGGCGCAGCTGCGGCTCCTGGTTGGCGGCGACGACCAGGCCGCGCAGCACCTGCGCCATCTCCTTGGGTTCGCCGCCGCGCAGGTCCTCCAGTACGTAGGAGAAGCCGCCGCCGGTCCCCAGGCCGATGATCGGCGGCGGACCCAGCGGGATCACCGCGCTGCCGCCGATCTCGCGGAACTTCCCGCCGAGCCGGGCGATCACCTGGGCGGCGCCCATGGAGGGGTCCTTGCGCTCCTCGAACGGCTTCAGGGTGACGACGATGAAGGCGGCATTGCCCTGGGAATAGTTGTCGATGAAATTGAGGCCGATCACCGAGGTATAGTCCTCGACCGCGGCCTCGTCGTGCAGCATCGCCTCCGCCTTGTGGATCACCTCGGTGGTCCGCGCCACCGACGCGCCCTCGGGCAGCTGCACCACGACGAAGAAGGCGCCCTGGTCGTCCTCGGGCAGGAAGCCGGTCGGCGTGATCCGGGCGAGGCCGACCGTGCCCAAAGCGGCGACCGCGGTCAGGACCAGGCCGATGACCGAGATCCGGACGATGCGCGCCACCGCGCTGCCATAGGCGTCCCGGACCCGGTCGATCGCGCGCATGACATAGCCGATGATGCCGCGGCGCGGCCCGCTATGGCGCTTCAGCAGGATGCCGCAGAGCGCCGGCGAGAGCGTCAGCGCGTTGATCGCCGAGAGGAACATCGAGACCGCGACGGTGACCGCGAACTGCCGGAACAGCTCGCCGGAGATGCCCGGGATGAAGGCCACGGGGACGAAGACCGAGAGCAGGACCAGGGTGATGGCGATGATCGGCGCGGTGATTTCCGCCATCGCCCGCTTGGTCGCCGCGGCGGCGGTCAGCTCGGGATGCTCCTCCATCACCCGCTCGACATTCTCCACCACCACGATCGCATCGTCGACGACGATGCCGATGGCGAGGACGATGGCGAGGAGCGAGACGGAATTGGCGGAATAGCCGATCGCATTGAGGACGATGAAGGCGCCGATCAGGCTGACCGGCACCGCCAGCGTCGGGATCAGGGTGGCGCGGATGCTGCCGAGGAACAGGAAGACGACCACGACCACCAGGATGAAGGCCTCGACCAGGGTCTTCTGCACCTCGTGGATCGTCTCCTTGACGAAGGCGGTCGGGTCATAGGTGACCTTCCAGGTCAGGTCCGCCGGAAAGCTCTTCTGGTATTCCGTCAGCTTCGCCCGGACGCTGTCGAGGGTGGCGATGGCATTGGCGCCGGGCGACTGGTAGATGGCGATCACCGCGGCCGGCCCGCCGTTGAACAGGGTGTCGCGGTCGAGGTTCGCCGCACCCAGCTCGAGGCGGGCGACGTCGCCCAGGCGCAATACCGAGCCGTCGGAATTGGTGCGCAGGACGATCTTCTCGAATTCCGCGATCGTTGCCAGGCGCCCCTTGGTCTGGATGTTCAGCTGCAGCTGCTGGTCGTTGGAGATCGGCCGCGCGCCGATCCGGCCCACCGCCGCCTGCAGGTTCTGGCCCTGGATGGCGTTGATCAGGTCGCCGGTGGTCAGGCCGAGGCCGGTCAGGCGGTCGATCTTGACCCAGGCCCGCACCGCATAGTCCTGCGGGCCCCACAGCACCGCGTCGCCGACGCCCGGCGTGCTCCGCACCTGGTCGAGCAGGTTGATCGTCACGTAGTTGGAGATGAACAGCGGGTCGTAGGTCGCGTTGGGCGAATAGACGGCGACGACGCCGAGCAGGGCCGAGGACTTCTTCTTCACCGTCACGCCCTGGCGCTGCACGTCCTGCGGCAGCTTGGAGAGCGCGATCTGCACGCGGTTGTTGACGTTGACAGCGTTGATGTCGGGGTCGGTGCCGAGCTCGAAGGACGCCAGCAGGGAATAGCTGCCGTCGTTGCCGCTGACGCTCTTCATGTAGATCATCTTGTCGACGCCGACGACCTGCGCCTCGATCGGCTGGGCGACGGTGGCGTCGACGATCGCGGCAGAGGCGCCGGGATAGGTGGTCGTCACCGAGACCTGTGGCGGCACGATGTCCGGATACTGCGCCACCGGGATGGCAAACAGCGACAGGAACCCGGCGATCGTGGTGACGATCGCGATGACGATGGCCAGGCGCGGCCGGTCGACGAAGATGGCCGAGAACATCCGCTCAGCTCGGATCGAGCGGGGCCGGCAGCGGGGTCGCTGTCACCGGCGCGTTCGGGCGCACCGCCTGCAGGCCCTCGACGATGACCAGGTCGCCCTCGGCGAGGCCCTCGCTGACGATCGAATTGGTGCCGCTCTCGCCGCCGAGCTTGACCCGCTTCTGCACCGCCTTGCCGTCGGCGACAATGAAGACGTAGGTCCCCTCCTGGTCCGCCAGCAGCGCCGATTGCGGCACCACGATCTTCTCCTGCCGGGTGCCGCTTTCCAGCGCCACGCTGACGAACTGGCCGTCGATGAGGATGCCGTCCGGGTTGGGCAGCACGGCGCGCGCCATCACGGTGTCGGTGCCGGTATCGACCTTGACGTCGATGAAGTCGATCTGTCCCGGATGCGGGTATTCCGATCCGTCGGAGAAGCGGATCTGCACCTTGATCGAGCGGGTATCGACCGGCTTCCCGGATTCCTGGGCCTGCAGGAACTCGCGCTGGCTGACGGGAAACAGCACATAGGTCGGATCGAGCGAGACGATCGTCGTCAGCACGCCGCTGTCCGGCCCGACGACGTTGCCTTTGGTGACGTTGGTCAGGCTGATCCGCCCGGCGATCGGCGAGGCGATCTTTGTGTACGACAGGTTGAGGTTGGCCGCTGCCAGATTGGCCTGGTCGATGGTGATGCTGCCCTTGGCGCGGGCCACTTCCGCCACGGTCTGGTCGCGAGCAACTTCGGTTCCGGTGCTCTTGGCATAGAGTTCGGCCGCCCGCTTTGCCTGCAGGACGGCCAGGGTCAGGGCGGCCTGGCCCTGTTCCAGGGCCCCCTGTGCCTGTTTCACTGCGTTCTGGTACTCGTCCGGCTCGATCTCGTAGAGCAGGTCGCCTTCCTTGACGACATCGCCTTCCGTGAACAGGACGCTCCGCAGGTAGCCCTTCACCCGCGCGGTGACGTCGACACGCTGGGTGGCCTTGACGCGGCCGACGAAGTCCAGGGACTTGGCGATCGATTGGAGCCTGGCCGGAACGGTGCCCACGACCACGGCAGGGGCGGCCGTCTCCTGGGCCAGCGCCGGGAAGACCTGTGCCCATGCCAGAAGTGCGCCACAAAGAATGAGCCGAATGCCTCGCGTCATCGCCCGAATCCGCCTGGTTGCAGGAACCCTGACCGCCATTTAACTGCATCCACCCTGCCAATTACACCGAATCATTGTCCGGCCGGTGCCGATCGTCGTTCCGGCCTGGGAGGGTGATCCTAATACCTGGCCATGTTCGCGGCCGCGGGAGCTCTGAGGCCGAAGGCCGGGCCGCGCCCGAGGATCCCCCGATCCCCGCACCAAAGTGTCGGGACCGCTCGATACCGTTACCGTCATCATCCCCCACGAGGCAAACCCCGAGGCAAACCCCGAGGCAATCCGGATCCGAGATCCGGAGCGCCTGCCACCCCATCGGCAAGGCCAGCAGGGCGCCAAGGGATGCTACCCAGGGCCTCGAATTTCCGGATTGACATGGATCAACCCCCGGGGCGCAGACTGCGACATGATCCGCACGTAGGTCGGCGCCCGGCACCCGCGAGCAGCGTCGGCGATTCCACGGCGCGGCCGCCGGGCGGGACCGCTGATTGCGGGCCAGGGCACCGGTCGCATTCCAACCCATACCGGAGGATGCACTCACATGAGCAGCGGCGAAGAGGGGGAGTTCCTCACTCCCAAGGAACTCAAGCAGATCGAGTCCGACAAGGACATGGAGGCGGCGAAGAAGGCCTTCGAGAAGATGCGGCGGGACGAGGACGAGAAACGCTCGCTGTACCAGGCCTTCCAGGAACGGGACCTGCATCCGGACGTGAAGAAGCGGGTGAACGCGGCCATCAGGCGCGCGGCCGAGCAGGGCAAGAACGAGCTGCAGATCATCCAGTTCCCGGCCAGCTGGCTGGAGGATGGGGGGCGGGCCATTAACAATGAGGATCCGGACTGGCCGAAATCCCTGACCGGCTTCTCGAAGCGGGCCTATGAGTACTACATGGAGAATCTCCGGCCGCTCGGCTACAAGCTCTCGGCGAAGATCGTCAGCTTTCCGGAAGGCATGCTGGGCGATGTCGGCATGTTCCTGCACTGGTAGCGGTGCGTCCGGCCAGGTCCATGTCATGTTTACTCCATACATTCGCCTGCTGCCGCGGGCGGATGTTCAGCTCGATGCTTGAAGGGGACCGGCATTGAGCGATCGCCAGAGCCATGCCTGATAAGACGACGCCCTCGTCCGGTGGCCAGCCCGGTCATGGCCAGCCCGGTCACAGTCTGCCCGCCCGGATCATGCCGATCATCGGACAGATTGCCGAATATCGGCGGGAATGGCTGCAGGCGGATGTCCTGGCGGGGCTCTCGGTGGCCGCCGTGGCCTTGCCCACGGCCATCGCCTATCCGGCGATCGCCAACCTGCCGCCGCAGGTCGGCCTCTTTGCCGCGATCCTGCCGCCCGTGGGCTACGCTCTGTTCGGCCCCTCCCGCAAGCTCATGGTGGGCCCGGACACCGCCACCACCGTGGTTCTCGCCAGCACGCTGCTGACGCTCGGTGTGGTGGCGCCGGAGCAGCGCGTTGCCGTTGCCGCCGCTCTGGCGCTGTCGGTCGGCCTGTGCTGCATGCTGGCTGGGTTCATCGGTCTCGGCATGATCTCCAATTTCCTGTCGCGGCCGGTCCTCATGGGGTTCCTCTCCGGCGTCGCGCTCGATCTGCTGATCGGGCAGCTGGATCGGTTGACGGCGGTACCGGTCGATTCCAGCGGCCTGCTGCAGCCCCTGATCGAGTTCGTCTCCAAGCTCGATCAGGTCAATCCGGCGACGCTGGTGGTGGGCCTCGGCCTCTTCGCCGGATTGCGGGTTCTCCGGAGGTTTGCACCACGGTTCCCCGGTCCGCTGCTGGCGATCGCCGCCGGCATCCTCGTCGCCTATGCCTTTGACCTTCAGTCGCGCGGCGTCCAGCTGGTGGGGGCCTTTCCCCGGGCGCTGCCGACCTTCGCCCTGCCGAGTCCCGGCGCGATCTCGATCGAGGATTTCGCCCGTGGTACCGTTGCCATTCTGCTGGTGAGTTTCGGCAGCGGCATCATCACCGCCCGGAGTTTCGCCGCCAAGAACCGCTACGAGGTGGATGCAAATCGCGAGCTGATCGGCTTCGGTGCCGCCAACATCGCCTCGGGACTGTTCAGCGGGTTTCCCGTCTCGAGCTCGGATTCGCGCACTGCGGTGAACGATGCCATGGGCGGGCGCACCCAGCTCACGGGACTCGTCGCTGCCGCTGGACTGCTTGGCGCCGTCCTGTTCCTGGGCGAACTGCTGGCCTATCTGCCAGCCGCGGCGCTCGGTGCGGTCATCGCATCGGCGGCGGTCGAGTTGATCGACCTGAAGGGAATCCTGTCGCTCTGGCGCCTCAGCCGCGTTGAACTGTCGATTGCCGTGATCGCGCTGCTCGGGGTCATCAGCCTGGGTGTGCTGGCCGGCGTCATGGTCGCAGTCGGGGCGACCCTGGCACACCTGCTCTGGCTGGCCTCGAACCCGCGCGACGCGCAGTTTGGCCGCATTCCGGGGCAGGAGGGGCTCTACAAGCTCCATCATCATGCGGATGCGCACCCAATCCCAGGCCTGGTCGTCTACATGCCGCAAGGCGCCATGGTCTTCCTGAACATCGACTTCCTCAAGCGCCGCCTGCTCAAGAGCGCCCGGCGCCTTCAGGGTGCCGGAACCTGGCTGATCCTGGATGGCAGCGCCATGAGCCATATCGACACGACGGCGGTTGCGGCCCTGGAGGATATTCGGGTGGAACTGGAAGCCCGGGGGATAAGGTTCGGGTTCGCCGATCTCCACAGCCGGCCGCGCGAGATGATCCGGCGCTCTGGCCTGGCCGAGAAGATCGGACCCGACATGTTCTTCAGGTCGGCGGAACTGGCCGCGAAGGCCTTTGCGGCGCAACAGGCACCGAAGGCCACATAGGTCCGGAAGCTTCGCGCCGGCCGCCTAGAAGACCTCGGGAATCATCTTGTCGGAATGATCGGCTTCCTTGTAGTTCGAGGGCTTGCCGCGCTTCGGCAGCTTGATCTTCTGCTTGGGCAGGTCCTTGTAGGGGACCTTGCTCAGCAGGTGGGTGATGATGTTGAGGCGGGCGCGCTTCTTGTCGTCCGAGCGGGCAATGAACCAGGGTGCCCAGGCGCTGCTGGTAGCCATGATCATCTCGTCGCGGGCCTTGGTATAGTCGTGCCACCGGCTGTACGATTTCAGGTCCATCGGCGACAGCTTCCAGATCTTCCGGCCGTCGTTGATCCGCGATTTCAGCCGCCTTGTCTGTTCGTCCGGCCCGACTTCGAGCCAATACTTCAGCAGGATGATGCCGGACTCGACCATGGCCCTCTCGACCAGCGGCGCCGCCCGCAGGAACTTGGCGGCCTGCTCCTCCGAGCAGAAGCCCATCACCCGCTCGACGCCGGCGCGGTTGTACCAGCTGCGGTCGAAGATGACGACTTCGCCGGCAGCAGGAAAGTGCGGCAGGTAGCGCTGTACGTACATCTGCGATTTCTCGCGGTCGGAGGGCGCCGGCAGGGCAATGACCCGGAAGACCCGCGGGCTGACCCGCTCGGTGATGGCCTTGATGGTGCCGCCCTTGCCGGCGCCATCCCGGCCCTCGAAGACGATGCAGACCTTGAGCCCCGCCTTCTTGACCCATTCCTGGAGCTTGACCAGTTCGACATGCAGCCGCTCCAGTTCCTTGTCATAGGCCTTGCGGGTCAATTTGTCGTCGGCCGCAACAGCTCCCTGCTTGGTGTCGGCCTTCGGTTTCTTCGCCATGTTTCTCTCCTGTCCCCGCCTGCCCGGTTGAGGTCCTCCGGGAAAGATCCAATTTAACGACCTTCGCGATATTGATGTTGATCCTGATCAATGTCGCTCCGCAATGCAGAATCGAAGGACTGCGATCGATCGGTCGCGAGCACCGATGCCCCCGGGCTGGAAGGGACCCCGTCGGATGGGGTAACGGCGGAAGCGGTATCGTCCCAGGCCGGCTGGCCGGTGGCGGTTGCAAACCGTCGCGTGATGGTGCGAAGCTGGCGCAAAGTGGTGGAAGGTGAGGCGAGAACCCATGGATTTCGATGCGAGCCCCCTGTTTGAGCCTCTGGCGCTGCGGCATCTGACGCTGCGCAATCGCATCACCTTCGGCGCCCATACGGCCAATATGAGTGTCGATGGGCTGCCGGGGGAAAGGCATCTCGGCTACTATCGGGAGCGGGCGATCGGGGGCGCCGGCATGATCGTCGTGGAGCCCGTTCCGGTGCACCCGACGGCGGTACTCACGCGCGGGAATTTCCGCGCCGACGACGATGCCGTCATTCCGCATTTCCGCCGCATTACCGATGCCTGCCACGCCGAGGGTGCGGCGATGATCCAGCAGCTCTACCACGTCGGCGCCCATGGTGACTGGGACAACTCCTACACCGCGAACTGGTCGCCGTCGGGGCGCGTCTCGATGCACGATTCCGACGGCAGCCACGCGATGACCGAGAGCGAGATCGCCGAGACGGTGGCGGCCTTCGCCCGGGCGGCCTATCGGGCGAAGCAGGCCGGCTTCGACGGCTGCGAGCTGATGGCGGCCTACAATGCGCTGATCGAGCAGTTCTGGTCGCCATTCTCGAATCTGCGGACCGATCGCTATGGCGGCGGATTCGAGAACCGGATGCGCTTCTCGACCGAGGTGCTCGAGGCCATCCGGCGTGCCTGCGGCGAGGACTTCGTCATTGGCCTGGCGATCAGCGTGGATTCGACGCGGCCGGACGTTGCCACGCTCGACGATCAGTTGGCGGCGATCCGCTACCACGACGAAAGGATGCTGTGCGACTACATCACCATCGGCACCGGCAGCTACTACGACTTCACCCAGATCATTCCGCCCTTCCTGCATGCCGACAAGCTGGGCGCGCCCTTTGCGGAGGCGGCAAAGGCAGGCGCCAGGAACATCCGGATCCAGGCGGAAAGCCACATCCGCACGCCGGAGAATGCCGCCTACCTGCTGAAGGCCGGGCAGGCGGACATGGTATCGATCGTGCGCGGCCAGATCGCCGATCCCCACTGGGTCAACAAGGTCAGGGCCGGACATGCGGATCGGATACGCCGCTGCATCTCCTGCAACCAGATGTGCTGGGGGCGGCGGTCGCGGGACTACTGGATCTCCTGCCTGGTGAACCCCTCGGCGGGGCGCGAGTTCGAATGGGGCGGCGACCGTTTCTCGCGGACCGCGGCCGTCAAGTCGGTGCTCGTCGTCGGCGGTGGCCCGGCGGGCCTGGAGGCGGCCCGGGTCGCGGCGGAGCGCGGGCATCGGGTCAGGCTGCACGAAGCCGGCGCCCAGCTTGGCGGGCAGTTCCGCCTTGCGGGCCTGCAGCCGCGGCGCGGGCAGATCCTCGAGCTCCTGGATTGGTACGAGTCCGAGCTGCGCCGGCTGGGTGTTGCGGTCGAACTCAACAGCCTGCTGGAGGCCTCGGACGTGGCCGCCATTCCGGCCGATGCGGTCATCCTCGCCACCGGGTCCCTGGCCGACGAGGCGCCGACCCAGCGCTGGCTGGCGCAAGACAGCCAGGCGACCGGCCTCACGGGGCCGCGGGTGGCCAGCGTCGAAGCGGTCATGGCCCGCGAAGTCCGGCTGGGCGACCGGATCGTCCTCCTCGACGAGGGCGGCAATTGGCGGGGGGCAGGCACCGCCTGGCATCTGGCGGAGAAGGGCCACAAGGTAACGATCGTCACGCCGGACCCGCATATCGGCCGCGACCTGGTCCGGACTTCCGCCGACAGCCTGCTGCGCGCCCGGCTCGCCCGGCTCGGCGTTCGCTTCGTCACCGAGAGCGTGCTGCTGCACTGGGGGAACGGTATCGCCCGCCTGCGCAGCCTGCTCGACGATGGCGAGACGGAGATCGAGGCCGACGATCTCGTGTTGGCGCTGACCAATCGCCCGAACACCGAACTCGCTTCCGGGCTGGCGGCCGCCGGGATCGCCTTCGCGGCCATCGGCGACGGCGTGTCGGCCCGCCACGCGGCGGCGGCGATCTACGAAGGCCGGAAGCTGGGCCTGGGCATCTAGCGGGCCCGGCGCCCGCGGGACGGTCCGGCTAGACCGCGTCGGGGAGGGCGCGGGCGCCCGTTTCCAGGCGCGGTGCCTGCGGCTTGTCGCCGATCGGGACCGCCGCCGGGGCGTCCATGCGCCGGCACCGGCCGTCGAGGAAGGCACCCTGCTCGATGGCGAGGGAGCGATGCAGGATGTCGCCGGTGACCCGCGCGGTCCTTTCCAGCACCACATTGTCGGCGCGGATTTCCCCCAGCACGGTGCCGCCGATCCGGACCGTTTCGCCCTGCAGGCCGCCGCGCACCGCGGCATTCGCGCCGATATGGATATGTCTTCCGGTTATGTGCCCGTCGATGCGGCCGTCGATCTGCAGGTCGCCGATGGTGACGAGATCGCCGGTAATCTGCAGGTCCGGGCTGAGGATCGAGGGGACGCTGTTGCGCTCGGGCGATGCATTTTCGGCATGACCGCCGGACCGGTCCGGCCGGTTCGATTTTGCAAACATGTGACCCCGCCCCAAGCCCCGCGATGTGGTCCGAGGGTGCCGGCTTCGGCCGCCGCTCGGAGGCCTGCAGTCTAACGTCCGCATATCGATAGTCTAGCGAATCCTGTATGTTCGGCCGTGGTTTAGCTGGATGGGCCGAAGCGCAGGATGTCCGATTCCGTTGCCGTTTACCAAGCCGTGCCGGCCTCGATCCTGCGCGAATATGACATCCGGGGGATCGTCGGCGAGACCCTCGCCGCCGCGGATGCCCGGGCGATCGGCCATGCCTTCGCCACGATCGTGGCCGGAAAGACCCTGGCGCGACCGCGCATTTGCGTCGGCTGCGACGGTCGTTTGAGCTCGCCGGAGCTGAAATCCGCGGTCATCGACGGGGCGATGCGGGCCGGTGCCACGGTGATCGATGTCGGCCTCGGCCCGACGCCGATGCTGTATTTCGCCGTCAACCACCTGGTCGCCGACGGCGGGATCATGATCACCGGTTCGCACAACCCGCCGACCCATAACGGCTTCAAGATGATGATCGGCCGCAAGCCGTTCTTCGGCGGGCAGATCCAGGAAATCGGCCGCCGGATCGCCGCGGCGGACCTGCGCGCCGGCCGCGGACAGGTGGAAAAGCTGGCGATTTTCGACGCCTATGTCTGGCGCCTGCTGGCCGAGGCAGCGGATCTGTCTGGCATGTCGGTGGCCTGGGACGCGGGCAACGGAGCGGCCGGTGCGGCCATGGCGGCGCTGACCCGCGGCCTTGCCGGGCGCCATGTCCTGCTCAACGAGCGCATCGACGGCACCTTTCCCGCCCATCACCCCGATCCGACCGAGCCGCGCAACCTGGTGCAGCTGCAGGAAACCGTGACCGGCCAGGGACTTGATCTCGGTATCGCCTTCGACGGCGACGGCGACCGGATCGGCGCGGTCGATGCCCAGGGCCGCATCGTCTCCGGCGACCAGCTGCTGGCGATCCTGGCGCGGGAGGTGCTGGCCGAGCGGCCGGGCGCCACGATCATCGCCGACGTCAAGGCGAGCCAGGTCCTGTTCGACGAGATCGCCCGCCTGGGCGGGACGCCGCTGATGTGGCGCACCGGCCATTCCCTGATCAAGACCAAGATGGCGGAAACCGGATGCCCGCTGGCCGGCGAGATGAGCGGGCACATCTTCTTTGCCGACCGGTATTTCGGCTATGACGATGCGCTCTACGCGGCGGTCCGGCTGCTGGGCGCGGTGAAGCGGCTGGGCGGCGGGCTCGCGGCCCTGCGGGACTCGCTGCCGAAGGCGGTGAACACCCCGGAAATCCGCATCGACTGCGCCGATGACCGCAAGTTCGCCGTCGTCGGCGAGGTCCGGGCCAGGCTCGAGGCGCGGGGCGCCAGGTTCAACGACATCGACGGCGTCCGGGTGCAGCAGGCGGCGGGATGGTGGCTGCTGCGCGCCTCCAACACCCAGGCCATCCTGGTGGCGCGGGCCGAGGCGTCCGATGCCGCCGGTCTCTCGGCCCTGCTAGCGGAACTGGCGGCCGAACTGGCCGCGAGCGGCGTGGCGCTGCCGCCGGGCCTGGCCTAGGCCGAGCGGGCCGGCCGGCCGCCGGCGCCGGATTCCAGATACCACGCATAGGTGGCGGCGATCCCGGCGCGGAGATCGATCTTCGCCTGCCAGCCGAGGTCCGCCAGGCGGGATACGTCCAGGAGCTTGCGCGGGGTCCCGTCGGGCTTGGAGCGGTCATAGGCGAAGCGCCCGCGGAAACCGACGATTTCGCCGATCAGTTCCGCGAGTTCGGCGATCGTCACGTCGACGCCCGTGCCGACATTGAGCGGCAGGTCGCCGTCGAAATTGCGCATCAGGAAGATGCAGGCATCGGCGAGGTCGTCGACATGCAGAAACTCCCGGCGCGGCTGGCCGCTACCCCAGATCGGCACCTCCGCGGCATTCGCCGCCTTCGCCTCGTGGATCTTCCGGATCAGCGCCGGCAGGACGTGGCTGGACTGCAGGTCGAAATTGTCGTTCGGGCCGTAGAGGTTGGTGGGCATGCAACTGATGAAGCGGCAGCCGTATTGCCGGCGGAAGGCTTGGCACAGCTTTAGCCCGGCGATCTTGGCGATGGCATACCATTCGTTCGTCGGCTCCAGGGGGCCCGAGAGCAGGGATTCCTCCCGGATCGGCTGCGGCGCGAACTTCGGGTAAACGCATGAGGAGCCGAGGAAAAGCAGCTTCTGCACGCCGATTTCCCGGGCCGCCGCGATGATGCTGGTCTCGATCGCCAGGTTGTCGAAGATGAACTCGGCGGGCCGGAGGCTGTTTTCCAGGATCCCGCCGACCTTGGCGGCGGCGACGAAGACCACCTCCGGGGCGCGGGATTTCATCCAGCCGAGCGTCGCCTGCGGGTTCCGCAGGTCGACGTCCTGGCGCGTCGCGGTGAGGATCTCGCAGTCTTCGCCGGCCAGGCGCCGCTGGATCGCCGCGCCCACCATGCCGCGATGCCCCGCCACCCAGACGCGCCGGCCCTTGAGGTCGAAGCGCTCCCGCTTCAGCGGGTCGGGCGTGTTCTCCATCAGACGAGATATCCCTTATAGTTCGGCTCGACCTGCAGCAGCTTCAGGTCGGCGGCGACCATCTCCTGGACCAGCTCGGCAAAGGGGACCTGCGGTTTCCAGCCGAGCAGGCGATGGGCCTTGCTGGCATCGCCGAGCAGCAGTTCCACCTCGGTCGGGCGGAAGTAGCGCGGATCGATGGCCACGATCTTGCGCCCGGTCTTGCGATCGAAGCCGGCCTCGTCGACGCCCTTGCCGCGCCATTCGACCTCCATGCCGATATGCGAGAAGGCCAGTTCGACGAAGTGCCGGACCGAGTTGGTGTGGCCGGTCGCCAGCACGAAATCCTCGGGCTCCTTGTGCTGCAGCATGCGCCACATGCCATCCACGTAGTCGCGGGCATGGCCCCAGTCGCGCTTGGCGTCGAGATTGCCGAGGTAGAGGCATTCCTCGCGACCCAGGCTGATATTGGCGACCGCCCGGGTGATCTTGCGGGTCACGAAGGTCTCGCCGCGGATCGGGCTCTCGTGGTTGAACAGGATGCCGTTGACCGCAAACAGGCCATAGGCCTCGCGGTAGTTCACGGTGATCCAGTAGGCATAGAGCTTTGCCGCAGCATAGGGGCTACGGGGATAGAACGGGGTGGTCTCGCGCTGCGGCGTTTCCTGAACCTTGCCAAAGAGTTCGGAGGTGGAGGCCTGGTAGAATCGCGTCTTGCGTTCCAGACCTAGAATGCGGATGGCTTCCAGGAGCCGCAGGGTGCCGATCCCGTCGGCATTCGCGGTGTATTCCGGGGTTTCGAAACTGACCTGGACGTGGCTCTGGGCCGCCAGATGGTAGATCTCGTCCGGCTGGGTCTCCTGCACGATACGGATGAGATTGGTGGCGTCGGTCATGTCGCCGTAGTGCAGATGGAAGGGTTCGCCGGCGACATGCGGGTCGTGATAGAGGTGATCGATTCGGCCGGTATTGAAGGAGGAGGAGCGGCGCTTCACGCCGTGGACGACATATCCCTTGCCGAGGAGAAGCCGCGCCAGGAACGCCCCATCCTGGCCGGTGATGCCGGTAATCAACGCCACTTTTTGAGTCATTTTGCTGTCGATCGATTCAATAAGGTTAATCAATCTTGCTGTCTTACCGGCAGCCCATCCAAAACACAACACAATGCCATCCACGCCGCGCCTGCCCGTTTTGCGGGTGTTTTCGAAGCGGCTCCTGCGGAATCGGCGGCGTGGAATAGGTCAGGATGATTGATCGAGTGGACCTAAAGCTTAACCGAAAATGTATATTAAAGGCGCTGACAGCTTGTCGGAAATGCATCAAAAATTTACCGAGATTTTTTTGCGAAACCGCTCTTGATATCTCATAAATAGGAATTACATCTTAAAATAAGATTATAGTGATAAGAATCGAGGGCTTACGGCCCTGCCAAGGACTGCGGTCTGCCCTCCGTTATTAGTTTCTTAGATTATTTCTTGTACGCAACAGGGCACATCCGACTGAATTTTGCGCCGCTTTGGGGTGGCGCTGCACAGGAGTTCCCTATGACGCTCGTCCTCGGTACCAAAGGCAACGATACCAAGACATTCAACCCGGGGGACAGCTACAGCCTGAGCACGGGTACCGACACGCTGGTGTTCAACACCACCGACGCGGACCTGACATCGACCACCCTGACGAGCGTCGAGATCCTCAAGGCGGGCCTGTCGTCGGATACCACCTTCACCGTCGACCAGGCGGACATGGCATCGGGCGGCAGCATCGTCGGCAGCACCGGCAGCGACACGCTGATCATCCACGGGACCTCGCTCAACCTGACCAGCACCGTCCTCGACAGCATCGAGGCCATCACCGCGGGCTCCAGCCTCGGCACCACCTTCACCGTCGATGGCGCGGATCTGCTGTCCGGCGGGTCGGTGACCGGCAGCACCGGTACCGATACCCTGGCGATCAAGAGCGCGGCGATCAACCTGACCAGCACCACCCTGACCAGCGTCGAGAAGCTGCAGGCGAGCCTCGCGACGGCGACCGTCTTCACCGTCGACGCGGCGGATCTGGCCGCCGGCGGCTCCGTGGTCGGCGGCAAGGGCAGCGACACGCTGACCGTGACCGATACCGCCATCGACCTGACCAGCACCACGCTGACGAGCATCGAGAAACTGGCGGCCGGGTCGGGTACCGACACGGTCTTCACCGTCGACCAGGCGGATCTTGCCAGCAAGGGCAGCGTGGCCGGCAGCAGCGGCGTCGACAGCCTGGTCATCAACGGAACCGCGCTCAACCTGACCAGCACGACCCTGACCAGCGTCGAGAACCTGCAGGCCGGCTCGAGCCTGGCGACGACCTTCACCGTCGACCCCGCCGACCTCGCCTCCGGGGGCTCGATCACCGGCAGCTCGGGCGACGACAAGCTGGTGGTCAAGGGCACCGCCCTCAATCTGACCAGCACGACCCTGACCAGCGTCGAAATCATTGCCGGGAGCGGTGCTGCCACGACATTCACCGTGGACCAGAACGACCTGGCGTCCGGCGGCAGCGTCCTGGGGAGCAGCGGCTCGGATGCGCTGGTCGTCAAGGATGCGGCGATCGACCTCACCAGCACGACGCTGACCAGCATCGAGGCGCTGAAAGCCGGCCTGAGCACCGCGACCACCTTCACGGTGGATGCGGCGGACCTTGCCATCGGCGGCAGCGTCGTGGGGAGCAGCGGCAGCGACACGCTGATCGTCAACAACGCCATCATCAACCTGACCAGCACGACGCTGACCAGCATCGAGGCGATCCAGACCGGCGTGAGCACCGCGACGCTATTCACCGTCGATGCCGCCGACCTTGCCGGCGGCGGGTCGATCGTCGGCAGCAGCGGCGTCGATACGCTGGTCGTCAAGGGGACGGCGCTCAATCTCAGCAGCACCTCCGTCGACAGCATCGAGATCCTGAAGGCCGGCGCCAGCCAGGCGACCACGTTCACCGTCGATGCGGACGATCTCGTCTCCGGCGGCTCGATCATCGGCAGCAGCGGCAACGATACCCTGGCCTTCAAGGGAACGGTGGCCGACCTCTCCAGCACCAGCCTGACCAGCATCGAGATCCTGAAGGCCGGTTCCAGCCTGGGGACGGCCTTCACCGTCGACGTCGCCGACCTGTCCGCGGGCGGCTCGGTGGTCGGCAGCTCCGGCAACGATTCGCTGACGGTGATCGATACGTCGATCGACCTGACCAGCACCACTCTCACCAGCATCGAGAAACTGGCCGCGGGTTCGGCTTCGGACACCACGTTCCGCGTCGACCAGGCCGATCTGGCGGCGAACGGGACCGTCGCCGGCAGCAGCGGCGCCGATACCCTGATCGTCAAGGGGACGTCGCTGAACCTGTCCAGCACGAACCTCGACAGCCTGGAGACCCTGAAGGCGGGGTCGAGCCTGGCGACGACCTTCACGGTCGATACCGGCGACATGAATTCCGTCACTGACATCCTGGGCAGCAGCGGCAGCGACACCATCGTCTTCAAGGGAGCGGCGTTCGACCTGACCAGCGCCGCGCTGACCAGCATCGAGAAGCTGCAGGCCGGCAACGCCACGGCGACGGTCTTCATGGTCGACGCCGCGGATCTCGCCTCGGGCGGCTCGGTCGTCGGCAGCAGCGGCAGCGATACGCTGACGGTCTTCGACACCGCCATCGATCTCACCAGCACGACGCTGACCAGCATCGAGAAACTCGCCGCAGGATCGACCTCGGACAGCTTCTTCACCGTCAATGTGGCCGACCTTGCGTCGGGCGGCAGCGTTGCCGGCAACGCCGGCAGCGATACCTTGTCGGTCGTCGGGACCTCGGCCAACCTGACCAGCACAACCCTGAACAGCGTCGAGATCCTGCAGGGCAGCTCGAGCCTGGCGACGACCTTCACGGTGGACCAGGCCGACCTGGATGTCCTCGACCAAGTCATCGGCAGCACCGGCGTGGACACGCTGATCACGAAGAACTCGACGATGAACCTGGCCGGCACCACGCTGACCAGCATCGAAAAACTGCAGGGTTCGCTGGCCGCGACGGTCTTCACCCTGGACAACAACGATCTCGCCGCGGGCGGCAGCGTCCTCGGCGGCAAGGGGGTCGACACCGTCGCCGCCGGCAGCGGTGCCCTCGATCTGACCAGCACGACCCTGACCAGCATCGAGAAGCTGGCCGCCGGAACGAGCAATGCCACGACGTTCACCGTCGACGCGGTCGACCTCGTGGCGGGCGGATCGGTGGTCGGCAGCTCCGGCAGCGACACCCTGGAAATCGGCGGAACCACCTTCAACCTCACCAGCACGACGCTGTCGAGCGTCGAGATCCTGAAGGCAGGCTCGGCCTCGGATACGACATTCACGCTGGATGCGGCGGATCTCGCGGCCGGCGGCAGCGTGATCGGCAGCACGGGAACCGATACGCTGATCGTCAAGGGAACGGCCTTCAACCTCAGCTCGACCGGCCTCACCAGCATCGAGATACTGCAGGCCGGCAGCAGCCTGGCGACGACCTTCACCCTCGATCAGGCGGACCTGGCATCGGGCGGCACCATCGTCGGCACCGGCGGGGTCGACACCGTGGTCAGCAAGGGGACCGGCCTCGACCTGACCAGCACGACCTTGAACAGCATCGAGATCCTGAAGGCCGGCGTGAACACGCCGACGACCTTCATCGTCGATGCGGTGGATCTTGTGGCCGGAGGCTCGGTCATCGGCAGCAACGGTTCCGATACCCTGACGGTGAGCGGCATCAACGTCGATCTCACCAGCACGACCCTGACGAGCATCGAAAGACTGGCGGCCGGCGCGAGCCTGGATACGACGTTCACCGTCAATCAGGCGGACCTGGCGGCAAACGGCAGCGTGGTCGGCAGTGGCAGCACGTTCGGCACCGATACCCTGATCGTGACCGGAACCAGCTTCGATGTCAGCGGCACGACCCTGACCAGCGTCGAAATCCTGAAGGCCAGCAGCAGCCTTGCGACCACCTTCATCGTCGATGCCGGCGATCTTGCCGCCGGCGGCTCGGTCCTGGGCAGCAGCGGCACCGACACGCTGGTGTTCAAGGGCACGGGGTTCGACCTGTCGAGCACCGACGCGAGCAGCATCGAGATCCTGAAGGCCGGCACGTCCGCGGCAACGACGATCACCGTCAACCAGGGCGACCTTGCCGCCAACGGCAGCATCCTCGGCAGCACCGGCAGCGATACCGTCGCGGCCGGGGGCACCGCGCTCAACCTGACCAGCACCACCCTGACCAGCATCGAAAAGATCGCCGCCGGGACCAGCTCGGCAACGACATTCACGGTCGATGCGGCCGACCTCGTTTCCGGCGGCTCGGTGATCGGCAGCAGCGGCAGCGACACCCTGACCGTCAATGCGACGACCATCAACCTGACCAGCACGACGCTGACCAGCATCGAAAGCCTGAATGCCGGCACCAGCCTCGCCACCACGTTCACGGTCGACCAGAGCGACCTCGCAGCCGGCGGTTCGGTCGTCGGCAGCAGCGGCACCGACACCCTGATCGGCAAGGGGTCGGAGCTCAACCTGGCGAACACGACGCTGACCAGCATCGAGAAGCTCCAGGGAACCCTGGCCGCCACGACCTTCACATTGGACAACAACGATCTGGCCGCCGGCGGCAGCGTTCTCGGCGGCAGCGGCCAGGATATCGTTGCGGCGGGCGGAACCGAGCTCGACCTCACCAGCACGACCTTGAGCAGCATCGAGGTCCTGCGGGCAGCGAATGCGGGCACGGCGTTTACGGTCGACGCGGCGGATCTGGTTGCAGGCGGCAGCGTGCTCGGCGGCGCGGGCGTCGATGCGCTGATCATGAATGGCTCGGCGTTCGACGTCAGCAGCTCGACCTTGTCCAGCGTCGACGTGCTGCAGGCGGGCCTCAGCACGGCAACGACGTTCACGGTCGACCTCGCCGATCTGGCGAACGGCGGCTCGGTCGTCGGCAGCAGCGGCATCGATACGCTGATGGTCAATGGCACGGCGTTCGATCTCAACAGCACCACCCTGACCAGCGTCGAGGTGCTGCAGGCCGGCTCCAGCTTGGGCACGACCTTCACCCTCGACACCGACGACCTGGCGTCGGACGGCTCCATCGTCGGCGGCGCCGGTGTGGATACGCTGCTCGCGGGCGGCACCGAACTCGACCTGTCGAGCACCTCGCTCTCCAGCATCGAGGTCCTGCAGGCCAGCACCAGCCTCGCCACGACCTTCACCGTGGACCAGGCGGACCTGGCACAGGTCAGCATCCAGGGCAGCAGCGGCGACGATACGCTGGTGGCGGCCGGGACGGAGCTTGACCTCACCAGCACCAGCCTGACCAGCATCGAGATCCTGCAGGCGGGTTCCAGCCTGGCGACGACCTTCACGGTCGATCCGGCGGACCTCGCCGCCGGCGGCAGCGTGGTGGGGAGCAGCGGCGACGATACCCTGGCGATGAAGACCACCGCCTTCGATCTCACCAGCACGTCGCTGACCAGCATCGAGATCCTGCAGGCGGGCCTGAGCATCGCCACGACCTTCACGCTGGATGCGGACGACCTTGCCGCCGGCGGCTCGGTGGTCGGCAGTTCCGGCAGCGACACGCTGACGGTGAAGGGCACCGCCTTCGACCTCGGCGGCACCAGCCTTACCAGCATCGAGACGCTGCTGGCGGGTTCCAGCCTTGCCACCACCTTCACCCTCGACCAGGCGGACCTGGATGCGGGCGTGACGTCGGTCCAGGGCAGCAGCGGCACCGACACCATCGTGGCGGCGGGCTCCGGCCTCGACCTCACCAGCACCTCGCTTTCCAGCATCGAGATCCTGCAGGCGGGGCTGAGCACGGCGACCACCTTCACCGTCGATGCGGCAGACCTTGCCGCCGGCGGCAGCGTGGTGGGCAGCAGCGGCGACGATACGCTGGTGCTGAACACCTCCGCCTTCGACCTCACCAGCACCAGCCTGACCAGCATCGAGATCCTGCAGGCCGGCCTCAGCACGGCGACCACCTTCACGCTGGATGCGGCGGATCTCGCCGCCGGCGGCTCGGTCGTCGGCAGCTCCGGCACGGATACGCTGATCGTCAAGGGCACCGCCTTCGATCTCAGCGGCACCAGCCTCGCCAGCATCGAGACCTTGAAGGCCGGCTCCAGCCTCGCCACCACCTTCACCCTCGACCAGGCGGATCTGGATGCGGGCGTGGCCACGATCCAGGGCAGCAGCGGCAGCGATACCATCGTGGCGGCCGGATCGGCCCTCGACCTCACCAGCACCGCGCTCACCAGCATCGAGAAGCTGCAGGCGGGGCTGAGCACGGCGACCACCTTCACCGTGGATGCGGCGGATCTCGCCGCCGGCGGCAGCGTGGTGGGCAGCAGCGGCGACGATATGCTGGTGCTGAAGACGACCGCCTTCGATCTCACCAGCACCTCGCTTTCCAGCATCGAGATCCTGCAGGCGGGTTCCAGCCTCGCCACCACCTTCACGGTGGATGCGGCCGATCTCGCTTCCGGCGGCTCGGTCGTCGGCAGTTCCGGCAGCGATACGCTGACGGTGAAGGGCACCGCCTTCGACCTCAGCAGCACCAGCCTCAGCAGCATCGAGACGCTGAAGTCCGGCTCGAGCCTCGCCACCACCTTCACCCTCGACCAGGCGGATCTGGATGCGGGCGTGGCCACGATCCAGGGCAGCTCCGGCAGCGATGCCATCGTGGCGGCCGGGACGGCACTCGATCTCACCAGCACCGCGCTCACTAGCATCGAGACGCTGCAGGCGGGCTCCAGCCTCGCCACCACCTTCACGGTGGATGCGGCGGATCTTGCCGCCGGCGGCTCGGTCGTGGGAAGCAGCGGCAGCGACACGCTGACGGTGAAGGGCACCGCCTTCGACCTCAGCAGCACCAGCCTCACCAGCATCGAGACGCTGCTGGGGGGCTCCAGCCTCGCCACAACCTTCACCCTCGACCAGGCGGACCTCGATTCCGGCGTCGCCACGATCCAGGGCAGCAGCGGCACGGATACCCTCGTGGCGGCGGGGACGGCGCTCGACCTCACCAGCACCAGCCTCACCAGCATCGAGAAGCTGCAGGCGGGTTCCAGCCTTGCCACCGCCTTCACGGTGGATGCGGCGGATCTCGTCGCCGGCGGTTCGGTCATCGGCAGTGCCGGAAGCGATTCGCTGACCGTCCTGGGGACGGCCTTCGACCTCACCAGCACCAGCCTCACCAGCATCGAGACGCTGCAGGCGGGCTCGAGCCTTGCCACCACCTTCACGCTGGATGCAGCGGATCTCGCCGCCGGCGGCAGCGTGGTGGGCAGCTCCGGCAACGACACGCTGGCGCTGAAGACCACGGCCTTCGACCTCACCAGCACCTCTCTGTCCAGCATCGAGATCCTGCAGGCGAGCTCCAGCCTCGCCACCACCTTCACGGTGGATGCGGCGGATCTCGCTTCCGGCGGCTCGGTCCTGGGGAGCAGCGGCAGCGACACGCTGACGGTGAAGGGCAC
Organism: uncultured Rhodospirillaceae bacterium; assembly: GCA_964551505.1. Classification (GTDB taxonomy): domain Bacteria; phylum Pseudomonadota; class Alphaproteobacteria; order Dongiales; family Dongiaceae; genus Dongia. Next base: position 33,563 of record CAZKDH010000107.1, read on the forward strand.
CGCCTTCGATCTCACCAGCACCTCGTTGACCAGCGTGGAGCGCCTGCAGGCCGGCTCCTCCCTGGCGACCACCTTCACGGTTGATCAATCCGACCTCGCTTCCGGCGGCTCGGTTGCCGGCAGCAGCGGGACGGATACGCTGGTGGCGGCGGGCTCCGGCCTCGACCTCACCAGCACCACTCTTTCCAGCATCGAGATCCTGCAGGCGGGCTCCAGCCTCGCCACCACCTTCACGGTGGATGCGGCGGATCTCGCGTCCGGCGGCAGCGTGGTGGGCAGCAGCGGCAACGATACGCTGGTGCTGAAGACCACCGCCTTCGATCTCACCAGCACCAGCCTCACCAGCATCGAGATCCTGCAGGCGGGCACGAGCCTTGCCACCACCTTCACGCTGGATGCGGCGGATCTTGCCGCCGGCGGCTCGGTCGTCGGCAGTTCCGGCAGCGACACGCTGACGGTGAAGGGCACGGTCTTTGACCTCAGCAGCACCAGCCTGACCAGCATCGAGACGCTGCTGGCAGGCTCCAGCCTGGGAACGACCTTCATCCTCGACCAGGCGGACCTCGACTCCGGCGCGGCCAGCGTCCAGGGCGCTTCCGGCACCGATGCCATCGTGGCGGCGGGGACCGGGCTCGACCTCACCAGCACCGCGCTCACCAGCATCGAGAAGCTGCAGGCGGGCACGAGCCTTGCCACCACCTTCACGGTGGATGCGGCGGATCTGGCCGCCGGCGGCTCGGTCGTCGGCAGCTCCGGCAGCGACACGCTGACGGTGAAGGGCACCGCCTTCGATCTCACCGGCACCTCGCTTTCCAGCATCGAGACGCTGCTGGCGGGTTCGAGCCTTGCCACCACCTTCACCCTCGACCAAGCGGACCTCGATTCCGGCGTCGCCACGATCCAGGGCAGCAGCGGCAGCGATACCATCGTCGCGGCCGGGACGGCGCTCGACCTCACCAGCGCCACACTCACCAGCATCGAGAAGCTGCAGGCGGGTTCCAGCCTCGCCACCACTTTCACCGTGGATGCGGCCGATCTCGCTTCCGGCGGCTCGGTCGGCGGCAGTTCGGGGAGCGACACGCTGGCGGTGAAGGGCACCGCCTTCGATCTCACCAGCACCGCGCTCACCAGCATCGAGAAGCTGCAGGCGGGTTCCAGCCTCGCCACCACCTTCACCCTGGATGTGGCCGATCTCGTCTCCGGCGGCAGCGTCACGGGGAGCAGCGGCAATGACACCCTGGTGCTGAAGACCACCGCCTTCGATCTCACCAGCACCTCGCTTTCCAGCATCGAGATCCTGCAGGCGGGCTCCAGCCTCGCCACCACCTTCACCGTGGATGCGGCTGATCTCGCCGCCGGCGGCTCGGTCATCGGCAGCAGTGGCAGCGACACGCTGACGGTAAAGGGCACAGCCTTCGACCTCAGCAGCACCAGCCTCAGCAGCATCGAGACGCTGAAGACCGCCTCGAGCCTCGCCACCACCTTCACCCTCGACCAGGCCGACCTCGATGCGGGCGTCGCGTCCCGCCAGGGCAGCTCCGGCAGCGATACCCTGGTGGCGGCCGGGACCGGGCTCGACCTCACCAGCACCGCGCTCACCAGCATCGAGAAGCTGCAGGCGGGCTCCAGCCTCGCCACCACCTTCACGGTGGATGCAGCGGATCTCGTCTCCGGCGGCTCGGTCGCGGGCAGCACGGGCAACGACACCCTCATCATCAAGGGCACGGCCTTCGACCTCAGCAGCACCAGCCTCACCAGCATCGAGAAGCTCCAGGCAGGCTCGAGCCTCGCCACCACCTTCACGGTGGACGCGGCGGATCTCGCTTCCGGCGGCTCGGTCGTGGGCAGCAGCGGCAACGACACGCTGACGGTCAAGGGCACCGCCTTCGACCTCGGCAGCACCTCGCTCTCCAGCATCGAGATCCTGCAGGCCGGGTCGAGCCTCGCCACCACCTTCACCCTCGACCAGGCGGATCTCGCCGCCGGCGGCTCGATCCTCGGCAGCAGCGGCAGCGACGTGCTGAGCGCCAAGTCGACGGACCTCGACCTCACCAGCACGACGCTGTCGAGCATCGAGACGATCCGCGCCGGCAGCAGCCTCGCCACGACCTTCACCGTCGACCTCGCCGATCTCGTCTCCGGCGGCTCGGTCACCGGCAGCAGCGGCGTCGACAGCCTGGTGATCAAGGGGACCAGCGCCGACCTGACCAGCACCACGCTGACCAGCGTCGAGATCCTGCGGGCCGGGTCCAGCCTCGCGACGACGTTCACCGTCAATCCGGCCGACCTCGCCTCCGGCGGCTCGGTCGTCGGCAGCACCGGCAACGACACGCTGACCATCGTCAGCACCGCCTTCGACCTCAGCAGCACCAGCCTGACCTCGATCGAGGTGCTGCAGGCCGGAACCAGCCTGGCCACCACCTTCACCCTCGATCAGGCCGATCTCGCCGCCGGCGGTACCGTCGCCGGCAGCAGCGGCAGCGATTCCCTGGTCAGCAAGGGCACCGCCATCGATCTCACCAGCACGACGCTGACCAGCATCGAATCCCTGAAGGTGGGGTCGAGCCTGGCCACCACCTTCACGGTCGACCAGGCCGATCTGGCATCGGGCCTGTCCGTGGTCGGCAGCAGCGGTAACGACACGCTGGTTGCAGGCGGGGCCGCGCTCGACCTGACCAGCACGGTACTGAGCAGCATCGAGATCCTGAAGGCCGGCCTGAGCACGGCGACCACCTTCACGGTCGACACCGCCGATCTGGCATCGAACGGCTCGGTCATCGGCAGTTCCGGCAACGACTCACTGGTCATCAAGAGCACCGCCTTCGACCTGAGCAGCACCACCCTGACCAGCGTTGAGATCCTGCAGGCCGGCCTCAACTCGGCGACCACCTTCACCCTCGACCAGGCGGATCTTGCTTCCGGCGGCTCGGTCGTCGGCAGCACGGGCAGCGATATCATCGTCGCCAACGGCACCGGCCTCGACCTGAGCAGCACGGCACTGACCAGCATCGAGACGCTGAAGGCGGGCCTGAGCCTCGCCACCACCTTCGTCGTCGATCAGGCCGACCTGGCGTCGAGCGGCACCGTTTCCGGCAGCACCGGCAACGATACGCTGTCGGCCGCCGGCAGCGATCTCAATCTCAGCAGCACGACGCTCAGCAGCATAGAGATTCTCGCCGCCGCCTCGACCGTGGCGACCACCTTCACCGTCGATCAGAGCGATCTCGCGGCGAGCGGCACCGTCACCGGCAACAGCGGAAACGATACCCTGAAGGCGTTCGGAACCACCCTCGACCTGACCAGCACGACGGTCAGCAGCATCGAGATCCTGCAGGCCGGCTCGGCATCGGCCACGACCTTCACCGTCGACCAGGCGGATCTGGCCTCCGGCGGCAGCGTCATCGGCAGCAGCGGCAGCGACATACTCCTGGCCGGCGGGACCGGCCTCGATCTCTCGAGCACCAGCCTGACCAGCATCGAGAAGCTGCAGGCCGGGTTGAGCATCGCCACGACCTTTACCGTCGACCAGGCCGACCTTGCCTCCAGCGGATCGGTCATCGGCAGCACCGGCAACGACAGCCTGGCGATCAAGGGGACCAGCCTCGATCTCACCAGCACGGCTTTGACCAGCATCGAGGTGCTGAAGGCCGCGTCGAGCCTGGCCACCACCTTCACCGTCGATGCGGCGGATCTGGCTTCCGGCGGCTCGGTCATCGGCAGCACCGGTAATGATACGCTGACGCTGAAGACCACCGCCTTCGACCTCAGCAGCACGACGCTGACCAGCGTCGAAATCCTCCAGGCCGGTCTCAGCACGGCAACCACTTTCACCGTCGACCAGGCGGACCTCATCGGCGGCGGCTCGGTTGTCGGCAGCAGCAGCAGTGACATTCTCCTTGCCGTGGGCACGACGCTGGACCTCAGCGCCACCACCCTGAGCAGCATCGAGACCCTGAAGGCTGGGTCCGCGTCGGCGACCACCTTTACGCTCGACCAGGCCGACCTGGCGTCGAACGGGTCCGTCACCGGCAGCACCGGCAGCGATATCATCGCCGCCAACGGCACGGATCTCAATCTCTCCAGCACCACTCTGACCAGCATCGAGACGCTGAAGACCGCCTCGAGCCTCGCCACCACCTTCACCGTCGACCAGGCCGATCTGGCGTCGGCTGGTTCGGTCACCGGCAGCACCGGCAACGATACCCTGGCCGCGGCCGGCACCGGCCTCGACGTCACCAGCACCAGCTTGACCAGCGTCGAGATCCTGAAGGCGGCCTCGAGCGTCGCCACCACGTTCACCGTCGATGCGGCGGATCTGGCCTCCGGCGGCTCGGTCGTCGGCAGCAGCGGCAACGATACGCTGACGATGAAGACCACGGCATTCGACGTGAGCAGCACCACGCTGTCCAGCATCGAGATCCTGAAGGCGGCGCTCTCCACGGCCACGACCTTCACCGTCGACCAGGCGGACCTCGCGGCCGGCGGGTCGGTCACCGGCAGCAGCGGCAACGACACCGTGGCGGCATTCGGCACCGTGCTGGATCTGAGCAGCACGACGCTCTCGAGCATCGAGATTCTGAAGGCCGGCACCAGCCTGGCGACGATCTTCACCGTCGACTCGTCGGATCTCATTGCGACCGGCTCGGTTACCGGCAGCACCGGCAACGACATCCTGGTGGCCGCGGGCACGGCGCTTGACCTCAGCAGCACGACGCTGACCAGCATCGAGGTGCTGCAGGCGGGATCCAGCCTTGCCACGACCTTTACCGTGGACGCGGCCGACCTCGCCTCCGGCGGCTCGGTCAACGGCAGCACCGGCAACGACGTGCTGATCATGAAGACGACGGCCTTCACCCTCAGCAGCACGACGCTGACCAGCGTCGAAGTACTGCAGGCCGGGCTGTCGACGGCGACGACGTTCACCATCGATCAGGCCGACCTCATCTCCGGCGGTTCCGTCACCGGCAGCAGCGGCAGCGACATCCTGACCGCCGTCGGGACCACCCTCGACCTCAGCAGCACGGCGCTGACCAGCATCGAGACGCTGAAGGCGGGCTCGTCGCTGGCGACGGTGTTCACCGTCGACCAGGCCGATCTCGTTGCCAGTGCCTCGGTCACCGGCAGCTCCGGCAACGACACGCTCGCCGCCGCCGGTACCGGGCTCGACCTGTCGAGCACGACCCTGAGCAGCATCGAGATCCTGAAGGCAGGGTCGAGTCTCGGCACCACCTTCACCGTCGATGCGGCGGATCTCGTTTCCGGCGGCTCGGTCAATGGCAGCACCGGCAACGACACGCTGGTGATGAAGACCACCGCCTACGACCTCACCAGCACCACGTTGACCAGCATCGAGGTGCTGCAGGCGGGCCTGTCGACTGCCACGACATTCACAGTGGACCCGGCCGATCTGGTGGCTGGCGGCAGTGTCATCGGCAGCTCCGGCAGCGACATACTGTCGATCAAAGGGACGACCTTCGATACCAGCAGCACCACGCTGACCAGCATCGAGAATCTCAAGGCCCAATCGAGCCTTGCCACGGTGTTCGTTGTCGACCAGGCCGACCTCGCATCCGCCGGTTCTGTGACCGGCAGCAGCGGCAACGACACGCTGACGATCGCCGGAACGGGCCTCGACTTGACCAGCGTGACGCTGACCAGCATCGAGATCCTCAAGGCTGGGAACAGCCTGGCGACCACCTTCACCGTCGACCAGACGGACCTCATCGCCACCGGATCGGTGACGGGCAGCACCGGCAACGACGTGCTGGCGATCGCCGGCACCAGCCTTGACCTGACGTCGACGACCCTGACCAGCGTCGAGATCCTCAAGGCCGGCTCGGCATCGGCAACGACGTTCACGCTCGATACCACCGATCTTGCCTCCGGCGGCTCGGTCATCGGCAGCAGCGGCAGTGACACGCTGTCGGTGAAATCCACTGCGTTCGATCTGAGCAGCACGGCGCTGTCCAGCATCGAAATCCTGAAGGCAGCGCTCTCCACGGCCACGACCTTCACCGTCGACCAGGCCGATTTGCTGAGCGGCGGCTCGGTTACCGGCAGCAGCGGCAACGATACGCTGGCATCGGTGGGTACCGTCCTCGACCTCAGTTCGACGACATTGTCGAGCATCGAGATCCTGAAGACGAATTCCAGTCTCGCCACGACCTTCACCCTGGACACCGCTGATCTCGCCTCCGGCGGCACGGTGACGGGGAGCAGCGGCAACGACACCCTGGCCGCGGGCTCAACCGCCATCGATCTGACCAGCACCACGCTGTCCAGCATCGAAATCCTGACGGCCGGATCCAGCCTGGCGACCACCTTTACCGTCGATGCTGCCGATCTGGCGGCGAGCGGCACCGTCGCCGGCAGCACCGGCGTCGATACGCTGGCGCTGAAGACGACGGCCTACGATCTGACCAGCACGACCTTGACGAGCATCGAGGTACTGAAGGCCGGCCTGACGTTGGCGACGACCTTCACCCTGAACCAGGCCGATCTGGCCAGCGGCGGATCGATTACCGGCACCACGCAGACCGATATCGTGACGATTTCTGGTAGCAGCCTCGACTTGACCAGCACGACCCTCGTCAGCATCGAGAACCTGAAGGCCGGCCTGAGCACGGCGACGACATTCACCGTCGACCAGGCAGATCTGGTGTCGGGCGGCTCGGTAACCGGCAGTTCGGGCAGTGACATCCTGGTCATCAAGGACAACACCCTGGATCTGACCAGCACGACCCTTTCCAGCGTCGAGCTGCTGAAGGCGGGTTCCAGCCTCGCGACGACCTTCATTGTCGATGCGGCAGATCTCCTGTCCGGCGGCTCGGTATCCGGAAGCAGCGGTGTCGATACGCTGACGCTGAAGACAACGGCTTTCGATCTGACCAGCACGACGCTCAGCAGCCTCGAGGTACTTCAGGCGGGAATGAGCACCGCGACCACGTTCACCGTGGACCAGGCTGATCTGGCGTCGGGCGGCAGCGTCATCGGCAGCAGCGGGCTCGACAGCCTGGTCATCAAGTCGGCAGCCTTCGATCTTTCCAGTACGACCCTGAGCAGCGTCGAGATCCTGCAGGCCGGCCTGAGTATTGCGACCGTGTTTACCGTTGATCAGTCTGACCTGGCTGCGGCGGGCACGGTGGCAGGCAGCTCGGGCACGGATACGCTCCTGGCGAACGGGGCGAGCCTCGACCTGAGCAGCACGACGCTGAGCAGCATTGAGGCCATCCGGGCCGGAGTCGGGACGGCAACGACATTCATCGTCGATGCCGCGGATCTGGCGTCCGGCGGCAGCGTGTTCGGAAGCAGCGGCAGCGACACGCTGACAATGAAGGGGACCAGCTTCGATCTGACGAGCACGACGCTGTCGAGCATCGAGATCCTGCAGGCCGGGTCCAGCCTCGCGACGACCTTCAGCGTCGACACGACGGATCTCCTGTCCGGCGGTTCCGTCCTGGGCAGCACCGGTGTCGACACTCTGGTGATCCAGGGCACCACATTCGACCTGACCAGCTCTACTTTGGGCAGCGTCGAGGTGCTGAGGGCGGCATCCAGCCTGGCGACGACCTTTACTGTTGACCAGACGGACCTCCTGGCGGGCGGCTCGGTCGTCGGCAGCACGGGCAGCGACACGCTGATCGTCAACGGGACGACCTTCGATCTGAGCAGCACGACGCTCAGCAGCATCGAGATCTTGCAAGATGGATCCGCGTCGCCAACGACTTTCATCGTCGATCAGGCCGATATCGCGTCGGTGAGCTCGGTGATAGGGAGTACAGGGGTTGACACGCTCAGTGCATTCGGCACGGTGCTTAATCTGACCAGTACGACGCTCTCCAGCATTGAGACGCTCAGCGCGGCCTCGACCTTGGCAACGACGTTTACTATCGATCAGGCAGATTTGTCTGCAGGAGGGTCGGTCATTGGCAATATCGGCAGTGATACGCTGTCGATCGCCGCAGCCACCCTCGATCTAACCAGCACGACATTGACCAGTGTCGAGATTCTGCGTGCCGGCCTCAGCACAGGCACAATCTTCACCGTGAACCAGGCTGACTTGCTGCCGAACGGGTCGGTCATCGGCAGCTCCGGGTCGGATAGCCTCGCGATCAGCGGCACCGCCCTCGATCTGAGCAGTTCTTCGTTGAGCAGCATCGAGATCCTGAGGGCGGCAAGCAGCTTGGCGACGACATTCACGGTGGATCAAGTCGACCTTGCTGCCGGCGGCTCGATCATTGGAAGCAGCGGCAGCGATGTACTGATCGTGAACGGGAACAGTATCGATCTCAGCAATACAACGTTGACGAGCATCGAGACGATCAAGACCTCGGCACCATCTGGCGCTTCCACCTTCACGGTGGGTGGCGGCATCGGCGGCGCGTCCATCGACTTTACGGCCAACGGCGTCATCGACACCGTGGCGCTTGCCTCGGGGTACAAGGTTGCCGATGTCACAAACGACGCCTCCATCCTGAGCCATTCTGTTGCCCTCAACAGCTTCGCGGACGGGGTTGGCGGTGACGTCATCGATCTTTCGGCGATCACGAACGGAACGCCGTCCAGCAGCCTCGACATCACGGGGTACATTTCGCTGGCGTCGCCGGCGACGCTGAAGGATGCGCTGAACCTGGCGGCGGCGGGCAACGGGTCGTCGACGGCAGCGGTCGTGACCTTCCAGTATTCTGGGAATACCTATGTCCTGGTGGACAATACTGCGGGCAATACGTTGGGGACCGACGACGTCGTGGTCAAACTGACGGGCACGCATACCTTGTCCGACCCGGCGAATTTCACCTTCTAGGGCCCATTGGCAGTGACGTGCGGCGACCTTCTCGGGTCGCCGCACGCGTTTTTAGGTTGGGCGCGAATCTGATTGTCGTGCTATTAGTTGAAATATCAGGCATTTGAGCCGAATTTGTCGCATTGACGAGTTTATCGATGGTCCAACGGCGGAAGTCGACCAGCAGCAGCCAGGCCAGGCCGATGGCGGATCCGGGGCCGGGCAGTGGCAGATCGACGGATGCCCCCAATTCGGTCGGCCCGGCGGCAATCGAAACGCTGCGCGAGGCGATGCGGCTGCATGTCGCCGGGGAACTGGCCGCGGCCGTTCCGGTGTATCAGCGCTACCTTGCCATGGAGCGCAGCCCGGTCGCCCTGAACAATCTCGGGGCGGCGTTGCGGGATCTCGGCAGGTCCGCCGAGGCGGTCGCGTATTTTCGTGAATCGCTGGCTCTGGATGCGGGCTATGCCGATGGCCGGCTGAACCTGGGCCTGGCGCTGGCGGATGTCGGGGAACTCGTCCAGTCCGAGGCGGCGCTGACGCAGGCACTTGCGGTGTTGCCGAGTCCGTCGGCGAACGCGACCACAACCGACCCGCGATATCTCCAGGCCGTCAATGGGTATGGCAGCGTCCTGCGGCGCCAGGGGAGGGTCGAGGAGATGCTGGCGCTCTACCGGCGCGTCGCCGGAGCGGCGCCGAAGGATGCCAACCTGTGGGTCCATCTCGGGAACATGCTCTACGAGACGCACCGGCTGGATGAGGCCGTATCGGCTTACGACGCCGCCTTGGCCCTCGAGCCCAGGTCCGTTGCGGCACTGGGAAACATCGGGACCGTGTATTCAACTCTCGGAAAGCTGGACGATGCGGTGAGATGCCAGCGCGCCGTCATCGAGATCGAACCGGACAATCCCAAGCATTTCGTCAATCTGGGTGCTGCCCTGAAGGGAAAGGGGCTGCTGGGCGAGGCCGCCGCCGCCTACCGCCGGGCGATCGAACTCAAGCCAGACTATGACTACGCCATCAACAACCTCGGAAACCTGTTGCGGGAGCAGGGCCAGCTCTCCGAGGCGATAGCGTGCTTTCGACGTGCGATCGAGATTTCACCCGATTACCTGAGCGCCTTTTCGAACCTGCTGTTCACGCTCAACTCGATGCCGGACTTGACCCCGGCCGAGATCTATCGCGAGCATCGGAAGTTCGGCGAACTGGTCGAGGCGAAGGTCGCGGCGCGGCGGGATCATGACAACGTCGCGGCGCCTGACAGGGTATTGCGCATCGGCTATCTGTCGCCGGACTTCCTCGGCCACTCGGTTGCGTATTTCATCGAGAACCTGCTCGAATTCCATGACCGGCGGCAGGTCGAGGTCGTCTGCTATGCGCTGAACAAGCGGATGGATTCGCTCTCCAGGCGGCTGCAGGCCCGCGCTGGGATCTGGCGTTCCTGCTCATTCATGACCGACGATGAGCTCGACGCACAGATCCGGGCGGATCGCATCGACATCCTGGTCGATCTCGCCGGGCACACTGCGGAGAACCGGCAGACCGTCATGGCGCGCAAGCCGGCGCCCATCGGCGTAACCTACCTTGGCTACCCGAATACCACCGGCCTGACCACGATCGACTACCGCTTGACGGATGCCGAAGTCGACCCGCCGGGCGAGGCGGACAAAGTCCACTCCGAGCGGCTGATCAGGTTGCCGCATGGCTTCCTGTGCTTCCGTCCCTCGGATTTTGCAGGTGAGGTGCCGCCGCGGCCGGTCACCGCGAACGGGTATGTCACGTTCGGATCCTTCAACGTGATGGCGAAGATGACCGACGAGGTCGTCGCCACCTGGGCCCGCATTCTCCTGCGCGTGCGGAAATCCCGCTTGATCCTGAAATGCAATGCCTTTTCCGATGCCGAGACCGTCGCGCTCTACCGTCGCCGGTTCAGAGCATGCGGCATCGCCGAGGATCGCCTCGACCTGCTCGGCCGCCAGCCGCTGATCGGAGACCATTTGGCAACCTACGGTCGGATCGACATCGCGCTCGATCCCTTTCCCTACAATGGCACGACGACGACGTGCGAGGCGCTCTGGATGGGCGTGCCGATGATCGCCCTGCGGGGAAGCCGGCATGTCGGCAGGGTCAGCGCCGCATTGCTGTCGCGAATGGGCCAGGGCGATCTGGTCGCGAGCGATGTCGAGGGCTACATCGAGGTGGCAACCCAGCTGGCACGCGACCCCGGGCGCATCCAGGCCATCAGCGGCGGGCTGCGCCGGGCCATGTCGGCATCGCCGCTGATGGATGGCCCGGGATTTGCCCGCGATGTGGAGGCGGCCTTCCGGGACATGTGGAAGAGGTGGTGTCAGGGACGCATCGATGCGACGAGCGGGGAGGCGCCCGGCCATGCGCGCCTGGAAGCCACCCTTGCGGCCGGCGTCGACAGCTTCAATCGGGGCGACTGGAGCGGCGCAGAGCGGGCATTCCGCGCCGCATCGGACCTGGAGCCGGCAAGTCCGGAAGCCGTCCTCAACCTCGGCACGACGTTGAAGCGATTGAAACGCCTGCCAGAGGCGTTGGCGTGCTTTCAGCGTGCAATCATGCTCCGGCCGGACTGGGCAGCCGCCCATGCAAATCTCGGATCGGTCTATTGCGACCTGGGCCAGCAGGGTGAGGCCGAGGCCGCCTGCCGGCGAGCCATCGAAATCGATCCATCCAATCGGAACGCCTACAGCAACCTAGCGTCATCGATTTCCGCCCAGCGCCGAGAGCAGGACGCCATTCCATATTTCGAGAAGGCCCTGGAAATCGGGCCGGCGACCGCGGAACTGTACGTGAACCTCTCGGCTGCGCTGCTCTCCGCCGGCCAATTGACACGGGCCGCCGAGGCTTGCCGCAAGGCCATTGCGCTGCAGCCGGATCTCGCCGAGGCGCATGCAAACCTGGCCTCGACCCTCGGTGCCCAGGGTCTCGGGCGGGAGACGATCGCCGCCTCGAGAGAGGTGACGCGGCTGAAGCCGGAGATGCACCTTGGATGGTCGAACCTGCTGTTTGCGCTGAACTACGCCGACGACATGACCGCCGGTCGGGTGTTCGAGGAGCACAAGGCCTGGGGAGCGCGCTATGCTGAAGTCAAAGGTGGCCAGGTTCGAAACGTGGCCGATCCGTCGCGGCGCCTGAGGGTCGGTTTTGTATCGGCGGATTTCTGCGCGCATTCGGTCGCATTCTTCCTGAAACCTCTGTTCGACAGGCATGACCGGGCGGAACTGGAGTTCTACTGCTATTCCGATGTGGTGAACCCCGACCTATATACCGGGCTCCTGCAGGGCAGGGCGGAACACTGGCGTCAGACGGTGGGACTTTCCGACGAGCATGTCGCCGGCCTGATCCGGGATGACAATATCGACATCCTGATCGATCTTGCAGGTCACACCAGCAAGAATCGGCTGATGGTGTTTGCGAGACGCGTTGCCCCTGTGCAGGTCACCTGGCTCGGATATCCGAATACAACCGGATTGACGACGATCGACTACCGGCTGGTTGACGAGATTACCGATCCGCCCGGTGCGGCCGATCGCCAGCACACCGAGGCATTGTGGCGACTGCGGCCGCCATTCCTCTGCTACGATCCGCCGCCCCAGAGTCCGGATGTCGGCCCGCTGCCCGCTGCAGGGGCCGGGCATATCACCTTCGGCAGCTTCAACAAGATCAACAAGATATCGGACTTCGCCCTTCGGCTTTGGGCGGGAGTCCTCGCCGCGGTGCCCGACGCGCGGCTGATCCTGAAATCGCGGTCCTTCGGCGATGCGGAGACGGCTTCGCGGCTGTACCGCCGGTTCGGCGAGCTTGGCATCGACAAGGCGCGGGTCGAGCTGCTGGATTGGGAGCCGCATCTCAAGAGCCATCTCGACGTGTACAATCGTGTCGACCTGGCGTTGGACACCCATCCCTATAACGGGACGACGACGATCTGCGAGGCTGCCTGGATGGGCGTGCCGACGCTGACCCTCCGCGGCGACCGTCATGCCGCGCGGGTCGGCGCGTCGATCAATCTGGCGCTCGGCCTCCCGGAGTATACGGCCGCCGACGCGCAGGAGTTCGTCGACCGGGCGCGAGCGATCGCGGATAACATCCCGGGACTGGTGGAACTGCGCCGGAATCTGCGGGAGCGCATGCGGAAATCACCTCTGTGTGACGCGCCGGATTTCTCGCGTGCGTTCTCCAGGGCTATGCGCGATATGTGGCTGAAGTGGTGTCAAATGCAACCGGTCGATATCGCCAAGGGGAGCAAAGAAGTCGCAATGATCCGAGTGCCGGCAAACATGTTGAAGCTGCGGTTGAAAGGCGGCGTGGATATCTGCGTTCCCCGCAACCTGGATCTCATTTCGCCCTATGTGCTGCTCGAGCAGGAGGACTGGTTCGAGGATGAGGCGCCATTCGTACGAGAAATGCTGCGCTCCGGCGACAATGTGATCGACATCGGCGCAAATTACGGCGTCTACAGCCTGATGGCGGCCAGAGCGGTGGGTGATGCCGGCCGCGTATGGAGTTTCGAGCCGGCAAGCGAGACCGCGGCGCACCTTGCGCAGAGCATTGCGGTGAATGGCTTCAGCAACGTGACCCTGATCCAGGCGGCTCTGTCCAATCGCGAGGGGCAGGCGCAACTGGCCCTCAGCGGCCAGTCGGAACTGAATACCCTGCAAGGCTCGGCGGCCGGCTCGGAAACCGTAGCCCTGACGACGTTCGATGCCTGGGCCGGGAGCAGCGGCTGGCCGAAGATCGATTTCATCAAGCTGGACGCTGAAGGCGAGGAAGGCAACGTCATTCGCGGCGGCGAGAATTTCCTGCGGCGCGCCTCGCCATTGATCATGTTCGAGATCAAGCATGGAACCAAGCTCAACCTGGCTCTGCAGGGGCAACTGGACGGGCTCGGCTACTCCGCCTATCGCCTGCTGCCTGGCCTCGGTATCCTGCGGCCATTCCAGGCGACCGGCAGCGAGGATCCCTATCTACTCAATCTGTTCGCCTGCAAGCCCGACAAGGCCAAGGAACTCGCGGACAGAGGCATTCTGGCGTCCGCGCCGGGCGTCGACGGTATGGCAATGCCGGAGGGCTGCTGGACGAAGCGGCTGCCCGAGATGCCCTACGCGCGGGACCTGGCAGGACAGTGGTGCCGACCGGGCATTGTTGCTGCGGAATATGGTCATGCCCTCGAAGCTTATTGCGTGGCGCATGATCCCCGCGTTTCGGCCTCGCATCGTGTCGCTGCGCTGGAACTCTCCGTCGCAACATTGCGCAGACTGTCGGAAGGCGATCCGCGTTTCTGCCACCTGATGTCGCTCGCGCGCGCGGCTGCTGAAGCGGGTCAGCGTGCGATTGCGGTGCTGGCCCTGCAGCGCCTGGTTGCCGGACTGGCCAAGAACCAGATTGACTTGAGCCAGCCGTTTCTGGCGCCTTGCACGCGATTTGAGGGCCTGCCGATGGCGGGCAAGCCCGAGCATTGGTGCTTTGCCGGCATTCTGGAGACCTTTGAGCGGCTTTCCGCCTATTCGTCCTTCTATGACCCGAACCATGCGTCTGTCTTACAGGACCTCAGCAAGACCGGCCTGCAGTGCGCGGAGTCCGAGCGGCGACGGATCCTGATCGGCTTGCGGGCCGGCGTCAGTCCCAAGGAGCCGTTGCCAAAGGCGTTGCTTGAGCCGTCGGCGGAAAACCTGAACCCCGCATTCTGGCAGTCCATTGCGCAGCCGACGCCTGCTGCGGACAATCTTCTCGAGCTGCTGCCGCTGAAGACGAAGGTGAACATCGTTGACATCGGCGCCATGGCGCTCGGCAATGAAACCGAACCCTATCGGCCGCTGATCAGGGCGGGGAAGGCCCGGGTCGTCGGGTTCGAGCCGAATGAAGTCGAATGCGCCAAGTTGAACCAGGGCTCGGGCGGAAAATACTATCCATATTTCATCGGCGATGGCAGCACCCAGACGTTTCACGAGACCAACATGGCGATGACCGGATCGCTGTATGCGCCGAACACGCCCCTGCTTGAGAAGTTCAGCAATCTAGCCGAGCTGGTCACGCCGAAAATGCAGCACGCCGGGATTGTGACTCGCCGTCTCGACGATCTGGCCGACCTGGACGGGTTGTCCGACATCGACCTGATCAAGATCGATGTTCAGGGCGGCGAACTCGATGTCTTCCGGGGTGCCACCAGGGCACTGAGCTCGGCACTCATGATCATCACCGAGGTGGAGTTCGTCGAGCTCTACGTCGGACAGCCGCTCTTCGGGGACGTGGATGGATTTCTGAGGAAGAACGGGTACCAGTTCCACACGTTCATGGGCTTCGGGCAACGCTTCTTCGCGCCTTTGTCCGCAAGAGGAAATCCTTCCGCCGGCCTGCGGCAGATTCTCTGGTCTGATGCCGTCTTCGTGCGCGACTTCATGAAGTTTGGCGAGCTGGCTGACGAGAAGCTCTTGAAGCTGGCGATTCTCCTGGACTCGATCCTGCAGTCGGTAGATCTCGCCGCGCTGGCTCTGAGGGAGTATGACCGGCGCAACGGCACTTCCTACGGCGAAACCTATGTTGGCGCCATCGTCAGCAAGGCGTCCGGCGTGAAGCCAGGATTGTCGCAGTGACCGGCCGTCAGCCATCTGGTCTTTGGCAATGGACCTTGCGCGGCAGCCGGGCCCATATTGCGGCGATCTGTGCCTTCAGCCTGGCAATCAATTTTCTCTACCTAACGCCGACCATCTATATGCTGCAGGTCTACAATCGCGTGATTGGAAGCGGCAGCATTGCCACGCTGATCATGATTTCCGTCGCGGCGACTGTGGCTCTGATCACGCTGAGCATTCTTGAGGCGGTCCGCAACCTGCTTCTGGTCCGGCTTGGAAACCACCTTGATGTCGTCCTGTCAGAAGAAGTGCTCCGGCGGCAGGTGGAGATCACCAGCCTCATCGGACAGCGGCCCGGCATTGTGCGGGACCTTGACGTCTATCGCAACTTTCTGACGCAGTCCGGGGCAGTGGCGATCTTTGACCTGCCATGGCTGCCGGTCTATCTGCTGGCTTGCTTCCTGCTGCACCCGTTGCTGGGTGCCATTGCAACCGTAAGCATCGGCCTGATGTTGATATTGGCGATTGCCAACGAATATGTCACTTCCGGCCATTTGCGGAAGTCCGAGGAGGCCGCGCGTCGAAACTATGCATTCACCGATGCCAGCCTCCGGAACACGGAAGTCATCCAAGCCATGGGCATGCTGCCTGCATTCCTGCGCCGGTGGCGCGAAAGCCGGCGGGAGATGCTCCGGCAGCAGACCATCGGGAGCGAGCGCGGCGCCTACCTGCAGGGACTGATTCGGTTCTTCCGTCTTGCCCTGCAGAGCGCGATCATCGGGGTCGGTGCTTGGATGACCATCAACGGCGAGGTGACGGCGGGAGTCATTTACGCGGCGGCCATTCTGCTGGCTCGAACGCTTTCCCCGATTGAACAGCTCGTCGGTGGCTGGCGCGCTTTTGTTGCCGCGCGCGCGGCTGCGAAGCGGGTCGATGAGCTGATAACCCTGCCCAATGCCGCTGAGGCGATGCGCCTGCCACCGCCCGAGGGCCGGCTTTCAGTCGAGGGAGTGTCGTATTTTGCTTCGGGAGTGGCCAGGCCAATTCTCCACGGCATCAGCTTTTCCCTCCAGCCGGGCGAGCGCTTGGCGGTCATTGGCCCCAGCGGCGCCGGCAAGTCCTCGCTCGCACGTCTTCTCGTCGGAGTCTGGCGTCCCCGCAACGGGGCCGTGCGCCTTGATGGTGCGGAAGTGCATTCCTGGAATCGTGCGGATTTCGGCCGTCACGTCGGATATTTGCCCCAGGAAGTGGAACTGTTCGAGGGCTCGATCAGAGAGAATATTGCCAGGTTCGGCGATGCCACGCCTGAGCAGATCATCGCTGCTGCGATGCGGGCCGGCGTTCACGAGCTGATTCTGCGGATGCCCGAGGGGTACGATACCCAGGTTGGTACGGGCGGTGGTGTATTGTCGGGTGGGACGCGGCAGCGGATCGGCCTGGCCCGAGCGTTGCTCGGTGACCCCCGGCTTCTTGTGCTCGACGAACCCAATTCCAACCTGGATTCTGATGGCGAGCGTGCGCTTCTGGCGGTGCTAAACGAGGCGAAATCTCAAGGCATGACCACCGTCGTCATATCGCATCGCTCGGGTGTCCTTGCGGCCGTGGACACCATATTGTTTCTTCGCGACGGCGCAGTGGAGCGGCTGGCGCCGCGCAACGAATTCATGGCGGCGTTGTCGCCGGCAGAGTCACCGGCCCGTATCCCGCTCGCTTCGGGGAGATCGCAATGAGCCATCGCTCGCTCGTGATGCCCAGTAGGGATGGCGGGAATCTCCAGGACGTAGCGCACGGTCTGCCGACCAGCCCGTGGCCGGTCATCTCCGTCGGCCTGATTGTCGTTGCCCTGTTCTTCGGTGGATTGGGAGGGTGGGCGGCCTTCGCGCCGCTCGCCAGCGCAGTAAGCGCCTATGGCACGCTGCAGGCGTCCGGCCAGAACAAGATCGTTCAGCACCTGGACGGCGGCATCGTCAAAGAACTCCGTGTGAAGAATGGGGACAAGGTATCGAATGGGCAGATACTGATCCTCTTGGATGATACGCAGGCCCGCGCAGCAGTAAATCTGATCCGTTCACAGTATCTGTCGCTTCTTGCCGTCAAGGCCAGGCTTGAAGCTGAGCGCGATGGAGCCGAAACCGTTCATTTCCCGCCGGAGCTGACTGCAACTGCCTCGGATATCGACGTCAAGGAGACGATTGCCGGGCAGACGAGCGTGTTCGAGGAGCGCCGGAACATGCTGGTCGGCCAGGTTGCCTTGCTCGAGAAACGCATCAAGCAACTGCAGCAGCAGATGCAGGGAGCGGCGGTTCAGCAGAATGCCCAGGCGGAGCAGCTCGCGTTGATCGAGGACGAACTGAAAAGCGCGAAGAGCCTGTATGAAAAGGGCTACGTGCCGAAGACCAGGGTCCTGCTCCTCGAACGCCAGGCCGCCGCGCTGAGCGGGCAGGGCGGGGAGTACAGCAGCAGCAGGGCGGGCATCGAACAGGCCATCGGCGAGGCGCAGCTGCAGATTTTGCAGCTGCAGAAGGAGCGGCTTTCCGAGGTGTCTCAGAACCTCAGTGATGTTCAGGACAAGCTGAATGCAATGGAGGAGCGCCTGAATTCGGCCGAGGATGTGCTCGCCCGGACCGTCATCACCGCGCCGGCGGCAGGGATCGTGCTCGGCATGAGTGCAAACACCGTCGGCGGCGTTATCGAGCGCGGCGCGCAAATTCTTGAGATCGTCCCAAGCGGCGAGCAGTTGGTGATCAGGGCTGCCGTCCGGCCGGAGGATATCGCCGACGTTCATGCCGGGATGAAAACGGAAGTTCGATTAACTGCCTACGATCAGAGACAAACCGGCATATTGCATGGCGAGATCACCGAGGTATCGGCGGACCGAATCGTGACGCAAGCCGATCAGAGGGGTCATTTCGAGATTAAGGTGGCGATCAGTGACGATCTTTCGCTCATTCCGGAGATTGCAGTGGTTCCCGGAATGCCAGCGATGGTTCTGATCCCGACCAAGCAGCGGACGGTGCTGGAATACGTTGCCGGCCCGCTGACCGACTATTTTCTCGGCGGCATGCGGGAACGATAGGGGGCGGGCGTCGGAATAGATCGCTGGCGTATCAGGTTCGGCCGTAGGTGTCGTCGTAGCGGATGATATCGTCTTCCTCCAGATAGGAACCGGTCTGCACTTCGATGACGTTCAGGGGCATCTTGCCAGGGTTCTCCAGGCGATGCCGGGTCCCGATCGGGATGTAGATCGACTCGTTCTCCTGTATGAGCTTGATGTCATCGCCATGGGTGACACGTGCCGTGCCATTGACCACCACCCAATGCTCCGCGCGATGCATATGCATTTGCAGCGAGATCCTGGCGCCCGGATTGATGGTCAGGCGTTTCACCTGGAAACGGTCGCCGCGATGCAGCGACTGGAAGAAGCCCCAGGGGCGGCTGACGCGCTTCGGTTCGATTGCCTCCGCGCGCTTCAGCTCCCTGAGCCGCTCGGTCAATTTCCGAACCGACTGGGCATGTTCCGTCCCGGCGACAAGAATTGCATCGGTCGTCGCCACGATGATCGTGTCCGTCAATCCCACCGCCGCAACAAGTGTATCGGCACCGTTGACATAGCAGCGTGTCACGTTTTCGACGAGGACGTCGCCGAGCAGGACATTGGCGTTCTCGTCCTTCGGCAGGACGTTCCATATCTCCGCCCAGGACCCGATATCCGACCAGCCGGACCGCAGCGGTATGACCGCGGCTTTCTTGGTCCGCTCCATGACCGCGTAGTCGATGGAGATGTTTGGCGATGCGGTATATTGCTGCTGGCCCAGCCGGAGAAAGTCCTTGTCGAGTGTGCGGCCGGAAAATGACGCTTCCGCCGCTTCATGAACGGCTGGGGCATAGGCGAGGAGTTCTGCAAGATAGGTGGATGCCCTGAAGACGAATATTCCGCAATTCCAGTAGTACCCGCCCTGATTGATGTAGCCCGCAGCCACCTGCTGCGAGGGCTTTTCGGTGAATGACGCCACCTGGAATCCGGCGGATCCATCGATGGCCTCACCCTGACGTATGTACCCGTATCCTGTCTCCGGGCGTGTCGGGATGGCACCGAAAGTCACCAGATAGCCTTGCTCGGCCAATGCGACAGCATTGTTCACGCTGGCGAGGAAGAGCTCGGTGTCAGTAATCATATGGTCCGAAGGCAACACGATAAGGATGGCGTCTTCGGCCTCGGCCCGGGCCTGGCAGGCGGCGGCGGCAATTGCGGCGGCCGTATTCCTGATCGCCGGCTCCAGCGTGATTGCCGCTTCGCACCCGATGGCGTGAGCTTGCTCGGCAATTGCGAATCTCAGGGCTTCGTTGGTGAGTATGATTGGCTTGCCGAAACGCTGCATGTCCGAGATGCGGGAGATCGTCGTCTGCAGCAGGCTCCGATCTCCGACCAGGGGGCTGAGCTGCTTGGGAAACGTCTCGCGGGAGAGGGGCCAGAGCCTGGTCCCGCTACCGCCGGCCAGAATGACGGGGATGACCCTGCTTGCAACGCCCTTGATGTCTTCCATTTAGGTCGGGACCTTCGCTGTTCGCATGCCGCATCCTATCTCTCGCCAGGACGCGATGCACCAGGATTAGTTCAACCAGGAAGAAGGCGGAAGTCCTTGCCCTCCGGAAGCGTCTGGCCGCCGTCGACGACAATGGTTGTTCCGGTAATATACTCGGCTTCGTCCGAAGACAGGAAAAGCACGGCATTGGCGATGTCTCGCGGCGTCCCCAACCGGCCAAGCGGGACTGCTTCCTCCATGCCCCGGATGAAGGCTGGGCTGCGGTGCAGCTTCATTCCTTCCGTCAGGATGTTGCCGGGCTCCACGCCATTGACGGTTATCCCATAGGAGGAGAATTCCAATGCGGCCGACTTGATGAAACCGTTGATGCCGGCCTTGGTCGCGGAATAGTGCCCGTGCCCCGGGCTGGTCACGCGCGGCCCGGTGATCGACGACGTGAATACCATACGGCCGTATTTTGCAGACTTCATGTAAGGCAGGGCTGCGCGCGCAACCAGGTAGGTGCCCCGGAGATTCACGGCCATCACCGCGTCCCACTCCTCGGGCTCGGTGTTCTCGATCAATGACCAGGGGTAGATTCCGGCATTCTGAATCACGATGTCCAGCCGGCCGAACCTGTCGACCGCAGCAGCAACCGCCCGTTCGGCATCGGCCCGCCTCGAAATGTCGGTTTCGACGAAATGCCCGTCGATCGCCCGGGCTGTCATCGTGCCCGCTTCGACCTCGGTATCGGCAATGACAAGCTTCGCACCTTCCTCGTGAAATCGGTCGGCAATCCCCTTGCCGATGCCGCGGGCACCGCCAACGACAAGTGCGACGCGTCCCTGTAGGCGGCCGGTCATAGCAACCTCTGGCGGATGGAGAGTTTGACGGTATCAAGCATCACGGCCGCCAGAACCAACCCGCCGAGGATCATCTGGGTGTAGTGGGCAGGCAGTCCCATGAGGTTGATCGCGGTATGGATCGATGAGAGCAGAAGGACGCCGGCATAGACGCCCGGCAGCCTGCCGATGCCGCCTTTGAGGCTCACCCCGCCGATCACCACGGCAGCAAATGCGTTGAACAGCATGCCCGTGCCGAGATTGGCGGTGGCCCCCGAGGTCCGAATCGCCAGCAGCCACCCGGCCAGACCTGCAATCGAGCCGGCCATGACAAACGTCACGACTATCAGGCGATCGACCTTGATTCCCGCGCGGAACGTCGCCACCGGGTTGCCGCCGATCATGGTCACGTGCCGTCCAAACGGGATTTTCGCCATGATGAACGTGAACAGCGCAAAGCAGACGATGGCGATCCATGCGATCAGCGGAATGAAGAGGACGTTCTGTATGCCGATATAGCGCAGGGCAGGGGCAAGGTCTTGAGCCGAGCGACCGCCGGATATGGCGACGACGAGGCCGCGGACCCAGATGTATGAGGCAAGGGTAACGATGAAGGCATTCATCCGCAGGCCGACAACCAGCAATCCGTTGAACAGGCCGATGATGGCGCCGACCAGCAGCGCGATTCCGAGGGAGATCGGCAGAACCAGCCACTCCGGCGTGAAGGTGTAGCCCAGGCCGACACCATGGGAACAGAAGAGGATACCGGTCACCATTGCCGTCAGGGCAGCCGTCGACTCGACCGACAGATCCATGTTTCCGGCAATGATTACGATGGCGAGCCCGATTGCCATCACGCCCACAAATGTCGACTGCTCGATGATGTTGGAGAAAATCCCGATCTGGCAGAAATTCGGTATGGCGATCGAGAACACGATGAGGACGACGACCAGCAGGAGCCACACCAGATTATCCAGCGTGAATTCTATCAACGCCCGCCGCCCAGGAGAAATCATCGATGAGCTCCGAAGAGAATACCCGGGCTGCACCAGGCAGCCCGGGCCTATTGGTTAAGAGGTTATTCGACCGGCGTGATCGGGTCGGTCGGGGCCTTCATGTTGCCCCAGAAGCGCGGCTCATCGATGTTGTCCTTGGTGATTGCGGCGCCGGGAATCTTGATATTCGGCCCCCACGCTTCGATCGTCAGCGTGGAATCCAGCCCGAGCACCTTATACTGCCCGGCCTTGATTTCCTGCTTGTTGACAACCTTGTCCGCAAACATCGCAAGAGCTGCCGCCTGGGCGTATAGCGGTTGCTC
Organism: uncultured Rhodospirillaceae bacterium; assembly: GCA_964551505.1. GTDB lineage: Bacteria > Pseudomonadota > Alphaproteobacteria > Dongiales > Dongiaceae > Dongia. The sequence continues at coordinate 55,624 of CAZKDH010000107.1, forward strand.
GACCTCGACCTGTTCCCAGCCCTTGCGGATGAGATCGAGTCCGACCGGTGCACCATTCGACGAAACAAGGAGAACGTCGCCGGGCTTCTTGCCCTTTGCTTCGAGAGAGGCGACGGCAGCGACCGCAAGATGTGCCGCGTGAACGAAGATCAGGTCGATATCCGGGTTGGCCACCAATTGATCGGCGACAATCGTTCCGGCATTGGAGGCCTCCCATTGCATCGCCGGCAGGGAGATGATCTGTACGCCGGGGAATGGCTTCATCTTCTCCTCGAATCCCTTCTGGATGTCGAGGGTGTAGGGGTCGCCCGGATCACCCAGCACCTGCAGGATCTTGCCTTTCACGTCGCCGTTCTTCTCCTTCAGCAGGCGCTGGATCTCGCCCGCAGCGACATAGCCGATTTCGACCGTCCCCGCGACCGACGTCAAATCGGTCTGTGTCGATGTAATCTGACGATCGAAGATCATGACTGGAATACCGGCAGCCCGGGCCTTCTCGATCGATGGCTTCAGGGCATTGAAATCCACTGCCGCCAGGATGATGGCCTTGGGCTTCACCAGTATCGCGTCATTCATCTGGCTCTGCTGCAGGTCGGTCTTGTTGTCGGCATTGAGTGTCACCGGCTCATAGCCGACGTCCTTGAGGAACTTTTCGATCGCATTGACCGATTCCGTTTGGAACTCGTCCAGCAGGGTCGGCACCATGTAGTAGATCTTGCCCTTGGATTCGGCGATGGCGGGCGACGCCAGAACGACCGTCGCCAGCATAAGTGCGCTTAGTACAGCGGTTAGTATGCGTTTCATCTTACCTCTCCTCTTGTGTTCTTATGGTGGATCATTCGATCTCGTTGTTCTCACCTTGCCCGTCGATGCTGCCGCCCATGATCATGGAGACGACCGCATCCGGGCTGGTATCCTTGCGCATGACATCGCCCGCCACCTTGCCGTGGCGAATGACGACGATCCGATCGGCAACCTGGAATGCCTGCGCCATGATATGGGTAATGACGATGACCCCTATACCTTGGGCGGCGATACGCTTGATCATTTCCAGGCCGCGGCGGGTCTGTTCCACGCCGAGTGCCGCAAACGGTTCATCAAGCAGAACCAGTTTTCCGCCCCAATGCACGAAGCGGTTCAATTCGATCGCCTGGCGCTGCCCGCCCGAGAGATGCTCAACATTGGTCCGCATCGATGGGATGCGGGTTCCGGCTGTGGCCATCGCCTTCTCGACCACCTCCTGCATTGCCCGTTCCTGCAAAATGGGGACCCCAAGCACGCGCCGAACGATCTCTCGCCCCATGAAGAAATTGGCGACGACATCGACATTCGTGCAGAGCGACAGATCCTGATAGACGGTCTCGATGCCGACGGCCTTGGCCTCCGCGGGGGAAGTGAAATTGCGCTCCTGGCCGTCGAAAATGACCTTGCCTGCGCTTGGCTGCAGGCCGCCGGAGATGATCTTGACGAGCGTCGATTTCCCGGCGCCATTGTCACCGAGCAGGGCCACGACCTGTCCACGACCGATCTCAAAGCCGATTCCGCGCAATGCGGCGATTGCGCCGAAGTTCTTGACGATCCCTTCGAGGCGGAGCAGTGGCTGGTCGCCGGTCATGCGGCCGCTCCGTGCTGGTTGCGGTCCTGCATGATCGGGTCACGCTGCTTCTCGTCGGCGTCCGCAAAGGCCAATCCGAATCTCGGTTCCAGGACCCCTGCGACCGCGAGTGCCGCAGCGCCGCGCAGCACCGCGTCCTCGCCGTGCGACGACAGCATGACTCGCGGGTTGGCTCTTCCGTTGCGCGCCGCGACTGAGTTCGGAAGCGGAGCTGCCGCAGCCAGCAGCCCGGCGAGCAGCTCGTCCGGCGCAATGCCGCCGACGACAATCGTCTGCGGGTCGAACAGGTTCTCAATGGCCACAATGGCGCGCCTCAGCAGAGGCGCCATTTCCGCGATGCACGCCGTTGCGCCGATTTGCTCGCTGCGACGCTCCATAGCCTCCAGCGACAGGTAGCGCTCCAGGCAACCGCGATTGCCGCAAGGGCAGGGCTCTCCTTCCGGGACCAGCGGAAGGTGGCCGATTTCGCCGGCATTCCCGTGGCTGCCCCGCAATGCATTGCCGTCCTGCACCATGCAACCGCCGAGCCCGACACCGAAATAGAGGTAGTAGAAATCGCGGACATTGCGGCCCACACCATACAGGCGCTCGCCCAGGGCGGCGGCGGCATGGTCGACTTCGATGAAGACCGGCAGATCCGATGCCTGTGCCAGGCGTTCCCTGATGGGTATCCCCTTCCAGCCTTCAAGGGTCGTTGGTCCGACAAAACTCATGGAATCAACGTTGAAGGGACCGGGCATCGCTAGTCCGATGCCCAGCATACGGCCATCCGGTCGGACGGAACGCATCGCCGCAACGAGTTTGCCGATTGCGAGGAATGCCGCGTCGGGGGCCAGGTGAGGCATGTCGTGGCGTTCCTGGCGGATGACCTCGCCGGCAAGATTGATGAGTGCAGCTTCGAGGCCTCGCGGCGTCAAATGCAGCCCGATGGCATAGCCGCCGTCGGGATTGACGGCCAGGCTCGTGGCCGGATAGCCGCGCTTCTTTGCGAGGTCACGCGAGCCAGAAACGAAGCCCTGCACTTCGAGTTCCCGGATGATCGTGGATACCGTCTGAACCGTCAGTCCGACGCGGCGCGCAATCTCTCCACGCGCGATCGGTGCATGCAGTCTGATGGCCTCGAGCACAATCCGGCGATTGTAGGGCCGGCCGTATTCTTGGTTGGTCCCCCGCAAAACCATGGGCCCCCCATAGACGACTGGAACAAGCCCACGCTAGTGAGGCTGAAAAAATAAGTCAAATGGAATTAAATATTAGGGCCCGATGCCATCGGCAGGGCTTTGTGGCCTAGCCGCCGACCATCCGAGGCAGGAGGACGACCTCGCTTGCCGGCCCCAAAGGTTGCAGCCAGCCATCACGAAAGATCACCCCGTCGACAGAAACCGAAACCCCGCGCTTCAGCTGCGGCTGCAGGCCCGGATAGGTTTCACCTAGCCGGGCCAGAAGATCACGCACGTTCTTGGCGTCAATCTCGACGGTCGCCTTGCCGCCAGTATGCGGCTTGAGCGAGCCCCAGACGACGACCCTTGCCATCGCCAGCCTCTCAGTGTCTCCCTTTTGCCTCGATCGCTGCCAGGACCTTGGGCGGCGACATGGGAAGCGATGTCAGGCGGACACCTGCCGCCGCGGAGACGGCGTTTGCGATTGCTGCCAGAGGCGGGACAATCGACGTCTCTCCAACGCCTCTGACGCCGTAGGGATGCCCAGGGTTTGGGATCTCGAGTATCACCGTGTCGATCATCGGCAGGTCGGAACAGACGGGGATGCGATAGTCGAGGAAGCCCGCATTCTGCAGGCGCCCGTCCTTGCCATAGATGTATTCCTCGTTGAGCGCCCAGCCGATTCCCTGCACGGCACCACCCTGGAACTGTCCCTCGACATAGCTTGGATGCACTGCCTTGCCGGCGTCTTGAAGCACTGTGTAGCGGGTGATCTTGGTCGCACCCGTTTCCGGATCAACTTCGGCATCGCAGATGTGAGTCGCAAAACTGACCCCGGCACCGTCGGCGTTGTATTCGTAGTGACCGGCAATCGGCCCGCCGGTCGCCCCTGACGTGGCCGCAATGTCCCTGATGGACAATGGCGGGAAGCTGCCGGCATTGGCGCCGGCCGGTCGCGCATGGCCTTTTTCCCAGACGACCGCGTCCTCGGGTATTCCCCAGGTCTGCGCCGCTCGGGCACACAGCTTCTTGATGGCGTCCCGGGCTGCGAGAATGCAGGCCATTCCAGTTGCGAAGGTTGTCCTGCTGCCGTCGGTCACATCATTGTAGCCCAGCGAACTGGTGTCGGCGATGATGGCACGTACGTTTTCATAGGGAACGCCGAGTTCCTCTGCGGTCATCAGGCACATCGAGGCACGGGAGCCGCCGATGTCCGGAGAGCCTACCGAGATGGCTACCGTGCCGTCGGCATTCACATTCATCGAAACGCAGGACTGGCCGCCGAAATTGAACCAGAATCCGCAGGCCATGCCGCGGCCCTGGTTCTTCCCGAGCGGTGCCTTGAAATGGGGATGCTTCTTGGCTTCCGCCAGGGTTGCCGCCAAGCCGATCGGGCCATAGATCGGCCCATAGGAGGCCTTGGTACCCTCACGCGCCGCATTCTTGATGCGGAAATCGATCGGCTCCATGCCAAGCTTCTTCGCCAGCTCCTCGACGACGCTTTCGACGGCGAAATTTGCCATCGGCGCCCCCGGCGCTCGGTACGCAGCCTGCTTTGGACGATTGGTGACCACGTCATAGGCGATTGCCCGGACATTCTCCAGGTCATAGGCGGCGAACGCGCACATCGCCCCGAACTCGGCCGGAGAGCCTGCGAATGCGCCGCCCTGATAGCGCAGCGTCGCATCGGCCGCAACGATTCGGCCATCTTTCTTGACGCCGATCTTGACGTCGATCGACGTGCTGGAAGTAGGTCCGCTCGCCTTGAACACTTCGTCGCGGGTCATGACGACCTTGACCGGCCGGTTCGCTTTGCGGGAGAGCGCGAGCGCCACGGGTTCGATAAAGACAGTGGTCTTGCCGCCGAACCCGCCGCCGATTTCGGACGCGGTTACCCGCAATTTGGAAATATCCATGCCGAGAAGGCGGGCACAGGTATCGCGCACCATGAAATGCCCCTGGGTGCAAACCCAGAGTTCACCCTGGCCGTCCGGACCAACGCTGGCCAGGCAGGCATGTGGCTCGATGTATCCCTGATGCGTGGCTTCCGTCTTGAATGTCCGCTCAACGATGATATCTGCCTGCTTGAATCCAGCGTCGACATCCCCGTGCCCGAATTCATAGCGGCGCACGACATTCGAAGCCTTCTTCGGCTTCGGTTCGACGCCGTCGGTGAACATCTTCGCATGCAGGACGGGAGCGCCGGGCTTCATCGCCTCGTCGACATCGGTCACATGCGGAAGGACCTCGTAGTCGACCTTGATCAGCTTTAGCGCCTGACGGGCCACGGCGGCGCTTACCGCCGCCACCGCCGCAACGGCATGGCCTTCGTAAAGAGCCTTTTCGCGCGCCATGACGTTGTACAGAACGTCGTATAACGCGGCATCACCCTTGGTATGGTCGGGGAAATCGGCGCGGGTGACAACGGCTTTGACTCCGGCCAGCTTTTCGGCCTTGGACGTATCGATCGCCTTGATGCGCGCATGGGCATGGGGCGAGCGCAGAACGCGGCCGACCAGCATTCCGGGCGCGGTCGCATCCGCACCGAATTTGGCACGTCCGGTCACTTTGTCGAGACCGTCCGGGCGCAGCGGGCGGGTCCCGACGACGGCGAATTTCCGCTTGGAATCCGGCATGTTGTCCAATGGCATGATCAGGCCCTCCGCATTTCTTGCGCTGTATCTAGTACCGCGCGCACGATCTTGTCATAGCCCGTGCAGCGGCAGAGATTGCCGGCAAGGGCAAAACGCACCTCGGTTTCGCTCGGCTTCGGATTGTGGTCGAGCAAGGCTTTGGCGGCGACCAGGATCCCCGGCGTGCAAATCCCGCATTGCAACGCGGCATGCTCCAGGAATTTCCGTTGCAGCGGATGCAGCTCTTCACCCTTTGCCATTCCCTCGATGGTGCCGATCTCGCAGCCCTCGGCCTCCGCTCCCAGAACCAGGCATGAACAGGTCAGTCGCCCATCCACGGTGACGCTGCAGGCGCCGCAGTCGCCGGTGCTGCATCCCTCTTTCGCACCGGTCAGGCCGAGCCGGTTGCGGAGCACGTCCAGCAGCGTCTCGTCTGCCTCGCAGACATACTCCACGGTATCGCCGTTGATCTTGGTGGTTACATGAATGGCCGACATTACTTCCCTCCGGCGCGCTGGCGCGCGATGACGGCAGCGCGGCGTGCGAGCACACCGGCTACCTTGATTCGAAAGTCCCGCGTGCCGCGCTTGTCATCGATCGGGCGGCAGGCGGCCGAGCAGGCGGCAGCGAGGGCGTCGAGCGCCTTGGCGTCCAGTTTCGTGCCGATAATGGCCTTCGCGGCATCATGCACCACCAGGACGGTGGGCGCGACGGCACCCAGCGCGACACGGGCGGTCGTGCAGACGCCCTTGGCATCGAGGGTCAGGCTGACGCCCACCCCGACAACCGCAATATCCATTTCGGTGCGGGGAATGAAGCGCAGATAGGCATCACCGGAGCGCGCCGGACGCTTGGGCAGCACCAGGCTCTCGATGATCTCGCCCTTCTTGAGCGAGGTCCGGCCGGGACCCACCGGGATCTGCTCGACCGGGACTGTGCGCTTGCCCTTGGGACCGACGATGACGGCCTTGGCGCCGGCCGCAACCAGGGCCGGAACGCTGTCCGCCGCCGGCGAGGCATTGCACAGGTTGCCCGACATGGTGCAGCGACCCTGAACCTGCTTGGATCCAATGAGATTGGCGGCTTCAACCACCCCGGGCCAGGCCTTCTTCAACTGGGCGTGTTCACCGAGTTCCGCCCCGGATACCGACGCGCCGATCTTGAATCCGGCTGCGGTCTTCTGGATGCCGCGGGTGGCGGCGACCCGCTTGATGTCGACGATCAGATCAGGCTCGATGAAGCCGGTGCGCAGCCGGACAAGGAGGTCCGTTCCGCCCGCCAGAATAAAGGCCTGCCCTTTTTCCTTGGCCAGAAGCGCGGATGCTGCCTTCAAGGTGGCCGGGCGCTCGTATCTCATGTCTGCTCCCTATTCGATGAACGAACCGGTCCCGTTTGACCGGGATTGCCCGCACAATAGCCGCCCGCTTGTCGCCAGACAACCGTTGGTAACGAACTTTAACGGCCAACGGACCTATTCCACCTCGGGTGGTGCCGCCAGCATTTGGTTCCAGCCGTTTCTGGAGCGGGAGGCCTGACCGGCCAGGGGTAATATATGACGGTGCAGGATCGACATTGGGACGGGCCATGCCGGCGGGGCGCCCGGACGCCGATCCCGAGTTCGCCCAGGCCAAACACCGCGATAGGCCGTCTTTCGCCCTGCGGGCCGGGCCCTCGACCTGCCGCCGCCATCAGGGCCGCGGCAGGTGCCGCGCCGAATCAGAGCTGCGTCCGGCTGATTAGCTTGAATTGAAGAAATTCCTCGATGCCTTCCCGTCCGCCTTCATAGCCGTAGCCGCTGTCGCCGGTCCCGCCGATCGGCATGTCGGGCAGCGAGGGGCACATCTGGTTGATGCCGATATTGCCGGCATCCAGATGGCTGGCCGCATGCTCGGCGGTTTTCAGCGAGGCCGTGAAGACATAGGCGGCAAAGCCGTAGGGCAGGCGGTTGGCCGCCGCCAGTGCGGCGTCAAGATCGTCGAATGCCGCCATCGGCGCGATCGGTCCGAACGGCTCCTCATTCATCACCAGGGCGGTCTCCGGTACCTCGGACAGGACCGTCGGGCCCCAGAAGAAACCGGGGCGTGCGATCCGCTTGCCGCCGATCCCGACCGCAGCGCCTTGCCGGCAGGCATCCTCGGTGAAGCGCTCCATGGCCGCGATCCGGCGGGCATTGGCGAGCGGGCCCATTCTCGTCGCAGGGTCGAGTCCGTCGCCGACGACGATGGCACCTGCCGCGGCAATGAACTTGCCGACGAACTCCTGGTACCGGCTGCGGTGCAGGTAGAACCGGCTGGGGGCGATGCAGGATTGCCCGGCCGAGGTGAACTTGAACGGGATGGTAGCGGCAACCGCGGAGTCCACGTTGCCGTCGGCGCAGAGGATCACCGGTGCATGGCCGCCCAGTTCGAAGACGCAGCGCTTCAGGTCCGGCGCCGCCAGGCGCGCCAGCTCCTTGCCGATGCGGGTCGAGCCGGTGAAGGTGATCTTGCGCACGACCGGCGAGCCGAGGAGCCGCGCGGCCACCGCCGGCGGATCACCGAACAGGAGGCTGACCGCACCGGCCGGCAGACCGGCCTTGGCCAGGCAGTCGACGATGGCAGCCGCGGTATAGGGGGCTTCTTCCGCTGCCTTCAGGATCACCGGACAGCCGGCGGCCAGCGCCGCGCCCAGCTTGCGCGTCGCCAGTACCGCGGGGAAGTTCCAGGCGGCGAAGGCGGCGACCACCCCGACCGGCACCGGCAGCCGGCAGCGGGTCGTCCCGGCGGCGCGGCCGGCGACGATCCGGCCCTCGATCCGGGGCGCCTCTTCGCCGTTCCAGGCCAAGGTCTCGATCGCCCGGGTGATTTCGCCGCGGGATTCGACCAGGGTCTTGCCCTGTTCCAGCGTCAGCAGGCGTGCGGTGGCTTCGAGGCGGTCGCGCAGCAGCCCTGCCGCGCGGGTCAGGACGGCGCCCCGATCGGTTGGCGATACCGCCGCCCAGGCCGAGGCGGCACGCTCGGCGGCGGCCAGCGCCGCATCGATCTGGCCCGGATCGGCGAGGCCGACCGATCCCATCGGCAGCTCCGTGGCCGGGTCGATGACGTCCCGGGTCCCGGCGGATCCGGGGGTCCAGATGCCGTCGATGAACAGCGGAACCGGCGCCGCCGCCGGACCCCGTTCAGCGGACATAGCTGGCGCCGTTGATGTCGATCGTCGTGCCGGTGGCGTGGCGGGCGAGGCCGGAGGCCAGGAAGGCGATGGTATTGGCGATGTCCTGCGGCTCGGCGATCTCGCCCAGCGGGATGCCCTCGGCGGCGGCGGCGACGCCGTGATCGCGGAAGAAGGCCGCATTGAGGTTGGTGCGCACGAATCCCGGGGCGACGGCGAAGGCGGTAATGTTGTCGCGGCCGAAATGCCGGGCAATGGTGCGCGTCATCGCGACGATGCCGCCCTTCGATGCGGCGTAATGCATGTAGTCCGCATCGTCCCCGCGAAACGCCGCACGGCTCGCGAGATTGATGATGATGCCGCCGCTGCGATCCTTGAAGTGGCGGATGGCCTCGCGGCAGAAATGCCCGGCGGCAACGAGATTGACCTGCAGCGTGCGGTGCCAGGACGCGCTCCAGGCGTCGAACGGATCGCCGATGTCGGCGGATTCGTAGATGCCGGCATTGTTGACCAGGACGTCGACATGGCCCTGCCAGGCGACGGCCTCGGCCCAGACCCGCGGCGGCACATCGTCCCTCGCCAGGTCGCCGGCGATCACCCGGCAGCTGGCCTCGCCCAGCTCCTGCTTGAGCGCCGCCGCCGCGCCATCGGCCCGAAGGTCGTGCAGCACCGCAAGACCGCCGGCCTTCACCACGGTGCGCACGACGGCGGCACCGATGCCGCCCGAACCGCCGGTCACCAGAACGACTTTACCGCTGAGATCGATCATCTCGGAATTCCCTCAAGGTTCTTTCATGCCATGGCGCTCGGCCCAGTCGAACGGGTAGAGCGCGTAGAAGTAGGCGCAGCGGCGGCCGGTCATGTCGTAGTCGAGCGTGACGCCTTCCGGCAGCCAGACGATGTCGCCCACGCCGCATTCGAATTCGCCCTGATCGGTCCGGACGATCATGCTGCCCTCGTGGATGAACAGGATCTCGTCGTAGAGAGTCGTCCAATGCACCCGGATATTCTCGGCGATCTCCAGGCCGCCGCCCATGTGGCGGCTGATGCTGCCGTTGATCACCCGGGCGATCTGGGTCTCGCCGCCCGGAGCCTTGCACGGGATGAACGGCAGTTCCTTGCGCTTGAAATGAAGTGCCTTCGGCATCGTGGCTCTCCCTCGTTGTATCGGTCCCTAGTTCTTGGCGACGCGTGACGTGGTGATGCCGCCCGGGGCCATGGCGGCCAGGCTGCGCACCACGAAGCCCGGCTCGCGATCCTCATAGGCGAGGCGGTCCTTGCGCTTGATCGCGGCGCGGACCATATGCGCGCCGATGTAGCGGATCGGCTCCGGCGGCAACCAGTTCTCCGCCGGCCGCACCAGGCCGCAGCCCGACCAGGCATCCTTCTCGCCCAGGGCCAGCGAGGCCAGGATGCGGCCGGCGATCGGCGTCGTGGCGACGCCGTTGCCGGAGAAGCCGTAGCCATAGAAGATGTGCGGATGGCGGGGCAGGGGGCCGAACAGCGGCAGGCCGCTGCGGGTCCGGTCGATCGGGCCGCACCAGCTGTCGGCAAAGGGCAGGTCGGCCAGCGCCGGATGACCGCGCCGCACGCAGTCGCGGATGTCGTCCTCGCGGTGGGAGCGTCCCTCGAAGCGCGCGCCGTTCAGGCCGCCGAAGCCGATGATGCCGCCGGTGATGCCCGGGTTGAATCGGTGGTTGCCAGTGGTGCGGAAGCCGGTGACGAAGAGCTGCGAATCCCCCATCAGCGGCTTCGCCTTGTAGCCGATCTTCTCGAGCAGTTCCGGCGCCGGTGCGGTGACGGCATCGTCGCTGGCGATGACCAGGATCGCGGCACGCAGCTCCGGGATGCTGGTCGACCAGGCGTTCATGGTGAGCACGACGCGTGGTGCGGTGATCGAGCCCTGCGCCGTGCGCACCACGGCGGGCACCTGGCGCTCCAGCCGCGTCATCGGCGAGTTTTCGTAGACTCGGATGCCCTGCTGCAGCACGACCCGGCGGATGCCGCGGACGAGCTTGCCCGGGTGGATCGTCGCGGCCGTCGGGTCGTGGATGCCGGCCAGGAAGGATCGGCTCCCGGTCATGCTCCGGATCTCGTCGGCACTCACCGGCCGGAACGGCCGCAGGTCGTGCTGGCCGAGGGCCGCCAGGATGCCGTTCCAGGAGCCGACCTGGCGCTGGCAGGTCGCACCCCAGATCCAGCCGTCGCGGCGGAATTCCGCGTCGATGCCGTGGGTTCGGCAGAAGGCCTCGATATCGCTCGCCGAATTCCCGAAGACATGTCCCAGGCGAATGGCATCGGCGGTTCCGCAGAACGCCTCGAGCGCCTGGAACTTTGCCCATTGCGACAGCACCATGCCGGAATTGCGCCCGCTGGCGCCGCCGCCGCAGACATCGGCCTCGACGATCGCGACATCCAGCTCGGGTCGGCGGCGCTTGAGTTCCAGTGCGGTCCACATGCCGGCATAGCCGCCGCCGACGATGCAGATGTCGGCACGCTGCGCACCCTGCAGGGGCGGACAATCCTCCTCGCCCTCCCGGATCGCTTCGCGCAGCCAGACGCAGCGGCCGTCTATGCGTGTCTTCATCGTTTCAGGCCTCGGGATTGAGCGTCTTGCCGCGGCGGCGGATCGCCTCGTCGAGAGGCGCGGCCACCCGCTTGTTGAGGTCGAACAGCACGGTCGTCTGCTCGCTTGTCGAATGCAGGATATCGGTTTCGACGTTGCGCAGCTCGTGCAGGTATTCGACCGACTTGTTGCCGAGCCGCTTCAGGCTGCTGCGCACCACCAGCAGGGACCCCGATCGCACCTCGTGCTTGTACTCGATGACCTGGCGCACGTCGGCCCATCCCAGCCCCGACTTCTGCAGTTCCGCATAGGGGGCGAGCATGGACAGGAAATGAAACCCGGCGCCGTCATAGAGCACGGAATAGAACTGGGTATTCATGTGCCCCATGGAGTCGCAGTGCCAGGGATAGGCGACCCCGCGATAGGTCTCGACCGGCGTCGCCATGCCTAGAACCCGACCTTGTCGCCGCCCTTCAGCCTGAGCATCGCGCGGGCCTCGTCCGGCGTAGCGATTTCCAGCGACAGTTCCTCGAGGATCCGGCGGATCTTGCGCACCTGATCGGCATTGCCCTTCGCGAGCTTGCCGGGCCCGAGATAGATGCTGTCCTCGAGCCCGACCCGGACATTGCCGCCCATCGTGGCACCGATGGTCGCCAGATTGATCTGATGGCGTCCGGCCGCAAGGATCGACCACTGGTAATCCTTGCCGAACAGGCGATCGGCGGTCCGGCGCATATGCATCAGGTCGTCCGGATGCGGCCCGATGCCGCCGAGCACGCCGAAGATGGTCTGTACGAAGAGCGGCGGCTCCAGCAGCTTTCGATCCAGGAAGTGCGCCAGGGTATAGAGGTGACCGACGTCATAGCATTCGCATTCGAAGCGCGTGCCGTGGCCGTGCCCGAGTTCGCGGATGAAGCGTTCAATCTGGGCAAAGCTGTTGCTGACCACATTCTCCTTGGTCTTCTCGACATAGGCCTTTTCCCAGTCGTATTTCCACTCGGTAATCTTGTCGGTCACGTGGAAGATGCCGAAATTCATCGACCCCATGTTCAGCGAGCAGAGCTCCGGCTTGGCGCGCAGCGGCGCCGCCAGGCGATCCTCCATGCTCATGCCCAGCGACCCGCCGGTGGTGATGTTCACCACCGCGTTGGTGCCCTGCTTGATGCGGGGTAGGAACCGCATGAAGACGGCGGGGTCGGGGGTCGGCCTTCCGTCCTTGGGGTCGCGGGCGTGAAGATGGATCACCGCGGCCCCGGCCTCGGCCGCCTCGATCGACTCCCGTGCGATGTCGTCAGGCGTGATCGGCAGGTAGGGCGTCATCGTCGGCGTATGCACGGAGCCGGTCACGGCACAGGTGATGATCACCTTGCGCTTGCTCTTGCCGGCGCCTTCCGCATTCCCGCTTTTGGCAGTTTCCTTGCTTGCCATGGCTGAATCTGCTCCCTGAACCTGTTTGTGAATCTTCTTGTGCCGAGCTTGACTCGGCTTTGAAGTCAAGACTAGCATCACATAGCTTGTGATCACAAGATGCTGATAGGGCAGGGGCGCCAGACGCCCGCTGGCCCGCACCTGGGAAATTTGCTAATAGAATCAAAATCTAACCTTTGAGGGCCTGCCATGACCACCGCCTCCGCTGCCCGCACGTCCAGCAACCAGCACCTGTCTTCGGCTGTCCAGGAGGCGGAGACCCGTTACGCGGCCGCCAATCCGGAGAGCGGCCGGATCAACGCGGCGGCGAAAGGCGCGATGCCGGGCGGCAATACCCGGACGACGCTGCATTACGGTCCGTTTCCGCTCTGCGTCCGTTCTGCGTCCGGCTCGAAGGTCACCGACGTCGACGGGCATACCTACGTCGATTTCATCAACGAGCACACGGCGGGTGTCTACGGCCACTCCGAGCCGGTGATCCAGGCGGCATTGAAGCAGGCGATCGACGACGGCCTCACCTTGGGTGCGCCGAATATCTACGATCACGAACTGGCGACGGAGATCAGCCGTCGGTTCAAGTCGATGGAGCGGGTGCGCTTCTGCAATTCGGGGACCGAGGCCAATCTGATCGTCCTGGCGACGGCACGGGCGGTCACCGGCAAGCCGGCGGTGATGATCTTCGACGGGGCCTATCACGGCAGCCTGCTCTATTTCAGCCATGGCGGGTCGCCGCTGAACATGCCGATCCCGTTCATCGAATCCCGCTATAACGACGTGGACGTTGCCCGGGCCGACATCGAAAAGAACGCGTCCCGCCTGGCGGCGGTGATCGTCGAGCCGATGCAGGGCGGGGCAGGTGCCATTCCCGGCGATCCGGCATTCCTCAGGATGCTGCGCGACGCATGCACCAAGCATGGCATTCTGCTGGTATTCGACGAGGTGATGACCTCGCGGCTTTCGCCATCAGGCCTGCAGGGCCTGCTCGGGATCAAGCCGGACCTCACCAGCCTCGGCAAGTATGTCGGCGGCGGCATGACGATCGGCGCCTTCGGCGGGCGCGCGGACATCATGGATCGCTTCGATCCGGGCCGTGCCAATTCTTTCCCCCATGGCGGCACCTTCAACAATAACGTTCTCGCCATGGCCGCCGGGCTGGCCGCCTTCAGGAAGGTGCTGACGCCGGATGCCTTGAACCGGATGAACGCCCTGGGCGATTCCCTGCGGCAGCGGGCCAATGCACTGGCGGCCAAGCATGATCTGGCGTTGCAGACGACGGGGGTCGGTTCCATCTTCGGCATGCATTTCCATCGCGGGCCGATCCGCAATGCACAGGATCTCGACGCCGGGGAAGCGGGACGCGAGTCGGAGATCAGCGATCTCAAGAAGCTGTTCCAGTTCGACCTGTTCCAGCGCGGGCTCTATGTGACCCGGCGGATTCTCTGCAATCTGTCGCTGCAGACCAGCCCGTCCGACGTCGACCTGTTCATCGACGCGCTGGACGAGTTCATGGTCAATCGCGGCAGCCTGATCCGCCAGGTCGTGCCCTGACGGTCGCGCCTATTTTCGCAGATAGGCCGGCCGCAGCGAGTGTTCCAGCCGCTTAATGATCCTGGCGGCACCGAAGCTCATGATGAAGTAGATGATGCCGACGAGGAGGATCGTCTCCACGCTGCGGAAATTCTCCGAGATGATGTATTTGCCCTGGCGCAGGAGCTCTTCGACGGCGATCACCGATACCAGCGAGCAATCCTTCAAGAGCGAAATGAAATAGCCGCCCACCGTCGGCAGCGCGATTGCCATCGCCTGCGGCAGGATGACTTTTCGGTAGATGGTCACGCGCCGCATCCCCAGCGCCATGCCGGCCTGGTACTGGCCGGGATCGATCGCCTCGATCGAGGCGCGGAACACCTCGCTGAGATAGGCGCCGAGGTTGAAGGTCAGCCCGAAGACGGCTGCCCAGAACGCCGGCAGGCTGATGCCCAGGACCGGGAGCAGGAAATAAGTGAAATACAGGATGACCAGCAGCGGCACGCCGCGGCAGATTTCGACATAGATCCGGACGATCCAATTGGCGGTCTTGTTCCCGGTCTGCGTGGCAATGGCGCAGATCAAGCCGACGGCAACGCCCGCGGCCATGCTGCAGGCGGAGAGCTGCAGGGTAACCACGGCGCCGGACAGCAGTCGCGGCAGGTACTTCGGCGCAAACTCGGTAAAGAATTCGAGCATATCGGGCGATCCTCCTGCGGCCGGGCGACGGGCGCGGACATCTTCAGCGAGACTGCGCGTTGAGACAAGAAGGGCCTGCCGACCAGGAGATCGGCAGGCCCGATTGGGAGTCCTTCGAGAGCTACTTCGACATCATGGCTTCGCGGGACAGTGACTCGTCCCACAGGCCGTATTTCTCGAGGATCTTCTGGC
>CAZKDH010000108.1:0-13581 GCA_964551505.1 uncultured Rhodospirillaceae bacterium
GCGATCATGACGCGCTGGCGCATGCCGCCGGAGAGTTCGTGCGGGTATTGCTTGAGGCGGCGCTCCGGCTCGCTGATGCGGACGGCATGCAGGGTTTCCAGCGCCCGGGCGCGCGCCTGCAGCCGGGTGAGGCCCATGTGCCGGACCAGGCCCTCGGTCATCTGGGTGCCGATCGACAGCACCGGATTGAGCGAGGTCATCGGTTCCTGGAAGATCATCGCGATGTCGTTGCCGCGGAGATCGGCCATTTCCGGTTCCGGCAGGGCAAGGATGTCGCGGCCGCCGAACATCGCCCTGCCGCCGCCAATGCGGCCGCCGGGTTTCGGGAGAAGGCCCATCAGCGAGAGCGCGGTCACCGATTTTCCGGAACCGGATTCGCCGGCGATGCACAGGGTCTCGCCCTGACGCAGGTCGAAGCTGAGCTCCGATACGACGCGCAGCGGCCCGGTCGGGGTGGCGAAGTCGACCGACAGCCCCTCGACCGTCAGCAGGACGTCGCCGATCTTCTTGCCGCTAGACGGGGATCCGGACATCGTTCAGTCGAGCACCGTCCGGGGGAAATAGAAGGAGACGACCCAGTTCGGCATGTCGACGATCTCGCTGATCCGAAGATCGCCGCAGACCGAGCACAGCATATAGGCCTCGGTGGCGCCGATCTTGTGGCGCCTGGTCAGCAGATCGACCATGCCGCTGACCGCGGCCCTGGCACCCTGCAGCAGGTCGGTGCCGATGCCGGTGGTCACGTCGTAGCCCTTCTCGTCGAGGTGGCGGGTGACCGGCCCCGGCGTGCGGAAGCGCGGGAAGGCGAGGTTCGCCTGCTTCACCAGTTCGATCTTCACCGTGACGTCGAGCTGGCTTTCAATCGCCGTGCCACAGACTTCGCCGTCGCCCTGCGCCGCATGGGTGTCGCCGATCGAGAGCAGGCCGCCCTTGACCTCGACCGGCAGATAGAGCTCTGCGCCCAATGCGAGATCGCGGATGTCCATGTTGCCGCCGACCCGACGCGGCGGCACCACCGAATGCAGCCCGGGCTCGGCCGGGGCGAGGCCGATGGTGCCGGCGAAAGGCTTCAGCGGCACCTTCGCGATCGATCCGAACATCGCCGGCGCGAGGCTGCCCGGGTCGTATTTCCAGATGTGCAGCGCCGGTTCCTTGAACTGATCCGCCAGCAGGCCGAAGCCGGGGATGTTCGCGGTCCAGCCCCAGCCGCAGGGTTTGAAGCCGAGCAGGGTGATCTTGACGGCATCGCCCGGAACCGCGCCGTCGACCTCGATCGGCCCCAGGGTCGGATTGACCTTGCTGAAGTCGAGCCGCGGAATGTCGGCCGCCGTCCAGTCGGGCGTGATCTGGCCGCAGGAGGAGTCCTTGCACAGCAGTTCCACCACCTCGCCGGAGCCGATCTTGAGGATCGGCTTGATCGTGTTGTCCCAGCCGATGTGATGCTGGTGCTGGTGGATGGTGTGGGCGGGGTGGGCGTGGTTACTGGCCATTGTCGACCCATACGGCGTCATAGGGGAAGGGCTGGGTGATGATGTCGGTGAAGAAGCTGGGGTCGCCCTTGAGCTTCTCGGATTTCAGGGCATAGCGCTTGGGGTTGAACAGCGGCACCCAGGGCGCATCCTTCATGATATCCGCGTAGATGCCCTGCCAGACCTTGAGCCGTTCGGCGGCCTTTGCCGGATCGGCGATCGCATCGGCATCGACCGCCCGCTTCTCGATATCCTTGTTGCAATAGAACGACCAGTTGAAGCCGCCCTCGACGGCACCGCTGCAGCCGAGGATCGCCGTGTAGAAGTTGGTCGGGTCGGGGAAGTCGGCATACCATTCGGTTAGGCTCATGGCGGCGCCATCGGGCTTGCCGGCGGTACCGAAGAAGGCGGACATCTCCAGCCCCTTCAGCTCCGCCTTGATGCCGACCTCGGCGAGATCCTGCTGGATCGCCTGCGCCAGGCGCGGCCAGGGATCGACGCTCTGGAAGTAGATCTCGGTGGCGAAGCCGTCCTTCAGGCCGGCGGCGGCCAGCAGCTCCTTGGCCTTGGCCACGTCGTAGGGATAGCCCTGATAGGCCGGGTCATAGCCGCCCATCGCCGGCGGCAGCACCTGGTTGGCCGCGGCGCCGCGGTTGTTCAGGATCTGGACCAGGCGGTCCTTGTTGATCGCCATGTTCACCGCCTGGCGGACCTCGAGCTTGTCGAACGGCTTTACATTGAGGTTCAGGGCCAGGTAGTTGGTGTTCAGCTGATCGGCGGTGACGAACCGGTCCTTCAGCTTGTCGTCCTGCGAGACTTCGAGGAATTTCGCCGGCGGGAAGGTGTCGCCGGTGATGTCGGCCTCGTTGTTCTGCACCTTGAGGACCTGGACCACCGGCTCGAGGCCGAACTGGATGGTGACCTTGTCGGCGAAGCCGCGGGTCGGATTGTAGTAGTCGGCGTTCCGCTCCAGGACGATGCGCTGGCCCGGCGTGTATTCCGTCAGCTTGTAGGCGCCGGTGCCGACCACGTGATGGGTGAAGTCGGGGCCGAATTTCTCCGCCTCCTCCTTCGGCACGACGAAGCTGAAATTGAGCGCCAGGAGATGCAGCATCGCGGCATTCGGCTGCACCAGCTCGATGTTCACGGTGTAGTCGTCCGGCGTGGTGATGCCGGAGATCTCCGTCGCCTTGCCGTCCACCAGGTCCTGCGCGCCCTTGATGCCGGTGTAGTAGCCGGCGCCCGGGCTCTGGGTCTTCGGATTGACCGTGCGCTCGAGCGAGTACTTGACGTCGGCGGCCTTCATCTCGCGCCCGTTGTGGAACTTCACCCCGTGGCGCAGCTTGAAGCTGTAGGACAGCCCGTCCGGCGACACGGCGTAGCTCTCGGCGAGATCGGGAATCAGCTCCGAGGTGCCGGCCTTGTAGTCCATCAGGCCGTCGAACACCGCCTTGATCGGGGTGAAGCTCTGGAAGGAATAGCCGATGGCCGGGTCCATCGAGTCGAAGTCGTCCTTGAAGAGGACGGTGTATTCGCCGCCGCGCTTCGGCTCGCCGGTCGTCGCCGCCGGTGTGGCTGCCGGGGTAGCAGCCGGGGTAGCAGCCGGGGCTGCAGCGGGGGTCGCGGCCGCCGTCTGCGTGCTCTCGGTGCCTTGCGCCTGCTGCTGGCCTTCCTCCTTCTTTTCGCCGCAGGCGGCGAGGCCGAGGAGGAGAGAGAAGGCCAGGGCCGAAACCATTGTCCGGGAGACACGAAGGGGCGACATGCTTGCCTCGCTTGCTGATGAAGGAAGAAGCCTCCCGCGGCCGGGCCGCGGGAGGCGGCGCTGGTGCTACTGCACGTCGGTGGCGTAGACCCGATCGTAGTTGGTGAGCGGGATATGGATGGCGTCGGTGAAGACGCCGTTCTCGCCGGCGACCCGCTTCGAATGGATCACATAGCCTTTCTCGTTGAAGATCGGGACCCAGGGCGCATCCTTCATCACGTCGATGAAGATCTTGCCCCATTCCGCGGCGCGCTCGGCGGCCTTCGCCGGATCGGCCATGGCATTGGCCGCATCGGCGCGGGCATCGAGGTCCTTGTTGCAGTACCAGGCCCAGTTCCAGCCGCCGTCGACCGCGCCGCCGCAGCCGAGGATGGCGGTGTAGAAGTTGCTGGGATCCGGGAAGTCGGCGATCCAGGCCATGCCGCCCGACCAGATCATCGGCGCGCCGTCCTTCTTGCCGCCGGCAGCGATCACCGTGCCGGCATCCAGGGACTTCAGGTTGGCCTTGATGCCGATGGCGGCCAGGTCCTGCTGGATCGCCTGGGCAATGCGCGGCTGCGGATCGGTGTTCATGACGTAGAGGTCGGTCTCGAAGCCGCCCTCGAGCCCGGCCTCCTTCAGCTTCGCCTTGGCGCCCTCGACGTCATAGGCATAGCCCTTGTAGCTGGCGTCGTAGCCCGGCATGGCCGGCGGCAGCGGCTGGTTGGCGGGCACCGCGCGCCCGTTGACCAGCTGCACGATCCGGTCCTTGTTGATCGCCATGTTGACCGCCTGGCGCACGGCGACGTTGTCGAAGGGCTTGATGTTGACGTTCATCGTGACGTAGCCGGTCTGCAGCTCGTCGGAGATGTAGACCATGTCCTTCGACGAGGGATCCGCCATGACCTCGGCGAACTTGGCGGGCGGGATGCCTTCGCCGGCGATGTCGATCTCGCCCTTCTGCAGGCGGAGCAGCGCCACGATCGGCTCCTGGCCGATCTCGAAGGTGATCTTGTCGAGGTAGGGCACGCCCTTGACGTGATAGTCGGCATTGCGCTCGAAGACGATCTTCTGGCCGGTCGTCCATTCGGTCATCTTGTAGGCACCGGTGCCGACCGGATGCTTGCCGAAATCGGCGCCGTACTTCTCGACTTCCTCCTTCGGCACGACGAAGGAGAAGTTGAGCGCCATCAGATGCAGGATCGTGGCATCGGGATGGGCGAGTTCCACCTTCACGGTATACTCGTCCGGGGTGGTCACGCCGGCGAGTTCCGTCGCCTTGCCGCCCTGGAAGTCGTCGAAACCCTTGATCGCGCCGTAGTAGCCGGCACCCGGGCTCTGGGTCGCCGGGTTGCAGGTCCGCTCCAGGGAATACTTCACGTCGGCCGCCTTCATCTCGCGGCCGTTGTGGAACTTCACGTCGTGGCGCAGCTTGAAGGTATAGGTCAGGCCGTCGGGCGAAACCTCGTAGCTCTCCGCCAGGTCCGGGATGATCTCGGTGGTGCCCGGCTTGTAGTCGAGCAGGCCGTCATAGAGGCTCTTGATCATCGACCAGTTCTTCCAGTCGTAGCCGATGGCCGGGTCGAGGGTGGCGATATCGTCCTTGAAGGTGACGATCATCGAGCCGCCCTGCTTGGGCGTGCCGATTGCCGCCGCCGGGGCGGGGGTCGCCGCCGCCTGCTGGGTGTCCGCGGCGGGTGCGGCGGCGGGCTCGGCCGGGGCCGCGGCGGGGGCGGCTGCCGATGACTGGTCGGCTTCCTTCTTTTCCTCGCCACAGGCGCCCAGCGCCAGCAAGGCGATCAGCGATGCGGAAATCAGTAGCTTGTTCATCGGTCGGTCTCCCTTGAAAAGGTTCTTTTTGCTGCAGATGCGCTATTTGAGCTTGATTCGCGGGTCGATCAATGGCGCAACCAGGTCGGCCAGCAGGTTACCCAATACGATGGCACAGGCGGAAACCAGCGTCACCCCCATGATGATGGGGATATCGATCTGCTGGATGGCCTGCCAGGTCAGCTGGCCGATCCCCGGCCAGCCATAGACCGATTCGACCACCACGATGCCGCTCATGAAATAGCCGATATCCAGGCCGATCATGGCGATAATCGGCAGGATGGCATTGGGAACGATGTGCAGCATGACGATTCGGCCGCGCCCGAGGCCCTTGGCCCGGGCGGTGCGGACGAAGTCCTGGCGCAGCACCTCGATCATGGTGGAGCGCATCATCCGGGCATACCAGCCGGCGCCGAGCAGGCCCAGGGTGACGGCCGGCAGGATGATATGCTTGAACTGGCCGTAGCCGCCGATCGGCAGCCAGCCGAGCCAGACCGCGAAGACATAGAGCAGGACATAGCCGAGAAGGAATTGCGGCGTCGAGACGAAGAACATCGCCCCGACCATGACACCCTGGTCGAAGGCGGTATTGCGCTTGAAGGCGGCGATTGCGCCGACGGTGAGGCCGACCGCGAGCTCGCAGGCGATGGCCGCCAGCATCAGCAGCAGCGTAGCCGGCAGGCGCGCCATCACCAGTTCCGAGACTTGGCTGCGCTGGACGAAGGAACGGCCGAGGTCGCCGCGCGCCAGCTTCAGCACGTAGCGGCCGTATTGTTCGTAGAGCGGCCGGTCGAGGCCGAGCTGCTCACGGACCAGCTGCACCTGCTCGGCGGTGGCGGTGCGGCCGGCGACCTGGCGCGCCGGATCCGCCGGCAGCAGGTAGAGCAGGATGAAGGTGATCAGGCTGACGCCGATCATGATCAGGGCCGCTTGCACCAGCCGCCGGACCACATAGGCGGGCATCAGTGCCGTCCCCGCAAGGTCGGGTCGAGGATGTCGCGCAGGGCATCGCCCAGCAGATTGAAGGACAGCGCCAGCAGGGCGATGCAGCTGCCGGGAATGAAGACCAGCCAGGGAGCGCTTTCGAAATAGGTCTGGTTCTCGTTGACCATGTTGCCCCAGCTCGGCGTCGGCGGCTGGACGCCGACGCCGAGATAGGAAAGCGTCGCTTCGGTCAGCGACGTGGTCGCGATGCCGAGGGTGCCGTAGACCAGGATCGTCGGCAGCAGATGCGGCAGCATGTGGCGGAACAGGATGCGCGCCGATCCGGCACCGAGACTCTTCTCGGCGATGATGAACTCGCGCTCGGCGAGCGACGTCGTCTCGGTGAAGATGACGCGGGCCACCTGCACCCAGTTCACCATGGCGATGACCGTGGCGACCACCCAGAGACGCGGCGAGAACATCGAGGCCAGAAGAATGGCGAGGATCAGGGTCGGAAAGGCGGTCATCAGATCGGTGAATCGCATCAGCCCGCTGCCGATGCGGCCGCGCAGGTAGCCGGCGGAGACGCCGATCAGGGTTCCCAAGGCGACGGCGACGCCGTTGGCGAAGATGCCGACGATCAGAGTCGCGCGGGCGCCGTACATCAGGCGCGACAGCAGATCGCGCCCCAGCAGATCGGTGCCGAACCAGTATTTCGCGCTCGGCGGCAGGGGTTCGCCGATCAGCGTCAGTCCGTCGAAATTCTGCGTCTCCGGGGCGTAGGGCGCAAGCCACGGCGCGAATATCGCCATGACGCCGAAAGTGGCGATGACGACAAGACCCAACAGAGCAAGCTTGCGCTTGAGCAGCGCCCGAATGACTGACATCAACCCCGATCCCCAGAAACGAGGTGGAGAATAGGCCGCCCGCCAACGGGGCTCAACAGGCATTCGCGGATTTGCAGGGTGTCGGGGCCGGCCGATCGATCACTGCCGCGTGATCGGCGCGCGCCCCAGGGCAATCGTCGGCTCGGCGCCTACTTGACGACCCGCCGCTCGATATTGGCCGGGCGTCCCGCCCGGGCGAAAAAAGCCGGGGTGTGGTCGCCAAACGGACCCGAACCCGGTGCGGCCGCATTGTCGGATTCGTCTCGCTCGCTGTCGCGGCCATGGGCGCGACGGCGATGGCGGTTTTCCTTCGCCGGCCGGGCTTCCTGCGCCTCGGCCGCCAGGGTCACCGGCAGCGTCACCGGCAGGGCGGTGCTGGCTTCCAGCAGTTCATGCCGATGCAATTCGGCGCTCGGATGCGGAATGGCCTGCTCGATGATGGCCTCGATCTTGGCCTCCGCGGTCACGACCGGCTGGGCTTGCGGCCGGGCATGGCTGCGTCCCTCCGGCTTGCCGCGACGCGCGCCGCCGCGCTGGCTCTCGGCCTTGCCGCCGCTGCGGCCGCCGCGTCCGCGCCGCCGCCGCGCATCGCCTTCCTCGAAGGGCAGCTGATTGATGCCCTCGATCTCGATCCGCGGGATTTCCTTGCCGATCAGCTGGACGATCGCCCCCAGTTCCTTGCCCTCGTAGGGCGTCGCCAGCATCAGGGCGCGGCCCTCCCGCCCGGCGCGCCCGGTGCGGCCGATGCGATGCACGTAATCCTCGGCATGGAACGGAACGTCGAAATTGAACACGTGGCTGAGGCCGGCGATGTCGATGCCCCTGGCGGCGACGTCGCTGCAGACCAGGATGGTGATCTCGCCCTTCTTGAACTTGTCGAGGGTCTCGACGCGCTTCGGCTGCGCCATGTCGCCGTGCATCTGGGCCGCGCTGAATCCGTGCTTCTGCAGCGAGCGGCACAGGATGTCGACATCCTTCTTGCGGTTGCAGAAAACCAGGGCGTTGGCGACGTCTTCCGTGCGAATCAGCCGCCGCAGCGCCTCGCGCTTGTCCAATTCATCGACGATCGCATAGCCTTGCGTCACCGTGGTCGCGGTCGTCGCCGATTTCGAGACGGTGATCTCCTTGGGATTCATCAGGAAGGCGTCAGCCAGGCGCCGCACTTCCGGACCCATGGTCGCCGAGAAGAACAGGGTCTGGCGCAGCTTCGGCAGCAGGCTGACGATCCGTTCGACATCGGGAATGAATCCCATGTCCAGCATCCGGTCGGCTTCGTCGATCACCAGGATCTTGACGTCGCTCATCAGGATTTTGCCGCGCTCGTAGAGATCGAGCAGCCGGCCGGGGGTGGCGATCAGGACGTCGACGCCGCGGTCCAGCTTCTTCTCCTGGTCGACGAAGCTCTCGCCGCCGATCAGCAGCGCCATGCTGAGTTCGCAATACTTGCCGTACTTGTCGAAGTTCTCCGCCACCTGGGCGGCGAGTTCGCGGGTCGGCTCGATGATCAGCGAGCGTGGCATGCGGGCCTTCGCCCGGCCGTGATTGAGGATGTCGATCATTGGCAGCACGAAGGCCGCGGTCTTGCCTGTCCCGGTCTGCGCGCAGCCGAGCATGTCACGGCCCATCAGGACGACTTGGATGGCCTGTTCCTGAATGGGGGTCGGTTGCTCGTAGCCGAGTTCGGCTATGGCGCGAAGAACCTCGGGGCTCAGCCCCAGATCAGCAAAATTCATGATGTCCGAAACGGGCGTAAAAACAAGGGAATCGACGGCCGGCGCCCAGTACCCGGACCGTGAAAACCGCCGGGACTATAGGAAAATCGCCAATTTTGTCAATGTATGGTCGAATCCGGCTATGCTATTGCACAGCTTTGCACCGCCTGGGCCAGGAAATGCTGATCGACCGCGACCGGAGCCGGATGATGCTCGTGGACATGCAGACCGGCCTGGTGCCGGCGATGGCGACGGCTGCGGCTACGACTAAAGCGTGTGCGCTCTTGCTGACTGCGGCGCGGGAGGTCGGGGTGCCGATCGCGATATCCGAGCAGTATCCCAAGGGGCTGGGCCGGACGGTCCCGGAACTGGCGAGCCTTGCCGGGACGAACCAGTTCTTCGAGAAGATCGAGTTTTCCTGCCATGCCAACCCCGGGTTGCAGGCCGCGCTGATGGCAGGCGACCGGGGGCAGATCGTCATTGCGGGCATCGAGGCCCATGTCTGCGTGCTGCAGACTGCCCTGGATCTCCGGGCGGCTGGGCGCGAGGTGTTCGTCGTCGCCGATGCCATTTCGTCGCGGCAGCCCGAAAGCCGGGCGGTGGCGATTGAGCGCATGGCCAAGGCCGGGGTCGAGATCGTGACCGCAGAGATGGTGCTGTTCGAATGGCTGCGCAGCGCGGCGGCGGCGGAATTCAAGGCGCTCAGCAAGCTGATTCGCTAAGTCAGCATCCGAACATGAAGCAGTTCCCGCTGTTATCGCGACTGTCATCGGTGCGGTTGGGGAACAACCGTGCGACGATGCTGCGCAGGAACTGCTTGAAGCGCGGGTCGTCGGGGCCGGTGATCCCGTCGACCGAGCCGACCAGATAGGTGAGCGCTGCCCCCGGACCGCGGCAGAAGGCGGCGGTGACGGCGATCGTGCCGCCGCCATGGCCGGTCTGGCCCGTCGCCGCGCAGGCATAGTTGATGCTGGTCGCCGTATTGCCGAAGGCGAAATGCACGACATAGGGACTGGCGGCGCTCGGTTGCACGCCGGGCGGCTGGATCGCCTCATTGACGAGGCGGTTGAAGTCTTCCTGCGGCATGTTGAAGGGGTTGCCGCTGACATCGGCCCGCATCGCCTTGGAATAGGGAATGGTCGCGTACTGGACCGGCGTATAGCTTGAATCGACGCGGACGTAATCCACCCGACCCGGCGTGCAGGCGCCGAGTAGCCCACCGGCCGCCAGTGCAAGGGTCAGAAAGCGAAATGCACGGATCTTCGACACGTGTACCTCCTCGGGCTTGATCCTGCGCGCGCTCCTGGCCTATGAAGGCTGCACCCCGGAACTGGGGCCGGGGCCGGCGGACGCGACAGGTCGAAGTCTATGACAGTTCATCTTGCCAAGCTATGCGTCGGAATCGACAGCATCGACGAACTTTCACGCTATCGTGATGACCTGGCGGCAAAGCTCCGAAAGCGCGGCCGCCCGTTGGAGGACCAGCATGTCACCCGGACGCGCCCCAAACGGGACGCCGAGGTGCTGGCGGGCGGTTCCCTCTACTGGGTGATCCGGGGGATCATGTGTGTCCGCCATCGCATCCTCCGTCTCGACGATGTCGCGGGCGCGGACGGGACCACCTATTGCGCGATCGTCTACGATCCGACGGTGATCGTCACCGAGGCCAGGCCGCGGCGGCCGTTCCGCGGCTGGCGCTACCTGGAAGCCGAGGATGCGCCCCCGGATCTGCAGGATCAGCGCGCCGCCCTCCGCCAGGTCAAGGCCGAGGGGCAGCTGCCGGCGAATCTCCTGCGCGAGTTGAAATCGCTCGGCCTCATGTAGGGGCTAGGCGAGGTCGAACAACAGGATTTCACCGCCCTTTGCGCCGCCGATGACCTCGATCCCGGGCACGCCGTCGATCGCCATCCCGTCGCCCTGGGTGACGGCTTCGCCATTGACCGCTGCCGAGCCTGCGACGACCTGCAGCCAGATTCCGCGCCCCGGCTGCGTCTTCAAACCCACGGTGGCCCCAGGCTCCAAGACCGATGCGTAGAGGTCGACATCCTGGCTGATCCGGACCGACTCCTCGCGGCCGTCATGGGAGCCGACCAGGCACAGTCGATTGAGCTTGCGCTCCCGCGCAAAGGTACGCTGGTCGTAGCGCGGTGCCAGGCCGGCGCGCTCGGGCAGGATCCAGATCTGCAGGAAATGCAGCGGCGCGGTGGCGGACGGGTTGAACTCGCTGTGCCGGATGCCGGTTCCCGCGCTCATGATCTGGACGTCGCCGGGCGTGATCACCGAGCCGGTCCCCAGGCTGTCGCGATGCTCGATCGCGCCCTCCAGGACGTAGGAGATGATCTCCATGTCGCGATGGCCATGGGTATCGAAGCCCGCACCGGGCTTCACCTTGTCCTCGTTGATCACCCGCAGGCTGCGAAAGCCCATGAAAGCCGGATCGTGGTATTCGCCGAAGGAGAAGCTGTGCTTGCTGTCCAGCCAGCCGATACGGAAGGCGCCACGGTCCTCGGATTTGCGGATGTGAAGCATGATGTCACCGATCGGGTATGTGCAACGATGCTAGCAAGTGGGACTTTGGAGATCGCGGAACTATGGCCGTCGCCCTGGATGGATTGTTTCTAGGCGGTAAACAATGACCGCAGCCACCAGGCGGCGAGGCCGAGGACGGCACTGCCGGCCAGCGTCCGGGTCATGCCGAGGTGGAAATGGAGCAGCGCCGCGGCGGAAAGGAGCGCCAGGCCGCCGGATACCGGATCGAGGCTGGAAATTTCGGGCAGGCTCATCCTGAATGGCCCCCATTGGCGCTCGTGGACGTGCCCGAACAGGACATGCAGGGCGAACCAGAGGGCGAGATTGCCGATGACGCCGACCACGGCCGCGGTGATCGCCGACATCGCTGCGCCGATCCGCTGCCTGCCGCGCATGCGTTCGATATGGGGCGCACCCAGGAATATCCAGAGGAAGGACGGCGTGAAGGTCACGTAGGTGACGAAGAGCAGGCCGAGGCTGCCGGCCAAGATCGGCGGCAGTCCGGCCGGATTGGCATAGGCGGCCAGGAACCCGACATAGCTGAGGACCAGAATGAGCGGGCCGGGCGTGGTCTCGGCGAGTGCCAGGCCGTCGATCATGTTCTGCGGCGACAGCCAGTGGTAGGATTCCACCGCCTGCTGGGCGACATAGGTGAGCACGGCATAGGCGCCGCCGAAGGTTACGACCGCCATCTTGCTAAAGAACATGCCGAGTTGGGCGAAGAGATCGTCGGGTCCGCTCAACCAGGCGACGAGTGCGACCGGTCCCAGCCAAATGGCGAGGCCGAAGACCGCGATGGCCAGGGTGCGCCGCCAGGGCGCGACGGCATGGCCGCGCGCGCCGGCGCTTGCCGTCGGCGCCGCCTCGGCGAGGGCAGCAGGGAAGGCAGCGGGAAAGAAATGCCGGCCGAAGCCCCCGAGCAGGCCGGCCGCGACGATGACGGCAGGAAACGGGATGTGGAACAGGAAAAGCGCCAGGAAGGCGAGCCAGGCGATGGCGGTAAGCGCCCGCGTCTTCAGGGCCCGCCGCGCGATGCGCAGCAGGGCCTCGATGACGATGGCCAGCACCGCGCATTTGACCCCGAAGAACAGGCCGGCCAGCCAGCCGGTGGTATGAAAGGCCGCATAGAGCGCGCTGAGGCACCAGATGACGACGAGCCCGGGAAGGATGAACAGGCCGCCGGCAGCGAGACCGCCGCGGGTGCCGTGCATCAGCCAGCCGATATAGGTCGCCAGCTGCTGGGCTTCGGGTCCCGGCAGCAGCATGCAGTAGTTCAGGGCATGCAGAAACTGCGCATCGGTGACCCATTTCCGCTCGTCCACAACGATCCGATGCATGAGCGCGATCTGCCCGGCCGGGCCGCCGAAATTCAGGCAGCCGATCTTGGCCCATACCCTGACCGCTTCGCCGAGGGTCGGTTCGTGCGACGGGTTCACGACGCCGCCTCCGGCGGCATCCGCTTCGGCGGCACGGCCTTCGGCGGCCAGGCATGGGTTTCATCCTGGAGATCCCGGCACCAGCGGTAGAGGGCGTCATAGAGGATCATGCCTTGGGCGAGCAGGGCCTGGTCGTCATCGATGATGCCGCTGAGGCCGAGCGAGATCGCATAGAGGCCGGCGGATTGCGGCGCAAGATCGAGCCGGCTGGTATCGGCGCCGCGAACGATCCGTGCCAGTTGGTCAAGGCCGGGTGCCTGCAGATCGAAGTGCCGGAGGAAGGCGTCGAAACTGCAGGCGTCGCCGACATGGGAGAAGGGCACGCCGGGGATGTCGAACGGCTCCGCCTGGCGTGCTTCGGCCTCGGCGAGCACGCTTTCGCTGGGCACATAGATGATCTCGGCTTGCGGGTCGATGAAGCGGCGGATCAGCCAGGGGCAGGCAAGGCGGTCGATTTTCGGCCGGGCGCGGGTCACCCATCGGCTCGAGCGGCTGCCGTCATGGACCGCGGATTTCCGGAAGGTGGGCAAATCGGCGGCCTTCCAGGCCTCGATCCCGCCTTCGAGATAGCGGGCGTCGATGCCGCCCTGGCGCAGCGCGGCGGCAGCGTTCTGTCCGACCTCATGGCCGTGTACGCAATAGACGACGACCGGCTGCTGCCGCGGCAATTCGGCCATCCAGAGACCGACGGTCTCCGGCTGGCGCCGGATGGCGGTGGCAATCATGCGGCTGTCCTCGGCGAAGGCCGGTGCCCGACGGACGTCGACGAGCAGCGGTCCCGCGCTGCCGCCGATCAGGGTCGCGAGGTCGCTGGGGGATATCGAGGTGGTCTTGGCGGGAGTACGATCGTCCATGACAGCTCCTGACGCTTCGCAAGGGAAGCGGCTGAGGTGTACGGAGCTTGGACGATAAACGTCTTGAAGCCGGGGGAGTCCGTCTTTCCCCGCGCTCGGAACTATAGCTGCGGCCGGCTTTTCCCGCAACTTGGCGCAGCGCCGGGAGAAGCCCGACGGGAATGTTAAGTTTTCCGCTTTACATCCCAATTCGACTCGG
>CAZKDH010000109.1:0-25238 GCA_964551505.1 uncultured Rhodospirillaceae bacterium
GCTCTGCTTGTTTCGGACCGAGGGCGAGAATGTCTCGCCGGTCTCGAACGCCATCGCCGCCATCAGATGGCTGGGATCGCACTCGAGATGCGCGCAGATGGCGATGACCTTGGTCTTGAATGCCGGACTGACCTTGCGGCCCCAAGCGATCTCCACCATGGCTCCCTCCCCCGAACGATAGCCCTGGCGTCAATCTATCCGCGGCACCGCCGGCGGCCCAAGCTATTTCGGCGGCATGCGCAGCGCACCGTCGAGGCGCACGACCTCGCCGTTCAGCATCACGTTCTCGATCATGTGCTGGGCGAGGCGCGAGAATTCCCGCGCCTCGGCGAGGCGCGAGGGGAAGGGCACCGACTCGCCCAGCGCCTTCTGGATGTCGGGCGGCAGGTTCAGCATCATCGGCGTCGCCACCAGGCCCGGCGCGATGGCGAGGACGCGGATGCCGGACCGCGCGAGATCGCGCGCCGCCGGCAGGGTGAGCCCGACGATGCCCGCCTTCGAGGCGGCATAGGCCGCCTGGCCGATCTGGCCCTCATAGGCGGCGACCGAGGTGGTGTTGATGATGACGCCGCGCTCGCCGTCGGCCAGCGCCGGCAGCAGCGCCATCTCGGCGGCGGCGAGGCGCATCATGTTGAAGGTGCCGATCAGGTTGACCTCGATCACCTTGGCGAACTTCTCCAGCGGCATCGCCCCGTCCTTGCCGACGATGCGGCTAGGGATCAGGATGCCGGCGACGTTGACCAGGATCCGCGGCGCGCCAAGCCCGGCCTTCACCTTGGCGATGGCCGCGGCGCCGGACTCGGCGCTGGAAATGTCGCAGGCGACGGCGAGGCCGCCGATCTCTTTGGCAACCGCCTCGGCGCCCGCCGGATTGACGTCCAGCACGGCGACCTTCGCGCCGAGCCCCGCCAGATGCCGCGCCACGTCGGCGCCGATCCCCGAACCGCCGCCGGTCACCAGCGCCGTATGCCCCTTGATCTCCATCGTCCTCGTCCTTGCTTTCGCCCCGGAATGGCCGGCCTTCTAGCAGATCGCGCCGGTTGCGTCACCGCCGGGCACGCAGCCACTGGGCGTGCCACCGCTGGGCCGGGTCGATTTGCCTCGCCGCCGGACTTCGTTAAGATCACCGGCTGACGGGTGCCCTGGGGGACGGCATGAAGGCGGTGAACATCAAGGTCGTGGCCCGTGCGACGGCGCCGCTCTGCGGCTTGGCCGGCCTGATCTCCGTCTTCACCCTGGCCAGCTACGCGCTGGGCTTCGTGCCCGGCTGGCGGATGCTTCCCGACGGGCCCGCCAACAACCCGCTTTCCGCCATGGCGATCCTGATCATGTCGGCCGGCGGCGCGCTGCTGAGCCGCGGGCGGCTGCGCCTCGCCGGGATCGTCCTGGTCGACCTCGCCTTGGCGCTGGTGGCGATCCGCATCGCCGATGCGGTGCTCGGCTCCGACCTCGGCGACCGGCTGATGCCCTTCGGCTTCCAGGTCGCCGCCGACCGCGCCCTGGACCTCCCCAACCAGATGGGCCTCAGCACCGCCGCGGCGCTGCTCTGTTTCGGCGGCGGCTGGCTGCTCTATGCCGGGCGGCGCTACGCCCTGGGCCAGATCGCCATGCTGCTCGGCCTGGCGCCGCCGCTGGTCAGCAGCGTCGGCTACATCTACGGCGTCAGCGTGATCGCCGGGCGGATGTCGATCTACGTGGTGGCGGCGCTGCTGATCCTGGGCATTGCCGGACTGGCGGCGCGCAGCCATCGCGGCGCGATGCGGGCGATCCTCAGCGACGGCATCGCCGGGCGCTTCGCCCGCCAGCAGCTTGCCGTCGCCTGCGTCGCGCCGCTGCTGTTCGGCCTGGTTTTCGTGCGGCTGATGCTGCGCGACGCGATCGGCACCGGCACCGCCGAGATCGTCGTCGCCAGCACCCTGGCGATCGCCGTCGCGATCGCGCCGGCGACGATCAGCTTCCGCCGGCTCGACCTCGCGCGCTACCGCGCCGAGGCGCAGATGAAATATCAGATCAATTTCGACGCCCTGACCGGCCTCCTCAACCGGCGCTCCTTCGATTCCGCCCTCGGCGAGCTGTTCCGCCGGGCGCGGGGCAAGGCCAAGCCGATCTCGCTGCTGATGTGCGACCTCGACCACTTCAAGAAGATCAACGACACCTACGGCCACGAGACCGGCGACCGGGTCCTCCGCCAGGCGGCGAAGCGCCTCGCCACCGCCGTGCGCGGCTCGGACCAGGTGTTCCGCTACGGCGGCGAGGAGATGGTGGTGGTGCTGGTGGATTGCGGTCCCGACCAGGCCCAGGCCATCGCCGAGAAGGTCCG
Source organism: uncultured Rhodospirillaceae bacterium (assembly GCA_964551505.1). Classification (GTDB taxonomy): domain Bacteria; phylum Pseudomonadota; class Alphaproteobacteria; order Dongiales; family Dongiaceae; genus Dongia. The sequence continues at coordinate 2,321 of CAZKDH010000109.1, forward strand.
CGAGCGGATCAAGCAGAAGGACCGGCGCGCCGAGGTCGAGCTGCGGCTCCCCCAGGTGACGATCTCGATCGGCGCCGCCACCTCGACCGAGGGCCGCACCCATCCCTCGGTGGTCCTGGCCGCCGCCGACGCCGCCCTCTACGAGGCGAAGCATGGCGGCCGCGACCGCGTGGTCGCCAAGCGCTGCACCTGACCCGGCCCCACCCGGGCGCGGGTTTGTTTCACGTGAAACATTTTTTGCGGTAAATTACGCTTGGAAGCGGTCAAGGAACCTTGGCGGAACGATTCCGGACTCCGAACGAGAACGCGCTTGTGGGGTCGAAAGTCGGCAAATACAATGGCTTGAGTTATGGAACTTCAGAGATTACTCTCGTTCCCATCTTGTACCGCACGGCTCGTTTCCGAGTCGCGCAAGGGATTCCGCGGGCTTTTGACGCTGCGCGGGCGTGCAGAGGCGAAATGGCCGAAGACCGACTCGAGTCGCTGATTTCCTTCCACCCCTTCACCCGGCTGAACAAGCTGCTGGAAGGTGTGGAATCGGGCGGCGGAAATACGCCTTTGCTATTATCCCTGGGCGAGCCGCAATTCGACCCGCCGGGATTTGTCGCCGAGATCATCGCCAAGTCCGCGGCGGGCTGGGCCAAGTATCCGCCCACCGCCGGGACCGAGGCGTTCCGCGCGGCGGCGAAGGCCTGGCTCGACCGGCGCTATGCCCTGCCCGCCGCCCTACTCGATCCCGCCCGCCACATCCTGCCGGTCTCCGGCACCCGCGAGGCGCTGTTCCAGATCGCCCTCTCCGCCGTGGCCCTGGGCGAGCCCAAGGGCAAGACCCTGGTGTTGATGGGCAACCCCTTCTACCACTCCTATGCCGGGGCGGCGGTGGTCGCCGGCGGCGAGCCCTGTTTCCTCGCCGCCGACCGCGCCAGCGGATTCCTGCCGTCGCCGACCGGGATTCCGCCGGAGATTCTCCGGCGCGCCGCCATGGTCTACCTCTGCTCGCCGGCCAATCCGCAGGGCGCGGTGGCGGATCTCGACCATCTCAAGGCCTGGCTCGACCTGGCGCGGCGCCACGATTTCCTGCTCGCCGCCGACGAATGCTATGCCGAGATCTACCAGGACGCGCCGCCGCCGGGCGCCCTCGAAGCGGCGCGCGAGCGCGGCGGCGACCTCGCCAACCTGCTGGTCTTCCATTCCCTGTCCAAGCGCTCCAGCGCGCCGGGCCTGCGCTCCGGCTTCGTCGCCGGCGATCCGCGCTACATCCAGCGCCAGGCCCAGCTGATCAATTACGGCGGCGTCGCGACGCCGCTGCCGATCCTCGCCGCCGCCACCGCGCTGTGGCAGGACGAGGCCCATGTCGCCGAGAACCGGGCGCGCTACCGGCGCAGCTTCGATCTCGCCCAGCGCATCCTCGGCCCGCTGTTCGGCGAGATCCGCGCCCCGGGCGGCTTCTTCCTCTGGCTCGATGTCGGCGACGGCGAGACGGCGGCGGTGGAATTGTGGCGCCAGGCGGCGATCAAGGTCCTGCCCGGCGCCTACATGGCCCGGCCGGACGCCGCCGGCGTCAATCCCGGCGCCCGCTACATCCGGGTGGCGCTGGTCTACGATCCGGAATTGATGGAAGGCGCGCTGAAACGCATGGCCAGCGTGCTGGGGACTCTGCTATCGGACGGCAGGTCCGCGGCGCGCACCGGCTGATGCAGCCGGGAGACGAGCGGGGGGACGGGTAGAGATGAGCAGCGAAGGCGGCAGCATGGCGACGGCACGCAGCGTCCAGCAACGGATCGGCTATTTCCTCCAGCGGCGGCTGATGGAGGCGACCGGCGGCCTGATGCTGGCGGTGGGGCTGGCCTATCTGCTGGCGCTGATCTCGGCCGACAGCGGCGATCCCAGCTTCAACCGGGCGACCGAGGGCGCCGCCCGCAACCTGCTCGGCCTGCCGGGCGCCTATACCGCGGATTTCACCCTGCAGTCCCTCGGCCTCGCCGCCCTGGTGCCGGCGGCGGCGCTGTTCGCCTGGGGCTGGAACCTGATCCGCCTGCGGATGCTGGAGCAATGGTGGCTGAAGCTCGTCCTGTTTCCCGTCGCCTGCCTGCTGACCACGATCCCGCTGGCGGCCCTGCCGGCGAGCGGCGGCTGGCCCTTCACCGCAGGGCTCGGCGGCTTTGCCGGGCACATGATCCTGATCGGCTCCGACGGCGCCGGCGGCCTCCTGGCCCTGGCCGCCGCCATCGCCGCGGCCCTGGGCCTTGCCCTCACCGCCACCCAGTGGCTGGTGATCCTGGGGCTGCTGACCGCGCTCCTCGCCGGCGTCGCGCTGTACTTCATGCTGGGGATCGGCCTCCACAGCTACCTGCGCTTCGGCCGCGGCGTCGCCTCGGTCGGCCGCAACATGGGCGAGGTCATCGATCGCGGCCGGCAGAGCCTGGTGCGCCAGGGAACCGGCGTCGTCCGCGGCGACAGCGGGCGCCAGGAGCTGGTCCGCAGCCGGCCGGCGGCGCGCGGCTGGCGCTGGAACCCGTTCCGCCGCAGCGCTGCGCCGCAGCCGCCGCGCGAACGCCACGAGCCGCGCTTCGAGGGCACGGCGGCGCGGGCGGAGGAGATTGACCTGCCGGCGGCGCCGATCGACGTCTCGCGCGACCGCGGCGGTACGGCCCGCGTGGTCATCGCCCCGGCCAAGAAGGAGAAGGCGAAGCCGGCGAAGCACGAGCGCGCCCAGCCGCAGCTCGACCTCGAGGACGAAAGCGAATTCGAGCTGCCGCCGATGGATATCCTGTCGCGGCCGGCCTCGAACCTGACGGTGCAGCGCATCAACGAGGAGAGCCTGGAGAAGAACGCCCGCCTGCTGGAGACCGTGCTCGACGATTTCGGCGTCAAGGGCGAGATCGTCAAGGTGCGCCCGGGCCCGGTGGTGACGCTCTACGAACTGGAGCCGGCGCCCGGCACCAAGACCAGCCGCGTCGTGTCGCTGGCCGACGACGTCGCCCGCTCGATGAGCGCCGTCTCGGTGCGCATCGCCGTGGTCCCCGGCCGCAGCGTCATCGGCATCGAGCTGCCCAACCGCGAGCGCGAGGTGGTCAGCCTGCGCCAGCTGCTCGAGGACGAGAGCTACAGCGGCTCCGCCTCGAAGCTGGCGCTGGTGCTCGGCAAGGACATCGGCGGCGCGCCGATCGTCGTCGACCTCACCCGCATGCCGCACCTGCTGATCGCCGGCACCACCGGCTCCGGCAAGTCGGTGGCGATCAACACCATGATCATGTCGCTGCTCTACCGGCTGACGCCGGAGCAGTGCAAGTTCATCATGATCGACCCGAAGATGCTGGAGCTCTCGGTCTATGACGGCATCCCGCATCTGATCTCGCCGGTCGTCACCGAGCCCAAGAAGGCGATCGTCGCCCTGAAATGGGTGGTGAAGGAGATGGAGAACCGCTACCGGCTGATGTCGAAGCTGGGGGTGCGCAACATCGAGGGCTACAACCAGCGCCTCGGCATCGCCCGGGAGGCCGGCGAGCAGCTGACCCGCCGGGTGCAGACCGGCTTCGATCCCGACAGCGGCAAGCCGATCTACGAGGAGGAACCGTTCGACCTCAACCCGCTGCCCTTCATCGTGGTGGTGGTCGACGAGATGGCCGACCTGATGCTGGTCGCCGGCAAGGACATCGAGGCGGCGATCCAGCGCCTGGCGCAGATGGCGCGGGCCGCCGGCATCCACATCATCATGGCCACCCAGCGGCCCTCGGTCGACGTCATCACCGGCACGATCAAGGCGAACTTCCCGACCCGGGTGAGCTTCCACGTCACCACCAAGATCGACAGCCGAACAATTCTCGGTGAGACCGGCGCGGAACAGCTTCTCGGCCAGGGCGACATGCTCTATATGGCCAATGGCGGGCGGATCACCCGCGTTCACGGCCCGTTCGTCTCCGATCGCGAAGTGGAAAGCGTGGTGCGCTTCTTGAAGGACCAGGGTGAGCCTGCCTATATCGAGGAGGTGACGCTCGACGACGAGAACTTCGACGAGGCGGGAACCTTCGACGGCGATGGCGGTTCAGGTGACGACCTCTACGACAAGGCGGTGGCGCTGGTCTGCCGCGAGCGCAAGGCCTCGACCAGCTTCGTCCAGCGCTACCTGCAGATCGGCTACAACCGCGCGGCACGGCTGGTCGAGCGGATGGAAAAGGAAGGCGTGGTCAGCGCCGCCAACCACGTCGGCAAGCGCGAAGTGCTGGGCCGCAACATAGACGGAATGGATTGAAATCTTGACCAAACCGAGCCTTTCGCGCCGCAGCCTGATGCAGGCCGCGGGTCTGACCCTGTTCGCGCCGCTGCTGCTCGGCGGCCGCGTCGCGCTAGGCGCGGATGCGGTGCCCGCGAACCTTACCGCCGAGGACCGCGCCGACATCGGGCGCATCGAGACCTACCTGAACGGCATCACCACGATGCAGGCGAAGTTCCAGCAGTATTCCGGCGTCGAGGGCCTGGCCTTCGGCCGGATCTACGTGCGGCGGCCGGGCTTCATGCGGGTGGAATACGAACCGCCCAGCCAGATCCTGCTGGTCGCCGACAGCATCGCCATCAGCTACTACGATGCCGAGCTCAATGAGCTCAACCAGGCGCCGCTCAGCCTGTCGCCGCTCTGGTTCCTGCTGCGCAACGACGTGAAGCTGGGCGGCGACGTCACCGTCACCTCCTTCGAGCGCGCGCCGGGCGCCTTCCGCATCGGCATCCAGGAGACCGACCAGCCGGAGGCCGGCAAGGTGGTGCTGGTGCTGGGCGACCATCCGATGGAACTGCAGCAATGGACCATCGTCGACGAGAAGGGGTCGGAGGTCCGGGTCGGGCTCTACGATGCCCAGTTCGGCATGCAGCTGTCGAACGAGCTGTTCAAGACGCCGAAGAAGAAAGGCACGCAGAAATAGGCGGCGCCCGCCTCGCGCTATTGAGCCTCGCGGTTTTCCGCCCCGGGACCCGCAGCCGCGCTACTTGTGGTGCGCCGTGGTGAGGAACTGCTTCAGCCGGTCGGATTTCGGATTGGCGAAGACTTCCTTGGGATTGCCTTCTTCCTCGATCCGGCCCTGATGCAGGAAGATCACCTTGTTGGCGACTTCGCGGGCGAAGGCCATTTCGTGGGTGACGACCAGCATGGTGCGGCCCTCTTCCGCCAGCTGGCGCATCACCCGCAGCACCTCGCCGACCAGTTCCGGATCCAGCGCCGAGGTGGGCTCGTCGAACAGCATCACCTTCGGCTCCATCGCGAGAGCGCGGGCGATTGCCGCGCGCTGCTGCTGGCCGCCGGAGAGGTGGCTGGGATAGTGGTTGCGCTTGTCGACGATGCCGACCTTGGTGAGCAGCTTCTCGGCCCGCTCGACGGCCTCCTTGCGCGGCACCTTCAGCACATGGACCGGGGCCTCGATGACATTCTCCAGGATGGTCATATGCGACCAGAGATTGAAGCTCTGGAACACCATGCCGAGGCTGGAGCGGATGCGGTCGACCTGCTTGTTGTCCTCGGGAACGGCATGCCCGTCCCGGGTCGGCTTCATCCGGATCAGCTCGCCGTTGACCAGCACCTTGCCGGAATCCGGGGTCTCCAGCAGGTTGATGCAGCGAAGCAGAGTGCTCTTGCCCGAGCCCGACGAACCGATCATGGCGATCACGTCGCCGACATGGGCGGTGCAGGACACCCCCTTCAGGACCTCAAGATCGCCAAAGCGCTTATGCAGGTCCTCGACGACCAGAGCTGCTTCCGCCATATCGCCCACGCTCCCCTTGTTTCGCCGGCGCCGCGCCGGCGCCTGTCTGCTCCGGCCTCTCCGGGCCGGTAGCCTCCCCTGATTTCCTTATCGGACTTCCCGCGCATTTTGCCAAGCGGAAATCACCGGCGGCGGCCGGCCCGGCAGCCGTCGCCGCCCGCATGGCGGAACCGCCGAACGCCTGCACCGACGGCGCATCGGGACGCACGGGCATTTGACAGCCCGCGGGGAGAAATGCAAATCTTACGATCATGTCGTCGCCGATCGCGTCCTTTGCCCGGTTCAGCCTCTGGCTTGTCGTGATCGGGACCCTCCCCGCCCTTGCGATCCCGGCCTTCGGCATCGCCGGCGCCCGGGCCGCCGAGGTGGATTGCAGCAGCATCACCATGCAGTTCGCCGGCAAGGGCTATGCGGTCGATTGCGAGTCCGAGACCGAGACCTATCGCACCAACAGCGCCAATGGCGGCGGCCAGTCGGAATATCTCAACGCCACCGCCGACGACGAAAGCCATTTCCTGCTGGCGATCGACATCCGCGCCACCGGCGCCATCTATTACACCCACCAGTCCCTGTATAACCGGACCAAGGACTATTTCGCCGATATCGGCATCGCCGACTGGCGCCACGGCACGGATTTCGCCGACTTCGAGATCGGCGAGTTCAACGGCGCGGTGCGGGCCCATCCCTCGCGCTGCCTGGCCTTCCAGCGCACCGTCAATCCGGTGCCCAACGGCTATCGGCGGGTGGTCTTCGGCATCGGCTGCTCCCTGCGCGATCTGGGGCAGGTCTACGACGCCCTGAAGCAGCTGGATGCGCCCGGTGACTGAGACCCCCGCCCGGCGCGGCACGGTCTTGGCAATGCTCTCGACGCTCGGCCTGATCCTCGTCCTGCCGCTCGCTACATCCGCGATCCCCGCGGCAGCGGAAGAGCGCGAGGTGGACTGCAGCGAGGTCAAGCTGGCCATGAGCGACCCCGGCTACGACACCTCGTGCTTCAAGGACAATTTCATGTTCGCCGGCATGGGCGGCACCGGGCGCACCGACGTGCTGGAGGCGACCTCGGTCGACGGCAGCCATTTCCTGACCGCGCTCAACATCGTCGCCCAGGGCCAGGTGATCCTCACCCGGGTGCCGCTGCACAAGCAGCTGGAAAGCATGTTCCAGCTGGAGCAGATGTCGAACTGGCGCAACGGCCATGCGGTCGGCAGCATGGACACCTCGGAGTTCGACGCCGACGTGAAGACCATTCCCTCGCATTGCGTCGGCTTCCAGCACTACTTCGGCCCCGAGCATGGCGGCTATCGCGGCGTCACGGTGGGGTTCGGCTGCAGCCGGTCCAGCCGGGAGATGGTCTACGGCGCCCTGCAGAAGCTGGATATCCCCTCGGATTGACCCGGCGGTAGGGCGGTGGGGCGGCGCGGCCCGGGCCACCCCGCTTGAGGCCCGCGGCGCCGCGGGATAGCATGGCCGCCCATGGTCGATATCGAGCAGCAGCGCGCCATCCTGGACCGCCGGCGGCTTTCCGCCGAACTGGCGGAACTGGCGGCGCGCAGCGACGACCCGTCGACGGAGACCGCCGCCATCCAGGCCATTCTCCGCCGCCACCTCGCCGACGGCCGGGCGGAGATCCGCCGGCGCTTCGAGACCGACCCGCGCGGCGCCGGCGCCGGCCAGGCCTGCGCCCACGAGGCCAGCTTCCTGGTCGACCAGCTGATCCGCTGCCTCTACGACTTCACCACCCAGAGCGCCTTTCCCCTGCCCAACCCGACCGCGGCGGAAGTGCTCAGCCTGGCGGCGGTCGGCGGCTACGGCCGCGGCGAGCTGGCGCCGTTCTCGGACATCGATCTCCTGTTCCTGCTGCCCTACAAGCTGACGCCCTATGGCGAGCAGGTCGTCGAGTTCATGCTCTACCGGCTCTGGGATCTCGGCCTCAAGGTCGGGCATGCGGCGCGCAGCATCGACGAATGCGTCCGCCAGGCCAAGACCGACCTCACCATCCGCACCAACCTGCTGGAGGCACGCTATCTCTGGGGCGACCAGGCGCTCTACGACCAGTTCAAGAAGCGGTTCAAGCGCGAGATCGTCAAGCATGGCGGCGAGGCCTTCTTCCGCGAGAAGCTGGCCGAGCGCGACGCCCGGCACCGGCGCAACGGCAGCTCGCGCTATGCCCTGGAGCCGAACATCAAGGAGGGCAAGGGGGCGCTGCGCGACCTGCAGACCCTGATGTGGATCGCCCGCTTCCTCTACCGGGTGGAGTCGGTCGACCAGCTGGTCGACCGCGAGGTGCTGACCCCGCGCGAGGTCACCGCCTTCGAGAAGGCGATGAACTTCCTCTGGACCCTGCGCTGCCACCTGCACTATCTCACCGGCCGGGCCGAGGAGCGCCTGACCTTCGACCTGCAGCCGGAGATCGCCCGGCGCCTCGGCTACACCGATCACGCCGGGTCGAAGGGCGTCGAGCGGCTGATGAAGCACTATTTCCTGATGGCGAAGTCGGTCGGCGGCCTGACCCGCTACTTCTGCGCCGCGGTGGAATCGAAGCACCTGCACCGCTCGCTGTTCCGGCTGCCGTCGCTCGGCCTGCTGAAGAAGGAGATCGACGGCTTCGGCCTCGACAGCGGCCGCCTGACGGTCTCCAAGCCGGACCACTTCGGCCGCCGGCCGATCGACCTGCTGAGGATCTTCTGGTCGGCCCAGCGTCACGATCTCGACATCCACCCGGTGACCATGACGTGGCTGACGCAGTCGGCGCGGCATGTCGACGCCCTGCGCAGCGATCCGGAAGCCAACGCGCTGTTCCTTGACATCCTGACCTCGCCGAACGGGCCGGAGACGACGCTGCGGCGGATGAACGAGGCCGGCATCTTCGGGCGCTTCATCCCGGATTTCGGGCGCGTCGTCGGCCAGATGCAATACGACATGTATCACCACTATACCGTCGACGAGCACACCATCTTCGCCCTCGGCATCCTGTGGAAGATCGAGCGCGGTGACCTGAAGGAGGATGCGCCGATCGCCAGTTCGGTGGTGCACCAGGTCCTGTCGCGGCGGGTGATGTATCTCTCGGTGCTGCTGCACGACATCGCCAAGGGCCGGGCCGGCGATCATTCGGTGCTGGGCGCGGAGGTCGCCGACCGGCTCTGCCCGCGCCTCGGCCTGTCGGCCGAAGAGACGGAAACCGTGTCCTGGCTGGTGCGCTACCACCTGCTGATGAGCAACACCGCGTTCCGCCGCGACATGGACGATCCGAAGACGATCGCCGATTTCACCGACGCGGTGCAGTCGGTGGAGCGCCTGCGCCTGCTGCTGCTGCTCACCGTCGCCGACATCCGCGCCGTCGGGCCGAAGACCTGGAACGGCTGGAAGGCGCAGCTGCTGCGCGAGCTCTACAACCGGGCGGAGGAGCAGCTGTCCGGCGGCCTCATCACTGCCGGCCGCGAGGCCCGGGTGGCGCAGGTGCTCTCCAATCTGCGCGGCGAGCTTGCCGACTGGAGCGATGCCGAGTTCGAGGCCCATGCCGGTCGTGGCCACGCCGCCTACTGGCTGGGCTTCCCGCTGCCCAGCCTGGTGCGCCAGGCGCGCCTGATCCGCGACGCCGAGATCGAAGGGCGGCCGCTGTCGATCGACTACAGCGTCGACCAGTGGCGGGCGATGACCGAGGTCACGATCTACGTGCCGGATCACCACGGACTGGTCTCGCAGCTGGCCGGCGCCATCGCGCTCTCCGGCGCCAGCATCGTCGACGCCCGGGTCCTCACCCTGAAGAACGGCATGGCGCTCGACAGCTTCACCGTGCAGGACACCGAGGGCGGTCCGTTCGACCGGCCGGCGCGCCTCGCCCGCCTCTCGGCGACGGTGGAGCGGGTGCTGCAGAACCCCGCCAAGACCCTGGCCGAGCTGCGCTCGCTGCCGCATTCGATCAATCCGGCGGCGCGCAGCTTCCCGGTGGTGCCGCGGGTGCTGATCGACAACAAGGCCAGCGCCACCCACACCCTGATCGAGGTCAACGGCCGCGACCGGCGCGGCCTGATGCACCTGCTGACCGCGGCGCTCTCGGCGCTCAACCTGCAGATCTCGACGGCGAAGATCTCGACCTTCGGCCACCGGGTGATCGACGTCTTCTACGTCAAGGACCAGTTCGGCCTGAAGATCGAGAGCGAGCATCGGCTGAAGGCGATCCGCGAGACGCTGATGCGGATCCTGGAGGAGCCGGAGACCGCCCGCGACGTCGCGGCAAGCCCGGCGGCGCAGTAGCGGTTCCCGCGTCCCGGGGCGCTAGTCGTTGCGCAGATAGGGCGCCGCTTTGGCGCCGAGGGCCCGCCAGGAGCTGGCAAAGCCGATCGCCAGGGTCACCGCCAGGCTGAGCAGCACCGCGCCGAGGGCCAGGGGCAGCGAGAAGCTCCAGCTCGCCTCCATCACCCGGGTCAGGAAGACATAGGCGCCGAGGCTGCCCAGCAGCAGCGCGATGAGCGCCGTCGCCAGCGCCAGCAGGGCGAATTCCCAGACGAAGCCGAGGGCGACGTCGCGCCGGGTGCCGCCCAGCATCTTCAGCAGCACCGCCTCGTAGATCCGCCGCTGCTGCCCGGCCGCCATCGCGCCGGAGAGCACCATCATGCCGGCGAGCAGCGCCAGCCCCGCCGTCACCCGCACCGCGCTGCCGACCGCGCGCAGGATGTCGGCGGCGGCGGCGATCGCATCCTTGACCCGGATCGCCGAGACGTTGGGGAACTGCCGGGTCACCGCGGCGACCAGTTCGCCCTCGCGTTCCGGCGCCACGTGGATGGTGGCGATATGAGTCTGCGGCGCGCTCTGGATCAGGCCGGGCGAGAAGACCATGACGAAATTGATGCTGAGGCCGGTCCAGTCGATCTCGCGCAGATTGGCGATCCGTGCGGAGACGTCGCGGCCGAGCAGGTTGACGGTCAGCGAATCGCCGAGCTTCAGGCCGAAGCCGTGGGCGGTCTCGGCGTCGAGCGAGACCAGGGGCTCGCCGTGATAATCCGCCGGCCACCACTCGCCCTCGACCACCTTCGCATCCGGCGGCGGCGCCGCCGACCAGGTGATGCCGCGATCGCCGCGCAGCACCCAGGCGAGATCCGGCGGCGCCTGGATCTGGTCGACCGGGACGCCGTTGAACTGCACGATCCGGCCACGCAGCATCGGCACCCGCTCCAGCCCCGCCGCCGTCGGAAAGCCGGTGAGCAGCGCATCGAAGGCGACGGTCTGGTTAGGCTGGATGTCGATGAAGTAGTAGCTCGGCGCGGATTTCGGCAGGGTCTCCTCGATGTCGGCGACCAGGCCGCGCTGGATCAGCATCACCGCCACCAGCACGGTGAGGCCGAGGCCGAGCGAGAGCACGATGCTGGCGGCGGGCGTCTGCCGGCGGCCGATGGCGCCGAGGGCGAAGCGCAGCGGCGCCGGCCAGCGGCGCCCGGGCCGTGTCGCCGCGCTGCGGCCGCGGCGCGCCAGCCATTTGAGGCCGAGCGCGAGCAGCGCGAAGAGGCCAAGGGTGAGCAGGGCGGCGATGACGAAGCCGGCGGCGAGCGTGCGGTCGCTGGCGGCGAGCACGGTGAGCGCCGCCAGCGCCGCCCCGGCACCGCCCACGGCGACCAGGTCGCGCCAGCGGGCGCCGCCGAGCTCGAGGGCGGCGGCGCGGAACAGCTGGGCCGGCGAGATGCGGATCGCCCGGAGCAGCGGCGGCAGCGAGAAGGCGATTGCGGTCAGCAGGCCGAAGCCGCCGGCGATCGCCAGCGGCAGCGGATAGATGGCCGGCAGCAGGTGCAGATCGTAGCGCGCCAGCAGGCCCTGCGCGGCAAACGGCACCGCGGCGCCGAGGCCGAGACCGAGGGCGGTGCCGACCAGCGCCATGACCCCGATCAGCAGCAGGTAGAGGGCGAGGACGAAGCCCCGGGTGGCGCCGAGGCATTTCAGGATCGCCAGGGTCTGCAGCCGGGATTCGAGAAAGGCGCGGACCGCATTGGCGATGCCGACGCCGCCGATCAGGAGCGCGCTGAGCCCAAGCAGGTTGAGGAACATCTCGGTCCGGTCGATGAAGCGGCGGATGCCGGCGGCGGCATCGTCGACGCCGCGCACCCGCCAGCCGGCATCGGGGAACTTCGCCTTGACGCCGGCGGCCCAGCGTCCGGCATCGAGCCCGGCGCCGAGCTTCACCCGGTAGACGTGATAGACCATGCTGCCCGGCTGCTCGAGCCCGGTCTGCGCCAGGGCGGCCCGCGACAGCATGAGGCGGGGACCGAGGTTGAAGACCTGGGCGCCGCGGTCGGGCTCGCGCAGGATCACCGCCCGGAGGTCGAAGGCGGCGGCACCGACGGTGACGGTGTCGCCGAGCCGCACGCCGAGGCGGGCCAGCAGGTCGCGCTCGACGGCGATGCCGAAGCGCCCGTCCGGCCCCGGGGCGAAGGCCGCGACCAGCGGCATCGGCGGGTCGAGCGCGACCTCGCCATAGAGCGGATAGAGGAGATCGACGGCCTTCAGCTCGACCAGCGTCGGCTGGCCGGTCCCCGCCTTGGCCATCGCCCGCATCTCGGTGGTATGCGAGACGGCGGCGCTGAACTTCAGCGCATTCGCCTCGTCGATGCTGGCCTCGCGATAGGCGAGGCGGAATTCCAGGTCGCCGCCGAGGATCCGCTTGCCGTCCGCGGCCAGGCCCTGCTCGACCGCGGCGCCGATCGAGCCCACCCCGGCGATGATGGCGACGCCGAGCAGCAGGCAGCCGAGGAAGATCCGGAAGCCGCGGAAGCCGCGGGCGAACCCGGCGCGGAGCTCGCGCCGGAGGAAGCGCAGCAGGCTATGCAGGGCGATTCCGGTCACGCGGCGGCGGGTTCTTCGCCGATCACTCGGCCGTCGGCCAGGCGGATGATCCGGTCGCAGCGCCGCGCCAGCGCCGCGTCATGGGTGATCAGCAGCAGGGTGGCGCCCTGGCGCTGCTGCAGGCCGAACATCAGGTCGATGACCTTCTCGCCGGTCTCGAGATCGAGATTGCCGGTGGGCTCGTCGGCCAGCAGCAGCTTCGGCCCCGGCGCGATCGCCCGGGCGAGAGCGACGCGCTGCTGCTCGCCGCCGGACAGCTGCGAGGGATAATGCGCCAGGCGATGGCTGAGGCCGACGGCCTCCAGCGCCGCCCGCGCCCGTTCGGACGCCGCCGCGGCGCCGGCGAGCTCCAGCGGCGTCGCCACGTTTTCCAGTGCCGTCATGGTCGGGATCAGGTGGAAGGCCTGGAAGACGATGCCGATGTTGCGGCGGCGGAACAGCGCCAGCTGGTCCTCGCCCAGGGCGGTGATCTCCGCCCCATCGATCCGCACCCGCCCGGCGCTCGCCTGCTCCAGCCCGGCCAGCAGCAGCATCAGGCTGGTCTTGCCGGAACCCGACGGACCGACGATGCTGACGGTCTCGCCGGCGCCGATCCGGAGATCGATGCCGTTCAGGATCTTGACCTCGCCGGCATCGCTCGCCAGCTTCAGCTGCAGGTTCTCGATTTCAATCATGATCGGCCGGGTAATGGTTCATTCTAGATTCCTGCTTGCCGCCTTGGCCTGCCTGTCGCTGGTCGCCGCATCCCCGGCCGCGGCCCGGGAACCTGTCCGCATCCTGGCCTTCGGCGACAGCCTGACCGCCGGCTACGGCCTTCCCGATACGGCGGGATTCACCGCCCAGCTCACCGCCGCCCTGGCTAAGATGGGCCGCCCGGCGGTGGTGATCAATGGCGGCGTTTCCGGCGACACCAGCGCCGGGGGCGTCCAGCGCATCGACTGGGCGCTTGCCGACCGGCCGCAGATCGTCATCCTGGAGCTCGGCGCCAACGACGCCCTGCGCGGCCTCGATCCCGGCGAAATGAAGGCCAACCTGCTGGCGATCACCGCCCGGGCCAAGGCGGCGGGGGCGGCGGTCCTGCTCGCCGGCATGCTGGCGCCGCGCAACCTCGGCGCCGACTATGTCGCCGCCTTCGACGCGGTCTACCCAGCGATCGCCCAGGCGGAAGGCGTCGATCTCTATCCCTTCTTCCTCGACGGCGTCGCCGGCCGGCCGGAGCTCAACCAGGCCGACGGGCTGCATCCCACGGCGGAAGGGGTGGCCATCATCGTCGCCCGCCTGCTACCGTCGCTGACCCGGATCATGGATCGCCTGCCGCAATGACCGCCTACCGCACCGCGCATGCCGCCGGCCAGCACTGGTCGGACGTGACCCGCGCCTGCCTGGCACAGCTGGGCGAGGCGCCGGCCGCCGCCGGCGCGCGGCTGGGTTTCGTCTACGTGACCGATCATCTGGCGACGCATCTCGCGGAGATCATCGACCATCTCCGGCTGATGACCGGGGTCGCCGACTGGGTCGGCACGGTGGGCATCGGCATCCTCGCCAACGGCCCGGCGGGGTCCAACCTGCCGCCGGCGGAATATTTCGACGAGCCCGCCATGGCGCTGATGATCGGGGATTTTCCCGCCGGCGCGCTGCGCCTCCTCGAGCCCGGCGGCGGCTCGATCGAAGGCCAGCACGGCGACTGGATCACCGCCCGCCATCCCAGCCTCGCCCTGATCCACGGCGATCCGCGCAGCCAGCACCTGCCGCGGGTCATCGAGATCCTGGCGGCGACGGCGGGTGCCTTCCTGGTCGGCGGCCTCACCTCCTCGCGCTCGAGCTTCCCGCAGGTGGCGCAGTCGATCGGCGACGGCGGCGCCTCGGGGGTGATGTTCGCGGCCGAGGTCGCGGTGGCGACCGGGCTCAGCCAGGGCTGTTCCCCGATCGGGCCGCATCACACGATCACCGAATGCGATCAAAATATCGTGATGGCGATCGACGACCGCCCGGCCCTCGAGGTGTTCAAGTCCGAGATCGGCGACGTGCTGGCGCGCAACCTCAACCGCGTCGCCGGCTTCATCTTCGCCGCCCTGCCGCTGCCGGGATCCGATACCGGCGACTACCTGGTGCGCAACATCACCGGCATCGATCCCAAGCGCGGCTGGATCGCCATCGGCGACGCGGTCGAGGCCGGCCAGCAGATCATGTTCACCCGCCGCGACCGCGACAGCGCCGAGGCGGATCTCGGGCGGATGGTCGACCGGCTGAAGCAGCGCATCGACCGGCCGGTGAAGGGCGGGATCTACGTTTCCTGCGTCGCCCGCGGCATCAATCTCTTCGGGCCCCAGGCCGCCGAGACCCGGCTGATCCTGGATCGCCTGGGTCCCATTCCCCTCATTGGCTTCTTCGCCAATGGCGAGATCAGCCGGCAGCAGCTCTACGGCCATACCGGCGTCCTCACGCTCTTCTACTGATCCCCCTCACCGGTCAAGGAATCCACGCCATGGAATATCGCCGCCTCGGCCGCACCGATCTGAAGGTCAGCCTTATCTGCCTGGGGACGATGACCTGGGGCAAGCAGAATACCGAGGCCGAGGGGCACCGGCAGATGGACTACGCCCTGGATCAGGGGGTCAATTTCTGGGACACCGCCGAGATGTACGCGATCCCGCCCACCAAGGAGACCTACGGCAGCACCGAAACCATCATCGGCACCTGGCTGGCGCGGAACGCCGGCCGGCGCGACAAGGTGATCCTCGCCAGCAAGATCGCCGGGCCCGGCCCGGAGACCAGTTATGTGCGCGGCGGGACGACTCGCCACGACACCCGGAACATCGCCGCCGCCGTCGACGCCAGCCTGAAGCGGCTGCAGACCGACTATATCGATCTCTATCAGCTGCACTGGCCGGAGCGCTCGGTCAACATCTTCGGCCAGCTCGGCTATGTGCATCAGCCGGACGAGGTCTGGACGCCCCTGGAGGAGACGCTGGCCGGGCTGGACGCGGTGATCAAGGCCGGCAAGGTCCGCCATGTCGGGCTGAGCAACGAGACCGCCTGGGGCTGCTCGCGCTTCCTGAAGCTGGCGGAACAGGGCCTGGGGCCGCGCATCGTCTCGAACCAGAACGCCTATAACCTGCTCAACCGCAGCTACGAGGTCGGCATGGCCGAGATCTCGATCCGCGAGGACTGCGGCCTGCTCGCCTTCTCGCCTTTGGGCATGGGCGCGCTCTCGGGAAAGTTCCTCGACGGCGCGGCGCCGCCGCAGGCGCGCCTGACCCTGTTCGCCGACCGCTACAAGCGCTACCGCAAGCCGGAATGCGAAGTGGCGACCCGGGCCTATGTCGACCTCGCCCGCCGGCACGGATTGGACCCGGCGCAGATGGCCCTCGCCTATGTGAATTCGCGCGACTTCGTCACCAGCAACATCATCGGCGCGACCACCCTCGAGCAGCTGCGGGCGGATATCGCCAGCGTCGGGATTTCCCTGTCGAAAGAGGTGCTTGACGGGATCGACGCGATCAACCGGCAACACACATATCCGGCCGCCTGACACCGGCAAGCAGGGTGGTAACACCGGTCCCTGCTTGTTATGCTGAACCTACCTTCGAGTCGCCGGCAGGTGCCCCATGCGGTTGTTCGTCGCCTTGTCATTGCCCGAGAACGTGCGATGGCAACTGCGCATGTTGACCGGCGGCCTGCCGGGCGCGAAATGGGTGCCCCCGGAAAACTACCATCTGACCCTGCGCTTCCTCGGCGAGATCGACGGCCGCGACATGGATTACGTCGATGCCGCCCTGGCCGGTATCCGGGCGCCGACCTTCAAGCTCCGCCTGGCCGGGATCGGCCATTTCGCCACCGGCGGCCGGGTGAAGGCGGTCTGGGCCGGCGTCGAGAAGGAGCCGGCCCTCAGCCACCTGCAGGACAAGGTCGAATCCGCCGTGGTCCGCGCCGGCCTGCCGCCGAACGGCCAGAAATTCACCCCGCACGTGACCCTGAGCTGGACCAAGGACCCGCCGCAGGCGAAGCTGCAGCATTACCTCGCCGAACGGAACCTGTTCCGCTCCGATGCCTTCGAGGTCACGCATTTCACGCTGTTCTCCAGCCTGATGGGCGGCGAGGGCTCGGTCTATCTCGCCGAACGCTCTTATTCGCTTTCCGCGCGGGTGACGGCCTAGCGCAAGTTGCGTTTCGGTTCATTCGTTATAGGGGTATTCGTCACCCCAAGGCTTGGCCTTGGGGTCCACGCGTTTGTCTGCTGCAAAGCAATTCGTGGATGCCAAGGCCAAGCCTTGGCATGAGGGCTAGTGATTCGACCAAATGGCACAACGCCCTAGGGCTTGCGGATCAGGGTCTCGGTACCGGTCTGGTGCGAGCCGCCCGAGGCCCAGACGCCCTCGAGCTGCTTCCCGTCGATCCGATAGGCGACGACGCCGGGGATGCGGTCCTTGCCGAAGGCGACGACCAGCTTGGTGTCGGCGAGGATGCCGACGCCCATGGCGATCGGCGCCGGCGACTGCGAGGGGCCGAGCCAGGCCACCAGATAGGTCTTGCCGTTGGGCTTGATCACCACCTGGCCGGAATAATTGGTCACCCCGTCGAGCTGCTCGCCGGTGGTGATCTTGTAGGTGCCGTCGAGGCTGGCCGGTCCTTCCAGCACCTCGCGGCCGGTGGCCTTGGGATCCGAGACCGCCGTCCAGACGCCGTCCAGGATCCCGCCGCGCACGTCGTAGATGACCACGCCGAAATAGGACTTGTCGGCCGCATAGGCAGCGCCGAGGACGCCGCCGCTGACGATGCCGATGCCCTTGTAGCCCTGGTTTCCCTGCAGCCGCCAGAGCACGGCCTCGGTCCGGCCGAAGGACTTCATCAGCACGTCGCCGCTATAGGCCTTGCCGTCGGGGGTGCGGCCCTGGGCGTCGTAGCTGCCGTCGAGCTCGCCTGCGGCGGCGACGGAAATGCAGGCGAAGAAGCCGACCGCCGCCGCCAGACTCAGGAGAGTGCTGCGCCAGGAGGTCATGCCGTCGGCCGTCATCCCGGCGCGCGCCTCAGTTCTTGTAGCTCGGATCGATCCGGTCGAGCAGCCGCAGCAAAGCGGTCCAGGCGAGGTCGTAGCCGTCGGTATCGTTCAGCGTCGTGGCACTGGCCGGCGGCGGGGCGTTGAACTGCCGCTCGGTATGTTCGCAGACCGCCTGTGGCGGCAGGACCAGCGCGGCGCCGCCGGTCTGCGCGGTCAGCTGGATCTCGCAGGCCTTTTCCAGGTAGTACATGCGCAGGAACGCCTGCTGCGCCGTGTGACCGACCGTGAGCAGGCCGTGGTTGCGCAGGATCATCACCGGCTTGCCGCCGAGGTCGCGCACCAGGCGCTCGCGCTCGGCGAAATCGAGGGCGATGCCCTCGTAGTCGTGATAGGCGACCTTGCCGTAGAATTCGAGCGACATCTGGTTGACCGGCAGCAGGCCGCCCTGCTGCGCGGCGATGGCGCAGCCGGCCTTGGTATGGGTATGCAGCACGCAATGCGCATCCTCGCGGGCGGCATGGATGGCGCTGTGGATGACGAAGCCCGCCGGATTGACGCTGTAGGGCGAAGGCTCGACCGCCCTGCCGTCGATATCGATCTTGACCAGGTTCGAGGCGGTGATCTCGTCGAAGAACAGCCCGTAGGGATTGATCAGGAAGTGCTTTTCCGGCCCGGGGACCCGCACCGAGATATGGGTGAAGATGAGGTCGGTCATGCGGAAATGGGCGACCAGGCGGTAGCAGGCGGCCAGTTCCCGGCGCAGGCGCCATTCCTCGTCCGAGCGTTTCGGGGTCTCGACGGTCCTCAACTTGGCTTCGGCGCTCATCTGCATCTCCCGTGGCTGGTCGGGGCCATGCTGGCAGAAAACCGGGCAAAAATGAAGGCCGGGCGCCACCCGACCCCCTTGAACCCGCCCGGTAAATTCCGCATATGAACGGCGCTTCAGCCCATTGCCGTCGGAGTGCCGCCAGGATGACCGAAACCACCGTCAAACCCGCCGCCCAGCCCGGTGCAACGCCGGAACGCCATGGTTTCCAGGCGGAAGTCTCCCGCCTGCTGGATATCGTCGCCCACGCGCTCTACAGCGACAAGGCGGTGTTCCTGCGGGAGCTGATTTCCAACGCCTCGGATGCCTGCGACAAATTGCGCTACCTCGGCCAGACCGAGGCCGGGCTGCTGGCCGAGGATCCGGACCTCAAGGTCACCGTCACCATCGACAAGAAGCAGCGCCGCCTCACCATCGCCGACAACGGCATCGGCATGAGCCATGATGAGCTGATCGGCAATCTCGGCACCATCGCCCGCTCCGGCTCCGCCCGCTTCATGAGCGAGGTCGAGGCGGCGAAGAGCGCCGAGGCGAAGCTGTCGCTGATCGGCCAGTTCGGCGTCGGCTTCTATTCCGCCTTCATGGTGGCGGACGAGGTCGAGGTGATCTCGCGCCGGGCCGGCGCCGGCGAGGCCTGGCGCTGGGTCTCCGACGGCAAGGGTGAGTTTACCGTCTCGCCGGTCGCCGAGGCCAGGCGCGGCACCGCCATCGTACTGCACCTGAAGGCCGCGGAGGACGAATGGCTCGAGGCCTCGCGCCTGGCGACGGTGATCGCGAAATATTCCGATCATATCGCCCTGCCGATCCGCCTGATCGACGGCGAGGTCGAGCGCCACGTCAACCAGGGCGCCGCGCTGTGGACCCGCGCCAAGAGCGAGATCACGCCGGAGCAGTACAAGGAATTCTACCACCACGTCGCCCATGCCTTCGACGAGCCCTGGGCGACGCTGCATTTCAAGGCCGAGGGCAAGATCGACTATACCGGCCTGCTGTTCATCCCGGGGTCGAAGCCCTTCGACCTCTTCCATCCCGACCGCAAGCAGTCGCTGAAGCTCTATGTGAAGCGGGTCTTCATCACCGACCAGTGCCCGGACATCCTGCCGCCCTGGCTGCGCTTCGTGAAGGGCCTGATCGATTCCGAGGACCTGCCGCTGAACATCAGCCGCGAGACCCTGCAGGCCAATCCGCTGATCGCCAAGATCCGCGCCGCCCTGGTGAAACGCCTGATCGGCGAGCTGCAGAAACGGGCGGATAACGAGCCCGACTCCTATGCCGCCTTCTGGAGCAACTTCGGCGCGGTGATCAAGGAGGGCATCTACGAGGATGCCGAGAACCGCGACGCCCTGCTGAAGCTCTCGCGCTTCCGCTCGACCGCCGGCGACGCCCTCACCGGCCTGGCCGACTATGTCGGCCGGATGAAGGAGGGCCAGAAGGCGATCTATACGATCAGCGGCGATTCGATCGAGGCGCTGATGAAGTCGCCGCAGCTCGAGGGCTTCCGTGCGAAAGGCGTCGAGGTGCTGCTGCTGACCGATCCGGTCGACGATTTCTGGATCTCGATAGTGGAGAATTTCGACGGCAAGCCGTTCAAGTCGGCGACCCGTGGCGGCTCCGATCTCGATGCCGTGGCGAAAGCCGACAAGGCCGACGCGAAGAGGCCGGAGGCGCCGGCGGCGGGCATCGACAACCTGGTGGCGCTGATGAAGCTGACCCTGAAGGAGGCGGTGAAGGATGTCCGCGTCACCGACCGGCTGACCGACAGCGCCGTCTGCCTGGTCGCCGACGAGGGCGACATGGATATCCATCTCGAGCGCCTGATGCGCCAGCACAAGCGCCTTGAGACCACGCTGCCGCGGGTGCTGGAGATCAACGGCACCCATCCCCTGGTGGCGGCTTTGGCCAAGGCGGTCTCCAAGAGCGGCGGTGCCGATGCCCTGGGCGATGCCTGCTGGCTGCTGCTCGACCAGGCGCGGATCCTCGACGGCGAGACCCTGCCCGACCCCGCCGGCTTCGCCAAGCGCCTCTCGGGCGTGCTGCAGAAGGTGTTCTGAGGCCTAGAGCAAGGTGCGTTTAGGTTCATTCGTTATAGGGGTATTCGTCACCCCAAGGCTTGGCCTTGGGGTCCACGAGTTTGTCTACTGCAAAGCAATTCGTGGATGCCAAGGCCAAGCCTTGGCATGACGCCCAGTGGCATGACGCCCAGTGATTCGACCAAATGGCATAACGCCCTAGCAGCCTTTCGCCGGAAGCACCCTCTCCCTAGCCCTCCCCCGATTCGGGGGAGGGGACGTGATCGAACGAACGCCGGCGGTTGCGCGAAAAACTGGGTCGGTCCTCTCCCTCGATCCGGGGGGACTCAATCGAACGCGCCCCGGTGGCTGGGCGAAAGACTGGATCGGTCTCCTCCCCCATTTACTGGTGGAGGGTTAGGGAGAGGGCGCGCTACATCCGCTGCAGCATCAGCTGCGCGGCCGCGAGATCCTCGATCGCGGTGCCGACGGACTTGAACAGGGTGATTTCCCCGGCGCTGCGGCGCCCGGGATGCCGGCCGCGGCAGAGATCGAAGAGGTCGGCGGCGATGTCGCTTTCGCGGATTACGCCGGCCTTCAGCGGCTGGACGATGTCGCCGCCCTCCTTCAGCGCGCCGCCGCGGGTATCGACGAACAGCGTCGCGCGCCGTACCGCCTCGTCGTCGGATTCCCGCATCTCCGGCAGATAGGCGCCGACCAGATCGAGATGCGCGCCGGGCTTCAGCCAGGCGCCCTTGACCAGCGGCGCGGTCGACAGGGTGGCGCAGGAGACGATGTCGGCCAGGCGCACCGCCGCCTCGAGATCCGCCACCGCTTCGACATCCAAGCCGCGACCGGCGAGTTCCCGGGCATAGGCGGCGGTCTTGGCGGCGTCGCGGCCCCAGATCCGGGTCTGGCGGATCGGATGCACCGCGCGATGCGCCTCGATCAGCGGCTGCGACAGGGCGCCGGTGCCGACCATGAGATGCAGGGACGCATCCGGTCGGGCGCAGTATTTCGCCGCCAAGGCGGAGGCCGCCGCGGTGCGGCGCACGGTCAGCTGCTTGCCTTCCATCAGCGCCAGCGGCGCGCCGGTGAGGCCGTCGAGCAGCAGGTAGATGCCCTGGACCGCGGGCAGGCCGCGGCTGCCGTTGCCCGGCGTGATGGTGACCATCTTCACCCCGACGCTGCGCCCGGCGTCCCAGGCCGGCATCAGCAGCAGGGTCTGCTCCGGCTCGCCGTTGGGCATCGGGATGGCGTGGTGATGGCGCACCGGCACCGTCCAGTCGCCGGCGAACGCCTGCTGCAGGGCCGCGACCAGGGCCGGATAATCCAGAGCGCGGTCGATGGCGGCGGCGGAGATGAAGGGGATGTTCTCGGTCATGATGGGCGGAGACTATCCGCCCGGACCGGGCCCGAACAAGGCCGATTTCCGGCGGTTGCTACCAGGCCTCGTCGAAGTCGAAGGCGACCGCGGCGATGACCGGGCCGTAATCGGCGAGATTGGCGATGATGGCGCAGCCGTCCGGATTGTTGGCCTTCGCCTGGGCCGAGAGGTTGAGCGCCAGGGTGCTCGCCCGGCCGTCCCAGACGCCGACCTTCTGCAGCGAGCGCACGGTGTTGAAGGACACCAGCTTGCGGCCGCGATTCTCGCCGGACTTGATCGCATCCTGGTTCTGGTACTGGTAGGTTACCAGCCATAGCGTCGCCGGCACCGGCAGATCCGCCTCCGGCAGCTCGAGGCTGACCTCGCCGCTGGCCGGATCGCGCTCGATCTTCAGCGCCTGCATCTTGAGGCGGGTCTTCGCCTGCTTGATCGCCGCATCGACCGTGCCGCGGTTGGAGCCGACCGCATCGCTGGCACCGGCGACGATGATCTGCGGCGTGTAGACCATGCCGTCGCCCAGGGTCTTGGCATAGGCGCGCTGGCGGGTGGTATAGGCCGGGTCGGCGTAGCGATCCTTCCAGCCGATATAGTCCCAGTAGTCGACATGGAAGGAGAGCGCCAGCACGTCCTTGCGCTTGGCGAGTTCGCCCAGATAGGCCTCGGCCGGCGGGCAGGAATTGCAGCCCTGGGAGGTGAAGAGTTCCACCACCACCGGCGCCGGCGTGGTCTCGGCCTCGATCTCCTGGCGCTGCGGCGCGGCCGGAACCAGTTCATCGGCCGAGGTCGCATCGGGGATTTCCGGCGCCGGCTCGAGCGGCGATGCCTCCATCGGCTGGCCGGGCTCGATCATCGGCAGCACCAGGGGCGATTGCTGGGCCCAGGCCGACGGCGCCGCGATCAATAATCCGGCGATCAGGATGGCAGAGAATTTCATAGCTGCAGACTAAGTCCCTTGCCGAAACCGCCGCCAATCACGAAGCGGTGACAGGCCATGCTTTTCTCGCATCGACAGGTAGTTACCCTGCCCATGGTTCAGAAATCGCTAACGCGCCCGTTGCGCTCCCAGTCGCCGTAGCGGGTCGGCTCCGGGCCGGCGGGACCGCCGAATTCGGCCGG
>CAZKDH010000110.1:0-36569 GCA_964551505.1 uncultured Rhodospirillaceae bacterium
AGCTCCAGCACCACGCCGTCGAGGTCCCGGGTCATCGCCGCCGCGGCATCCAGGCAGGCACGCTGCGCCTGCAGGCGGCGGATGAAACTGTCGAGCCGGCTCATGCGCCGCTCAGGCCAGGGCGACGATCACCCGATCCGCAGCGGTCATTACCGCGAGGATCTGGATGAGGTCGCCGGATTTGAAGGCGATGCAGCCGTCGGTCGGCGCGTAGTCGTCATGGGCGAGGTGCAGGAACACCGCACTGCCCTTGCCCGGCACCGCCGGGGCGTCGTTGTGACCGATCACCGCGACGATGTCGTAGAGATGATCCGTGCGCCACATCCTCTCGTGGCTGGCGCGATAGGGCCGGCTGATGGCGCGATTGTAGTTCCAGTCCGCCGGATCGTCGCACCAGCCGTCGTCCGGCGACAGGGCGCGGCACGGCAGGCGGGTCTCGACCAGCTTCAGCCGGTCGGGACGGAACAGCACCTGGCGCAGCGGGAAGCTGCCGACCGGGGTGCCGCCGTCGCCTTCCACCTTCTCCGCCACGATGCCGCTGCGGCCGAGGGCGCAGGCAAAGACCGCGTCGCCCAAGCTCGCCCGACCGGTGGTCTGGCCCGCTGCCGCCTTGACCAAGAGATCCACGCTGGTTCCATCCCCGGGATGCCGCTGCCGATGCCGGCCAACCTAGCATGAAGGAAGCCGGGGGAAAGGCGCGTTCCGTCGCAGAAATCCCCGGCCGATGGCGCCGTCGGTGGTCAGGCGTCGTGGCCGCCGTTGTCCCGGTCCATGTTGATGGCGCTGGTCCGGACGATATCCGGCGGCGCGGCCGCGGCGGAGGCGACGGCGGTGCCGTCCGGCGTCTGGTCCGTACCGAACAGCAGGGCGATCGCGTTCGAGCCGATGTCCCGGCCGGTGGTGTCGCGCACCATGAGATCCATCACCGCCGCCATGGTGCCGGACGGCCCGAAAGGCAGGGCGCCGAGCAGTTCGGCCGCGCCGTTGATCTGGTCGCCGCTGACGGCGCGATAGACCTGCGCCACCACCGGGATATGCTGCAGCGGATTGATCAGGTCGACGAAATCGTCCCAGCCGAAGACCTCGTCGTCGCCGAAGAACAGCTTGCGCGATCCGGGCGTCTCGTCGACCACCCAGCGCTTGCCGGAAGCCGACAGGGCCTTGCGCTCGTCCTGGTCGGGCAGGTGCTTGAAATGCACCACCCGGGGATCGCCAGCCGTTTCCGCCGCTGCATCCGCCACCGTCGGAGCCTCCGCCGGAGCCTCAGCTGCGGGCGGCGCTTCCGCTGCGGCCGTCGCCTCGCCAGCCGCGGCCGGGGCGCGGCCGGAGATCACCGTCGGCACCGCCGCAGGGTCACCGGGCAGTACCGCGGCCGGGTCCGGTGTGGCGACGGCCTGGCCGCCGGTCAGAACGGCAAATTGTGCCGGCGTCAGCGTCGGAATCCCGTCGAAGGCCGGTGCGGGGCCGGAGGCGGGATCGGGCGGGATCGCGGGCTGGGGGCCGGCCTGCTGCGCCGCCTGAGCGGCCTGCAGCATGGCGCGGAACTGCGGCTGGTCGATGGCGCCCGGCCGCAGCAAACCGCCGGAAATCGCCCCGGCGCCGGCGCTGGACGCTCCGGTCGCGCGCCCCGTGCCGGGAAGCACGGGCTGCGGCGCGGGAGCGTTGGGCAGGGCGAAGGTCTGATCCATGGGGCCATCTGTCGGTCGGAACCGGCAGCAACCTCGCAATGGCCGTGCCAGATGCCCCGAGGGCCCTGGCCGCTCAGAACATATGGCCGAATTTCAAGGCCTTGGCGCTGAGGTAGCGCTCGTTGTGGTCGTTGGCCGGGAAGATATGCGGCACCCGCTCGCTGACCGCGATGCCGCATTGGGCGAGGCCCTTCACCTTGTCCGGGTTGTTGGTGAGCAGCCGCACCGCGCCCACCCCCAGCTGGCGCAGCATTTCCGCCGCCGGGTGATAGACCCGCTCGTCGGCCCCGAAACCGAGCTGGAGATTGGCATCGGCGGTATCCGCCCCGGCATCCTGCAGGCGATAGGCCCGGAGCTTGTTGATCAGGCCGATGCCGCGGCCTTCCTGGGCCAGATAGAGCAGGATGCCGCTGCCGGACTTGGCGATCTCCTCGATCGCCCCGCGCAGCTGGTCGCCGCAATCGCAGCGCAGGGAGCCGAGCAGGTCGCCGGTGAAGCATTCGGAATGGAGGCGGGTCAGGACCGGCTTGGTAAGGTCCGGCTTACCGATCACGATCGCCAGATGCTCCTTCCCCCCGTCTGAGGGGCGGAAGGCGATGATCTCGGTCTCCTCCGCCCCGGTCAGCGGCACATGGGCCGAGCCGACCCGCTTCAGTGTGGCGGCGGCGCTGCGACGATAGGCGGTGACGTCGGCGGCGGCCAGGCGATAGGGCTCGGCCACCCATTGATCCAGCGCCGCGGCCGGCACGATGGCCATGGCCATGGCGGGCAGCAGGCGGGCCGCCTTGGCGAGGTCGATGGCGGCTTGGCCGAGTTCCGCCGGCAGCTCCTCAGCGCCCGGCTGGGCCGGAACCAGACCGAGGTCGATGGGGTTCTCTACCCGGACGGTGGGATCGGCGAGCTGGCGCACCGCATCGGCCGACAGGGCCTCGGGCAGCGCGCAGAGGCGGAAGGCGGCGGTCTTCTGCTGGGCGCCGAGGCCGAGCTTTGCCGCCCGTTCGGCGGTCAGCAGCAGCCGGGGGCCGGCCGGCGCCGCGGCCGCCGCCAGCCAGGCGAGGCCCGGTTCCTCGAGCAGTTCGGCGGCGATCGCCAGGACCGACCTGCCGCCGGCACTCAGGGCCACCGCCCCGCCGCGGCGCAGCTCCGACACCGACCGCT
The DNA here is from genome assembly GCA_964551505.1 of uncultured Rhodospirillaceae bacterium. Classification (GTDB taxonomy): domain Bacteria; phylum Pseudomonadota; class Alphaproteobacteria; order Dongiales; family Dongiaceae; genus Dongia. Next base: position 2,847 of record CAZKDH010000110.1, read on the forward strand.
CGACGGTGGTCTGGGCGCTGGCGGTGCGGGCGGAGGGATCGGCAGTGGTCATTCGTCTACCTGGGAATCTTCCGGGGGGTCTACCTGGATGGGCATGATCCCGGCATATGGAGCCAGGCTGCCGGAAACGTCAAGATCGGGTCCCGACGGAACCGGATCGGCCCTCTTCCCGGCCGGGCAGCAACAATCTTACCCATCGACTTGCAGGGTCGAAGCGCCGATGGTATCTGCGATGGCACCCGGGACCCTGAAATGCCGCCCGAAATATCAACCCCGGGGACCGGAATCTGGAGACACGCATGCCGACAGCCGCCGCCAAACGCATCCTGCTGGTCGATGACGACGAAACCCTGCGCAAGACCCTGGCGGAACAGCTGGCGAAGGACGGCGAGTTCGAGTGCCTGGAGGCCGGTTCCGGCGCCGAGGCGCTGAAAGTCGCCAAGGCGGAGAAGCTGGACGCCATCCTGCTCGACGTCGGCCTTCCCGATGCCGACGGGCGCCAGGTCTGCAACGACCTGCGCAAGGCCAATGTCGCGGTGCCGATCATCATGGTGACCGCCTCCGGCGGCGAGGCCGATACCATCAAGGGGCTGGATTCCGGCGCCAACGACTATATCGCCAAGCCCTTCCGCCTCGGCGAGCTGCTGGCCCGCCTGCGCGCGCATCTGCGGCAGCACGAGCACAGCGAGGACGCGGTCCTCGCCATCGGACACTACACCTTCAAGCCCAACGTCAAGATGCTGGTCGACGAGAAGGCGAACAAGAAGATCCGCCTGACCGAGAAGGAGACCGCGATCCTGAAATACCTCTATCGCGCCGGCCAGCGCGCGATCAGCCGCGAGACGCTGCTGGGCGAGGTCTGGGGCTACAATGCGGGCGTCACCACCCACACCCTGGAGACCCATGTCTACCGGCTGCGCCAGAAGATCGAGAAGGACCCGGCCAAGGCCGCGATCCTGGTCACCGACCAGGGCGGCTATCGCCTGATGCCCTAGCCCGCCCCGTTCCCTAAGCCTGTCCGCCGGCGTTCAGCGCCGCGGGTCCCCGCGCAGGGCCCGGCCGATCTCGCGCCGGTCGAGGCCGATATCGGCGAGCCGCGCATCGGTCTGCTCCAGCAGGTAACGCTCGTCGCGGCGGATGCGCTGCCAGCCGGCAAGCGCCGCCGGCAGGCCGAAGATCCAGGCGGCGGCGGCCTGGGCAAAGGCCGAGGCCCGCCGCTGCCGCACGTCCGACGCCGTTGAATACTGATGCCGCATGACCCTCTCCTTCGGTTCGTGGTCGCGGCGGATAGTGCCGCCGCCGGGCTGCGAAAGGGTCGCAAAGCGCTTCGGCCGGATGCGGAATTCCCGCTATAATGCCCGCCGATTTGCGGGAATCCCGCAGGACGGCGACAGGACGGCATCATGGAGCTCGACAGTTTCGATCGGCGGCTGCTGACAGCCCTGCAGCGGGACAACCGCCAGACCGGCGAAGAGCTGGCGGAGATCGCCGGCCTGTCGCCGGCCGCCTGTCTCCGCCGGGTCCAGCGCCTGCGCGATGAAGGGGTGATCGCGCGCGACGTGTCGCTGCTGGCGCCGGAAGCCGCGGGGCGCGGTCTGACCGTGATCGTCATGGTCGCGCTGGAACGCGACGGCACCAACCGCTTCGACGTCGCCGAGCGCTTCAAGGCGGCGATGCAGCAGGCGGCGGAAGTGACGCAGTGCTACTACGTGACCGGGCCGACCGATTTCGTCGTCATCGTCAGCATCCCCAGCATGGAGGATTACGACGCCTTCACCCGGAAATATTTCTTCGAGAAACACATCAAGCGATTCGAAACCATCGTCTCCATGGGGAGGGTGAAATTCGAGACCGCGGTACCGCTTGCGACCGACTGACTTTTTTTGCAGCGCCGCTCCGCCGGTTCCCGGCACATCGCATAGGCGCGTGTGAGTCGCACGGAAACCGCTGCGACGAAGCGACACAAATCCGACAGCAAAATGTGATTGGATAGCCGCGTCGGTCCGGCGCTAGGATCGACATGCCGACCGATCCAGCGGATCGATGCGGTCCCGGATGCGGTTCATGTTCAGCCGCTTCCGCTTCGAAAAGTTCCGCCGGCATGCGTCCGGCCGACGTGCAGCAATTTGCGAAGACAGATGGCGGCTCGAATCGATTTCGCCAGGGACCGGCGCGTGTGCGCCGACGAGCTCATAAACCTGCCAGCAAGGAGGTCGAGATGAAGAAGAACGGCATCGGCAACGGAAAGTCGGAGAGTCCCGATGCGGCCGCCGACTGGAACGGCCAGATCGCGGCGCAATGGTCGGAGATGCTGGATCGCTCTGGCCAAACCTATGCCAAGCTGCTGACGGCCTGGCGCGACGAAATGGTCGGTTTCGCCGAGAAGCGCCTGCAGGCCGATCTCGACGCGATGCGCGAGCTCGCGGCCTGCCGCAGCTGGGGCGAGATGGTGGAACTGCAGCAGAGCTGGCTGACGCGGACCGTCGATCACTATGTCGAACAGAACGGCCGCCTGATGGAGCGCTGCCGCGAACTGGCGGATCCGGAAACGGCGGCGCCGGCGCCGGAAGCCAAGGCCGAGCCGCGCGTCGCGGCCAGGCCGGAAGCGCGGCCGGAGCACCGGTCCGAGGTCCGGCGCGCTGCCTGAGGCCGCTCAGCGCGACGGCGGGCGACGCTCCAGCCGCCAGAGTCCGACGGCGATGATCGCCGCCAGCGTGGTCAAGGCGGCGATCACATAGGCGGCGGCGATCCAGCCGCCGGTCCAGCGCACCAGCGCCGCCAGCAGGATCGGGCCGGCGAAGACACCGATGTTGCGCCCGGTCATCACGATGCCGAAGGCATTGGCGCCGGCGGTGCGCCGCAGGATGTGATGCGGCAGGTGGAACAGGCAGGTCGGGATGACGCCGGCGGCGACGCCGTAGAGGACGAGGGCGAGGATGCCGATCCAGCCGTCGAGGATCGGCGCCGCCAGCCAGACCGAGATCTGCAGCACCAGGCCGGCGATCAGGGCCGGCATCAAGGCGAGGCCGTGGCGCAGGGCCCAGCCGGTCAGCAGATTGCAGCTCAGCAGCACCACGATCGGCAGGAGATAGGCTAGGACGGCGTCGCCGGGCGCCAGATGCAGCTGCTGGGTGAGATACTGGGTCAGCCAGGTCATGAAGGCGAAGTACTGGTTCGACCAGAGCAGGAAGACGGTGGCGGTCAGCACCAGGGCGATGATCTCGCGGCGGGTCAGGCGTGCACGGCCGCCGCCCTGCCGTCCGGTGGCCGCGGATGGCCGTGGCAGGGCGAGGCGCGCCCAGAGGCCGAGTAGCGGGATCAGCACCAGGCCCGCCAGCCACAGCGCCCGCCAGTCGGTGAATTCCAAAGCCAGCAGCGCCGCCAGGATCTGGCCGATCGGAATCCAGCCGGCGAGGAGCCCGGTGACGATCGGCAGGTCGCGCCGGCTGGCGGCCGATCCGGCGATCGCCGGGCCGGCAATGGCACCGAAGGCGAAGGCCAGGCCTTCCAGCCCGCGGGCGGTCAGCATCAGGGGACCGGAATCCGGGGCCAGCAGCGCAAGGCCGATCCCCAGGGCGCTCAGCCCCAGCACCAGGCCGATGCCCAGCGTCCAGCGCGCCGGCACCAGCCAGCCGCCGATCGCCGCCGAGGCGAGCAGGCCAACCAGGGCATAGACCGACATAAAGCCCGCAGCGACGATAGGGTCATGGGGGTGGAGGGCGAGGAAGCCAGGCAGGACCGGCGGCAGCTTAAACTGCTGATAGGCGACAAAGGCGCTCAGGCCCACGCCGAAAGCCACACGCGACCAATTGGTCCTGACCGAATCGGGTGCGATGTCGCGGGGAGTCGCTGGTGTGACCTCGGCGGCGGCGGGCATGGTGAGTGTAGCCAATGGTATGGGGCGCGTTATCCCGGCTTTGCAAGCGGGGGCCAACCATGCCATCATTTCCCCGCGCGGAACAGGCGGATGAGGTTCGGCGTATTTCGCTCGGGCCGGGTGGGCCCGTACTTCGGATGGGGACGCCGAACCAAAGAGGCAGCTTTTGACCACGACGGCCGATTTCTCCGTTCGCTTCTGGGGCGTCCGCGGCTCGCTTTCATGTCCAGGTCCCGACTACGTGCGCTACGGCGGCAATACCAGCTGCCTTGAAGTGCGCTGCGGGCCCAACATCCTGATCTTCGACGGCGGCACCGGGTTGCGGCCGCTCGGCCAGGACCTGGTCAGGGACGGGCCGATCACCGCCGACATGTTCTTCACCCATACCCATCTCGACCACATGGTCGGGGTGCCGTTCTTCGCACCGCTCTATCTCAAGGACAGCAACATCCGCCTCTGGGCGGGCCATCTCGAATCACCGCGCTCGCTCAAGGATGCGCTGTCGGGAATGATGGTGGAGCCGCTGTTCCCGGTGCCGCCGGAAGTGTTCAGCTCGAAGCCCAGCTTCCACGACTTCAAGGCCGGCGCCACGCTGAAGCCGTTTCCCGGCGTCTCGATCCGCACCGCAGCGCTCAATCATCCCAACGGCGCCACCGGCTATCGCGTCGACTGGGGCGGCAAGGCGATCTGCTACATCACCGACTGCGAGCACGACGGCCAGGGCCCGGATCGCGGCATCGTCGACCTGGTGCGCGGCGCCGACATCTTCATCTACGATTCGACCTATACCGACGACGAATATCCGAAATACAAGGGCTGGGGTCATTCGACCTGGCAGGAAGGCGTCCGCATCGCCGACGCCGCCGGCGTGAAGACCCTGGTGATCTTCCACCACGATCCCAGCCATACCGACGATGCCATGGACCAGATCGCCGCCGATGCCGCCCAGGCGCGGCGCGGCACCATCGTCGCCCGCGAGGGGCTGGTCCTGGAGCCGTGATCCGGCCGTTCCGACATGGCTGAGGCAACCCGGACGCGCCTCCGGCGGGCGGCCTGATGGGCGACCTGCGCACCCGCTGGCGCCGGCTGCAGCTGGGCCTGGCGACGCTGCTCACCGACCGGCCGCGCGGCTTCTTCATTCCCTATCGCCATGCCGACCAGGTCACCGCCGCCCTCGACTACGCCGCCGCGGCGCGGGCCTTCCGCCAGGCCCAGGCGCAGTTCACCGCGACCCTCGACGCAGTCGAGAGCGTCGCCGCCGACCTGGAGCGGATCGCCGCCGCGGCCGAGCCGCCGGAGCCGCGCTGGAACCAGGACTGGCTGGTGACGCTGGATGCCGCGGTGCTCTATGCCCTGCTGCGGTCGCGCCGGCCCAAGCGCGTGGTCGAAGTCGGCTCCGGCCATTCGACGCGCTTCATCGCCCGGGCGATCCGCGACGGCGCCCTGACGACCCAGGTGACGGCGATCGATCCGCAGCCGCGGGCCGACATCTCGCGCCTGAAGGTGACGCAGCTGCGCAGCGTGGTCCAGGCGGCCGATCCGGCGGTCTTCGCCGCGCTGGAGTCGGGCGACATCCTGTTCATCGATTCCAGCCACATCCTGATGCCGGGCACCGATGTCGATCTGCTGCTGAACGGCGTGCTGCCGCAGCTGCCCGCCGGCGTGCTGGTGCATGTCCACGACATCTTCCTGCCCGAGGACTATCCGCCAGGCTGGCGCTGGCGCGGCTACAACGAGCAGCTCGGGGTGATGGCGCTGATCGCCGGCGGCGGCTGGCAGCCGCTCTTCGCCAGCAACTATGCCAGGCTGCATCTGGCGGCGCAGCTCGGCCGGTCCGTGGTCGCCCGATTGCCCGGGATCGAGGCGCCAGCGTCCAGCCTGTGGCTGCAGAAGCGCTAGCCCGGACGGCGATCCGCTGGCCAGAGTGCCGATGAAGGAGTCCCGCATGCCCGACCTGCTGATGCGCCATGAAGAGGACGAGCTGCCGCCCTCGGTTCGCGCCGCCGTGGCGGCCCGCCAGGACAAGAGCGAGCGGCTGATCGGCTGGATCCAGCTGGCGATCATCGTCACCTTCGGCGTGCTCTATACCCTCGCCCGCAAGACCACGCCGATGCAGACGCCGATCACGCCGACCGCGATCGGCCTCTATTTCGCCTTCACCCTGATCCGCCTCTACATGGCCTATCGCTGGCGGCTGAACTTCTGGCTGCTCGCCGGCTCGATCCTGATCGACATGGGCCTGCTCTACGGCCTGATCTGGAGCTTCCACATCCAGTACCACCAGCCCGCCTCCTTCTACCTGAAGGCGCCGACCCTGCTCTACGTCTTCATCTTCATCTCGCTGCGCGCGCTGCGCTTCGAGGTGCGCTACGTGGTCCTGGCCGGCCTGGCGGCGGCGCTGGGCTGGCTGGCGATGGTCGCCTATGTGGTCTATGCCGATCCGCAGAACAACATGATCACCCGCGACTACATCCAGTACCTGACCTCGAACACGGTGCTGCTGGGCGGCGAGTTCGACAAGATCATCTCGATGCTGATGGTGACCGGCATCATCGCGCTCGCCATCCACATCGCCCGCCAGATGCTGACCAGTTCCTTCGCCGAGGGCCAGGCCAAGCAGAACCTGGCGCGCTTCTTCGATCCCGAAGTGGCACGCCGCATCGGCCGCCGCGGAGACGAGATCATGGCCGGAACCGGCGAGGCCCGCGACGTGGCGATCCTCAATCTCGACCTGCGCGGCTTCACCCGGATGTCGACCCGGCTGAAGCCGCAGGAGGTGATGGCGATCCTGGCCGACTACCAGAGCGCGATGGTGCCGATCATCCAGCGCGAGGGCGGCGCCATCGACAAGTTCCTCGGCGACGGCATCATGGCGACCTTCGGCGCGGTGCAGCGCCAGGCGGACTATGCCGCGCGCGCCTGCCGCGCACTCGAGGCGGCGATGGCGGTCTCGGCGGACTGGGCCGGCCGGCAGCAGGAGATGGGCCGCCCGGCCCTGTCGGTCAACGGCGCCGTCGCCTCGGGCCGGGTCGTGGTCGGCGCGGTCGGCGACGAGAGTCGGCTGGAATTCACCGTCATCGGCGACGCGGTGAACCTCTCGGCCAAGCTGGAAAAACACAACAAGGCGATCGGCACCCGGGCGATCGTCGCCGCCGATACCTATGCCGCCGCGATCGCCCAGGGCTATGCGGCGACGGCCGCGCACCGGCCGCTGGCCCGCTCGCCCGTCGCCGGCGTTGCCGCGCCGATGGACCTGGTGGCGATCGCCTGATAGAAGGGATGGCGGATCGTCCCTCTGTCGTGTCGGGCCGAAATCGCATGGGGAATCGGGGATGAGCGAGGCTGCCGTCTTCGCGCCGGGGCTCTTCGTGGGGCGCCATGTGCTGATCACCGGCGGCGCGACCGGGCTCGGCTTCGCCATGGCCGAACTGCTGGGCGGGCTCGGCGCCAAGGTGACGATCGCCTCGCGCAATCCCGACAACCTGAAGGCGGCCGCCGCCCGGCTGACCGATATCGGCATCGATGCCGGCCATGTCCGGGTCGACATCCGCGACGTCGATTCCGTGGCGGCGCTGTTCGCCGATCTCGCGGCGGGGCGCGGCCTCCCCGATCACTTGGTCAACAATGCCGGCGGCCAGTTCACCGCCGCGGCGCTCGACATCTCGCCCAACGGCTTTCGCGCCGTCACCGATCTCAACCTCCAGGGCACCTGGCAGATGAGCCAGGCCTTCGCCAAGGCGGCGATCGCGGCGCGGCGTCCGGGACGGATCGTCAACATCGTCTTCGCCCATACCGGCCCGATGGCCGGCTTCGCCCATGCGGCGGCGGCGCGGGCGGGCGTCGTCAATCTCACCAGAACCCTGGCCCTGGAATGGGGCCGGCACGGCATCCTGGTCAATGCCATCGGTGCCGGCAGCATGGAGACCGAGGCCCTGGCGCGCTATGCCGATGCCGATGCCTGGCGCGAGGCGGCGAAGCGCCAGCCGGTGCCGCGCCTCGGCCGGCCGCGCGACCTCGCTTTGGCGGTGGCCTATCTGCTGTCGCCCGCGGGCGACTACGTGACCGGCACCCTGCTCACCCTCGACGGCGGCGAATCCCTGCTGCGCAGCTAGCGCAGGTGCTGCGCCTGGCAGTCGGCGACGACCGCGCCGATCGCGGTGTTGGTCGCCTCGGCCTGTTCGCCGAGACCGAGCTTCTCCAGTTCGGCGGGCGAGATCCGGGTGGTCATCGCCGCGGCCACGCAATCGCAATAGCCGACCAGCTTGTCCTCGGTCGCCGCATCGAGGGCGAGCGCGCCGCCGCCATTGGCCTTGCGGGCCTCCCGCAGGCAGGTGGTGTGGAATTCGGCGAGGATGCCGGCGGTCTCGACCTGCTTGGCGGCGAGCGGCGGCGGCGCGCAGCAGATCGGCCACCAATAGATCCAGCCGGCGCCGACCAGCAGCACCAGGACGGCGAGGGAGAGGGAAAGCCTGCGGCTGCGCGTGCTCACGCCGGTTGCTCCGGTTCAGGCCGCCGGTGACCGGTGGATTCCGGGCCCGCGGTCGGGTTAATCTGCCGATCATAGGGTTTTCGCCGCGCCAATGGGAGGCTCCCCTGCCCGCACCGCAGATGCCGAAACCGGTTCCCGTCACGGTAGCCCCTGCGGTGGCCGCCTGCCGGCTGCGGGCGGCGCGGGTCGACGAGGCGGCGGCGCTCACCGACCTCGCGCTCCTGTCCAAGGCGAGCTGGGGCTACGAGCCGGCCTTCATGGCGCGCTGCCGCAGCGGCATGGTGATCCGGCCGGCGGCGATCCGGCGGCATCCCTTCGTCGTCGCGGAGGATCGCGGTCGGCTGCTCGGCTTCTACGGTTTCGGGCGCGAGGCGGACGCGCTCAATCTCGACTGGCTCTTCGTGCATCCCGACCATCTCGGCCAGGGCATCGGCAAGCGCCTGTTCCGCCATGCCGAGACCTGGGCCAGGGGTGCGGGCTGGGCGGAGATGACGATCGTCGCCGATCCCCATGCCGAGGATTTCTACCGGCACCTGGGGGCGACGCCGGCCGGCGCCCGGCCCTCGGAGCTCTTTGCCCGCCGCAACCTGCCGGTCCTGCGCTACCGGCTGAACCCGGGTTGACTCCGGCCTACGGGTAACCCAAGTTCTGCCCTGTCCCGCCACTGACCCCAGATCCAGACCCTCATGACCCAGAATTTGAGTGCCGATTTCGCGCCGCTGCTGGAAGCCGCCCTGGCCCGCGCCAGGCGCGCCGGCGCGGATGCCGCCGATGCGATCGTCGGCCGCAACGTCAGCCTGTCGGTCGGCGAGCGCATGGGCGCGCGCGAGAAGCTGGAACGCTCCGAGGCGCAGGATCTCGGCCTCCGGGTCTTCGTCGGCAAGCGCCAGGCGATCGTCTCGACCAGCGACTTCAACCAGGCCGGCATCGACGAACTGGCCGACCGGGCGGTGGCGATGGCCCGGGTGGTGCCGGAAGATCCGCATTGCGGCCTCGCCGATCCGGCCGACCTCGCCAAGACCATCGTCGCCCTGGATTGCCTCGATCCGACCGAACCTGGCGAGGCCGATCTCACCCGGCGGGTGCGCGCGGCCGAAGCGGCCGCCCGCGGCGTCGCCGGCGTCACCAATTCCGAAGGCGCCGAGGCCGGCTGGGGCCGGGTCGAGGTCGCCCTCGCCTCCTCGACCGGATTCTTCGGCACCTATGCCCAGAGCAGCTTCGGCCTCAGTGTCTCGGTGCTGGCCGGCACCGGCACCGGCATGGAGCGCGACTACGACTATTCCTCCACCGTCTATCTCGCCGATCTCGAGGATGCGGCAAAGCTCGGCCGCTCCGCCGGCGAACGGGCGGTGAAGCGCCTCAACCCGCGCAAGGCGCAGACCACCAAGGTGCCGATCGTCTTCGATCCCCGGATCTCCGCCTCGCTGGTCGGGCATTTCCTCGGCGCCATCAACGGCGCCGGCATCGCCCGCGGCACCAGCTTCCTCAAGGACAGGATGGGCGAGACGGTGTTCGCCGCCGGGATCGACATCCTCGACGATCCGCACCGCGCCCGCGGCCTGCGCTCCAAGCCCTTCGACGGCGAGGGCCTGGCGACGCGCCGGCACAAGCTGACGGAGGACGGCGTGCTGAAGACCTGGATCCTGGATTGCCGCTCGGCCCGCCAGCTCGGGCTGAAATCCACCGGCCATGCCGCGCGCGGCGCCTCCTCGCCGCCCTCGCCCAGCGCCACCAACGTGCACATGGCCGCTGGCCGGATCTCCCGCGACGACCTGCTGAAATCGATCGACGACGGCTTCTATGCGACCGAGCTGATCGGCTCGGGGGTCAACGGCGTCACCGGCGACTACAGCCGCGGCGCCGCCGGCTTCTGGATCGAGAAGGGCATCATCGCCCATCCGGTTTCCGAGATCACCATCGCCGGCAACCTGAAGGAAATGTTCCGCCACCTGGTGCCGGCCGACGACCTCGCCTTCCGCTACGGCGTCAACGCGCCCACCTTGCGCGTCGACGGCATGACCGTCGCCGGCGCCTGAGAGAGCCGGAGGCCCGATGACCAAGACCGTCCTCATCACCGGTGCCAGCCGGGGCATCGGCCGCGAGGCAGCGATCCTGGCGGGCAGGCGCGGCTGGTCGGTCGGCGTCAATTTCGCCGGCAATGCCGACGCCGCGGCGAAGACCGTGGCCGACGTCGTTGCCGCCGGCGGCCGGGCGATCGCGATCAAGGGCGACGTCGCAATCGAGGCCGACGTCATCGCGATGTTCGACGCGGTCGAGAAGGCCTTCGGCAAGCTCGACGGCTTCGTCAACAACGCGGGCATCGTCGCGCCGGGGATGAAGCTGGCGGAGATGACGGCCGCGCGCATGAAGCGGCTCTTCGAGGTCAATGTTCTGGGCGCCTATCTCTGCGCCCGGGAGGCGGCGCGGCGGATGTCGACCTCCCGCGGCGGCAGGGGCGGCGCCATCGTCAACATCTCCTCGGCCGCGGCGCGCATGGGCTCGCCCGGCGAATACGTCGACTATGCCGGCTCCAAGGGCGCCATCGACACCCTGACCATCGGCCTCTCGAAGGAACTGGCGCCGGAGGGGATCCGCGTCAACGCCGTCCGGCCCGGGGTGATCGAGACCGAGATCCATGCCAGCGGCGGCGAGCCGGGCCGCGCCGCGCGCGTCGGCGCCACCACGCCGATGGGCCGGGCCGGCAGGCCGGAGGAGATCGCCGAAGCCATCGTCTGGCTGCTCGGCGACGACTCGAGCTACGTCGCCGGCGCCCTGCTCGACGTCTCCGGCGGGCGCTGAGACCGCGCCTGCGACCGTTCCATGACGGCGGCGTGACGGTGGCGTGAAACCTGCCGCCGCCGGGCCGGAGCGTCATCCGCCTGCAACCGAATCATCGCTATCTGAGCCGGCGTTTCGCGGCCGCATCGGGCCGCAGGCTCGGATTGGACAGGATGAACGCAGCGCCGGCGGCCAGGACCTATCGCGCCATCTTCATTTCCGACGTGCATCTCGGCACGCGCGGCTGCAAGGCGGAATTCCTGCTCGACTTCCTCAAGCACAACGAGGCCGACCAGATCTACCTGGTCGGCGACATCATCGACTGCTGGCGGCTGAGGAAATACTGGTTCTGGACCCAGGCACATAACGACGTGGTGCAGAAGCTGCTGCGCAAGTCGCGCAAGGGCACCGAGGTCACCTACGTGCCGGGCAACCACGACGAGCCGCTGCGCGACTATGACGGCCTGGCCTTCGGCGGGGTCCTGCTGCGCAACGAGGTGGTGCATGTCACCGCCCAGGGCAAGCGCCTGCTGGTGGTGCATGGCGACGCCTTCGACGGCGTCGTGCAGTATGCCCGCTGGCTCGCCCATCTCGGCGACACCGCCTACAACCTAGTCATCCAGCTCAACCACTGGTTCAACCATGCGCGCGTCAAACTCGGCTTTCCCTACTGGTCGCTCTCGGCCTATCTGAAGAACCGGGTGAAGGACGCGGTCAAGTTCATCGGCGACTTCGAGGCGGCGATGGCGGCCGAGGCCAAGCGCCGCGGGCTCGACGGCGTCGTCTGCGGCCATATCCACAAGGCCGAGATGCGCGAGATCGACGGCGTGCTCTATTGCAACGACGGCGACTGGGTCGAGAGCTGCACCGCCTTGGTCGAGCACCGCGACGGCCGCCTGGAGATCATCGAATGGGCGGCGGAACGCCAGTTCTCGATGCTGGCGCCGGCGCGCCCGGCGATCGCCGCGGCGGCCGAATGAGCCGATGAAGATCTGCCTGGTCACCGACGCCTGGGCGCCGCAGATGAACGGCGTCGTCCGCACCCTGTTCCGCACCCGCGAGGAGCTGGCCGCGCTCGGCCATGCCGTTTCCGTCGTCTCGCCCGACCAGTTCTTCAGCCTCGCCTGCCCGACCTATCCGGAGATCCGCCTCGCCCTGTTCGCCGGACGCAAGGTGGCGGCGCGGCTTGCGGCCCTGGCGCCGGATGCGGTCCACATCTCGACCGAGGGACCGCTCGGCATCGCGGCCCGGCGCTATTGCCTCGCCCAGGGCCTGCCCTTCACCACCGCCTATCACACCCGCTTTCCGGAATACGTGGCGGCGCGCTTCGCCGTGCCGCCGGGCTGGACCTATGCCTGGCTGCGCCGCTTCCATGCCGCCGCCTGGTCGGTGATGGTGGCGACGGCCTCGATCGAGGCGGACCTGCAGGGCCGCGGCTTCGCCAACATCCGGCGCTGGTCGCGCGGCGTCGACACCCAGCTGTTCCGCCCCGGCGACAAGGCCTTCCTCGATCTGCCACGGCCGATCCATCTCTATGTCGGGCGGGTGGCGGTGGAGAAGAACATCGAGGCCTTCCTGGCCCTCGACCTCGACGGCAGCAAGGTCGTGGTCGGCGACGGGCCGCAGCTCGCGGAACTGAGACGAAAGTATCCCGCGGTCCGGTTCCTCGGCGCGAAGACCGGCGAGGAGCTGGCGCATCACTATGCGGCGGCCGACGTCTTCGTCTTCCCCAGCCGCACCGATACCTTCCGGCTTGGTGGTGCTGGAGGCACTCGCCTGCGGCCTCCCGGTCGCCGCCTTTCCGGTCGCCGGGCCGAAAGACATCCTGGCCGGCGGCCATGCCGGCGCGCTCGACCTCGACCTCAAGGCCGCGATCGTACGGGCCCTGGCGGTACCGCCCGCGGCCTGCCGGGCCTGGGCCGAACGCTATACCTGGCGCGCGGCCACGGAACAGTTCCTCGCCAATCTGGCGCCGATTCCCCATTAGCGTCAGCTACTTGCGCCGGCGTGTAATATTCTGTTCCATCGGACCGGTACAGTCGACGCGACGATCCGGGGAACCCAGCAGAATGGAAAACGCAGCCGCCCAGGCGCTGTTCGGCCTCGATCCGCTCTGGACCTCGACGACGCTGCTGGTCGTGACCTATGGCGCGATCATCAGCGAGAAGATCAACCGGGCGATCGCGGCGCTGCTCGGCGCCGGGCTGATGATCGCCCTGGGCCTGCTCAACCAGGAGCAGGCGATCCGCGGTATCGACTTCAACACGCTGGCCCTGCTGACCGGCATGATGCTGATCGTCGCGGTGACCCGCCGCAGCGGCGTCTTCCAGTATGTGGCGATCCGCGCCGCCAAGCTGTCGCGCGCCAACCCAGCGGGCATCCTCGCCATGATGGCGGTGGTGACCGCCGTGTTCTCGGCCCTGCTCGATAACGTCACCACCGTGCTGCTGGTAGCGCCAGTCACGCTGGTGATCTGCCGCGAGCTCAAGGTCAATCCCTATCCCTTCCTCTTCGCCGAGATCTTCGCCTCGAATATCGGTGGCACCGCGACGCTGATCGGCGATCCCCCCAACATCATCATCGGCTCGGCGGCACATCTTGCCTTCATGGATTTCGTCTACGCGCTGACACCGGTCATCCTGGTGATCCTGGCGCTGCAATGCCTGGCCATTCACCTCATCTGGGGTCGCAGCATGACGGCGACCCTCGAAGCCAAGGCGCGGGTGATGGCGCTCGACCACAAAGACGCGATCACCGACCGGCGGCTGATGCGCCAGTCGGTGGCGGTGATCGTCCTCACCATCCTCGCCTTCGCCTGCGCGCGGTTCATCCGCCTCGAGGCCGGCAGCATCGCGCTGTTCGGCGCCGCAATCCTGCTGCTGCTCGACAATCTCGGCCGCCCGGCCGAGGCGCAGCATCACCGCCTGATCGAGGCCTTCAACGAAGTTGAATGGATCACCATCTTCTTCTTCGTCGGCCTGTTCATCGTCGTCGCCGGCGTCGAGCAGGCGGGCCTGCTGCACCTGCTGGCGGAAAAGCTGGTAGCGGCCACCAGCGGGGATTTCGCGGTGACGGCCATCGCCATCCTCTGGGCCTCGGCCATCCTCTCGGCCATCGTCGACAACATCCCCTTCGTCGCCACGATGATCCCGCTGGTCAAGAACCTGGCGCCGAGCTTCGGCGGCGATGCCGCGATCCTGCCACTATGGTGGGCGCTCTCCCTTGGGGCCTGCCTCGGCGGCAACGGCACATTGATCGGAGCCTCGGCCAACCTGACGGTGGCGGGGATCGGCGAGCGCGCCGGCGTTCCCTTCCGCTTCCTCGCCTACCTGAAGGTGGCGGCGCCCCTGATGCTGCTCAGCATCGCCATCAGCCATCTCTATCTGTGGTGGCGGTTCCTCTAGCCGGCCTCAGAGATACCAGTCGTATTCCTGGCGCGAGATCGTGCCCATGAATTTCTCGATCTCGGCGCGCTTGGCGTCGACATAGAGCTTCAGGCATTCCGGCTCGATGTAGTCGGGCAGGATCTTCGCCTTGGCGAGGCGCTCCAGCGCCGGCAGGAAGGCGAAGGGGATCTTCGCATCCGGCGCGGTCCCCTCGTCGCCGCCGACGGTTTCGGCGCTGCAGTCGAGCTTCTTCTCGATGCCATGGGCGATGCCGGCGAGGATTGCCGCCACCACCAGATAGGGATTGGCATCGGCCCCGGCGACGCGGTGCTCGATGCGCCGCGCCTTGGCATCGCCGGCGGGAATGCGGAAGGCGACCGAGCGGTTGTTCCGTGCCCAGTTGGCGCGCAGTGGCACGTTGTGGCCGGGTTGGTAGCGGCGAAAGGCGTTGATGTTGGCGCCGAACAGGGCCATCGCCTCCGGCATCGTCGCCTGCAGCCCGGCGATGGCCTGGCGCAGCAGGACCTCGCCCTTCTTGCCGGTCTCGCCGAACTGGTTGACCGCATTCCTGTCGATCAGGCTGACATGGACGTGCATGCCGCTGCCCGCCGCATCGAGGAACGGCTTCGACATGAAGCTGGCGATGTTGCCCTGGCTCCGCGCCGTCGCCTTGATGGCGCGCTTCAGCATCGCCGCCTGGTCGCAGGCGGCGACGGCATCGAGCTGGTGCTTGAGGTTGATCTCGAACTGCCCCGGCGAATATTCGGTGATCGCCGTCGAGGCCGGGATGTTCTGGCGGATGCAATGGCCGGCGACGGCGCGGATGAAGGCGCCATAGGCGTCGAGGTCGTCGATGCTGTAGGGCTGCTTCGAGGATTCAACCTCGCCGGTGAGCGGATTCCGCGGCAGCAGCGGCGCTCCCAAAGCGTTCCGTCCGGGGGCGAAGAGGTAGAATTCCAGTTCCACCGCCACCACCGGGTTGACGCCGAGCTTGCGCAGCCGCGCCAGGGTCCCGGCCAGGGCGGCGCGCGGGCAGAACTGCGAGGGGTTGCCGGCATTGGGAAAGCCGACCGGGTCCCGCATCTGCAGCAGCACCTGGGCGGTGGGTTCGTCGGCCCAGGGCACGGTGGCAAGGCTGCCCGCGACCGGGATCGCCGTGCCGTCCGGATCGCCGAGCTTGCCCGAGCGCCCGCCGGGATCGAGATCGTCGCCGGTCGGATCCAGGAACAGCATGCAGCGCGGCAGCTCGACCCCGGATTTCCAGATCTTCCCGGCCTCGGCGACCGGGAACCGCTTGCCGCGCAGGAAGCCGTTGATGTCGTGCACGAAGGCATCGACATGCTTCAGGTCGGGGTGACGCTTCAGGAAGGCGTCGAATTCGGTCGCCGCGGCCTTGGCCATGTTCGGGGTCCCCGGTACTGGATGCTCAGGCGGACGCTAGGGGATCGCGCCGCCCCGATCAAGAACCCTCTCCCCTCCCCCATCTCTTGGGAGAGGGTGGCGGTGCGCCTAGGCGGCGCTCAGGTCCTCGCCCTTGAGGACCCGGCGGATGAGGTCGGCGGTCTCGGTGCGACCGTAGAGGGCGATGAAGGAGCCCATGCGCGGTCCCTGGTCCTGGCCGAGCAGGGTCTCGTAGAGCGCCTTGAACCAGGCCTTGAGATCCGGGAACGGGTGCCGCTTGCCGATCTCGTAGACCTCGTTCTGAAGGTCCTCGGCGGAGACCCCCGCCGGCGCCGCATCGAGATAGCGCAGCAGTTCCTCGAGCGCCGCGCGCTCGGTCGGGTCGGGCGCGCGGTACCGCTTCTTCGGGCGCACGAAGTCGCGGTAGTAGTTGATGGCGCAGCCGACCAGCCGGTCAAGGAAAGGCGCGGTCTTCGGCGTCGCCGCCGGCACGTAGCGGCTGATGAAGCCCCAGAGCGTCTCCTTGGCGTCGGCATTGCAGACCGAGGCGAGGTTCAGGAGGATGCCGTAGGACAGCAGCGCATCCACCTTCGGCGGCTGGCCGTTATGGATGTGCCAGGCCGGATTCTCCAGGCGCTGGGCCGGCGCCTCGGTCTCGAATTTCGCGCAGAAGCTCAGATAGTCGTCGACCGCGCGCGGGATCACGTCGAAATACAGCCGCTTCGCCGCCCGGGGCTTGGAATACATGAACAACGACAGGCTCTCCGGCGGCGCATATTCCAGCCATTCCTCGACGCTGAGGCCGTTGCCCTTGGACTTGGAGATCTTCTGGCCCTTGTCGTCGAGGAAGAGCTCGTAGTTGAAGCCCTCCGGCGGCGGCGAGCCCAGCACCCGGCAGATCTTCCCGCCCAGCTCCACCGACGGGATGAGGTCCTTGCCCGACATCTCGTAGTCGACGCCCAGGGCGTGCCAGCGCATCGCCCAGTCGGGCTTCCACTGCAGCTTGCATTGCCCGCCGGTGACCGGCGTCTCCACCAGCGTGTCGTCCTCGTCCCGGTAGACGATGGTGCCGGCATCGACATTGACCTCCGTCACCGGCACCTGCAGCACCCGGCCGGTCTTCTTGCAGACCGGCATGAAGGGCGAATAGGTCAGCGCCCGCTCCTCGCGCAGCGAGGCCAGCATGATCTCCTGGATCTTGTCGTAGTTCCGCAGGACGGTGAGCAGCGCCGCGTCAAAGCGGCCCGAGGTGTACCAGTCGGTCGAGGACTGGAACTCGTACTGGAAGCCGAAGCTGTCGAGGAAGCCGCGCAGCATGGCGTTGTTGTGATGCCCGAAGCTCTCGAACTTGCCGAAGGGATCCGGCACCTTGGTCAGCGGGATGCCGAGATACTTCCCCAGCATCTCCTGGTTGGGGACGTTGGTCGGCACCTTGCGCAGCCCGTCCATGTCGTCGGAGAAGGCAAAGAGCCGGGCCGGGATGTCGGACAGCCGCTGGAAGGCCTGGCGCACCATGGTGGTGCGGACGACCTCGCCGAAGGTGCCGATATGCGGCAGGCCCGAGGGGCCATAGCCGGTCTCGAACAGCACATAGCCTTTTTTCGGCGGGGCGGCCCGATAGCGCGCGACCAGCTTGCGCGCCTCCTCGAATGGCCAGGCCCGCGCCGCTTCGGCGTAGATGCGTTCGTCGCTCACGATGTCGCTCTCGATCATTCGGTGGAACTGCAGGACGGCGCGAGACTAGAGGCCGAAATCCCGGGCTGCAAGCGCCATTCCGGCAGGCCCGGCGGGGCCTTTCCTCGGCCAAAGAGCGGGCCGGTCCGGGCCGGTAACCATGCCTGTCCCGCACGACCCTCGACAATTCTTGGCTGAAATGAGAGCCTGGGACACGACGATGAGCGATGGATCCGGGGAAAGACGGCGGGAAAACGGGCAGCGTGCAGCCCCTTGCGGCCATGCCTGGCCGCGGCTCGCGGCGCTCGTCCTGATCGCCCCGCTGCTGGCGGTCGCCCCCGGCCGACCGGCCTCGGCCCAAACCGGAGAGACCCAAACCGGAGAGACCCAGACCGGTGGGGACCAGAGCGGCGGGCCGCATCTCGATCTCGCCTCGGGCGACTATTTCATCGGCGCCTCGGTCTTCCTGTTCCAGCGCGGGGCGATGTCGGTCTTCGCGCCGGCTGGCAGCGACGCCGCCGAGCTGGACCGCGGCGCCATCTCATTCGCGGTGGAGAATTCCCAGGGCGAATCCGGCTCGATCGCCCTCGATACGATCCATGGCTGGCTGATCGCCTGGGCCGGCGGCGCGGGCGATCCGCCCGGCTTCGACCCGGCGCGCCGGGCCCATCTTGCCTGCCTGATCGTCGGGGCCGATGCCAAGGCCGCGGGCGACCTCGCCGCGGTGGCCGGGCTGGACGAGGCGGCGCGCCTAAGCTGCGCCGAGGAATACCGCCAGGCGGCGGCCCGCTGGTCGGCGCTGCTCGCCCCCTATCGCCGCGGCGCCGACCCGGCCTCGCCGCCGCCATCCCCGGGCGCCGGCCGGCTCGCCCTGGAATATGCGCCGGCGATCGAGCCCGCCAACGAGCTCATCGCCGAGGCGATGCGCAAGAACCAGCTGTTCGATGCCCTGGCCGACGAGCTCAATGCTGGCCTGGCGATGCCCGCCGACACCCTGGCCCTGCTCACCGAATGCCGCAAGCCGCAGAGCTTCTACAACCCCGACCGCCGCGAGATCGTCTTCTGCTACGAGCTGCTCGCGGGCATCCTGGCGGCGGCGGGGAAGTAGCTAGGCGTAGTAGCGGCCGAAGCGGTTCTCGAGGAAATGGTGCAGGTCGCACATCTCCTGCTTGATGAAGCCCTTCTTCGGCAGCAGCCCGTCGAAATGCAGGTCGAGCATGGTGCAGATCCCCGCCGCGGTGGTGATCTGGATGGCGCTCATTAGCTTGCCGTCGATCTCCTTGGCATAGATCTTCTTGGCATAGCTCTCCTGGGTGAGCCGTCCCTCGCGCATGCCGGTGACGGTGACGAAGATCAGCACCACGTCCTGGTGGGTGATCGGCACCGACTTCTCCATGATGTCCTTCAGCAGGTCGCGGCGGTCGCGCAGGCGCAGGTCCTCCAGCAGCATCTTCATGATGTCGCGATGGCCGGGATAGCGCACCGTCTTGTAGTTGAGCGAGACCACCTTGCCGTCCAGGGTCTCGCAGAGCGTGCCGAGGCCGCCCGAGGTGTTGAAGCATTCATAGTCGACGCCGTCCAGCGAGAAGGTCTCGAGGCCCTCCATCGGCATCACCTCGACCTGCTTCGAATCGTAGATCGCCTCGCAGGGATTGCAGTATTCGTTGATCAGCCCGTCGGTCGACCAGGTGAGGTTGTATTTCAGCGCATTGGCCGGGAATTCCGGCAGGGCGCCGACCCGCATATGCACCTCGCGCAGGGAATCGAACTTCTGCGCCAGGTGATTGGCGACGATCGAGATGAAGCCCGGGGCGAGGCCGCATTGCGGGGCGAAGGCGACGCTTGATTTCTTCGCCACGGTGCGCACCGCGCGGGTGGTCTCGACATCTTCGGTCAGGTCGAAGTAATGCGCGCCGACGGCGGCGCAAACCTTGGCGACGCCCGGATTGAGGAAGAACGGCAGGGCCGAGAGCACCGCCTCCTGGCCCTTGGCGACGCGGGTCAGCGCCTTGATGTCGCTGACGTCGATCTTCACGCCCTTGGCCTTCTTGCCGGCCGCCAGCTTGAGGAAGGTGGCATCGGCATCGGCGACGGTGATGTCGTAGTCGCCGGTGGCGAACAGCAGGTCGACGATGGCGCCGCCGATCTTGCCGGCACCCAGAATGAGGACCTTGCGTTTCATGAACCTTCTCCCTTGCGGTGGCCGATCCCGGGGAAATCCGCGGAATCGGAAGCGAGCGGGACAGTAACCCCCGGATTGGGCTTGATTAAAGCCAGCGAAAGGGGGAAAAGCGGTCAGGGGACCGGCGATTCGACGGGATGGCATGGCGAAGCGCAATCTGGACGACACCGACCGCAAGTTGATCGCGCTGCTGCGCGCCAATGCCCGTACCCCGACAGCGGCCCTCGGAAGGTCGCTGTCGCTGTCGCGCAGCGCCGTGCAGGAGCGCCTGAAACGCCTGGAACGGGATGCCGTGATCACCGGCTATACCCTGACCCTGGGCGAGGCCACGGATCATCCGGGCGTCGGCGCCCATGTCCTCCTCACCCTCGACCCCAAGCAGCAGGACCGCGCCATGATGGCGTTGAAGGGCCTGCCCGAGGTGACCGCAGCCTATACCGTCTCCGGCGCCTACGATGCCATCGTCATGCTGAACGCCTCGACCTCGGCGCATCTCGACGACGTGCTGACCCGCATCGGCAAGCTGCCCGGCGTCAACCGCACCACCTCCTCGGTCCTGCTTTCCACCATGTTCGAGCGGCGCAGATAGGGTGCGCCGGCGCGCGATGACCCGGTTGTTCCCCCGATGATCGCCCCCGAAGACATCGTCGAGGCGGCGCGGCGGATCTCGCCTCATGTACGCCGCACGCCGCTGATCGCCCTCGAGGCCGAGGCCTTCGGCCTACCCGCAGCGGTGCTGCTGAAGCTGGAACTGCTGCAGCATTCCGGATCCTTCAAGGCGCGCGGCGCCTTCAACAACCTGCTGGCGCGCCCGGTTCCGGCTGCCGGCGTGATCGCGGCCTCCGGCGGCAATCACGGCGCGGCGGTGGCCTTTGCCGCGCGGGCGCTCGGGCATCGGGCCGAGATCTTCGTGCCCCAGCTCGCCTCGGCGGCGAAGGTGGCGCGGCTGCGGGATTACGGCGCCGCGGTGACGGTGACCGGCGCGACCTATGCCGAGGCCTTCGCGGCAGCCGAGGCGCGCCGCGCCGAGACCGGCGCCCTCAGCGTGCATGCCTATGATTCCGATCTCACCTTGGCCGGCCAGGGGACCCTCGCCCGCGAGCTCGACGCCCAGTCGCCCTCGATCGACACTCTGCTGGTCGCGGTGGGCGGCGGCGGCCTCATCGGCGGTATCGCCGCCTGGTATCGCGGCCGGGTCCGGATCGTCGGGGTCGAGCCCGAAGCCTGCCCGACCCTGGAGCGTGCCTTTGCCGCCAAGCGGCCGGTCGAGGTGGCGGTGGGCGGCCTCGCCGCGGATTCCCTCGGCGCCAAGCGGGTCGGCGACCTGATGTTCGAGATCGCCAGGGACCATGTCGAGGGGGTGGTCCTGGTCGCCGACGATGCCATCCGCCAGGCCCAGAAGCGGCTGTGGAACGATCTGCGGATCATGGCGGAACCGGGCGGGGCGACGGCACTGGCCGCCCTCACCTCCGGCGCCTATCGGCCGGCGCCAGGCGAGAAGATCGGGGTCATTGTCTGCGGCGGCAATGTCGATCCCGGCACGGTCGCCTGAGCCGTCCATAAATCGCTATATTTCAATAGCTTAATTGACAGCCCCGGCGCCCTACCGCCACCGGCACAGCTTTCTCACAGTGAAGTGTTGACGATTCATCGGTCGTTTCGATGACATTTGGATGAATTTCGCATATGTCCTTCGGCGGAATTCCGGCCGGGGCGTCCCGGGCCGGCAAGAAGGACGAGGCGATGCCGCGGATCAAGATTGCAGGTTGGCCGTCCTGGGCCGTCTGGCTGGTGCCCTTCGGTGCCACGGCGGTGCTCTATGGCCTGGCCTATGCGGTCTGCCGCTTCGCCCTCGCGGCGCCCCTGGTTCCCGAGCGCATCCCCTATGATTTCGCCCTGCTGACCGGGTTCAGCTACCTGCTCTTCGCGGTCTCGCGCCGGCTCTGGGCCTATGTCGCCCTGCTCGCTTTGCTGATCGGCGCGCTCTATGTCGGCAGCGCAGTGAAGATCGCCTATCTCGGCCGGCCGATCATGCCGGACGACGTCTACAGCATCGCCGCACTGTTCCGCATCCTTGGCATCTGGGGCTGGCCGGTGGTGGCGGCGCCGCTGGCGCTGATCTGCGGCCTCTTCGCCTTCAATCTCCGCCTGCAGGGCCGGATCCGGAAGATGGCCCTGTCGGCGCTCATCGTCATTCCGACCGGCGCCACGGTGGAAAGCCTGCCGCTCTATCATGCGATGGACGACTTCTGGGGCAACACGCCCTGGGACCAGCGGGAAAACTTCCTCTGGCGCGGCGGCACCGTGCATCTGCTGCAGGAATGCCTGCGCAGCGTCGCCCTGCGCCAGGATCCGCCGGAAGCCGATGCGGTGACCCAGGCCCTGGCACGCCGGCACGACGCCGCGGGGACGCCGTGATGCTGAACCGCCGGCAGCTGATCCATCGCCTCGCCGCGGGCGGCATCGCGGCCAGCGCCGGCGCCGGCATGCTGCCGCGCCGCGCCCGGGCGGAAGCCGGCCGGAAACCGCGCAACATCCACATCGTGCTGGAGGAATCCTTCTGGGATCCGGCGCCGCTGACCGCGGCCGGGCTGGATCGGTCGCCGCTGGATCCCCGCTTCCAGGCCCTGTGGGCGCAGTCCGGCTTCTCCCGCACCCTCTCGCCGGCCTTCGCCGGCCAGACCGCCAATGCCGAATTCGAGATCCTCTGCGGCTTCCCGCTGGACGAGGTGGCGGTGAAGTTCGAGCGCGGCTTCAACGACAACCTGCCGGCCCTGCCGCGCATCCTGCGCGACATCGGCTATCGCACGGTGGCGTCGCATCCCAACATTCCGGGCTTCTGGAATCGCCAGATCGCCTACGAGAAGATGGGCTTCGAGACCTTCTGGTCGAAGGACGACTTCGTCCAGGACGACATGACCGGACCCTTCCTCTCCGACCGCTCGCTGCATGCCCAGGTCGGCAACAAGCTCGCCGATACTGACGACGGCCGGCCGGTGCTCGACTATGTCGTCACCTTCTACGGCCACTGGGCCTATGACGTCAGCGCGCAGCGCCCGCTGGTGATCGAGACCGGCTCCCAGGTTCCCGAGGTCACCAAGTACGTCAACACCATGCACTACAAGTCGGCGGAGATGATGGATGCCCTGGCGCATCTGCAGGCCGCCGATCCGGATTCCATCATCGTTCTGTTCGGCGACCACCTGCCGATCCTGGGCTGGAACTTCGACGGCTATGCCGAATCCGGGTTTCTCGCGAAATCCTTCGGCGACTTCACCCCCGACATGTATGCCCGTTCCACCGCGACGCCGCTGATCGTGATCGACGGCCGCAACGGGCCGCTGCAGCTCGGCAACATGCCGATGTACCGCCTCGGGCGGACGCTGCTCGATCTCATCGCCTATGACCGGCCGAGCATGTTCGACCTGGCGGCGCCGCCGCGCCAGCGCCTGGGCGGGACCGTGCTGCGGCCGCTGCCCGGCGTGGTGGTCGGCTACCGGCCGGAGGGACTCGAGCAGGCGACGGTCTGCCGCCCGGACCGGGCCCTGGCGGAAGAAGCCGAGATCGTCGCCTGGCTCGATGACGTGAAGCTGATCTCGCGCGACATCTTCGACGGCCGGCAATACGCCCTCCGCCCGCTGGCGGAGAGCGCCAGCCTCTAGCGCCTAGGAGCCCTGCTCGCCGGTCGCCGGCTGCGCCGGCAGCGGCTGCACCGGCATGCCCGGGCCGATCTTCTGCAGGTTGCCGGTGATCACCTGGTCGGTGGCGGCGAGGCCCTCGGTGACGACGATGAGGTCGTCGAACACCGCGCCTACCTTCACGAAGCGCTGCTCGACCACGCCGCCCGCGCCGATGACATAGACGAAGCGGCCCATCTGGCTCGAGCCCAGGGCCGATTGCGGCACCAGCATCGTGTCGGGCTGCTCGGTCAGGTGCAGCCGCACCCGGACATACTGGCCGGGCAGCAGCTCGCTGCCGGGATTGTCGACGGTCGCCCGCGCGGTGATCGTGCCGGTGCTGCGGTCGACGCTGTTGTCGACGAAGGTCAGCTTGCCGTGGAACCGCGGCTCGGTCTCGCCGGTCAGCAGGATGTCGACGGCGATTTCGCCCTTCGCCCGGTACTTCTCGATCAAAGCGAGATCGGTCTCGCTCGGATTGAAGGTGGCATAGATCGGCGACAGCTGGACCAGGGTGTTGAGATCGGTCTCCTGCTGCTTGATCAGCGCGCCCTCGTGCACCTGGGTCTTGCCGAGGCGGCCGTCGAACGGCGCCCGGATCTCGGTATAGCCCAGGGTGAGCTCGGCGTTGCGGATCTGCGCCTTGTCCGACACGATCGCCGACTCGGCCTGATGCATCAGGCTGGTCTTCTCGTCGTTGGTGTCCTTGGCGACGACGCCCTGCTGGCTCAGCGTGTAGTTGCGGGCCTGGCTGGCCTTGGCATATTCCAGCGCCGCGATGTCGCTCTGCAGCTGCGCCTTCACCTGGTCGAGCGTCGCCTGGAAGTCCCGGTCGTCGATCTTGTAGATGAGGTCGCCCTGCTTCACGTCGGCGCCGTCCGCCACCAGGTGCTGGGCGAGGAAGCCGGTGACCTTGGATTGCAGCGTCACGTAGCGCAGCGCCTCGGTGGTGCCGACATAATCGAGATAGACCGGGACGGTCCGGGTGGTGACCGCCGTCACCGGCACCGGGAAGGCCGGCGGCGCGCCGGCTGGCGCCGCCGTGGCGGGCTTCTCCGGCTGCGGCGCGGCATCCGCGGCCAGCGAGCCGATGGCGCCCTGCCAGGCCGCCGGGAACATGAATTTCCCCACCAGCACGGTCAGGGCCAGCACGACGCAAAGTCCGACCAGGATTTTCAAGAAACGCATCTTCTACCTACCTTCAAACTGCATTCGTCGTCATTGCAACCACCGCCGGCAATCTCCTGCGGTCATTCGCCGGGCGCCAGCTGCGGATGCGGCGCCTCCTCGGTGCCGCGTTCGCGCCAGCGCTCGATGATCGCATAGAACACCGGCACGAAGGCCAGGCTGAGCAGGGTCGCCGCCAGCATGCCGCCGAACACCGCGGTGCCGATCGACTGGCGGCTGGCGGCACCGGCGCCGTGCGCCACCATCAGCGGCACCACGCCGAGGATGAAGGCGAAGGCGGTCATCAGGATCGGGCGCAGCCGCAGGCGCCCGGCTTCCATCGCGGAATCGACGATGGTGTGGCCCATCAGCCGCCGCCGCTTGGCGAACTCGACGATCAGGATGGCGTTCTTCGCCGAGAGGCCGATCAGCATGACGAAGCCGACCTGCGAATAGACGTCGATCTGCATGCCGCGCAGCCACAGCGCCAGCACGGCGCCGAACAACGCCAGCGGCACCGCCAGGATCACCATGAAGGGCATCGAGAAGCTCTCGTACTGCGCCGCCAGGAACAGGAAGACGAAGACCAGCGCCATGCCGAAGACCAGGATCGCGATCGATCCCGCCTTCAGCTCCTGGTAGGTGATGCCGGTCCATTCATAGGCATAGTCCGCCGGCAGCACCTTGGCGGCGACGCGTTCCATCGCGGCGATCGCCTGGCTGGAGCTGTATCCCGGCGCCGGCGAGCCGTTGATCAGCGCCGAGCCGTAGGCATTGTAGTGCGAGATGAATTCCGGCCCGACCGTGGGCCGCATGACCCCAAGCGTGCTCAGCGGAATCATCCCGCCTTCCTTGTTGCGCACATAGAGCCGGGAGATGTCGGTCGGGCTCGCGCGCGACTCCTGCTCGGCCTGCACGGTCACCCGGAAGGTGCGGCCGAACTGGTTGAAGTCGTTGACGTAGAGCGAGCCGAAGAAGATCTGCAGGGTGTTGAACACGTCCGGCAGCTCGAGGCCCAGCAGTTTCGCCTTGGTGCGGTCGAGGTCGTAGTTGTACTGCGGCGTCGAGGTGCTGAAGGTCGAGAACAGGGCGTGGGGATTGAGCTCGGGCTGCTTGCGCGCCTCCGCCAGCAGCGCCTGGGTCATCTGGCTCAGCGCCTCGCTGCCGCGCCCGGAGAGGTCCTCGAGCTGGAACTCGAACCCGCCGGTGGCGCCGAGGCCGGGAATCGACGGCGGGTCGAAGCTGAGCGCGATGCCGTCGGACAGGGCCAGCAGCTTGGGCCGCACCGCATTGACGATGCTGGTCGCGTCCTCGCCGGGCCCGCGCTCGCTCCAGGGCTTCAGCGGCGCGAACTCGACGCCGGTATTGGACTGCGCGGCGCCGGTCAGGAAGTTGAAGCCGCTGACCGAGACCGCATGCTCGACGCCCGGCGTGGCGCTCAGGATGTCGCGCACCTGCTTGGCAACGACCTCGGTCCGCTCGATCGAGGCGCCGTCCGGCAGCTGGATCACGGCAAAGAAGTAGCCCTGGTCCTCGACCGGGAGGAAGGTGGTCGGGATGCGCTGGTAGATGCCGTAGGTCAGCCCGAGGCCGAGCACGAAGACGATCATCGCCGCCCAGCGCCAGCCGATCACCCACCGGATCGCCCGGGCATAGAAGTTGGCGCTGTGGATGAAGCCGGCGTTGAACAGGCGGAAGCCGACGAAGCGCGAGGGCGGCTGGTTGCGCAGGAAAACCGCGCAGAGCGCCGGGCTCAGGGTCAGCGAGTTGAAGGCCGAGAGCGCCACCGAGATGGCGATGGTCAGGGCGAACTGGTTGTAGAGCTGGCCGGTGACGCCGGGCAGGAAGGCGACCGGCACGAAGACCGCCATCAGCACCGCGGTGGTGGCGATGATCGGCCCGGTCACCTCGGCCATCGCCGCCCGCGCCGCCGCCATCGGCGCCAGGCCGTTATGCAGCTGCCGCTCGACGTTCTCGACCACGACGATGGCGTCGTCGACCACCAGGCCGATGGCCAGCACCATGCCGAGCAGGCTGACGGTGTTCAGCGAGAAGCCGAGCCCGTACATGATGCAGAGCGTGCCGACCAGCGACACCGGAATGGCGATCGCCGGGATCAGCGTCGCGCGCCAGCTCTGCAGGAACAGGTAGACCACCAGCACCACCAGGATCAGCGCCTCGGACAGGGTGATCATCACGTCGTGCATCGAGGCCGAGACGAACATCGTGGTGTCGTAGACGATGCCGTACTCGACGCCCTTGGGGAACCGCTTGGAGAGTTCCTCCATCTTGGCGCGGACCTGGCGGTCCATCTCCAGCGCGTTGGAATTGGGCGACTGGAAGATGCCGAGGAACACCGACGGCTTCTCGTCGAGATGGGCGCTCGAGCTGTACTGCTGGGCGCCGAGCTCGATCCTGGCCACGTCCTTGAGGCGCAGGGTGGCCTCGCTGCCGGTACCGGCGCGGATGACGATCTCGCCGAACTCCGCCGGATCGGTCAGCCGGCCCAGCGCATTGACCTGGACCTCGAAGGCGGTGCCTTCGGGGGCCGGCGACTGGCCGATCTTGCCGGCCGCCACCTGGATGTTCTGGCTGGCGATGGCGTTGGTGACGTCGAGGGCGGTGAGGCCGAGATTGGCGAGGCGGTCGGGATCGAGCCAGACCCGCATCGAATAGCGCCGCTCGCCGAAGATGATGACGTTGCCGACGCCGGTGATCCGCTTCAGGGGATCGGCCAGCTGCAGATAGGCGAAGTTGCTGAGGGTGGTGAGGTCGACTGAACCGTCCGGCGAGGAGAGGTTGACCGCCAGGGCGAAGTTCGGGTTCTGCTTCTGGATGGTGACGCCGCCCTGGTTGACGATCGCCGGCAGCTGGCCGCTGGCCGCGGTGATGCGGTTCTGCACGTCGACCGCGGCGACGTCGATCGGATAGCCGACCTCGAAGGTGATGGTGATGGTCGAGGTGCCGTCATTGGCGCTGATCGACGACATGTAGGCCATGCCGGGCACGCCGTTGATCTGCTGCTCCAGCGGCGTCGTCACCGTGTCGGCGACCACCTGCGAGCTCGCCCCCGGATAGGCGGCGGTGACCACCACCTGCGGCGGGGTGATGTCGGGAAACTGCGCGACGGGGAGCAGCTGGTAGCAGATCAGGCCGGCAAGGACCATCACGCCGGCGATGGCGGAGGCGAAGACGGGCCGGTGAATGAAGAAATTGACCAAGGCGAATCCCTATCGAAATCCAGTCCAGAACATTTATGGAACGAGCGCCGACAAAATAGATTTGCCGCGTCGCAAGTCAACCCGGTCGGCACCGGAAGGCTGCCCCTGCTACCCCGCCGGGTTCCACAAGTCAGCTGCCGGCTACAACGCGGATGACAGGCTCGGGGATATGTGTTACTGACCGGTCACATATCGGCGGTGAAAATAGTCACCTCCGGGAACCGAGTCAACCAAGAATAAGAATGATTTCCGATGACGGTAATCCGATGCGTGACCTGAAGGCGGCCGATCGCCTGCCGCGGCCGCGCGACCGGATCCTGGCCGCCGCCAGCGAGCTCTTCTACCGCCACGGCATCCGCGCCGTCGGCGTCGAGGCGATCGCCGAGGCGGCCGGCACCAACAAGATGACCCTCTACCGCCATTTCGCCTCCAAGGACGCCCTGGTCGCCGAATATCTCCGCCAGCTCGGCCGCGAAGCCGATGCCGAATGGGACGAGGCCGCCAAGGCCTTCGTCGGCAATCCCCAGGGCGAGATCCGGGCCTGGCTGGAACAGGTGGCGACCTGCGTAACCTCCGGCGGCGAAGGCGGCTGCGCCCTGGCCAATGCCGCGGTGGAGCTGCGGGACCGGGATCATCCGGCCCGCGCCGTCATCGAGGAGTTCAAGACCCGGCACCGCAACCGCCTGGTGCGCCTGTTCCACGACGCCGGCCTGGCCGAGCCGGAGCGCCTGGCCGACGAGATCTTCCTGCTGATCGAGGGCGCGCGGATCAACATCCAGAGCGTCGGGCCCGACGGTCCCGGCTCGCGCCTGGTCGGCATGATCCAGGCCCTGATCGACGACCACGCCCGGCGCGGCGCGACGGCGCCCGCCTGACCCTGCCGGCCGATTTCAATTTTAAAATCCCCGCCGGCCCGGTACATTCGCCACCGGTCGGTCCCGCCGGACCCCGCCGCCCCGTCATCGCATTGGCCGCCGCCCCACCCCCATGTCGCGCATCAAGGAACGCCGCTCGCTGCCGCCGCTGAACGCGCTCCGCGCCTTCGAGGCCGTGGCCCGCTCGCTGAGCTTCACCAAGGCGGCCGACGAGCTCCTGGTGACCCAGAGCGCCGTCAGCCGCCAGGTGAAGAACCTCGAGGACATCCTCGGCGTCACCCTGATCAACCGGAGGGCCAACCTGGAGCTGACCGACGAGGGGCGTCGCCTGCTGCCGGTGCTCTCCGACAGCTTCGACCGCATCGATGCCGTGGTCGCCGGCTTCAAGCGCCAGTCGAAGAAGCCGGCGCTCAGCCTCAGCCTGCCGCCGACCTTCGCGCGCCGGATGGTGCTGCCGCGCCTGGCGGAATTCCAGCAGCAGCACGCCGATCTCGAGATCCGCATCGAGACCCCGCCGGTCAATGTCGACTTCCGGAATTCCGGCCACGACCTGGCGGTGTTCTTCGGCGTCGCCGAGGAGCCGGACCTGATCGTCGACCTGCTGATGCAGGATCGCCTGGAGCCGGTGGCCAATCCGGCGCTGCTGGCCAAGGCGAACTGGCCGGACCTGCGCAGCATGGCGGCCAATGCCCAGCTGCTGCATGTGCGCCAGGGCAACGATCCCTGGCACGACTGGCGCCTGTTCCTGCGCCAGGTCGGCCTCGCCGGCATTCCGGTCGAGCGCGGCCTGGTGCTGGAGACCGCCGACCAAGCGGTGCAGTCGGCGATCAGCCAGGGCGGCGTCGCGGTGGTCGATACCCGGCTGTTCACCGAGGAGATCGAGCAGCGCAAGCTGGTGCCGCTGTTCGACATCAACGTGCTATCGGGGCGCCACTATTTCCTGGTCAGCCGGGCGGAGGAGATCGAGCTGCCGCGGATCGCCGATTTCCGCAGCTGGATCACCCGGCATTTCGCCGACGCCTGATCAGCCTTCGCTGCGCTCGACCGATTGCGGCTTGAAGATGCCCATGACGTTGGGCGCCACGCTGAGGCCGCGCTTCGCCGCGGCGACGCCGTCGGTGAAGACCAGCGGGATCAGCGGCAGGTCCATCATCGCCAGGGCATCGGCGCGGCGCAGCAGGGCGACGCGCTCGCTGGGATCCATCTCCGACCGGATCGCCGTCAGCAGGCTGTCGAGCGCCGGGTTCGAGTAGAGCCCGTCATTGCCGACGCCGCTGCCGCGCCGCGGCGTATAGGTGCCGGCGAGCTCGCCCAGGTTCTCCTCGGCATCGCCGGTGCCGCAGATCCAGGAGCCGATCTTCAGCCCAAAATCCGGCTGCTCGTTCAGGCAGTAGTGCTCGCGCAGCGGCTTCAATTCCAGGATCAGGCGGATGCCGGCCGCCTGCAGCATGACCTCGAGCGCCCGCAGCACGCGCCGCTCGTGCAGGCGCCAGTCGTCCATCGCGCCGATGCGGATGGTCAGCCCCTCGGGGAAGCCCGCTTCCGCCAGCAGTCGGCGCGCCCGGGCCGGATCGTAGGGATCGGGCTCGAGGTCGGGATTGGCGCCGATGACGCCGGACGGCACGATGCTGGAGGCTGGCCGCGCCAGGCCGTGCAGGACATGGTCGCAGAGGAACTGCCGGTCGATCGCCAGCGACAGGGCGCGGCGCAGCCGCAGGTCGCGGAACGGATTGCCCTCCACCGGCCGGCCGTCGGGATGGAAGGCGATGCGCGTCGCATCCACCGCGTGGTTGACCCAGAGCATGATGACGTCGGGGGCCGGGAAGTTCCAGATCTTCAGCTCCGGATTGCTGCGCAGGCTCGCCACCGAATCGAAGCTGATGCGGCTCAGCAGGTCGATCCGGCCCTCGACCAAATCGCGCTGCAGGTTGCCGCCGTCCTGCGGCATCCGGCAGATCACCTGGTGCCAGGTCGCGGTCTTGAAGCGCCGGTTCGGATTGAACGCCAGGTGGAACTCGCGCGGCCGCACCCCGGCCAGGCGGTAGGGGCCGGTGCCGATGGCGGCGGCGCCGGACTCGAAGCCGCTGGCATCGACGCCGGCGAAGCGGCGGCTGATGACCGCCATCTGCGCCAGGCGCCGCAGCAGCATCGGATTGGGCTCGCGGGTGCGCAGGCGCAGGCGGCTCTGGCCGATGGCGCTCCAGCTCTCCAGCTCGCCGATATAGGAGACGACGTATTTCGGGTTCTCGCTCAGGCGCCGCATCCGGTTGAAGCTGGCGATGATGTCCTCGGCGTCGAGCGCCTGGCCGTCGTGGAACACCGCGTCGCGGCGCAGCTCGAACTCCCAGGTCAGGTCGTCGTGGCGGCGCCAGGCGGTGGCGAGCGCCGGCAGGATGCTGCCGTCCGGGCCGATCGCGGTCAGGCATTCGTAGACCAGGTCGAGCAGGAACATGTCGAAATGCATGACGCCGGCATGCGGATCCAGGGTCGGCAGCGCCTCGAGGAAGCCAATGGCGAGCGAATCCGCCGGGCGTTTCTCCAGCTCGGCGGCGCCGTTGCCGTTGGCCGCGGGCAGCCGCAGCGCAAAGCGGGTGCCCTTGCCGGGGGCGCTGTCGACCTCGATCCGGCCGCCGAGCAGCTGGATCAGGTTGGCGGTGATGAACAGGCCGAGGCCGTGGCCGCCGAGCTCGCGGGAATGCTTGCCGCCGATGTTCGAGAAGGCGCTGAACAGCCGCGCCTGCTGCTCGGCCGACAGGCCGATGCCGGTATCGCTGACGGTGATCTCGACCTCGTCGTTGTACAGCCGCTGCGCGCGCAGGGTGACCTTGCCGTGCTCGGTGAACTTGCCGGCATTGCTCAGCAGGTTGATCAGGATCTGGCTGAGCTTGGTGCGGTCGGAGCGGATGACGCCGAGATCCGGCGCGACCTCGATGGCGAGCACGTTGCCGCGGATGCGGATGGCGGGGGCGGCGATCTCGACGATGTCGCGCACCATGGCGGCGAAGTCGAACTCGGTGGGGTCGATCGCTACCGCGCCGGCCTCGATCTGCGCCGCGCTCAGCATGTCGCCGGTCAGGTCGATCAGGTGGCGCGCCGCCTGCTCGATGGTCTTCAGCCGGTCCTGGCGCTGGGCATGGTCGAACTGCGGGTTGGCCATCTGCAGCAGCTGGGCATAGCCGTAGATCGCATTCAGCGGATTCTTCAGCTCGTGGGCGAGGGCGGCGATGAAGCCGGCCTTGTCGCGGATCGCCTGGTCGGCCTGGCTGCGCAGCCAGATCGCCTCGTCGCGCTGGGCGAGGGCATTGATGGTGACGTCCCACAAGGCCGCGGCGCCGCCGGGCAGGCCGGTCGCGGCCGGCCGCGTCTCGGGACGGCGGAAGGCGGAGAGGGGATCGGGCGGGGCGGCGCCGGTGCCGGCATCCTCGTCGATCAGCCGCCGGGTCGAGGGCACGCGCCAGCCGCCGGCGCGCCGGTCGGTGGCCTTGCCGGACGCAGCCGCCTTCTCGTATTGGCCCCAGTCTCTTGGGTCCCGAGTCATCGTCGTGAGATGCTTTCTTCCTTCACCCCGAGCCGGCCCTGCGGCCGAACTCGCCCGCCGCAACCATAATTCGTTTGGACCCCTTAAACAATTCCCGAAAACGACATCTGTCCGGGTGGTCAGGGTTGCGGCTCCGGGCGTTAAGCATAATCTCCGGAGGCCTTCGGAAACCTGTCGTCCGGGGCCCGGATCCGGGCCCCGGCGGGGACCAGCTACTTCTCGCGATCCCTGGCGGCGGCGGCTGCAATTTTTGCGCGACGGTCCGCCTGGTGGCCGATGGCGATGTAGAAGGCCAGGATGGCGATGCCGATCAGCGCCATCGCCAGGCCGACGAAGGCCAGCTGGCGGATCTGCAGCACCGCCTCGCCGAAGACCGCCAGGCCGAGGCCGAGCAGCACGTCGACGACCAGCAGGGCGACGATCACCCGGTACATCGGGTCCCGGGTCGGCTGGCCGGCCGCGGCATTGCCGGCCGGCTTGGTCTCTTGGTCCTGCGTCATGGCAACCCCTTCCCCCGTTCCTGCCCCGATCCCCGGCCGGGCGTTGCGGCTTTGTACCCAAGCCGCCGACGCGGCCAAGCGGACCGGCGGCGGCGCTGATGATCAATTGTCGCGGGCCCCTCGGCAATCCTTAATTTCAGCAGGACATCGCCTTGCAAAGCCTCGCGAACCCCTTATATAACCCAGCGGATCGAATGGTTTCCCGGGCTTTCCGATCGGTCTTGCCCGCCCCCGCCGCGTCGGCGGCAGGCGTCCGGCCGGAAATGGTGGGGATCCACTCAGTAATCAACCGAACGGGGATCTTGCGCGGTGCCTAGCCTCTGGGCCGCACAGGGATCTGCTGCAGAAAGGACACGTTCATGAGCAAAGTCATCGGCATCGATCTCGGCACCACCAACTCCTGCGTCGCCGTCATGGAAGGCAAGGACGTCAAGGTGATCGAGAATTCCGAGGGTGCGCGCACCACCCCCTCGATGGTCGCCTTCACCGATTCCGGCGAGCGGCTGGTCGGCCAGTCCGCCAAGCGCCAGGCGGTGACCAACCCGGAAAACACCCTCTTCGCGATCAAGCGGCTCATCGGCCGGCGCTTCGACGACCCGATGACCCAGAAGGACATCCACCTCGTCCCCTACAAGATCATCACCGGCGACAACGGCGACGCCTGGGTCAATTCCCACGGCAAGAACTACAGCCCGTCGCAGGTCTCCGCCTTCATCCTGCAAAACATGAAGGAAACCGCCGAGAACTATCTCGGCGAGAAGGTGACCCAGGCGGTGATCACCGTCCCGGCCTATTTCAACGACAGCCAGCGCCAGGCCACCAAGGACGCCGGCCAGATCGCCGGGCTGGAAGTGCTGCGCATCATCAACGAGCCGACCGCGGCGGCGCTCGCCTACGGTCTCGACAAAAAGAAAGACTCGAAGACCATCGCGGTGTACGACCTCGGCGGCGGCACGTT
>CAZKDH010000111.1:0-6025 GCA_964551505.1 uncultured Rhodospirillaceae bacterium
CGCCGGCCGATCGCCAGACTCAATTGGTCATCCGGCACCACGACTTCAATGCGTCCCGAATCCTCGTCGAGCACGACCTTGGCGACTTCCGCCGGGGCCAGGGCGTTGACCACGAAGGTCGCCGGGTCCGACGACCAGGGAATGATGTCGATCTTCTCGCCCTGCAGCTCCTGCACCACCGCCTGGACGCGGCTGCCGCGCATGCCGACGCAGGCGCCAACCGGGTCGATGCCGCTGTCATGCGACATCACGCCGATCTTGGCGCGGCTGCCCGGGTCGCGGGCGACCGCCTTGATCTCGATGATGCCGTCGTAGATTTCCGGCACTTCCTGGGCGAACAGCTTGGCCATGAAGTCGGGATGGGTGCGCGACAGGAAGATCTGCGGGCCGCGCTGCTCCTCGCGCACGTCGAGGATCAGGGCGCGCACCCGGTCGCCGGTGCGGAAGGTCTCCCGCGGCAGCAGCTCGTCGCGGCGCAGCATCGCCTCGCCGCGGCCGAGATCGACGGTGATGTTGCCGAACTCCACCCGCTTCACCAGGCCGTTGATCAGCTCGCCCTTGCGGTCCTTGAACTCGTCGAACTGCTTCTTGCGCTCGGATTCGCGCACCTTCTGCACGATGACCTGCTTGGCGGTCTGGGCGGCGATGCGCCCGAAGTCGATCGGCGGCAGCTCGTCGACGATGAGGTCGCCGAGCTTGTAGCCGGCATTGATGCGCTGCGCCGCCTTGACCGGGATCTGGGTCGCCTCGTTCTCGACCGTCTCCACCACTTCCTGCACCCGGGTCAGCTTGATCTCGCCGGTCTTGCGGTCGATCGCCGCGCGGATGTCGTGTTCATGGCCGTATTTCGAGCGTCCCGCCTTCTGGATCGCCTGTTCCATGGCGACCAGCACGTCGTCGCGGTCGATGCCCTTCTCGCGGGCGACCGCATCCGCAACCTGCAGCAGTTCCATGCGGGGAATGGCGATCGTCGATTCCATAGCCATCGTCTTCGTCCTCGGTTTCTTGGCCCAGTTGGCGTGTTGGTTCAGTTGGCGTGTTGGTTGAGCTGGAGCGCCGGCGCGTCCGCGGGCGTTTCGGCCTGCTGGTGTTCCGCGATCAGCGCGTCGGTCAGCACCAGCTTGGCCTTGTGGATGAGGGCGAGCGGCAAGGCGATCTCGGCCCCGTCGACCTCGAGGCGCACCGCATCCGCGGCGAGGCCCAGCAGCTTGCCCTTGAAGCGTTTCCGGTTGTCGACCGGTTCCGTGGTCTCGACCTTGGCCTCGTGGCCGGCGAAGCGCGCGAAATCCTTGGGCCGGGTCAGCGGCCGGTCGATGCCCGGCGAGGAGACCTCGAGCGAATAGGCGTCGGCGATCGGATCCTCGACGTCGAGCACGGCGGAGATCGCCCGCGAGAGCTCGGCGCAGTCCTCCAGCGACATGTGGCGGCCGGTCTTCGGCTCCGCCATCACCTGCAGCGTCTTGCGGATGCCGCCGGCGATCTGCACGCGCACCAGCTCATAGCCCAGCGCGTCCAGGGTCGGGGTTATCAGGCGTTCGATCGTCTGGCTGGAAGCCATTGCGGTCTGCTTGTCCGTTCCGTTTCGGCCCATCCCGGATCGGCCGCGGCCAACAAAAAAGGCGGGCCGTTTGGGCCCACCCTTCGTTTTGGATCTCATAGCGATCCTGGGATTTGCGCGGAATATAGGGATTTCGAGGGAAGAGGCAAGCCTGAACTGCGGCAAACCGGTTATTGGCGCACGTTGATCGGACCCGGAGTCGCTACTATAGTTTCATACGAAAGTTGTGGAACTTTATCGCCACCTTCCATAAAGGGCAAATATATCAAGATCTTAAGAGAAGACGGCAAGCCCATGACCCCGGCCGAGCAGCGCGCCTGGGTAGCGGGAGAATCGCGGCGGGATTGGCGCAAAATAGCCCTTCAGGCAGTGCTTTTGGGGCTGGCAGCCCTGCCGCTCGCCTACAACGCCACCATGCTCGAGCTATCGGGGGATTTGACGGCCGATTGGTTCCTGAGTTGGATCGCATCGATGCATGGAGTTTCGATGCAAATACTCAACTCCATTCCCGGGATATTTGTAGCCGATAAAGAGCTCTACGGGGATTTTCCGATTTATTTCGACATATTTGCCCATTTTGCCGTCGTCGATACGGCTTGGGCGGTCGTGTTTGGTCTAATGACAGTGTTTTGGTGGCATTGGCCGCGTCTCGGCGAGAGCGGCGAAGAGACCGTGGTAGCAAAACTCTTCCAGCGGGTCGACAAGCGCAACGGCAAATACGGAGGAATTATTTGCGCGATCGTCAGCCTCTTCGGCCTGCCGCTGGCGATCTATTTCGCATTGATTCATTCGCTGACGAGTACCGGGCAGTTCTTTATTGATGCGCACTATTATTGCGTTGCCTATGACCTTCCCTGGTGGTCACGGTTTCGACATTGCCTCGAATATGCCGAGTACGACTTCCCGGACACGGTTTTTAAGCTGGGTTGGACCGAAAGCCTAGCGACGATCGCCGTTCCACTGGGGATCTGGCTGACGATGGCATCAGCGATTTATCCGGTGTGGCTAATCAGGCGAAAGCTCCAGCCAGATGCCCACCCATAGGCCAGGGCAGCGATGGCACTCAGCGCGGCAGCAAACTAAATCTTCTCCCATTTCCCGCTGTCGGCCGCCTTGAACAGGGCGTCGATCGCCCGCATGTTGCCGATCGCCGCCGCCATGCCGTAGTCCAGCTTCTCCACCCCGCGGACCGCCCTGGAGAAGGCCTCGGCCTGGAGCGTGTACTGGTCGCAGACCGGCATCCGCTCGACCCTGGCGCTGGCGCCCATCAGGTCGCTGCCGTCGTCGACCAGGATCTCCATCGGCACGTCGGGGATGGCGTTGAACGGCACCCGGATCTCCAGCCGCGCCTTGGTGCCGAAGACCTCGACCACCTGACGCGGCACCAGTTGCGTCGCGCAGGAGAAGACCAGCTGGCGCCCGCCCGGGAAGGCCAGCATGCCGCTGGTCAGCCGGTCGGTGCGGAATTTCGGATCGCGCTCGATGATGGCGGCGGCGCGTTCCGGCTCGGCGTCGAACAGGAACCGCGCCCCGGTCACCGCATAGCAGCCGATGTCGTAGAGCCCACCGCCGCCTATATCCGCCTGGTTGCGGACATTGGCCGGGTCGTCGTTGAAATAGCTGAAGATGACATGCACCAGCTTCACCTCGCCCAGGCCGCCGCCGAGGGCGATCTCGCGGGCGCGGCGCCATTGCGGGTGATAGCGGACCATGAAGGCCTCGGCCGCCATCCGGCCGCTGCGCTTCTCGGCGGCGACGATCGCCTCCGCCTCCCGGGCGTCGATCGAGACCGGCTTCTCGCAGAGCACGTGCTTGCCGGCGTCGAGGGCCTGGACCGAGAGCGGCACATGCAGGTGGTTGGGCAGGGGATTGTAGACCGCCTCGATCTCGGGATCGGCCAGCAGCGCCGCGTAGCTGCCATAGGCCTTGGGGATGCCGAGTTCCCTGGCAACCTGCTGCGCCCGCCCGAGGTCGCGCGAAGCGATCGCCGCCACCTCGACCCCAGAGGCCTTCAGCATGCCGGGGATCACCTTCCGGGTGCCGATCAGGGCGGTGCTGATGATTCCCCATTTCACCGGGCGCATGGCGGACTCCTGTCTGGCGGCTCTTGGATCACGGGCAGATGGGATCCCAGCTTCGCCGCCCCGGCAGGAGCCGTCAACAGGGCTGGAATGGCTGCGTTGCAGAAGCGGCGCTGGATCGCGCCGGCGATCTTTGCGAGACTGCCCTGGATTGATGGGGAATCGATCGACCAGGGGGCCGCTTTGCTGATCGCCTATCCCGACGCCGCGCCGGAAACCGCAGGATTGATGTCGGGCTGGAAGATGCCGGACGGCATCCGGCTCGCCATCGACTGCGTCCCGCGCGACGACACCAAGGCGCTGATCGAACGCTGCCGCGATGCCGAGGCGATCCTGCTCGGCTGGGCGACCCTCACCCGGGAGATCATGGCCGCCTGTCCCAAGCTGCAGATCGTCTCCTTCATGGGCGTCGGCGTCGAAAGCTATGTCGAGCTCGAGGCCGCCAGGGCGCGCGGGATCCGCGTCGCCAACACGCCCGGCTACGGCGACCGCACCGTGGCGGAACATACCATCGCCCTGATGTTCGCCGTGTCGCGGCGCATCCTGCATTTCGACGCGATGATCCGCGGCGGCGGCTGGGGCGAGCATCCCTCCGGATTGGAGCTGGTCGGGCGGCGCATCGGCCTGGTCGGCTTTGGCCCGATCGCCCAGCAGACCGCCCGCATGGCGCAGGGTCTCGGCCTCGAGGTCGTCGCCTGGACCCGCAACGCCGCGAAATACCGACGCAGCTTCTCCAAGGTGCAGTTCATCCCCTTGCCGGACCTGTTCGCGACCTCCGACGTCGTCTCGTTGCACCTGTCGCTGAACGATGCGACCCGGGGCCTGATCGATGCCGCGCTGCTCAATCGCATGAAGCCCGAGGCGATCTTCATCAACACCGCCCGCGGCCCGCTGATGGACTACGACGCGCTGGAGAAGCTGCTTATCGAGGGGCGGATCTTCGGCGCCGGCCTCGACGTGTTCCCCGAAGAACCGCTGAAGGAACGGCCGCTCCGGCACCTCAAGAACGTGGTGCTGACGCCGCACGTCGCCTTCAACAGCACGGCCTCGCTGGACCGCCTGATGCGGATCAGCCTCGACAACATCCTCAATTTCTTCGCCGGCCGGCCGCAGAACCTCGTCGTCTAGGGGCGGCGGCGCCCGCAAGAGCGACTTTCCCCCGCCGGAACCATTCGCGGATCTTCGCGTTCCTCCAGCATGTCCAGGCCCTCGCGCCTGGTACCGAAGGAGATGCCGATGAACCCGACCCAGCTGAATCCAAAGCAGCCGGATCCGAAGCAGCAGGATCCCAACAAGCAGAATCCGCAGCCCGACCGACCCGCCGATCCCCAGCCGGATCAGCCAATTGCGCTCAAGGCGCCGGGGGCGCGCGACCCGGGCAGGTCGACCGAAACCGGGCCGAACGAGGGCGAAGGCAACAGGACGGCCGCCCGCGCCTACAACAAGGGCGCAACGCAATTTACCGGAAGCGGCAAGGTGGAAGCGCAGGCCAAGGCGGCGGAGCGTGCCGTCGACGGGCCGGAGGGGCCCGCTTTGCGTGACGCCGAAGCCGCCGGGAAATCGCATTCCGCCGGCGAAGACCCGGCCTTGCGGCGCGCCGCCTGGCGCCGCGACGCCGTCTAGCCTCCGGCTCACCGCCGGAAGCGGCGGGTCCCGGGATGCCCTGACGTCTCCCTGAACTCCGGCCGATCGCTGATCCCCGGCGATCGGCCTTTTCTTTCGTCCGGGGCCCGCGGGTATTATGCTGCGGGATCGCAGATCAGGGAGGCTCTCGGATGATCGCCAAGCTCTCGGAAGCCGCGCGCCGGGCGGCGCTGCAGGACCTGCCGGCATGGCAGCCGGTCGCCGGCCGCGACGCCATCCAGCGCTCATTCAAGTTCAGGAGTTTCAACGAGGCCTGGGGCTTCATGAATCGGGTGGCGCTGCATGCGGAGAGCCAGGATCACCACCCCGAATGGTTCAACGTCTACAACCGCGTCGACATCCTGCTCACCACCCATGACTGCGACGGCCTGTCGGAACGCGACGTGACGCTGGCAAAGGCGATCGACAAATTGGTCGCCTGACCCCGGCGTCACCCGGCAGCGTCACCCGGCATCGTCGCGCGCCAGATCGACCAGCCAGCGGCGGACGATCTTCTCCTCGCCGGCCGATAGCCCGGCGGTCATCCGCGGTTCCAGGCGGCCGATGCGCTGGCGGCACTGTGCCAGTACCCGGCGGCCGGAAGCGGTGAGGTCGATATGCTGGATGCGGCCGTGGATCTCGTGCGGCCGCCGGCCGATCCAGCCGGCCTTCTCCAGGTTGCCGACGATGACGCTCACCGTCTGCGGCGTCAGCAGCGACAGCCGCGCCGTATCGGCGTTCGAGATGCCGGGATAGGCATTGA
>CAZKDH010000112.1:0-23650 GCA_964551505.1 uncultured Rhodospirillaceae bacterium
CGATCCTCGCG
Source organism: uncultured Rhodospirillaceae bacterium (assembly GCA_964551505.1). Lineage (GTDB taxonomy): Bacteria > Pseudomonadota > Alphaproteobacteria > Dongiales > Dongiaceae > Dongia. The sequence goes on from CAZKDH010000112.1 coordinate 12, forward strand.
ACCGATCCGAAACCGGGTGGCATCGACTGCTGGGAAAAGCGTTGGAACTGCGGGCCGAGGGATTCGAAGCCCGATGGTCGACTGGCGCGCCCGAAGAGATTCGAACTCCTAACCTTCTGATCCGTAGTCAGATGCTCTATCCAATTGAGCTACGGGCGCGCGGGTCGATCAAAGGCCGGTCCGGCAGCTTGACCGGAAATCGCCGACCGAGCCTAAGGCGGCCGTTGCGGCCACCCCTCTGATACCGGGCTCTGGCGCTCGACCGGCCTGGAGACGTCCTGGCCGGGTTCGAGCGGTGGCGGAAGCTACACGAAAGCCGAGCGCCCTGGCAAGCCCCTTCGCCGGACGGCGCGGCACCGGCCAATAGCCGGAAATCGCTGGAGAATCCCCCGGGGATTCGCCGACCCGCGACCCGATGCCCCGTTGCTCGGGGGAAGGCCAAGGGCCGGGCCGCGGATCCGGCTTGTCGGCCGTGGCAGGCGCCGCTAGGATGCGGGATCGGCCCGCTGCGGATCGGCAAGCTGCGTCCTGCGGTTCGGCGGCCGGGCCCTGGAATTCGAGCTAAGCCTCTACCATCAAACCACAAACCGGACCGGGCCCTGGAGATTCCAGGGCCCGTTTCCCTGACGCGACCCGGCGGCCGGTGCCGCGGGCTTGATCCATCCGGCGCCAGCGCGCGTAATCTCCTGGTGCGCATAATCCTGGGGCGAACGCCGAACCGGCGCCGCGCGCCCCGAGCGGAGGATCGCCATGGCTCGCATGCTCGCCTGTCTCATTGCCCTGCTCCTGCTGGCCGCCCCCGCGGCCGAGGCGCAGTCGGACACCACGCTGGACGCCGCCGACCAGGGCGCCATCCGTCGGGTGGTGGAAAGCCAGCTCGACGCCTTCCAGAAGGACGAATGGGCGGCCGCCTTCGGCTATGCCGCACCGGTGGTGCAGCAGAAATTCGGCGATCCGATGACCTTCATGGAGATGGTGAAGTCCGGATACGGGGCGGTCTACCGGCCGCGCCAGGTGAGCTTCGGCAAGGTGATCGACACCCAATACGGCCCCGACCAGATCGTGCAGCTGATCGGGCCCGATGGCCTCGCCTATACCGCCCATTACACCATGGAGCGGCAGCCGGACGGCACATGGCGGATCAGCGGCTGCTATCTCGCCCGCGGGCCCGACGAGAGCGTCTAGATCTCGACTCGGGCCCCGAGCTCGATGATGCGGCCGGCCGGCAGGTGGAAGTAGTCCGAGGCGCTGACCTCGTTATTCGACATCAGGATGAACAGCCAGCGCCGCCAGGCCGACATCTGCGAGCGGGCATGGGCGACGATGACCACCCGGCCCAGGAAAAACGATATCTCCTGCGGATTGAGCACCAGCCCGGCCTTCTTCGCTTCCTTCAGCACCAGGCGGATGTCCGGCGAATCGTAGAAGCCGAAGCGCGCGATCAGGCGATAGAAGCCGCGCCCCAGGTCCTTGACGGTGACGCGCTCCCCCGCCTTCACGAACGGCACCGCCTCGGTGGTGATGCTGACCAGGATGACGCGCTCGTGCAGGACGCGGTTGTGCCGCATGTTGTGCATCAGCGAAAACGGCACGCGCTGGGAATCGCCGGTCAGGAACACGGCGGTGCCGGGCACCCGCGTCAGGTGGCGTTCCGACAGCGCCGCCAGGAACTCGTCCTCGGTGAGCGAGCTCTGTCCCTGGCGCAGCGCCAGCAGGTTGCGGCCGGTCATCCAGGTCGAAAGGATGAAGAAGATCACGCTGCCGATGACCAGCGGGAACCAGCCGCCGCTGACCACCTTCAGCAGGCTGGCCGAGAAGAACGAGAACTCGACCAGCAGGAAGCCGCCGAACACCAGGCTCGCCTTGGTGACGCTCCAGTGCCAGTGCGACTGCACGACGATGAAGGCGACCAGGCTGTCGATCATCATGGTGCCGGTGACGGCGATGCCGTAGGCGTTGGCGAGGCCGCTCGACGACTTGAAGGTGACGATCAGGAACAGCACGCAGACCATCAGGATCCAGTTGATCTGCGGCACGTAGATCTGCCCGACATGGTGCTGCGAGGTGTGCTCGATCGAGAAGCGCGGGCAGAAGCCGAGGCGCATCGCCTGCCAGGCCAGCGAGAAGGCGCCGGAGATCACCGCCTGCGAGGCGATGATGGTGGCGGCGGTGGCGAGGCCGATCATCGGATAGAGGCCCCAGCTAGGGGCAAGAAGATAGAAGGGGCTTTCGATCGCCGAGGGATCGTTCAGCACCAGCGCCCCCTGGCCGAAATAGTTCAGCATCAGCGCCGGCAGCACCAGGCGGAACCACGACGCCTGGATCGGGCGCCGCCCGAAATGCCCCATGTCGGCATAGAGCGCCTCGGCCCCGGTCACCGCCAGCAGGACCGAGCCCAGCACCGGGAAGGCGACGCCGACATTGGTCACCAGGAAATGCAGGGCATAATAGGGATTGATCGCCATCAGGACCGACGGCGTATGGATGATCTGCAGCAGGCCGAGGAGCGCCAGCACCGCGAACCAGACCAGCATGACCGGCCCGAACAGGCGGCCGACCGAGCCGGTTCCGCGGCTCTGCACCACGAAGAGACCGATGACGATCACCGCCGTCACCGGCACCACGAAATGCTGCAGCCCCGGCTCGGCGATGGTCAGGCCCTCGACCGCGCTCAGCACCGAGATCGCCGGCGTGATCATGCCGTCGCCGATGAACAGCGCCGCGCCGAGCATGCCGAGGATGAAGAGCACGCGCTTGCCGCGCGCGGTCGTCACCTTCTGCAGGGCCAGCGCGATGAGGGCGAGCAGGCCGCCCTGGCCGTTGTTGTCGGCGCGCAGGATCAGCAGCGCATACTTGCCGCTGACGATGATCGCCACCGCCCAGAAGATCAGCGACAGGATGCCGAACACCGTCGGCTTGTCGGCATAGAGGCCGACGGCCTCGTGGAAACACTGGCGGAAGGTATAGAGCGGGCTGGTGCCGATGTCGCCGTAGACGACGCCGAGCGCCGCCATCGCCAGCGGCCACATCCTGGTTTCGGCATGGTGGCTGACGGCGGGCTCGCCGTTACCGGCGGCATGGTCGCCGCCGTGATGGCCGGTTTTCGGTTCGCTCGTCATCGGCCTAGCGCCTGCTCGGCCCCGTAGCGCGGCGCGCCGGAGACCTGGTTTCCCCGCGCAACGGCCGAACCTGCCTGAGACCCTTCATGCGTGCTCGCTATTCCCCCGGCCTGCCGTGCGGATGCGGCCCGGACGGCTGGATTCGCAGCTGCCGGAGCCTCGGGCAGGCCTGACGCGGCGCATCCTGTCACCAAGTGTCCGGCCCCGCAATGGGGCAAATCTCCGTTGCCCCGGTGGCGGGCTTCGGCTATTGATCCCGACGAATTTCCTCGGTCTTTCGCCCCTAGAGTCGTCTCCTTGGAGCCGCCATGTCCAGTCCGCACAAGACGTTCCCGGTGACCTGGGAAGAGCTGCATCGCACCGCCAAGGCGCTGGCCTGGCGCCTGATCGATATCGGCCCGTTCAAGGGCATCGTCGCGATCACGCGCGGTGGGCTGGTGCCGGCTGCGATCATCGCCCGCGAACTCGACATCCGCGTCATCGATACCATCTGCATGGCGAGCTACAGCGACGCCGCGGAGGCCGGACTGGTCGATCAGGGCGTGCACCTGCCGAGCGACATCAAGCTGCTGAAGGGTGTCGCCAGCGACAACGGCGGCGCCGGCTGGCTGATCATCGACGACCTGGTCGATACCGGCCGCACCGCGAAATTCGTCCGCGACCTGCTGCCCAAGGCGCATTTCGCGACGATCTACGCCAAGCCGGCGGGCCGGCCCTTGGTCGACACCTTCGTCACCGAGGTCAGCCAGGACACCTGGATCAACTTCCCCTGGGACATCGAGCCGCAGTTCGTGCAGCCCATCGTGAGGATGCGCCAGCCCTAGCCCCTGCAGTTTCCGCCGTTCGCGCATCACAGCACCGGCCAGTTGTCGATCAGGCGGGTGCGCCCGACATGGCCGGCGCCGAACAGCCGCGCGCCGGCGCGCGCTGCGGCGATCGGCAGCAGGCTCGCCGCATCGCAGAGCTCGAGATAGTCGATCTTGCCGAAGCCGGCAGCAGCCAGGGCCCGCTTGGCCGCGGCGAGCCGCGGCGCCGCCGGCAGGCCATCGGCGAGCGCCGCCGCGGTCTCCTGCAGGATGTGCGGCAGGGCCCCGGCAATCGCCCGCTCCGCCGCGCTCAGGTAGCGGTTGCGCGAGGACAAGGCCAGGCCGTCGGGCTCGCGCACCGTCGCCACGCCGACGATCTCGACCGGAATGTCGAGGTCGCGGGCCATCCTTCGGATCACCTGCAGCTGCTGGAAGTCCTTCTCGCCGAAGAAGGCCCGCTGGCATTGCGCCTGGTTGAGCAGCTTGGCGACGACCGTGGCGACGCCCTCGAAATGGCCGGGGCGGCTGATGCCGCAGAGATGCTCGGTGAGGCCGCCGACCCGGACCTGGGTGGCGAAGCCCGCCGGATAGATCTCCGCGGCCGCCGGGGCGAAGACCAGGTCCACGCCGGCCGAATCCAGCAGCGCCACGTCGCCCGCCTCGTCGCGCGGATAGGCGCCGAGGTCCTCCTGCGCGCCGAACTGCGTCGGGTTCACGAAGATGGTCGCGATGATACGCGCGCAGCTGGCGCGGGCCGCCGTCGCCAGGGCGAGATGCCCGCGATGCAGCGCGCCCATGGTCGGCACCAGGCCGATCGACTGGCCGGCGGCGCGGAAGGCTGCGCTGCGCGCGCGCAGGTCGGCGATGGTGCGTACGATCGCGAGGGTCATGGGGATATGCGAGGGTTCCGAAGCGCGCTTGTTCAGCTGCTTTTCTTGATCGCGCCGAAGATATGCTCGGGCCCAGGGAAGCGGCGGCTGCGCACCTCCTCGGCATATTCAGCCGCCGCCTGCTCGATCCCGGCGCCGAGATTGGCGAAGCGCTTGACGAAGCGCGGCTTGAAATCGGCGAACAGGCCGAGCATGTCCTCCGCCACCAGTACCTGGCCGTCGCAGGTCGCCGAGGCGCCGATGCCGATGGTCGGCACCGGGATGCGGGCGGTGATCGCCTGGGCGACCTGTTCCATCACGCCCTCCACCACGATCGAGAACGCGCCGGCATCCGAGATGGCGATGGCATCCGCCATCACGCTGGCGGCCTCGCTGTCGCCGCGGCCGCGGGTGCGGAAGCCGCCCATGACATTGACCGATTGCGGCATCAGCCCGACATGGCCCATCACCGGGATGCCGCGCTTCACCAGGAACTCGACGGTCGGCGCGAATTCCCGGCCGCCTTCCAGCTTCACCGCCTGGCAGCCGGTCTCCTGCATCACCCGGGCGCTGCTGCGGAAGGCCTGTTCCGGGCTCTCCTGGTAGCTGCCGAAGGGCAGGTCGACGACGATCAGCGCATGGCTCGAGCCGCGGCGCACGGCGGCGCCGTGCAGGCACATCATGTCGAGCGTGACCGGCAGGGTGCTCTCGAAACCGTAGAGCACCATGCCGAGGGAATCGCCGACCAGCAGCAGGTCGACATAGGGGTCGAGCCGCTGCGCCATTGAGGTGGTGTAGGCGGTCAGGCAGACCACCGGCGCCTGGCCCTTCCGGGCGGTGATGTCCGGCACGGAAATGCGCAGCTGCTTGGCTCCAGTCGGCTTCTTGATGCCGGCAGCGGGGACGTCGCTCGGATCGTTCGGCTGTTGGACGCTCACCTTGGCCTCCCTGGACTAGGGATCGGACAGAACTGCCATTTTCGTCCATTTTGCTGCGCTGCACAATCGAAATCCACGGACGCGGACTCCGGCTGGGGCGCCGGCGCTCGAGTTTGCGTTAGGGATTGCCTAATCCCGGTCGGGATTCGGCCGATGCCCGTGGTGGCGATGCCCTGGATGCTCCCGCCAGTAGCGCTCCATCAGGAAGAAGCTGAAGGAGGCGGTCCAGGCGATCAGCACCAGCCCTACCATCGCCTCGACCCCTGCCAGTAACCGGAGGTCGTGGCTGATGACGGTGACCTCGCCGAAGCCGAGCGAGGTGTAGGTTTCCGTCGAAAAGTACAGGTAGTCGCGGAAATGGCGACGATAATCGTCGGCGAATCCCGATTCAGCGCTCGCCGAGAGCAGCATGTAGACCCCGGCGAACATCCAGACCTCAACGGTATGGGCGATGAAGCAGGCGATCACCCCGAAGGCGACATGGGCCCGGCGCGGCACCAGGGTCAGGCGGGGCAGCAGCATGTCCGCCGCCAACCGCATGCACTCGTAGTGGATGAGGATGCTCAGCACCACCAGCAGCCCGGATAGCGCCATGACCCATAGGAACTGAGGCATCTCTTCCTCTTGCAGGGGAAAGCCGCTAAGAACGGGGCGAACCCGGTGGCAGCATCTGACTCGCTTCCGCGCGCCCGCACTATGATCCGATTTGTCGCAGGCTGACCACATTCATGTTTTTCCGCCGGCCCCAGGCCGCCCTTCCGGCCCTGTTCTGCGCCCTCAGCTTGCTGACGGGCTGCGCCGCCGCGCCGACGGCGCCGGTGGCGGAATCGCAGGTCACCGCCGCGCACCGGATGGTGGTGGCCGCCCATCCGCTGGCGGTGCAGGCTGGGATGGAGATCCTGCGCGACGGCGGCAGCGCCATCGACGCGGCGATCGCCGTGCAGCTGGTCCTCACCCTGGTGGAGCCGCAATCCTCGGGCATCGGCGGCGGCGGCTTCCTGCTGCACTACGATCCGGCGACCGGCCGGATCGAGAGCTATGACGGGCGCGAGACCGCGCCGGCGACGGCCCGCGCCGACATGTTCCTCGACGCCTCCGGCAAGCCGCTGGAGTTCTACGACGCCGTGGTCGGCGGACTGTCGGTCGGCGTCCCGGGCACCCTGCGCATGCTGGAGCTGGCGCACCGCGAGCACGGCCGGCTGCCCTGGGCGCGGTTGTTCGCGCCGGCGATCCGGCTGGCGGAAACGGGCTTCCCGGTCTCGCCGCGGCTGGCCGGCGAGATCGCCGACGATCCCTACCTGGCGAAGATGCCGGCGGCGCGCGGCTATTTCTTCGACGCCGACGGCCGTCCCCTGGCCGCCGGGACGGCGCTGCGCAACCCGCCGCTGGCCGCTGCCCTGAAGGCGATCGCCGCCGGCGGCGCCGATGCCTTCTATGCCGGGGCGATCGCCGGCGACATCGCCAGGGCCGTGGCCGGCGCCCAGCCGCGGGCCGGCGGCATGACCGTCGCCGATCTCGCCGGCTACCGGGCGATCAAGCGCCCGGTGCTCTGCGGCGACTATCGCCGCTGGCGGATCTGCAGCATGGGACCGCCCTCCTCCGGCGGGATCGCGGTGCTGCAGATCATGGGCATGCTGCAGCAGTTCCGGCTCGCCGAGCTGCCGGCCGGGGCGCCGGGCGCCGTCCACATCGTCGCCGAGGCCAGCCGCCTCGCCTTCGCCGACCGCGACCGCTACGTCGCGGACGACGATTTCGCCAACGTGCCGCTGCGCGGCCTGCTCGATCCCGGCTATCTGCGCGCCCGCGCCGGGCTGATCCGCCCCGACCGGGCGATGGCGACCGCCGCTGCCGGCAAGCCCGGCGACGCCTCGGTGCTCGGCGCCGCCGCCGTGCCGCAGCAGGAGCCGGTCTCCACCTCGCACATGGTGGTCGCCGACGCCGCCGGCGACATCGTCACCTTCACCACCAGCATCGAGAACCAGTTCGGCTCGCGGTTGATGGTCGACGGCTTCCTGCTCAACAACCAGCTGACCGATTTCGCCTTCCGCCCCGCCGTCGACGGCCGCGCGGTCGCCAACCGGGCGGAGCCGGGCAAGCGCCCGCGCAGCTCGATGGCGCCGACCCTGGTCTTCGACCGGCGCAGCGGCGAGCCGGTCTATGCCCTGGGCTCGCCCGGCGGCCCCAACATCATCGGCTATGTGGTGCAGGCCCTGGTCGGCCTGCTCGACTGGAACCTGTCGCCGGCCCAGGCCGTCGCCGCGGCGCACTACCTGAACCGCAACGGCGACACCCTGCTGGAGGCCGATGCCGGGCTGGAGGAGACCGGCCGCAAGCTCGAGCAGCTCGGCCACCGCATCGACTTCCGCGACCTCAACAGCGGCCTCAACATCATCGCCTTCACAGACCGGCAGCTGATCGGTGCCAGCGATCCGCGCCGCGAAGGCATCGCCCTTGGAGACTGACCCCGATCATGATCGATAAGACCCGCCCCAATGCCGGACTGCCCGTCGTCGCCCTGAAGACCGGCGGCGAGAAACGCCTGCAGCTCGGGCACCCCTGGATCTATTCCAACGAGATCGAGATGACCGCGCCGGAGAAGGCGCTGGCGCCCGGCTCGCTGGTGACGGTAGTGAAGCACGGCAACCAGCCGGTCGGCCTGTTCCTGTTCAACCCGAACTCGCTGATCGCCGCCCGGCTGCTGACCCGCGACCCCAATGCCGAGGTCAACGCCCGGTTCTTCGAGAAGCGCCTCGGCCGGGCGCTGACCCTGCGCAACCGCCTGGTCGGCGCGCCCTACTACCGCTGGGCCCATGCCGAGGCCGACGGCCTGCCCGGCTGCGTCGTCGACCGCTTCGGCGACGTCGTGGTGATCCACGCCACCAGCGCCGGCATGGAACGGCTGGCCGAGCCGCTCACCGCCGCCATCGACAAGCTGATACAGCCGCGCACCATCCTGCTGCGCGGCGAGGGCCCTGCCCGGCAGATGGAGGGCGTCGAGCCGTTCAGCCGCACCGTCAAGGGCGAGCTCGACGGGCCGGTAGAGATCCTGGAGAACGGCGTGCGGTTCTATACCGATCCGCGGGAAGGCCAGAAGACCGGCTGGTTCTTCGACCAGCGCGACAACCGGGCCCTGGTCGCCGGCTTCGCCAGGGACCAGACGGTGCTCGACCTCTACAGCTACATGGGCGGCTTCGGGGTGCAGGCCGCGGTCGCCGGCGCCCGCGAGGTGACGCTGGTCGACCGCTCGGAGGCGGCACTCGCCATGGCGATGAAGTCGGCGGCGCTCAATGACGTCGCCGGAAGGGTGGCGACCGAGCGCGGCGAGGTCTTCGCGGTGCTGGAGAAGCTCGGCGAGAGCAAGCGGCGCTTCGGCATCGTCGTCGCCGATCCCCCGGCCTTCGTGAAATCGAAGAAAGACTTCCACCAGGGCGGCAAGGCCTATCGCAAGCTGGCCCGGCTCTGCGCCCAGGCGGTGGAACCGGGCGGGCTGATGCTCATCGCCTCCTGCTCCTATAACATGCCGGCCGAGGACTTCGCCCAGCAGGTATCGCGCGGCGTGCAGGAGGCCGGGCGGACGTCGCGCCAGCTCTATGCCCGCGGCGCCGCCCCCGACCACCCGGTGCATCCCTTCCTGCCGGAGAGCGCCTATCTGAAGGCGCTGCTGCTGCAGGTCGACTGAGCGTTCAGGGGTGCCGGTTCAGGGATGCCCGTTCAGTGATGCTTGTCGTCGGCGCCGAAGCGGATGCCGGCGATCTGGTAGAAGATCAGGCCGATCATGATCGCGAACAGCGCCAGCCCGCCCCAATAGGCGGCACCCTCGCCATGCGCGGCGACGTAGAGCGAGATCACGGCGAAGGCCGCCATTATCCCGCCCATGGCGAATTTCTCGATCTGCTGCATGTTCCCCATCCCGATAAGGCGTCTGTCGCCCGGAAATTAAGGAAGCCGGGCCGGAAAGGCAATGGGGCTGGCTGGCGGGCGGGTCTAGCGGATGGGGCGGTCGGGCAGCTCGATGGCGAATGTCGCCCCCTCGGCGGTGCTCTCGGCCAGCTTCAGCTCGCCGCCCTGGACGCGGACCAGCTCCCTTGCGATGGCGAGGCCGAGGCCGGTGCCCCCGGCCCGCGCCGAGCCCTTGAACGGCACGAACAGGTTCTCGATCGCCCGCGGCGGCAAACCGGGCCCGTCGTCGGCTACGGCGATCTCGATCCGGCCCTCCGCCCGGCAGGCGCTGACCGTCACCTGATGCGCCCCCATCAGCAGGGCGTTCTCGCCGAGATTGCGGATCGCCCGGAACAGCTGCGCCCGGTCGGCGACGATCTCCAGTTCCGGATCGACGGTGCTGCGCCAGACCTTGCCGCCGTTCAGCTGCCGGCCCAGGCTCTCGGCGATCTCGCCGCAGAGCTCGGTCAGCGGGAAGCTGGAGAATTCCGGCTTCGCCGGCCCCTCGCGGGTGAAGTTCAGCGTGTCGGAGCAAAGGTCGACCGCCCGGTCGAGCGCCTTGGCCAGGGCCGGTGCCGCCTTGCGCACCTCCGGATCCGCGCTCTCCGCCAGCCGGTCGCCGACCAGCCGCGCCGTCGCCAGCATGCCGCGGAGATCGTGGTTGATCTTGCCCATGGCGGTGCCGAGGGCGGCCAATCGCGCCTTCTGTTTCAGCGCGCCGCGCACCCGGCGCTGCAGCTCGGCGAATTCCCGCTCGGCGACGCCGATCTCGTCGCCGCGGGTCGAGGCGCCGAAATCCTCCAGCATCTCCTCGGGATCGTTGCGGAACCGCACCATGCCACCGGTCAGGCGCCGCATCGGCCGGATGATCAGCCACTGGAAGGCGGCGAAGATCAGCGAGGCGGTGATCAGCGAGATGACGATCGAGAGGCCGAGGATGCGCCAGGAATAGGCGATCATGCCCTCGCGCAGCGGCCATTCGTCGAGCACCACGTCGACCTTGGTGTCGGGCGCCCGCGGCGAGAAGCCGCGCACCCGGATCACCCGGTTGTGGTCCTGGTCCAGCGTCTCCAGGGCGTCGCCGATCAGCTGCAGGAAGTTGCGGTCGCCGATGTCGATGGTGGCGTCGATGACCAGCGGCGGGGTGGAGCCGCGCAGCATCAGGTTCTTGCCGTCGGCGGTGTGCAGGGCGACCAGCCGGGCGCCGGCATGGTCGAGCAGCTTCAGCTCGAGCTCCGGATCGATCATGTAGTCCGGCGTCGCCTCGAGGGCGAGGATAGCGAGATGCGCGGTGGTGAGCTTCTCCTCCAGCCAGGTCAGCCGGAAGCGGGCGATCGACGGGGCATAGATCAGCACTTCGCTCAGCATCACGAAGAGGATGGTGAGCGCCAGCACCCGCGCCGAGAGGCCCCGGCCGAAACCGGGTAGCTCGATCTTGTCGTCTGCCATCTTCGACCGTTAACGATGCGCGGCCGACGGCCCGCGCTGCCTGCTCACATAGCGGCTTACGGCAAACGAAGCAAGAACCCCACCAACCGGCGGACCCAGGGGCTGAACAGCTTCGGGGTGTAGAACCTGCCAGCCGCGGCCTTGGAAATCTCGCCGCGGGTCGGATAGGGGAAGACCGCGCCGGCCAGGGCCGACAGCTTCATGCCGCGGCCGAGGGCGAGACACCAGGGGGCGAGGAGCTCGCCGGCCCCGGGCCCGACCAGGGCGACGCCCAGGATCCGGCCGTTGCGCCGGGAGATCACCTTGATCCGGCCCGTCGTCTCGCCTTCGGTCTGTGCCCGGTCGTTTTCCGCGAAGCCCGCCTCGGTGACGGTGCAGTCCGGCCACAGCCGGCGCGCCTCGGCCTCGCCGAGTCCCGCCGCGGCCAGCTCGGGATCGGTATAGGTGACGCGCGGCAGGGCGCGGTAGTCGGTCCGCGCCGGCAGCCGGAACAGGATGTTGCGGATGACGATCCCGGCATGATAGCCGGCGACATGGGTGAAGGCCGGCCCGCCGGCGCAGTCGCCGACCGCATAGACCCGGCGGTTGCTGCTGCGCAGATGCGCATCGACGGTGACGCCGCGCGCGGTCGCGGCGATGCCGGCGGTGGCGAGGTCGAGCGCCTCGAGATTGGGCCGGCGGCCGGTCGCCAGCAGCAGGTGGCTGCCGCTGACCGCGCTGGCGATGCCGTTGGCGCCGGCGAAGTTCACCTGGATCTCATCGTTGTGGCGGGCGACGTCGATCACCCGGGCGCCCTCGAACAGGGTGACGCCGTCGCGGATCAGGCTGGCCCGCACCGTCGCCACCAGGTCCGGGTCGTCCTGCGGCAGCAGCCGCGCCATCTCCAGCACCGTTACCCGGGCGCCGAGGCGGGCATGGGCCTGGGCGAGCTCAGCGCCGATCGGCCCGCCGCCGATGACCAGCAGGTGCCGGATCGGCCCGGCGACGTCGAAGATCGTCTCGTTGGTGAGATAGGGCACGGTCTCGAGGCCGGGGATCGGCGGCACCGCGGGCGACGATCCGGTGGCCAGCACGAAGCGCCGCGCCGTCACGCGATAGTCGCCGGCGACCACCGTCGCGGGATCGACGAAGCGGGCGCTGGCGGCGATCACCGTGACCCCCAGCGCCTCGAAGCGGGCGACGGAATCGTGCGGCGCGATCGCGGCGATCGCCCGGCGCACATGCGCCCGCGCCAGGTCCCAGTCGACCCGCGGCGGCGCGTAGAACACGCCCAGCGCCCCTCCCTCGCGATGCGCCACCGCCTGATGCGCGGCGGCCAGCAGCGATTTCGAAGGCACGCAGCCGTAGTTGAGGCAGTCGCCGCCCATCCGGCCGCTCTCGATCAGCACCGTCCGGGCGCCGAGCTGGGCGGCGCCCGCGGCGACGCTGAGGCCACCGGAGCCGGCGCCGATCACGCAGATGTCGGCCTCGAGATGCGTCGCCATCAGTCTCCGCTCTTCCCCGCGACCTTCTTATAGACGATCGGCAGGGTCGACAAGACGGCGAGCCCGCAGAGCGCGAAGGCGAAGGTCGGCGTCATCAGTCCCGCCACGGTGACCTCCTCGCCGCGGGCGAAGACCTCGCCGATCCCGGCGCCGATCGCGGCATAGACCGCTGTCGCCGGGATGATGCCGAAGAAGGTGGTGACGACATAGGGCCTGAGCTGCACGGCGAGGAAGGCCGGCACCACGTTGGCGACGAAGAAGGGGACGATCGGGATCAGCCGAAGGACCAGGAGGTAGCACCAGACGTTGTTCTGAAAGCCATGCTCGAGCCGGCGCATCCAGGGGCCGGCGCGCTGGCGCAAGAGATCGCCGAGCGAGGTCCGGGCGGCGAGGAAGATCAGCGTCGCGCCGATGGTGGCGGCGACCACCACATAGGCGGTGGCCGCGAGCGCGCCGAACATCAGCCCGGCGCCGATGGTCAGCACCGCGCCGCCCGGCACCGACAGCGCCACCACCGCGATGTAGATCAGCATGAAGCCGGCCACCGAGACCAGATAGTGCGCCGCCACCTCGCCCTGCATGCGCTGGTAGTGGTCGCGCAGATGCTCGATGGTCAGGAAGGAGCCGAGATGGAAGATGAAATAGACCGCGAGGCCGAGGGCGATGATCGCCAACGGCCACAGCCGGCGCGGTGTCCACCCGCCGTCCCTCCTGGCGCCATTGTCCGGCTGCAAAGTCATTCCGCCACGCTGCTCTCGTCCCCACCCGTTATCTTAGTGGGCGCCGGCATCGATTCCAGTCACCAAATGGTGACCTTGTCCGGTGATCCAAAAGGTCCATCCATGCCGGCCGGGCATCGTTCCCCGGCCTATTTCGGTCGCAGGGCGGCCGTCCCCTTCCACAGCGGCGCGCTCATCTTGGCGGTGAAGTCCGAGAACATCACGTTGAAGCTGATGCTGATGCGGTGCTTGTCGCTGCGGTTGACCGGGACCGAATGCACCAGCCAGGCCGGGAACATCACGAACCGGCCGGGCCGGGTCTCCAGCTTGATCTCGTTGCCGTTGTATTTGTTCCAGGCCTTGGCCTTGGGCATGATCATCTGCGCCTGGGGCCGCGGATCGCCGAAGGTGATCTGGCCGATATCGTCGGGCAGTGCCACGTAATAGACGCCGGACAGGAAGTTGTTGGGATGGAGATGCGGCGAGTTCTGGCCGCCGAAGGGATTGATGTTGGCCCAGCATCCGGTGACGTCGAGGCCGGAATGGCTGATCTGCAGGAAGTCCAGCGCCGCCCGCGCCGCCTGCATCACCAGCTTCGTGAAGTCGGCGAATTCCGGCCGCTGGTGCAGGACGGGATCGGTCTGCCAGGTGCCGCCGATCGGCACCGGCGCCCGCGGCTCGGTCAGCCGGTAGATCTCGGCGCTCAGCCGTTCGTTCAGCGGCGCGGCCTTGGCCGGATCGAGATCCGCCACCCAGATCGGCGTCGGGAAGATGTCTTTGACGTCAAGATTGGCGAACATGATGCGGCGGGCTTTCGCTCGATCGGGGCGATCGGATGGGCAGGTTGCGCTGCCGCATTCTGCGCGAGCCGGCGGCGCTAGGCAACCGGGCAGGTATAGCGCCGGATTTCCTGGTCGATGGCGCCGAAGATCGTGCGGCCCGCCGCATCCAGCATCTCGATGCGGACCCGGTCGCCGAAGCGGAGGAACGGCGTCTGCGCCGCGCCCTGCTCCAGCAGCTCGATGGTCCGCCGCTCGGCAAGGCAGGAGGATCCCACCTCGCGGTGGTTGCGGTTGGCGACGGTGCCGGAGCCGATGATGGTGCCGGCGGAGAGATGCCGGGTCCGGGCGGCATGGGCGATCAGCGCCGGGAAATCGAAGGTCATGTCGGTGCCGGCATCGGGCCAGCCAAAGGGCCGGCCGTTCAGGAAGCTGCGCAGCGGCAGATGGAGCTTGCCGCCGTCCCAGGCCGGGCCGAGCGCTGCCGGCGTCACCGCAACCGGCGAGCAGGCGCTGGCCGGCTTCGACTGCAGGAAGCCGAAGCCCTTGCCGAGCTCCGCCGGGATGAGGTTGCGCAGCGAGACGTCGTTCAGCAGCATGACCAGCTGGATGTGGCGCCCCGCCGCGGCCGCCGGTACGCCCATCGGCACGTCGTCGACGACGACCGCGACTTCCGCCTCGAAATCGATGCCCCAGCTTTCCTCGGCCAGCTCGACCGGATCGGCCGGGCCGAGAAGGCGGTCGGAGACGCCCTGGTACATCAGCGGATCGGTCCAGAAGCTGGCCGGCATCTCGGCGCCGCGCGCCCGCCGCACCAGCTCGACATGGGTGACATAGGCGGAGCCGTCGAGGAACTGCGGCGCGTTCGGGATCGGCGCCATCGCCTGGGCGGGATCGAAGACGGCGCTGCGCGGGTCGCCCTGCAGGACCTGCGACAGCTCCTCGAGCGCCGGCTGGACCGCGGTCCAGTTGCGCAAGGCGGCGATCAGCGTCGGCGCGACGTGCCGCGCCGGGAGCGCCCGGCTGAGGTCGTCGGAGACCACGGCCAGGGCGCCGTCGCGGCTGCCGTCCCTGAGGCTGGCGAGCTTCATCGCCGCTCAGCCGCCCTTCCAGCTGTCGACATAGCGCGGGTCCTCGATGGCGCCGGCGGCCGGCGCGACGTCGAGGGCGTCGCGGGCATCGATCATCACCGCATATTCGTCGGTGCCCGGCTTGGACTGCCGCAGCATGTTCTTCAGCGCCTTGGGATGCGGCCCGTGGGTATGCCCGCAGGGATGCAGCGTCATCATCCCGGGATGGATGTTGTCGCGGCTGAAGAAGTCGCCGGCGTGATAGAAGATCACCTCGTCGAAATCGTCGTTGTTGTGGAAGAACGGCACCTTGAGCGCACCAGGATCGGTCTCGAACGGGCGCGGGGTGAAGGTGCAGACCACGAAGCGATCGGCGACGAAGGTGGTATGGGCCGAGGGCGGCAGGTGATAGCGGTGGCTGGTCAGCGGCCGGATGTCCTTGACGTTGATCCGCACCGGATGCAGGTCGCCGTGCCAGCCGACCGCATCCAGCGGATTGAACGGATAGGTGACGGTGGAGATCTGGCCGCGGCGCTTGATCTGCACCTGCCAGTCGCCGTCGCGCTGCCCCTTGAAGGCGGCGTCGATCGCCGGCACGTCCAGCATCGCCGGGTCGAAGATCGCATGCGGCCCGAGCAGGCCCTTGTCGGGCAGGCGATAGCTGCCGTTGGTCGCCTCGATCATCAGCAGCGCGGTGGGGGCGCTTGGTTCGATGCGCCACATCGTCGAGCGCGGCAGCAGGATGTAGTCGCCCTCCCGGTAGTCGAGATGGCCGTAGTCGCAATAGAGCGCGCCGGCGCCCTGGTGGACGAAGAGCAGCTCGTCGCCGTCGGCATTGCGCATCAGCGCGGCCATCGGCTGCGCGCTGCGCCAGAGCCGCAGGCCGAGATGCGCGTTGCCCAGCAGCAGCGCCGCCGCCGCCGGGCCGTCGGTCGCCGCCGGCAGCGCCGCGGTGTCGAAGGCGCGGGGCTTCAGCGGCCCCTCCCAGGCGGTCCAGCCGGTCGGCGGATGCCGGTGGTACATGTGCGCCGCCGGGCCGAAGAAGCCCTCCTTGCCGAGCTCGCGCTCGTAGGTCCCTGCCGGCAGGTCGGCATGGGCCTGGCGCGAGGCCTCGCCCTCGACATGGGGCACCTTGATCCAATGGCGCATCTTCGGCTTCCCTCCGGTCAGGCGTGCAGCGGGGTGGGTCGGCGTCCGGCCGGCCGGGCGCCGGTGCCGCGGCTGACGACGTCGTCATCGGGCAGCAGCCGCTCGGGCGGCAGCGGCGCCAGCCCGCGCAGCCGCGCGTAGATCGGGCAGAAGTCGCGGCGGGTGGCGGCGAACAGATCCTGGAAGCCGTCGAGGACGAAATAGGTCGCCTGGAAGTCGTCGATCCGGTAGCCGGTGCGCATCACCCGCTCGAGATCGAAGCGCAGGCGATGCGGCGCCGGATCGCTCACCGAGTAGACCGTCTCGGCATGGGACGAGAGCATGCCCGCGCCATAGGCCCGGATCCCCTCCGGCGTGCGAATGAGGCCGAACTCAACCATGTACCAGTAGAGCCGCGCCAGGATCGCGGTGGCGTCCAGGCGCTGGGCCTCGGCGCCCTTGATGCCATAGGCCTGCATGTAGTCGGCGAAGACCGGATCGAACAGCAGGGGCACATGGCCGAAGAAGTCGTGGAAGATGTCGGGCTCCACCAGGTAGTCGAGCTCCTCGGGCCGGCGGATCCAGGTGGTGACCGGGAACTGCCGCCGCGCCAGATGCGCGAAGAACACGTCGTCGGGAACCAGCCCGGGCACCGCCACCAGCCGCCAGCCGGTCGCCGCAACCAGCTGCCGGGTGACCGCCTGGAGATCCGGGATGCCGCCGGCGGCCTCGAGGGCGCGCAGTCCGGCGATGAACTCGCGGCAGGCATACTGCGCCAGCAGGCCGGCCTGGCGGTCGTAGAGGCGCCGCCACAGCGCATGCTCGCCGGCGGCATAGGCGCCCCAGTCCTGGTCGACGGTGAAATCGGCGGCGACGGCGGAATAGTCGCCGCGCAGATTCGGGCCGGTGGCGGCGGGTGCGTACAACATCCTGTCCTCCCTCCTCCTCGGCGCGCGCCTCAGGCGGCGCTGTCCTTCAGCACGCCGCGTTTCACCTGGTCGCGCTCGATCGATTCGAAGAGGGCGCGGAAGTTGCCCTCGCCGAAGCCCTCGTCGCCCTTGCGCTGGATGATCTCGAAGAAGATCGGCCCGACCAGGGTCTGGGTGAAGATCTGCAGCAGCAGGCCGCCGCTCCTGCCGTCATGGGTCGGGCTGCCGTCGAGCAGGATGCCGAGCTCCTGCAGCTTCGCGACGTCCTCGCCATGGCCGGGCAGGCGCGCCTCCAGCATCTCGTAGTAGCTGGCCGGCGGCGGCGCCATCAGCTCGACGCCGTTCGCCCGCAGGGCGCGGACGGTCTGGTAGATGTCGGCGGTGCTGAGGGCGATGTGCTGGATGCCCTCGCCCTTGTAGGCGCGGAGATATTCTTCGATCTGCGACTTGTCGTCGGCGGATTCGTTGATCGGGATGCGGATCTTGCCGTCCGGGCTGGTCATCGCCCGGCTCTTCAGGCCGGTCAGCCGGCCCTCGATGTCGAAGTAGCGGACCTCGCGGAAATTGAACAGCCGCTCGTAGAACGCCGCCCAGTGGTCCATCCGGCCGCGATAGACGTTGTTGGTGAGGTGGTCGATCTCGATCAGGCCGACGCCGGCCGGGTGGCGCTCGGCGCCGGGGATCGGCTTGAAGTCGATGTCGTAGATCGATCCTTCGGCGTCGAAGCGGTCGATGAAGAAGATGTGGCTGCCGCCGATGCCCTCGATCGCCGGCAGCGCCACTTCCATCGGTCCCGGCTCGTTGACCAGGGCGGTGGCGCCCAATCCCTTCGCCCGCGCCAGGGCCCGCGGCGCATCCTCGACCCGGATCGCCATGGCGCAGACGCTGGGGCCGTGCCGCTCGGCGAAGTCCCTGGCGAAGCCCCGGGTCTCGGCATTCAGGATGAGATTGATCTGGCCCTGGCGGAACAGGGTCACGTCCTTCGAGCGGTGGCGCGCCACCGGCGCGAAGCCGAGCAGGCGGAACACCCGCTCCAGGGCCGCGGCATCGGGGCCGGTGAATTCGACGAATTCGAAGCCCCGGGTTCCCATCGGATTGACGTTGCCTGCATCCATTTTCGCTCTCCCGGTCCGCGCTCTAGCGTGAATGCATTTTAATGCAATCGGTTCGCATTTATCGTGCGATGTATGATGCTTTCTGCTAGGATTCCGGTCTCTTCTCGCATTATTCGTGGATTTCGTGCATGAATCCTGCATCCGACCTGGACGGCTACGACCTCAAGATCCTGACCGCCCTTCAGCACGACGGGCGGCTGAGCAATGTCGAGCTCGGCGAGCGGGTCAACCTCTCGGCCTCCCAGGCATCGCGCCGCGTCGCCCGGCTGGTCGAGGAGGGCTACATCGAGCGCTTCCGGGCGGTGCTCAATCCCGGCCGGATCGGCATCGGCCTCACCGCCTATTGCCTGCTCACCCTGAAGATCCACGGCGAGGGCGGGATGGGCGATTTCCGCCGCCGGGTGGCGGCGCTCCCCGAGGTGCTGGAATGCCAGTCGCTGACCGGCGAGGCGGATTACCTGCTGAAAATCGCGGTGGCCGACCTCAAGGCCTTTTCCGATTTCCTCAGCGCGCACCTGATGCGGGCGCCGGAAGTGGCCACGGTCCGCAGCAGCATCGTGCTTGAAAGCGTAAAGGAATCAAACGAGTATCCCCTGCCCGCGGCGGCGGCGGCACGGCCGGCGCGGGAGCGCTGAGCGGCGCCGGGACGGGCCTTTGGGCCGCCCCCCGCATTGACTCGCGCCACCGCTTTCTTTATACACCGCCGCAATTCGCCAAATTGCTGAAATTCTAGGAGATTATCGTGAAGCGCACCTATCAGCCCTCGAAGCTGGTCCGCAAGCGCCGCCATGGCTTCCGGTCGCGGATGGCGACCAAGGGCGGTCGCTCAGTCATTTCCTCGCGCCGGTCCAAGGGCCGCCTGCGTCTCAGCGCTTAAGGGAAAGACCGGTGATCGGCCGCCTCAAGCGGCGGGCCGAGTTTCTTCATGTCGCGGCCGCCCGGAAGAAATGGGCGGCACCCGGCTTGATCCTTCAGGTCTGCCCCCGCCCTCCCGTCTCGGGCCAGCCTTCCCAGAACGACGACACCGCCGGCACCCCGGGTCCGGCGGCTGTGCGCGTCGGCTTCACCGCCAGCCGCAAGGTCGGCAATGCGGTGAAGCGCAACCGCGCCCGGCGGCGGCTGAAGGCGGTGGCGGGCGAGATCCTTCCGGCGCACGGCATGCCGGGCTTCGATCTGGTGCTGATCGCGCGGCCGGCGACGGTCGATCGCCCCTACCGCGACCTGGTGCAGGACTTCACCGCGGCGCTGAAGCGGATGCGGGTCTATGCCGAGACCGGGGGCGGCCGATGATCCGCCTGCGCCAGATCGCCCTGCTGCCGATCCGCGCCTATCAATGGGCGATCTCGCCGCTGCTGCCGGCGAGCTGCCGCTATTTGCCGACCTGTTCGAGCTATGCCGCCGAGGCCATCGCCAGCCATGGCGTGCTGGCGGGCGGCTGGCTCGCATTCCGGCGCCTGCTGCGCTGCCATCCCTGGGGCGGCAGCGGCTACGATCCGGTGCCGCAGCGGACGGCCGGCGCCTGCGCCTGCCATCCGGCGCAGGGCCTGCCCGACCGCCACCCGACATGATCGCCCGTCCCTAG
Source organism: uncultured Rhodospirillaceae bacterium (assembly GCA_964551505.1). Classification (GTDB taxonomy): domain Bacteria; phylum Pseudomonadota; class Alphaproteobacteria; order Dongiales; family Dongiaceae; genus Dongia. Next base: position 19,938 of record CAZKDH010000112.1, read on the forward strand.
AATTCGCTGTCGACCGATCGCCCGGTCTTTGGAGTCCGCCGCAGAGCCGCCATGGAAAACCGCAAGAACGTCATTATCGCCATCGCCTTGTCCCTGATCATCATGGTCGGCTGGGAATACCTCTTCAATCTGCCGCAGCAGCGGGCGGCGCAGCTGGCGGCGCAGCAGCAGGCGGCCCAGCAGCAGGCGACAGCGCCGGCCACTACCGGCACCACCACGGGCACCACCACCAATGGCTCCACCGCGCCGCAGCCCCAGGCGGCCCCCGCCGGCGAGACCCCGACGACGCTGAAGTCGCGCGCGGAGGCCCTGGCGGCCAGCCCGCGCGTCGCCATCGACACGCCGCGCCTCAAGGGCTCGCTGGCCCTCGTCGGCGGCCGGATCGACGACCTGGTGCTGAAGGACTACCGCGACACCGTCGACGCCGACAGCCCGCTGGTCACCCTGCTCTCGCCCTACGGCTCGGCGCATGCCTATTACGTCGATCTCGGCTGGTCGAGCGCCGACCCGAAGCTGCGGCTGCCGAACTACCAGACCGCCTGGCAGGCCGACGGCACGACGCTGTCGCCGGGGCACGACGTGACGCTGACCTGGGACAACGGCCAGGGCCTGGTCTTCAAGCGGGTCTATGCGATCGACGAGAACTACATGTTCACCGTCGCGCAGTCGGTCGACAACGCCGGCGCGGCGGCGGTCGAGCTCGCGCCCTATTCCCGCGTCGTCCGCTTCGGCCTGCCGACCGACACCATCGCCAGCGCCACCATGCTGTTCGAGGGCATGGTCGGCTCGCTCGAGGGCAGCCTGAAGGAGAACACCTACAAGGATGCGCGCTCGCGGGCGGCGGAGGCCGAGGGCGAGCGCCTCTACCGGTACGACTCCGCCGGCGGCTGGGTCGGCATCACCGACAAGTACTGGCTGGTGGCGCAGGTGGTGCCGGCGGAGCAGAAGGCGGCCGCCCGCTTCTTCTACGATCCGCAGCTCGATTCCTACCAGGCCGACTTCACCGCCGGGGTGCAGCAGATCGCGCCGGGCGCCAGCGGTTCCTTCACCAACAAGGTCTTCGCCGGCGCCAAGGAGGTGCATCTCCTCACCGCCTATCGCGACCAGTTCGGCATCACCAATTTCGAGCGCGCCATCGACTTCGGCTATTTCTTCTTCCTCTCCAAGCCGCTGTTCTACCTGCTCGACTGGATCTACCGCCTGATCGGCAATTTCGGCGTCTCGATCCTGTGCCTGACCGTGCTGGTCAAGGCGGCGCTGTTCCCGCTGGCCAACAAGTCCTACGTCTCGATGAGCAAGATGAAGGCGCTGCAGCCGCACATGGCGACGCTGAAGGAGCGCTTCGGCGACGACAAGCAGCGCTTCAACCAGGAAGTCATGGCGCTGTACAAGCGCGAGAAGGTGAACCCGGCCGCCGGCTGCCTGCCGATCTTCGTGCAGATCCCGGTGTTCTACGCCCTCTACAAGGTGCTCTCGGTGACCATCGAGATGCGGCATGCGCCGTTCTTCGGCTGGATCCACGATCTCTCGGCGCAGGACCCGACCTCGATCCTCAACCTCTTCGGCCTGCTGCCCTTCCCGGTCGACCAGATCCACACCCTGCCGATTATCGGCGGCGTGCTCGCCTTCCTCAGCATCGGCGTCTGGCCGCTGGTCATGGGCACCACCATGTGGGTGCAGCAGCGCCTCAACCCGACGCCGCCGGATCCGGTGCAGGCCCGGATCATGGGTTTGATGCCGATCATGTTCACCTTCATGCTGGCGCACAACACCGTCGGCCTGGTGATCTACTGGGCCTGGAACAACACGCTCTCGATCCTCCAGCAGCGCTACATCATGTGGAAGCTGGAGAAGGCCAACCAGTTGAAGAAGGCCTGAGCCGCGGCATGCCCCGATGACCGCCGCGCAGACCGCCACCGATCCGAACTGGCTGTTCGCCCAGGAATGCACCTTCGTCGCCGGCGTGACCTCGATGGAGGTGATGCCGCCCTCGAGCCTGATCGAGATCGCCTTCGCCGGCCGCTCCAACGTCGGCAAGTCGAGCCTGATCAACGCCCTCACCAACCGCAAGACCCTGGCCCGGGTCTCCAACACGCCGGGCCGCACCCAGCAGCTCAACTTCTTCGACCTCGGCGGCCGGCTGATGCTGGTCGACCTGCCCGGCCACGGCTATGCCCAGGTCGGCCGCGCCAAGGTCAAGGAGTGGGGCCGGCTGATCGCCGCCTACATCAAGGGCCGCCCGACCCTGCGCCGGCTGATGCTGCTGATCGACAGCCGGGTCGGCTACAAGGAGCCGGACCTGAAGCTGATGGACCTGCTGGACGAGGCCGCCCTCTCCTACCAGGTGGTGATGACCAAGGCCGACGAGCTGAAGCCGGCCGAGCTCGACGCCAGCCGCGCCCGCTTCGAGGCAGTGATCGCCAAGCGCCCGGCCGCCCATCCGGAAATCCTGGTGACCAGCGCCCGCAGCGGCGCCGGGATCGAGGCCCTGCGCGCCAATTTGGCCGGCTTCTTAGATCGGGCTTGATTTCCCGGCCCCGAAACCGCAACGTCTCGCCCGAATTTCCCATAGCCAAATCCGCCGACCGCCTTCGCCCCGGCCAACCCGCTCAGGACCCAGAGATGTCCCAGATCAACTACACCGACACCAAGTACTGGCTGAAGACCGCGCGCACCCTGACCGACGCCCTGCCCTACATGCAGAAATATGCCGGCCAGCGCTTCGTCATCAAATACGGCGGCCATGCCATGGTGGACAAGGAACTGGCGCATGTCTTCGCCCGCGACGTCGCCCTGCTGCGCCAGGTCGGCATCCTGCCGATCGTGGTGCATGGCGGCGGGCCGCAGATCGGCGAGATGCTGAAGCGCCTCAGCATCCAGTCCTCATTCGTCGACGGGCTCCGGGTCACCGACGCCGCCACCATGGAGGTGGTCGAGATGGTGCTGGCCGGCTCGATCAACAAGCAGGTGGTCTCGGCGATCAACGCCGCCGGCGGCCATGCGGTCGGCCTCAGCGGCAAGGACGACAACCTGCTGATGGCCAAGCCCGCCACCCTGGTGAAGGACGGCAAGCCGGTCGATCTCGGCCTGGTCGGCGAGCCGGACCGGGTCAACCCGCGGATCCTGAAGTCGCTGGAGGATGCCGGCATCATCCCGGTGATCGCCCCGGTCGGCTTCGGCCCCGACGGCCAGACCTACAACATCAATGCCGATACCGCGGCCGGCGCCATCGCCGTCGCCATCGATGCGGCGCGCCTGCTGATGCTGACCGACGTCCCCGGCGTGCTCGACAAGTCCGGCAAGATGATCCCGCAGCTCACCACCGGCGAGGTCCGGGCGCTCACCGCCGACGGCACCATCTCCGGCGGCATGATCCCCAAGCTGGAGACCTGCCTGATGGCGGTCGAGGGCGGCGTCGAAGCGGCGGTGGTGCTGGACGGACGGGTCCCCCACACCATGCTGCTGGAAATCTTCACCCCGCAGGGCATCGGCACGCTGGTGACGCGCGGCTGACGAGGGTGCGGGCGAACCGCGATCGCAGCGGCCAGCCACGAATTCACTTCAGCTGCGAACAAACTCGTAGGTCCCCGGGCCAAGCCCGGGGATGACGGTGGAGTTTGTCTTTGCGGTATTGCTCACCCTCCAAACTCATCCTCGCTCCGCACATCTGCAATCGCTCGGGCAGGTCATCCCGGCCTTGGGGGCCGGGGGCT
>CAZKDH010000113.1:0-1736 GCA_964551505.1 uncultured Rhodospirillaceae bacterium
TGCGGCCCAGTCGTGCGACGGTTGCGCCGCGCAATGCACGACCACCGCGACGTCCTTTCGGTAGTGATCGAACAGTCTCGCTATCGACGCTCCGTCGCGAATGTCGATGTCGTAATGGACGTAACCATCCCGCTTCTTGAGAAGATCGACCTGCCATCGCGTGCTGGCCGATGGGCCGAAGAACACGCCGCGCATGTCGTTGTCGATTCCCGCTACGGTGAGACCCCGGGACAGGAGCATGCGCGCCGTCTCCCCCCCCACCAGGCCGCCCGAACCGGTCACGATCGCTACCGCCATGTCAGCTCCGTTGTCTTCGTGGTCGTCGCCTCCGGGGTCGAAAATCAATCGCCGGCTCCGCCATGCGCGTGCGCGGACGACAGGATCGACGCACCTAGGCGCGCGGTGGCATTGCCCTGCGGTCCGCCTCGGAGTAGGCGGCGCCCATGAGGTCGACCCTCGTCGGATGCATCAAATCGTCGGGCTGCAGCGTGTAGAAGACCGTAGGACGCCCGGTGCTGCCCGGTGGACCCTGATGCTGAAGATAGTCGTAGACACGACGATCCCCGCTCATCCCCTTCACGTCCCCGGTCAACGGCGTACACCACCACCGAACTGCGCCATCGCAGGCGATCTTGTCCAGCATGAGGCAGTTCGGATCGACCCAGCCTCCGAACCGGTCGGCCCACACCCCCTCCCCCGGCCCTACGGATTCCCAGATGTCCGGACAGAGCGGCGCGCGTGACGGGTGATGGACGAACCAGCGGAGGGCGTAGGCCCAGTCGTGCCCTTCGATCGCTTCGAGCATCGAGCCCAGATGGTCCGGGTGCCACCAATTGTCGTCATCGAGATACGCCACCCGGCGCGCATTGGCGAGATAGGTGAGGGCAGAGCGCAGGGAACCGCCATCGCGTGCCAGCTGGGGGCCGCCATGCCTTACGGAGGTCGAGTAGCCGGGATAAAACAGGAAGGACGTGACGTGGGGGGGGGTGCGGCGGAGCAGGTCGACGAGGTGCCGGTCCGAGTCGAGCGCGGCGTCGATCCCGACCAACAGCTGGACTCGGATCGTGGCCGACTGATCGAACACCGACTGGACGGCGGCAAGCACCGTGGGACGAAGGATCGTCGGCATGACCACCGCGACATCGAAGCCGTCCTGGAGGTTCTCGGTTCCGCCGAAGACCCGCCAGCCTACGGATGCCATCGACGTCGAGTCAGGTCCCCCGGCCGACCTGGCGCGATTCATGCGCGCGGCATCGCGCCTTCGCCGCCAAGCCTGATGCAGATCAGAGAGGACGCTTCCGAGCATGGACGACGACGACGTGTGCAGGACGAGGCGACGGCCAGGCCCGGTTGCGCAGATGCCGAACAGCGACTGCTCGAGCCATCGCCCGAAAGCGACGATCTGCTCCGGTGAAGGCCGAGACGTTTCCCGTCGCGGAATCGGGCGGCGCGCAAGCCGCGTCCTTCGGAAATGCCGGAACGTTGATGTCCGGCACGCCCGCCGGTGCGCCGACTGGAAGCCGGTGGAACGCGCCCCCCGGACTCTCGTCCAGCGAGGTGGCGCACGCCTCGACTTCCTGCGTATCGACCTGCCCCAGCAATCCCATCGACGCGCCTCCTCGCGCTCCGGTTCCGGCATCGCTCGCGTTATCGACTCCATTCTACACAGCCCGGTGGAGAATCGCATTGCGGTGAGATGCCGGCGCCCTTCCGGATGCGCCGATGGGCCCGCCTCC
>CAZKDH010000114.1:0-57892 GCA_964551505.1 uncultured Rhodospirillaceae bacterium
CCGGCCGCTCTATCAGGTCGAGCGTGAAGCCATCGAGCGCGCCATCGACATCTGCGGCGGCAATATCGTCCGGGCGGCGGCGATGCTCGAGGTCAGCCCCTCGACGATCTACCGCAAACGGGTGACATGGGAAACCCTGACCCCGCCGGGTCACGGTCAGATCAAACATCACTCCTGAGCGTTCGCCGCCGCGGAGGTGCGCGCGATCAGGTCAAGCAGGTCCGGCATTTCCATATCGCCGGCCGCTCGCAGGGCGGCTGTGGCCGGCAATGCTGCGGCCACGTCATTGCTGTCGCAGGCCCGTTCAACCTTGCGTGCCGCCTGGGCCAGGCCGGCAAGTCCGAAACTGCCGGCGGCATTCTTCAGGGAATGCGCCCGGCGGCCGAGTTCGCGGCAGTCCGCTGTCGTCGCCTGCAGAGATCCGGCCAGTGCCTCCATGGTCGCGACCTCGCCGACGGTCTCCTCGACGAAGAGCCGCGCCAGGCGGCAGAAGGCGGCGGGGCCGATATCCAGTATCATCTGCTCGACGATGGAGAGGTTGAACGCCATGATGCCGCGCGGCGCGCTCGCCTAGACGCCGGCGGAGATGCCGAAATCGAACAGGACGCAGGCTCCGGTCAGGGCCGCCAGCTTCGGCGATGCCACCGCATACACCAGTTCGGCGACTTCGTCCGCGCGGATGAAGCGGGCACGGGCACCTTGCGGGTACTTCGCCATCAGCGCCCGCTTGTAGCCCGCCGGATCGCCGCCGCCGAACGTATTGGCCTGATAGTCGATCATCGGCGTGTCGACATCGCCGGGACAGACGGCGACCGCCCGCACGCCGCGTGGCGCCAGTTCGAGGGCCAGCGCCTTGGTCATGATCGAGACGCCGCCTTTCGAGGCGCAGTAGATTGCGGCGCCGGCATTGCCGATGATCCCGGCGTCCGAACTGATGTTGACGATGACGCCGCCGGTCTTTTCCAGGGCGGGAATGGCATGGCGGCAGGCAAAGAACGTACCCTTGAGATTGACGTCGATCACCCGGTCCCATTCGGCCTCGGTCGCCTCGACGGTGGCGCCCTCGGTCCAGATGCCCGCCGCGCAGATCAGCACGTCGAGCCGGCCGAACCCGGCGATGGTCTCGTCCACCATCCGCGCACAATCGGACACCTTGGCCACGTCCGCGGCGATGGCAAGCGTCCGGCCGCCGCCGGTCGCCAGTTCGGCCGCAGCAAGCCGGCCCCGTTCCGGGTCGAGATCGGCGATCGCCACCGCACCCCCGGCCGCCAGGAAGCGGGTGGCGATGGCACGACCCATGCCGCCGGCCCCACCGGTGATGAGAATGACCTTGCCCTGGAACTCGCCGCCGTCGCTGGCATCCATTTGATCTACTCCGCTCCCTTGTATTCCTGGATTGTGTTGCCGCCGTCGACCACGATCATCTGGCCGTTGACGTAGCTGGCTTCCTCGCCGGCGAGGAACAGCGCCAGCGCGGCGACCTCCTCCGGCCGGCCGGGACGCCCGGTCGGCGTATTGCGGCCCGCCTCGATTTCCCAGGCGGAGGACGAAGCCGTCGCGATCCAGCCCGGCGCCACCGCATTGGCGGTGATCCCCTTGCCGGCAAGTTCATGCGCCAGGGCCCGGGTGAGACCGGTCATCGCCGCCTTGGCGGCGCCATAGGCGCCGCCGCGCGGAAAGATCACCAGCGGCCCCGAAACCGAGGAGATGTTGACGATGCGGCCGTATTTCCGCTTCAGCATGTGGGGAACGACGGCGCGTGTCACGTGGAAGCAGGTATCCAGGTTGATCTCGAAGGTTCGGCGCCACTCGGCATCGTCGATCCGATGCACCAGGGAACTCTTGGCGCGCCTTCCCGTCTGCATCATGCCGGCATTGTTGACCAGGATGTCGATGCGGCCGAAGCGCTTCACCACGTCGGCAACCAGCCGTTTTGCCGCCTTCACATCCGTGAGGTCGGCGACGTAGGCCGCCTTGCGGTCATCCCGCGATGCCGGGAGCCCGGCGAGGCGATCGAAGATGCGCCGCGTCGTCGAGGTGATGGCAACCCGCGCGCCGGCGCCGACCAGGGCGCTTGCCGTGGCAAAACCGATGCCGTCGGCACTGCCCGCACCGGTCACCAACGCCACCCGATCCGTCACACCCGACATGGAAGCCTCCCCGTGCCTTCGCCAAAGGCGATTTCAGCCGGGATCATGCTGTGCCGGCGGGCAACTTACCACCCCCTTGCCGAACCGGCCGCCAGCCGCTATCAATGGCGCCATCGGTCGTCCCGGGAGCGCCATCGTTGCGCCTCGACCCAGACGCCCGTCGCGCCGTGCATGCGGTACATATTCATTATGTAATGCCCGGTCGCGCTGTCCTCCGCCTTCAGCGCCAGTCAGCGATGCCGGGTATGGGGGTGCGTTCAAATGCAGGATATGGAAGCTGGCGTTTCGACCCGGGCGGTCGAAGCGATGCTGAAGCGCGAGACGGATCGCTTTATGCAATCGAATCCGACGTCGCAGAAGCTGGCCGCCGAGGCGAAGAAGCACTGGCTGAACGGCGTGCCGATGCATTGGATGCTGGATTGGTCGACGCCGTTCGCGCTTTTCGTCGCCGATGCCAAGGGCGCCACGCTGACCGACGTCGACGGGCACCACTACGACGACTTTTGCCTGGGCGACACCGGCTCGATGTTCGGGCATTCGCCGGAGCCGGTGGCCCGCGCGATCGCCGAGCAGGCAACCCACGGCCTGACCTACATGTTGCCGACCGAGGATTCCCTGGCCGTCGGTCGACTACTGGCCGAGATGTTCGGCCTGCCGTTCTGGCAGGTGGCGACCACCGCGACCGATGCTAACCGCTTCGTCGTGCGCTGGTGCCGCGGCATCACCCGGCGCCCAAAGGTGCTGGTGATGAACGGCTGCTACCACGGCTCGATCGACGACAGCTTCCTCCGCCTGGAGAAGGGCAAGCCGGTCAATCGAGCTGGCCTGATCGGCCAGGTCTACGATCTCACCCAGGGCACCGTGGTCGTTGAATTCAACGACCTGGCCGGCCTGGAAGCGGCACTGAAGCAGGGCGACGTCGCCTGCGTGCTGACCGAGCCGGCGCTCACCAATATCGGCATGGTGCTGCCAGAGCCGGGCTATCTCGACGGCGTCCAGGCGCTGTGCCGGCAATACGGCGCGCTCCTGATCATCGACGAGACCCATACGATCTCGACCGGCTACGGCGGCTATACCCGCAGCCACGGCCTGCAGCCGGATTTCCTGACCCTGGGCAAGCCGGTTGCCGGCGGCATTCCCTGCTCCGTCTTCGGCTGCACCGCCGAGGTCGCCGCAAGGATGCGCCAGGCCGAGGCGGAAGCCGGGCCGGGCTACAGCGGCATCGGCACCACCCTCAGCGCCAACGCGATGCAGCTGCACGTGATGCGGGCGAACCTGGAGCAGGTGATGACGCCGGCCGCCTATGGGCACATGCTGCCGCTGTCCGAGCGCCTGGCCCGCGGCATCGAGGCGGAGATCCGCCGGCGCAACGTGCCGTGGCACGTGTCGAATGTCGGCGCCCGCGCCGAATTCGTCTGCGCACCGCAGCGGCCGCGGAACGGCACCGAGGCAAAGGCCGCGATGCATGCCAGGGTCGAACTCGCCCTGCATCTCTATCTGTTGAATCACGGGCTGCTGATCGCGCCCTTCCACAACATGACGCTGGTATCCCCGGCAACGACGACGGGGCAGGTCGACCGGCTGATCGCAGCCATCGGCGCCTGCCTCGACGAACTCCAGCACTGAGTCGAGACCATCATGAGCAACAAGATCGCCGACATCGCCACCTGTGACGATTTCCTGAAGAGGAATCCGGACCTCAAGAACGTCCAGATCTTCTTCACCAACCTTTCCGGCGTGCCGCGCGGCAAGAACCTGCGGATCCCCGACCTGCGCCCGATTTACGAATACGCCCGCTTCCTGCCCGGCACCATGCTGGGGCTGGACATCACCGGCGCGGATGTCGACGAGACCGGCCTAGTATGGAGCGACGGCGATGCCGACCGCCTGGGCAAGCCGGTCCCGGACAGCCTGGGCCGGGCGCCCTGGCTCGGCGAGGATTTCGCCCAGGTGATGCTGTCGGTCTATGAGCTCGACGGGTCGCCCTGCGACGTCGACCCGCGGCATGCGCTGCAGCGGGTGATCGACCGGTTCAAGGAATTCGGCCTGACGCCGGTCATCGCCTGCGAGATGGAATTCTTCCTGATGGAACGGGCGCCCGCGCCGGGCGGCGGGCGCTGGGCGCCGGTGGCGCCGGTGACCGGCCACCGGCAGCGCGACATCCAGGTCTACGGCCTGCGCGAGCTTGATGATTTCCAGCCTTTCTTCAGCGACGTCTACAAGTTCGGCGAGGCGATCGGCCTGCCGCTGGAATCCTCCATCTCCGAGTATGCCCCCGGGCAGATGGAGCTCGGGCTCCGGCACCGCGCCGATGCGCTGCAGGCCTGCGACGAGGCCATCCTCTACAAGCGCCTGGTCAAGGGCACCGCCCTGCGCCACGGCTTCGAAGCCACCTTCATGGCCAAGCCGCATACCGAGGTGGCCGGCAGCGGCATGCACCTGCATGTGAGTCTGGTCGATCGCCACGGCAACAATGCCTTCGCCAGCGACGATCCGGCCGGGACCGAGCTGCTGCGCTTCGCCGTCGGCGGCATGCAGGCGCTGCTGAACGATTCGATGGCGATCTTCGCGCCCAACGCCAATTCCTACCGCCGCTTCCGCGCCAATACCTACGCGCCGGTTGCACCGACCTGGGGAATCAACAACCGTACCGTTGGCTTCCGGGTGCCGGCCGGTCCGGCGAAATCGCGCCACGTCGAGCACCGGATCTGCGGTGCCGACGCCAATCCCTACCTGGCCGTGGCCGCCCTGCTGGCAGCGATCCATCACGGGTTGGCGCACCGCCTGGATCCCGGTCCGGCGATCGAGGGCAACGGCTACGAGCAGGCAGCGGCACTCGGATCCAGCCTGCCGAAGAACTGGTTCCATGCGCTCGACCTGTTTTCGCAATCCGCCCACATGAAGGATTACCTCGGGGCCCGCTGCCACCATGTGTTTACCGCGATCAAGCGCGCCGAGCAGGACCGGTTCTTCGGCCAGGTTACCGAGCTGGACTATGACTGGTACCTGCGCAACGCCTGACCGGCCCCCTGCAGCCTGGCCGGCGCGGCGCTTGTGGCGGCCCGGGGGTCGTGGTAATTTCGCGTGAAATCAAATCCCTGCGTGCAGGAATCCCGATTCGAGCCGCGGGATTGCCCCAGGGACCAGGGAGTGGAAGTTGGGTTTTTTCAAGTCCAGAAAGCCGGCGCGGGTCATGGTGGGCGCCCGGTATCAGGCGGGTGACACGTCGCTGATCCTCTGGGAGGTGGCTTCGGTGTTCAACGGCATCGACGGGACACCCTACGCCCATATCTTCTGCGTCAACGACACCAGCCGCCGCAAGACCGTCGCCCAGAGCGCCCTCGAAGCCGGCAATCAATACGTCCGCGTGCCGGATTCGGCGGCCGGCTAAACTAGTCGCGCCTCCAGCCCGGGCCTGAGCAGATGAGCAATCGCTCCATCACCCTCGATGACCGTCTCTACGACTATCTACTGAAGGCGAGCCTGCGGGAGAGCGATCTGCTGCGGGAACTGCGGGACGAAACCGCCAAATTGCCGTCGGCAGGAATGCAGATCTCGCCCGAACAGGGCCAGTTCATGGCCCTGCTGGTGGAACTGCTGGGGGTGACCCGGGCGGTCGAGGTCGGCACCTTCACCGGCTATTCGAGCCTCTGCATCGCCGGCGCCATGCCGGCGGAAGGGCGACTGACGTGTTGCGATGTCAGCGAGGAATTCACCGCCATTGCCCGGCGCTATTGGGCCCGGGCCGGCCTCGACGGCAGGATCGACCTGAAGCTGGCACCGGCGGTCGAAACCCTGGACCGCCTCGCCGCGAGCGAAGCCGGGCGCTTCGATCTCGCCTTCATCGATGCCGACAAGGGCAACTACCTCGCCTATTACGAACGGGTATTGAAGCTGCTGCGCCCCGGCGGGTTGGTGCTGATCGACAACGTGCTCTGGAACGGCGCCGTCGCCGATCCCGGCGACAATGACTCCGACACCGTCGCCATCCGCCTGCTGAACGAGCATGTGCGAGGCGACAAGCGGGTCAGCCTGAGCCTGGTGCCGATCGGCGACGGCCTCACCATGGCCCGGAAACGCTAGGCTGGACCGCTATTTCGCCGTGGTGAAGATGTAGAGCTTGGCGGGCCCGCGTTTTTCCCCCTGCGGCGTCACATAGTCGATGGTCAGTTCCCCACCCGCCCCCTGAATCGTCCATTCGTGCACGTGGTCGCCCCCGATCACGGAATCATGGATTTCCTTCAATTTCATTGACTTGACGATGCTTTCGAGGGCGCGGTCGTAGATCAGATCGATCGCACCCACCGAGCAGGCCTGGGACGACTTCCCCTTCTGCTGATAGGCGGCAATCCCGATGAGTATGTAGGTGCCGTCCGGCTCGTGCTTGCGCCAGGCCTTGTAGAGGGCGCCCTTTTCCGCCGGTGGCGGTAGGATCGCCATGTTCTTGCCGAGCACCTGCCAGGCTTGCGTGCCGGCCATCGATTGCACCTTGACCAGTTGCTCGACATTGTCGACGCAGATCGCCTTGAACTCGGCGACGAACTGCGCTGCCGTATCGACGCCCGCCTGCGCCGGCTGTGAAATCGAGACCTGGGCCGACAACGCCAAGCCCAGGAGCAATGAGAATCCGCAAATTGACCGGTGCATCAGGTTCCTGCCGAATCGATGGCGACGCGTGAAGTGCGTGGCAAGCATAGGGCCGCCCGACGCAGCGCGCCATGCGGCTGGCGGCACCAGCGCAAAATCATTCCGTCCCGAACCCGGGAAAGTCGATGCGATCGCCCTGGCGCACGCCGAGTTGATCGGTGAGGCCGCCATTCACCTCGAGAACTGCTTTTACCGGTCCGCCGGAGGGTATCGGGGCCTCCGAGAGCGGCGGCGCCGATTTCTCGATCCGCAGGATATGGCCGTCGGCGGTGATGAACAGCATGTCCAGCGGGATGAGCGTATTCTTCATCCAGAAGGCGACGTTCTGCTCGCTCGGATAGAGGAACAGCATCCCCGCATTCGGCGCGAGCGTCTGGCGGAACATCAGGCCCTTCTCGCGTGTGGCGGGGTTGTCCGCGATTTCCACCTCGAACCTGTACTCGCTGGACTGGGACTTGATGGTCAGCGGATCGGCGCCGGCCGGCACGACCGCGGCGAGGATCAGCAGCAAACCGCCGAGAAACGAAAGGTGTCGGGGGAGCAGTTTCATGTCACCAGATCCGTCGTATTCTCGCAGGATTGCGCGAACCCGACACGTTCGGCACCCTCACCGATCCCATGGCGTTCCGTCAATCCGGCGATTGAAGGATCCGCCGGAGATCGGCCGCCCCACATCAAGCCGTTTATTCTAAAATTAATACAATATTGTGTGCGTTGAGCCCTATTCATTGATTGCCGCCTAGCCGGCCGGCCGGTAGATTTCGGCGTCTGATGGTAAACAAATCCTAAATCCATCCCGAAGTCAGCCCCAGAGATCCTGCACATGGCCCAGATCACACGCCGCAATGCGCCGCTGGAAATCGGCTCGTCCCCGGAATTCGACCTCGCCCTGCCGGCCGGCCCGGGCAGGCATGCCTTCCTGCCTTTGGCGCCCATCACGGGCGACGACAAGGATAATGACCTCCCGGGCAGCGCTGGGAACGACACGATCCAGGGCCTGGGGGGCAACGACAAGCTCAGCGGACTCGCGGGGAATGACCTCCTCGACGGCGGCATCGGCGCGGATGCCATGACCGGCGGCAAGGGCAACGACACCTATGTGATCGACGATGCCGGCGACACGGTGGTTGAACTGAAGGGCGAAGGTATCGATACGATCCAAAGCGCGATCGACATCGATCTCACCAACGCCACCTTCAAGGACCAGGAAATCGAGAACGTGACCATCACCGACGGCGCCGCGCACTCGGTGACCGGCAACGCCTTGAACAATGCACTGGCCGGCGGCGGCGGCGCAGACAAGCTTGATGGCGGCGACGGCAACGACGCACTGGACGGCGGCGGCGGCGACGACATTCTCACGGGCGGCAAGGGCAACGAGTCGCTGTTCGGCGGGGACGGCAACGACCGGCTGGTTGGCGGCGCCGGCAACGACACGTTGACGGGTGGGGCCGGCGACGACACCTATGTCGTGGACAGCGGCAAGGACAAGGTGGTCGAGACGGACTCGACCGCGACCGGCGGCACCGACACCGTCGAGACGTCGATCTCTTTCAGCATCGCGACCGCGCCGAACGTGGAAAACCTCACGCTGACCGGCACGGCGAACATCAACGGCTTCGGCAATGCGCTCGGGAACACGATAACCGGCAATGACGGCAACAACTACCTCGATGGCGGCGCCGGCGACGACAAGCTGATCGGCGGCAAGGGCGACGACACCCTGGTCGGCGGCACCGGCAACGACGATCTCGTCGGCGGCGCAGGCAACGATATCTATGTGCTCGACAGCATCGACGACAAGGTCACCGAGCTTTCCGCCGAAGGCCTCGACGAGATCTACTCGGCCGACAAGGCCTTGATCAAGATCACCGACTTCGTCGAGAACTACTACTATGCCGGCAAGGAGGACTGGACCTTCACCGGATCGATCGGCAACAACACCATCGTCGGCGGCACCGGCATCAACACGCTACAGGGCGACCTGGGCAATGACACGCTCTATGGCGGCGCCAAGGCTGATGCACTCGATGGTGGCGTCGGCAACGACACACTCTACGGCAGAGATGGCAACGACAGCCTGGTCGGCGGGGCCAATGTCGATGTGCTCTATGGCGGCGGCGGGAACGATACGCTGGATGGCGGCACCGGCAGCGATTTCTATGCGATCGAGCAGATCGGCGACAAGATCGTCAATGAAGCGGCGGGTACCGGCACCGGCGACACGATCCTGACCACATTGGTTCTCGATCTCAACGATTCGAAGTGGGACTTCATCGAGAATCTCTACCTCTACAGCGTGGCCGGCCTCAAGGCCACGGGCGACGAGAATGCGAATGTGATCTACGGCAGCGTCGGCGGCGACACGGTCGATGGCGGCGCCGGGGACGACAGCCTCTTCGGCAGCAACCCGAACCTGCTCGACCCATCGGACGGCAGCGACAAGCTGAGCGGCGGCGCCGGGAACGACACGATCTCGGGCGGCCTCGGCAACGACGTGCTGACCGGCGGGGCCGACAATGACACCCTCACCGGGGGCCTGGGGAACGACATCCTGGACGGCGGCACCGGGGTCGACAGGATGACGGGGGGCGCCGGGAACGACACCTATTTCGTCGACGACGCCAAGGATACGGTGATCGAGGTCACCGGCGAAGGCACCGACACGATCTCCAGCACGATCGGCTTCGATCTGTTGGCCGGCGGCATCTTTGTCGAGAACCTGACCCTCACCGGCAACGGCGACGTCGACGCCAAGGGCAATACACTGGACAACCTCCTGACCGGCAATGACGGCAAGAATATTCTCGACGGCGGCAGCGGCAACGACACCCTCGCCGGTGGCAAGGGCGACGATACCTATATCGTCGATGCACCGGGAGACAAGGTGATCGAGACCCTCGCCAGCAAGGCCGGCGGCGGCATCGATACCGTCGACACCACGATCTCGTTCAGCCTGGCGACGCTGGCCAATGTAGAGAATCTGGTCCTGCATGCCGGCGCCGGCGATATCGGCGGCACCGGCAACGCCCTGGATAATCACCTCACCGGCAACGAAGGCGCCAATGCCTTGGAAGGCGGCGCCGGCAACGACCGGCTCGACGGTGGCGCCGGGGCGGACCAGTTGACCGGCGGCAAGGGCGACGATTTCTACGTGCTCGACGATGCCGGCGATACGGTGCACGAGAACAAGAACGAAGGCAGCGACACGATTCAGTCCGCCGATATCACGCTGGTATCTTTGGCAACCGCCAATGTCGAGAACTATATCTATACCGGCGGCGCCGACTGGACCTTTGCCGGTGATGCCGGGAACAATCTCCTTTCCGGCGGCACCGGCAACGACACGTTGAGCGGAGGCGACGGCAACGATACCCTTGAGGGCGGAGCTGGCGAGGACATCCTGACCGGTGGCAAAGGCAATGACATCTATGCCATCGACAACGCCAAAGACACTATTGTCGAACTGACCGGCGAAGGCACCGACACCATCCGGACAGCGATCGACATCGACCTTGCTTCCGGCGCATTCGCGAATCCGAACATCGAAAACGTGACCGTGACAGATGCCGCCGGCCACGTCATCACCGGCAATGTCCTGAACAATGCACTCACCGGCAACCTCGGCAACGACGAGCTGCATGGCGGGGCCGGCAACGATACGCTATCCGGCGGCGGCGGCGATGACCTGCTGCATGGCGATGCGGGTGCCGACGTGATGATCGGCGGCGACGGCAACGACACCTATTTCGTCGACAGCGCAAAGGACAAGGTCGTCGAAACCGCCAATCAAGGGACGGCGGACCTGGTCAATGCCGATGTCGATTTCAGCCTCGCAGCGCTGAAATTCGTCGAAGACCTCGGCCTTGGCGGCAGTGCGATCAAAGGTACCGGAAATTCCCTCGACAACAATATTACGGGTAATGGGTCGGACAATCTGCTGGACGGCGGCGCCGGCAATGATCACCTGGCCGGCGGTACCGGCCATGACACCTTGAAGGGCGGCATCGGTGACGACCACCTCGACGGCCAGCAGGACAACGACAAGCTCGACGGCGGTGTCGGCAACGATGTTCTGATCGGCGGCGGTGGCGACGACATCCTCACCGGCGGCCTCGGCACCGACATCTTCCATTTCAATTCCCTTTCCGATGCCGGCACCGCGGGCGACATGATCACCGATTTCAAGGTCGGCATCGGCGGCGATGTTCTCGATATTCATTCCGTCCTCGGCGACACCGACTACGTCGCCGGCGACGCCGTGGCCCAGGGCTACATCACCTTTGCCTACGACCCCGGCAGCAATGCCACGTCGGTGATAATCGACGCCGACGGCGGTGCCGGCAATGCCGGCGCCGTGACGACACTTGTCACGCTGCAAAATGCCCATCTCGCCGAAACCGACACCGCGAATCTGATCCTCTAGCCGCACCTTCGCCGTGGGGCCCGTCCTCGGCTCGGCCGGTTGCGCCTTGACAGCCGGCCGGGTTTAGTCTGGATGATGCCGTCTGGCGGCCGATGAGCCGCCGGTTCGAGGAGCAGGACATCATGGATCTCTCGGGCGAGTATCGCATCAAGGCGCCACGCCAGGCAGTCTGGGCCGGGTTGAACGACCCGGTGATCCTGAAGCAGGCGATCAACGGCTGCGAGGAACTGGTCAAGACCTCGGATACCGAGTTTCAGGCCCAGGTGACCGCCAAGGTCGGACCGGTCAAGGCGAAATTCGGCGGCAAGGTAACGCTCTCGGAGCTCGATCCGCCCAACGGCTATACGATCACCGGCGAAGGCCAGGGTGGCGCAGCGGGCTTCGCCAAAGGCGGGGCGAAAGTCCTGCTGGAGGATGCCGCGGAAGGGGGAACCCTGCTGAAATACACCGTCGATGCCCAGATCGGTGGCAAGCTGGCCCAGATCGGCTCCCGGTTGATAGAAGGAACGGCCCGCAAGATGGCCGAGGAGTTCTTCGCGTCCTTTGCCGCGGCGGTCGAGGCGCAGTCGCCGGCAGTGGCCGCGGAGACCGCAAATCTGCAATCGGAGCCGTCGCGGACGGCAGGTGCCGAGGCGCCGCTGCCGGCCGGCCTGTCGCCATTTGTCTGGATGGGCGGGCTGGTCATCGTGATTGCCGCCATTCTGTACTGGTTCGTCGTGCTTTGACCCGGATCGCCCGGGCAAAACCAGCATACAGCCTGGACGTTTGACCTGACCGAACCTGTCACCGTCGGCCGCCTTGACAGTCCGACCCAGGGCGGCATTAACTACTCCGTCTAATGAGACTGGGTGAACCAGTACGTACGGGCGAGTCGCTGGTTCGACCGTGGAAAAATCAGGGAGGATTGAATGCCCACCGTATCGATGACGGTGAACGGCAAGGCAGTTTCGGCCGAAGTCGAAGCGCGCACGTTGCTCGTTCAGTTTCTGCGCGACAAGCTGGGCCTGACCGGCACCCATGTCGGCTGCGATACCAGCCAATGCGGCGCCTGTGTCGTCCATCTCAACGGAAAATCGGTGAAATCCTGCTCGACGCTGGCGGTGCAAGCCAATGGCGGAACCGTCACAACGATCGAGGGCCTGGCGGCGGCCGACGGGACCCTGCATCCGATGCAGGAGGCGTTCCGCGACAATCACGGACTGCAGTGCGGCTTTTGCACGCCCGGCATGGTGATGAGCGCCGTCGATCTAGTGCAGAATCATCCCAACCTGACCGAAGCGGAGATCCGCGAGGGGCTGGAAGGCAACATCTGTCGCTGCACGGGCTACCACAATATCGTGAAGGCCGTTAAGGCCGGCGCGCAAGCGATGAGGAGATGAGCCATGGCTGATTCCGGAATTGGCGCTTCCGTCAAGCGCAAGGAAGATTTCCGCTTTCTGACCGGCCGCGGCACCTATACCGACGACATCAATCGGCCGGGCCAGACTTATGCCTATATCCTGCGCTCGCCCCATGCCCATGCGGATATCGTGAAAATCGACACCGCGCGCGCCAAAGCCGCTCCCGGCGTCGTCACCGTGCTGACCGGCGCCGACTACGACAAGGGCGGCGTGCCGTGCGGCTGGCAAGTCCACAGCAAGGACGGCTCGCCGATGATCGAGCCGCCGCATTTCCCGCTGTGCAAGGACAAGGTCCGGCATGTCGGCGACCAGGTCGCCCTCATCGTGGCCGAGACCTACGCCCAGGCGAAGGATGCGGCCGAGCTGGTCGACGTCACCTACAAGGAGCAGAAGCCGATCATCGCCACCGGCGACGCCGACAAGCCGGGCGTCCCGCAGGTCTGGCCCGACGCCAAGAACAATACCTGCTATGACTGGCACATCGGCGACAAGGCGGCGACCGACGCGGCCTTTGCCAAGGCGCACCATGTCACGAAGATCGACCTGGTGAACCAGCGCCTGATCCCGAATGCGATGGAACCTCGGGCGGCAATCGGCGAGTTCGACCGGGCGACCGGCGACTATACGCTGTACACCACCAGCCAGAACCCGCATGTCATTCGCCTGCTGATGGGCGCCTTCGTGCTGCAGATCCCGGAATCAAAGCTGCGCGTCGTCGCTCCGGATGTCGGCGGCGGCTTCGGCTCGAAGATCTTCCACTATTCGGAAGAGGCCCTGGTCACCTGGGCGGCCGGCAAGATCCAGCGGCCGATCAAGTGGACTGCGGAACGCAGCGAATCCTTCATGACCGATGCCCACGGCCGCGACCATGTCAGCCACGCCGAACTCGCCCTGGACAAGGACGGCAAGTTCCTCGGGCTGCGGGTCAACACCAAGGCGAATATGGGCGCCTATCTTTCGACCTTCGCGCCCTGCGTCCCGACCTATCTCTATGCTACGTTGCTCGCCGGCGTGTACACCACGCCGGTGATCTATGCCGAGGTGAAGGCCGTGTTCACCCATACCGTGCCGGTCGACGCCTATCGCGGTGCCGGACGGCCGGAAGCCACCTACCTGCTTGAGCGCTTGGTGGAGAAGGCGGCGCGCGAGACCGGCATCGACAGGGTCGAGCTCCGCCGGAAGAATTTCATCCCGGTCAACGCCTTCCCTTACCAGACGCCGGTCGCGCTGCAATATGACAGCGGCGACTATTTCTCGACGCTGGACATTGCCTTGAAGTCCTCCGACTGGGCGGGCTTCGAAGCCCGCCGTGCGGAAGCGAAGAAGCGCGGCAAACTCCGGGGCATCGGCATCTCGACCTACCTCGAGGCCTGCGGGATCGCCCCCTCGGCCGTGGTCGGCAGCCTCGGAGCCCGGGCCGGCCTCTATGAAACCGGCCAAATCCGGGTGCATCCAACCGGGTCGGTGACCGTCTTTACCGGCACGCACAGCCATGGCCAGGGTCACGAGACGACCTTCGCCCAGCTGGTTTCGGATGGGCTCGGCATTCCGATCGAGAGCATCGAGGTCTCCCACGGCGATACCAACAAGATCCCCTTCGGCATGGGGACCTATGGGTCGCGCTCGCTGGCGGTCGGCGGATCCGCCCTGGTCAAGGCGATGGACAAGATCATCACCAAGGCAAAGCGCATCGCCGCGCATCTGATGGAAGCCTCTGTCGCCGACGTGGAGTTCAAGAACGGCACCTTCACTGTGGCCGGCACCGATAAGTCCAAGACCTTCGGCGAAGTGGCATTGACCGCCTACGTGCCGCACAACTATCCGATCACCGAACTCGAGCCCGGACTCGACGAGACGGCATTCTACGATCCGCTGAATTTCACCTATCCCGGCGGATGCCATATCTGCGAGGTCGAGATCGATCCGGATACCGGAGTCACCCAGGTGGTGGGCTTCACGGCGGTCGACGATGTGGGACGGGTAATCAATCCGATGATCGTCGAAGGCCAGGTCCATGGCGGCGTCGCCCAGGGTATCGGCCAGGCCCTGCTCGAGGCCTGCGCCTATGACCCGGCCAGCGGCCAGCTACTCACCGGTTCCTACATGGACTACACGATGCCGCGTGCCGCCGACCTGCCAAGCTTCAAGGTGGGAAACCACGCCACCCTGTGCACCCACAACCCGATCGGGGCCAAGGGTGTCGGCGAAGTGGGGGCCATCGGCTCGCCGCCCGCGGTCATCAATGCCGTGCTCGACGCGCTGCGCCCGCTCGGCGTCGAGGACATCACCATGCCTGCCAGCCCGCACCGGGTCTGGCAGGCGATCCGGGCTGCATCCGGCAAAAAAGCCGCCGAGTAAGGGAGGGAACCATGCATAATTTCGCCTATCACCGCCCAAACTCGGTCGCCGACGCCGCCAAGGCGATCGCCGGCGGCTCGGACAGCAAGATCATCGCCGGCGGCCAGACCCTGCTGCCGACCCTGAAGATGCGCTTGGCATCGCCCTCGGATCTCGTCGATCTCGGTGGCGTCGCAGACCTCAAGGGCATCAAGGCCGAAGGCGATGGCATTACCATCGGCGCCACCACCACCCACGCCGAGGTCGCCTGTTCGGCCGCCGTCAAGGCGGCGATCCCGGCCCTGGCCGTGCTCGCCGGCGGAATCGGCGACAACCAGGTGCGCAATCGTGGTACCATCGGCGGCTCGCTGGCCAACAACGACCCGGCCGCCGACTATCCGGCTGCGGTGCTGGGTCTCGGCGCCACGATCCGCACCAACAAGCGGGAGATCAAGGCGGACGACTTCTTCAAGGGCATGTTCGAAACCGCCCTCGGCGAGGGCGAGATCATCACCGCGGTGCATTTTCCGAAGGCCGAGAAGGCGGGCTATGCCAAGTTCCGGCAGCCGGCCTCGCTCTTCGCCCTGACCGGTGTCTTCGTCGCCAAGACCAAGAGCGGCATCCGCGTTGCGGTGACCGGCGCGGGACCGAGCGTGTTCCGCTGCAAGGAGGTGGAGGCGGCCTTGTCATCCAGCTTCTCGGCGGATGCGGCGAAGAATGCCAAGGTGCCGTCCAACGGTCTCAATAGCGATCTGCATGGCTCGCCGGAATACCGGGCGAGCCTGATCTCCGTGATGGCGGCGCGGGCGGTGGCTTCCGCGGGCTAGATTGTTTCCCGGACCGAACCTACAAGGGCGGAGCTTCGGCTCCGCCCTTTTCGCTTGATTAGTTGTTCCCGCCCTTGTTCTTGTCTTCCTCCTTCGGTCCGGCCCTGGGTTGCGGCTCGGGCTCGTCGTCGGGCAGCATCTCGTCGTCGTTGCCGGCCTCGCTGTCATCCGAGAAGATGTTGCGGAGGAACCCGGGGGCAAGCGCAGACCAGCCGTTCACATCGATCTTCGGCTCGGGCATCGTCCCCTGGATCGTGTAGGTCGCCGAAAACAGGCCCTCGCCGGCGCCGCCCTGCAGCCACTCCCCGATCACCGGGATGTTGCCGATGAAGCTGTTGATCGCATAGGCCGGCACGATCGCCCCCTTGAGGTCGACGGTGTTGCGGTCGAGATCGATGTTGCCGTTCGAAGTCAGGCCGATCGAGGGGCCGGCGCTGCGGAAATCGGCGACGTCGATGCGTCCGCGCGTCTTGGTGAAGCGAGCGGAAGCGCCATTCAGGAGGAAACCCTCGCCGGTGGCGGCGTCGATCAGTCCGGTCAGTGCCGCCACCGAGAGGAAGCGCATCGCAAACGGGGTGTGCAGGAGCCGGAACGACGACATCTTCATGCGCCCGACCAGCGGTCGATGCGGCGCCGCATCCTTGACCTTGCCCACGATCTTCAGTTTGCCGCCCTTGATCGAGTCATAGATGCCGAGCGCCTGGAATGCGCCGCCGCCGTCATCCGTCTGAACGCTCAACCGGTGGACACCCGCCTCGGCCGGCCGATAGGAGAAGACGATGGGCGCCCCGCCTGGCAGGGTGCCCCGGAAGGAGATCACGTCCCACCAGATCGGGTCGTGACTGAGCTCGAAACTGACATTGCTCAATTGCTGCCCCTCGCCGAGCCGCACCTCGGTGAGCGCGCCGCGTGCCGCATACGGACGCTGCGGCTTGAGTTCCTGGGCGTCGAGCGTTGCCGGATCGACCGGCGCGTCGCGCTCCGCCATCCAGGGCTCTACATCCATGTGCCCGCCGCCGAGGCTGACGTCCACCGCGGGGCCGGTGAGATCGAAGGCCACGTCGGCAAGTGCCGTCTTGCCGAAGGCGACATCGGCAAGATCGACCTTGGCAAAGCCGGCACCATCGGCGGTAAAGGTGGCGGATCCATTGGCCGAGAGATCGCCGGCCTGGAGCTTGAAGGTCGGCATCGCCACCGGCTTGTCGCCGGCCATCTGCAGGACGAGTGCGCCTTCTCCTGGCTTGCCAGCCGGCTTCTTCCATTTGATGAACGGCAGGTCGATGATCCCCTCCTTGAGATCGAAGCCGAGGTCGAGGCGGCCGGTACCGTCCCGAGCGCGTTGGAAGCTGATGTCGCAGGCGCAAGGCCCATCGAGCCAAGGGCGGAAGTCGAAGCCGAGCAGGGCCCGCTGATCCGCCGAAGCCGGCCCGATGGCGCGGAACTTCTGGGTGATCGGCGCGTCGTCGGTGAAATATTCCATCCAGGTGATTGCCAGAGGCATGCCGGCAAAGACCACCGGCCCCTTCACCTCCATCCCCTTCTTGTCCAGCTTCAGCGACAAGGTGCCGTCGGTCAGATCCTGGCCGAAACGCGCCTGCTTCAGGCCGACATGGGTGATTTCCGCCGAAACCGCCACCGTCACGTCCTTGAAGGTCAGGTCCTTCGCCGCCGGCAGGTCGAACTCGATGTTGGCCTTGGCGTCGCCGGCGCTGTCGCCCGGACGGATTCCGAGCTTGCTGGCATAGCCGAGGCGCGGATGGTCCAGCAGCGTCAGCGCCGCCGGCATGGTGGCTGTTAGATCGCCGCCGACCTTGATGAACTGGTCCTCAACATCGAGACCGGTGATGAGAAGGTGCCCCTTCTCGATCTTCACGTCCCCCACCCGCCCGGCGCTGATGTCGGCCTTGAAGGTCTGGGCGTTGAAGGTTGCCGTGGCGACGCCGTCGGTGATCGGCGGCATCGGCGCCAGGTAATGGACGGTGAGTCCGGTGGTCGCCATCGTCCCCTGCAGCTTCTCGACCTTCAATTTCGTGCCGGCACCGCTCGGATCCGTGCCCGGCAGGCGCAAGGCGAGCTCGGCATCGACCTTGTCCACCATGCCCGCGGGCAGGTTAGGCACCAGCCAGGCACGGGTGTCCGCCGCCACGCCGATCGGCCAGTACCTGTCCATCGAGCTCGCCGGGAACTTGGCGATAGCCAGCTGCGCGGTGACCAAGGGCGGGCCGCCATCCGCGGCCTTGCCGCCGAATACCCCGTCGACGGTGGCGCTGGCGGAGATGGTCGGGCCGCCGATATCCACGTCCAGTTTGTCCAGCGAGACCAGATCCTTCGCCCGATCGATCTTGCCGGTCGCCTGCAGGAGGGAAATCGGCAGGGGCTCCTTGGTGAACTCCGGAAGATCGAGACTGGCCGCCGCGGTGTTCACCATGAACTCGATCGGGCCCATGGTCCCGTCGACGTTGAACTTCGTGGCAACCCGGCCGCTCAGGGTCACATGCGTCGCGGACAGGCCGACCAGCCGCGATTCCACCAGCCCCAGCGCCGCCAGGTCGAAGCCCTGGAATGCGCTCTCCAGGCTGATCATCTTGGCCCGCGTATCGTAGTTGATCGTCGCCGTCGCCAAGGCCGGCTCGCCGAACTGCGGCAGCTGCGCGCTGAGCCGGCCGGAGAGCCCGCGATGCTCCACGCGCTCGATATCGAAATTCACATGCGAGGCTTCCCAGGTGATCCCCAATGCGTGATCGAGAATCGTGACGTGGCCGTCGAGCACGGCAATGGCATTCAGATAGCCGCGGGGATTGTCGGGGTTCGACCCTTCGAGGAGATCGTCCAGGAGTTCGGCCAGGGCGACGCCGGGATCGCCCTGCTCGGTGCTGTCCTGTCCGAGCTGGCGGCTGCCGAACATCAGCACGCCATCCGACCGCCGGCGCAGGGCGATGTTGGGTGCGATGATCTCGACCTTGGACGGCGCGATCAGCCCGCGCAGCATGGCCCGGGCACTGAAGGTCAGCGACACCTCGGGAAGAACGGCGATGTCGCGTCCCCGGCGGTCGCGAACGTGCAGATTGATGGCGCGAACATCGAGCGCGCGCTCCCAACCGGCCCAGGTGAGGACCGTATCCTCGACGCCGACCTTGAAGTTCTTGTCGGCCTGGGCGATCGAGCGCTCGATATAGGGGGAAATGAAGCGGAGATGGATCGGCCCCTCGTGGCTCAGCCGCCAAGCAAGAAATCCGACCAGCAGGGCGGTGCCGGCCAGCATGGCGCCGATCACCTCCAGCAGGAATTTCGAGGTTCGGCGGATCACCGGCAAGGCATCCCTTGACCGCGGGCGACGGGACCCGCAGTCTGTGCCCGATCCGGCATTCCCACCATCCCCAGAACCTTGGTCATGCAATCCGACGCCCAGCCCCTGCTCGCCGCCATCGCGGACCGAGCCCTACCGCAGCCCAGCGATCGGCGCCAGGAGCAAGTCGGCATCGACCAGTGCCGCGAGGTAGGGCTGGGCAAGGTGGTGGACGATCCGGCGGGTCGGCGCTTACTGGCGGCGGTATTCGGCAACAGCCCGTTCCTTGGCAGGTGCGTTCTCAGCGAGCCGGCCTTCTTTCAGGAGATCCTGTCGAAGGACGTCGATAGCGTGTTTAGCACATTGCTCGGCCGTCTGCACCCCGCCGAACTGCTGGATTCCCCGGCTGGCCGGGACGAATCCCGGCTCATGCAGGACCTGCGCCGGGCCAAGCGGCAGGCCGCCCTGGCCATCGCGCTGGCCGATATTTCCGGTACCTGGCCGCTGGAAAAGGTGACCCTGGCGCTGAGCGGATTCGCAGAGGCGACCCTCCGCGCCGCGGTGAGCCATCTGCTCCTCCAGGCGCACGAAAGCGGGCAGATCGCCCTGCCCCGCCCGGCGACGCCGGAGTTCGGCAGCGGCCTCATCGTCCTCGGGCTCGGCAAGCTCGGCGCCGGAGAATTGAACTACTCCAGCGACATCGACCTGATCGTGCTCTACGAACGCGACAAGGTCGCCTATACCGGACGCAAGACGGTGCAGGAATTCTTCGTGCGGATCGCCCGGAGCCTCGTGAAGTTTCTCCAGGACGCAACCGCCGACGGCTACGTCTTCCGGGTGGATCTTCGCCTGCGCCCAGACCCGGGCTCGACCCCGCTCGCCCTATCGACCCTGGCGGCGGAGACCTATTACGAAGGCATGGGCCAGAACTGGGAACGCGCGGCGATGATCAAGGCGCGGGTTGTCGCTGGCGATGCCGCTGCCGGCGAGCAGTTCCTGAAGAACCTGCGTCCCTTCATTTGGCGCAAGCATCTCGATTTCGCTGCGATCGAGGACATTCACTCGATCAAGCGGCAGATCCATGCGGTCAAGGGGCATCGCGAGGTGGCGGTTGCCGGGCACAACATCAAGCTGGGGCGCGGCGGCATCCGCGAAATCGAGTTCTTCGCCCAGACCCAGCAGTTGATCTGGGGCGGCCGCAATCCCGATCTGCGTCCGCGCGCCACGCTGGATGCGATCGAGGCCCTTGTTGCCCAGGGGAAGACCAGGCGCCAGGTCGCCGACGATCTCAACGCCGCCTACCGGTACCTGCGCCATGTCGAGCATCGCCTGCAGATGATCGACGATCAGCAGACCCAGACGCTGCCGCCGGAAGGACCCGGGCTGGATCGGGTCGCCCTCTTTGCCGGCCACGCGGATACCGCCGAGTTCGAGCGGACGCTGCTGCTGCACCTCGGCCGGGTCGAGGACCACTACGCCGAACTCTTCGAAGAGGCGCCCTCGCTGGGCGGTCCGGGAAGCCTGGTCTTTACCGGCACGGAGGACGATCCGGAAACGGTGAAGACCCTGCAACGCATGGGGTTTCCCGACGGCAGCCTGGTTTCCGGCCTGGTGCGCAGCTGGCATCATGGCCGCTATCGCGCGACACGCAGCGCCCGCGCCCGGGAACTCCTGACCGAGCTGATGCCGCGGCTGCTCGCGGCCCTGTCGACGACGGCCGATCCCGACACCGCCTTTCGCCGGTTCGACGGATTTCTCCAGGCCTTGCCGGCCGGGGTGCAGGTCTTCGCCCTACTCCATTCCAATCCGGACCTGCTCGACCTGATTGCGGAAGTCATGGGCAGCGCGCCGCTGCTCGCCGAGCATCTCAGCCGGTCGCCTGCCTTGCTGGACGGCGTGCTGAGCGCCGGCTTCTTCGACCACGTCCCGGACCGCGGCGAGATGGCCGCCGATCTCGCACGCCAATTGTCATATGCCGTCGACTTCCAGGATGCCCTCGACATCTGCCGGCGCTGGACCAAGGATCGGCAGTTCCAGATCGGTGTCCGCCTGCTGCACGGCATGCCGGACGGCGATGCCGCGGGCGGCGCCCTGAGCGACGTTGCCGATTGCGCCATTGCCGCGCTCTATCCGCTGGTCGCCGCCGAATTCGCACGACTGCACGGCGTGCTGCCCGGCCGTGGCATGGCGATCGTCGCCCTGGGCAAGCTCGGCAGCCGCGAGATGACGGTGACCTCGGATCTCGACCTGATCTTCATCTACGACATTCCGGCGGGCATCGAGAACTGGGATACCGCCCTGTCGGACGGGCCCAAACCCCTGGCCCCGATCCAGTATTACGCCCGTCTCGCCCACCGGTTGATCGGCGCCATCACCGCAATGACCGGCGAGGGACGCCTGTTCGACGTCGACATGCGGCTGCGGCCCAGTGGCAATTCCGGCCCGATCGCCAGCGGCCTCGCCCCCTTCGAGCGCTACCAGACCGGCGAGGCCTGGACCTGGGAGCACATGGCGCTGACCCGGGCCCGGGTGATCCATGGCGACGCGGGGCTAGTAGCCGAGGTCGATGCCATGCTGGCGCGAATCCTGACGATACAGCGCGACCCGGTGAAACTGGCGGAGGACATCCTGGGCATGCGACAGCGCATCCTGCAGCAGCACCGTGGCGATAACCTCTGGGATCTCAAGCACTTCCGGGGCGGCCAGGTGGATATCGACTTCATCGCCCAATTCCTGCTGCTGCGCCACGCCCACGCGCATCCCGCCATCCTGCGGCGGAACCCGACCGACACCCTGGCCCAGGCACGCGACCTGCACCTGATCGACGCTGGTATCGCTGACGGCCTCATCGAGACGGCACGGCTCTGGCGCAAGCTGCAGCAGATGCTGCGGCTCCTGGTGGCCGGCAAGGTCGACGACACGACGCTGCCGGAACCGACCAAGCGGCGCTTGGCGACGATCGCTGGCTGCGGCGATTTCTCCGGCCTCAAGCAATTGATGAATGGCCGCGCCGCCCAGGCGCTCGGCCAGTTCGAGAAGTTGATACGTGCATCCGCAAAACCCTGAGGAGAAAGCCATGACACTCGAAGTCGGCGACAAGGCCCCCAGCTTCTCGCTCGCCACCGATGGCGGCGGCAAGGTCACGTCCACCTCGTTGAAGGGCAAGAACGTCATCCTTTATTTCTATCCGAAAGACGATACCAGCGGCTGCACCGCCGAGGCCTGCGGCTTTCGGGATTCCCATCCGAAATTCAAGAAGGCCGATGCGGTGGTGATCGGCGTCTCGCGCGACAGCGTCGCCAGCCATGACAAGTTCAAGAAGAAGTACGACCTCAATTTCCAGCTCGGCGCCGACGAGACCGGCAAGGTCACCGAGGATTACGGGGTCTGGGTCGAGAAGAGCATGTATGGCAAGAAATACATGGGCATCGAGCGCGCCACCTTCCTGATCGACGGCAAGGGCGTGATCCGCGGCGTCTGGCGCAAGGTAAAGGTCCCCGGGCATGTCGACGAGATCCTGAAGGCAATCAAGGAATTGAATTGACCTTTCTTGCGATGCCCCCGATTTGGCATTAGATCGACGCCATGCCGGACCTTTGCCAGGGCGCAATGTCGATCCTCGCCACCGCCGATCCCGCCGCCAAGGCCCGCGCGGCCCGGGCTTTGGCGGCGGCCTGGCGCGCCGGAAATGCGCCCGCGACCGCCTTCGGGCGGCCGGAGATGCGCCCGGCACGCCCCGCGCGCCCGGAGCTCCGGCTGCCGCGGGACATGCCGAAACGCAAGGCAGGCGGCAGTGCGGAGAAGCGCATCGCCCTGCTCCATGCCCTTGCCCATATCGAACTCAACGCCATCGACCTCGCCTGGGACATGGTCGCCCGGTTCGGGAACGCCGATCTGCCGCAGGCTTTCCTCGACGACTGGGTGAAGGTCGGCGACGAGGAGGCACGGCATTTCGAGCTCCTGTCGGCCCGGCTTGCCGACCTTGGTGCCGCCTATGGCGATCTCCCGGCCCATGACGGGCTTTGGCAGGCCGCCGAGGAGACGGCGCATGATCTCCTGGCGCGCCTCGCCATCGTACCGCTGGTTCTCGAGGCGCGGGGGCTCGACGTCACGCCGAAAATGATCCTCGACTTCGAGCGCTTCGGCGATGGCGAAAGCGCCGCCATCCTGCGGATCATCTATCGCGATGAGATCGGCCATGTCGCGATCGGCATGCGCTGGTTCGAGCGCCTCGCGCGTGACCGGGGTCTGGACGTGGTGGATGCATGGCACGACCTGGTGCGCCGGCATTTCAAGGGGGTGCTGAAGCCGCCGTTCAACCGCACCGGTCGCGATGAAGCGATGATGCCGGCCGCCTTCTATGAGCTTGCCGAGACGCAGTGAATGCGCCAGGTGCAGGGCGAAGCAGAAACTGATCTACAGACGACCCGGCCGAGGTTGCCCTCGGCCGGGTTCGGTCATCCAGGCCGCCCAGAAACGAGGCCTACTGCACGGCCTCGCCATGCAGGCCGAGGTCGAGGCCGTCGCGCTCGATCTCCTCGGCGACACGCAGGCCGATCGTCTTGTCCAGTATCTTGAGGATGACGAAGCTGACGATGCCGGTATAGAGCACGGTAAAGATCACGGCCTTGATCTGGGTGATCACCTGGGCGCCATTGCCGTCGATCAGGCCGGAACCCGCGCTGTTGATGACGTTGGTGGCGAAGACACCGGTGAGTATCGCCCCCACCATGCCGCCGATCCCATGCACGCCGAAGGCATCGAGCGAATCGTCGTAGCCCAGGGCGTTCTTCAGCGACGTCGAGGCGAGGAAACAGACGACGCCGGCGACCAGGCCGATCACCAGGGCTCCGGTCGGGTCGACGAAACCCGATGCCGGCGTGATCGCCACCAGACCGGCGACCGCACCGGAGATGATGCCGAGCACCGAGGGCTTCTTCTTCAGGATCCATTCAGCGAACATCCAGGCCAGCGCGGCGGCGGCCGTCGCGATCTGGGTGACCGCCATCGCCATGCCCGCCGTGGCATTGGCCGCCACCGCGGAACCGGCATTGAAGCCGAACCACCCCACCCACAGGAGACCGGCGCCGATGACGCTGAGCACCAGGTTGTGCGGCGGGAACGGCACCTTGCCGTAGCCGCGACGCTTGCCGAGGACCAGGGCCGCCACCAGTCCGGCGACGCCGGCATTGATGTGCACGACGGTGCCGCCGGCGAAATCCAGCACGCCCCAGCCCCACATCAGGCCGGTCGGCGTCCAGACCATATGGCAGATCGGGGCGTAGACCAGCAGCGACCAGGCGCCCATGAAGACCAGCATGGCGCTGAATTTCATGCGATCGGCGAAGGCCCCGGCGATCAGCGCCGGGGTGATGATCGCGAAGGTCATCTGGAAGGTCATGAAGACCGTCTCCGGGATGGTCGCGGTGACCGCGGCCGTGCCGACGCCCGCGAGGAAGATCGCCGACAGGTCGCCAATGAAGACGCCGTCGCCTTTGAACGACAGGCTGTAGCCGACGATCATCCACAGCACCGTGATGAGGCAGGTGATGGCGAAGGACTGCATCACCACCGCCAGCACGTTCATCTTGCGCACCATGCCGCCATAGAACAGGGCGAGACCGGGAATGGTCATCATCAGGACCAGCGCGGTCGAGGTCAGCATCCAGGCAGTGTCGCCGGAATTGACCGCCGGCGCCGCATCCTGGGCGGATGCCGGCAGGGCGAAGACCAGCAGAGCCAGGATCGCCGCCAGGGCGATGCGGAAATGGTCCCCTCCCCCGTGCCGCCGGGTGTCGGGCCCCACGGGCCGGGAGAGGGGTACAGAGAAACAGCGGGCAAGCAGGCGCGCCGGGAAACCCGCTCTCCGGCCGGCGCCTGTCGGGGACCGCCGGTTGATCTCCCCTGTGTCCGAGGAGGGAGAGTTTAGGACACCACCACCTAAATCGAGTTTCAGAACCCCGCCGCCCATGCCGTCTCTCCGTTATTTTGCGTTGCAGCAGAGATAGAGCAACCGCCGTGCCACCCGCAAAACGCCTGAATTCCGGCGTTTTCATGGGATGCCCGCACGCTTTCCTGCCTAATTTTTGCGCACCCCACCCCCGATCGCCCAATAAATGGTCAGAAATACTGCCTCTCCGGTGACCGGGAGCGGTCAGTCCCTGGTCAGCGCCCTGCGTTCTAATGCGACCAGTTCCCCCGGCGCAGAAAGCGTGAACGCCCCATGGACGGATCCTTCCCACCCAACGAAATGATCGCCGGACCCGTTGCCGTCGGCACCGACGCGCGCCGGCTGTTCCGGCATCGGCTCCTCGCCCGGCACGGAATGGCGCGCGTCAACGCGGTCCTGCATCACTGGGTTCTGCGGCCGGCGATGCGGGTGCTGGTCATGATCTTCTACACCGCCCGCTACGGCCGCGCGGTCCGGCGGCATTACGGCATCCCGATCCGCCGCCAGATCGCCGAGCAGCTCCATCTCATCTTCGCCGACGGAATCAACCCTAAGATCTACTATTTCCTCGAACTCTACCGCATGTGGACGGCCGATATCGGCGGACAGTGCCTGATGCGCTACGAGATCAAGAACGGCCTGTTGCGGGCACTGCACAAGGCGCGGCCGCGCACCCACGGGCGGCGGACCAGCCTCGGCCACAAGCTGGCCTACGGCGACATGTGCAATCGCTATGGACTGCCCACGCCGGAGATCCTGGTCGCCGCCGCCGCCGGGTCGTTTACCTGGCGGGTTGCCACCCGCGACGCCCTCAATCGCGACCTCTTTCTCAAACCCGAGATCAGCCGGGGTTCACGCGGCGCCCTCTGGCTGCAGCATATCGGCAACGATCGGTATCTCTCCGGCGACGGCCGGGAGATGGATCTCGATGCGGTGCTCGATCTGGTGGCGCACCGCTCGAAGGCCAAGGTCCAGCTGCTGCAGGCCCGCCTGGTAAACCATCGCAGCCTCGCCGATCTGGCGACCGATTCCCTCATCGTCTTCCGGATCTTCACCTGCATGGACCGCTTCGGCCAGCCGGTCGCCACCCATGCGATGCTGCGCACCATCTCCAAGCTGGAACCCAGCTGGCACCGGATCGACGAGTATGCCGCGCCGGTGGATCTGGTCACTGGCGAACTCGGCCTGATGTGCGGCGACAAGCAGTTCGGCCCGACCGACTGGTACGAGACCCATCCGGTCACCGGCGCCCAGGTCAAGGGACGCATCGTGCAATACTGGTCGGATATCCGCGATCTCGCCGTCGCCGGCCACCGGGTGTTCGACGACCGCATGCTTCTCGGCTGGGATGTCGCCCTGACACCCGACGGCCCGGTCCTGGTCGAGGCCAATGCCTATCCCGATACCGAGTTCCTGCAGCGGGTTCATCGGCGCCCCATCGGCCAGAGCCGGCTCGGCGAAGTCCTCGACTATCAGATCGGGCAATTGTCGCCGGCAGGCGACCGGCCGATGCCCGGGCCGATGCCGACCGCCCATCTCCCGGGCCGCGCCTAGGCCTTCTTCTCGCCGCCGCCGTGGATCTTCGCCGCCAGGGCGGCGGAAAGGAACCGGTCGATGTCGCCGTCCAGAACGCCCTGTGAATCGCTGGTTTCGACCTCGGTCCGCAGATCCTTCACCATCTGATAGGGCTGCAGCACATAGGAACGGAGCTGGTGTCCCCAGCCGATATCCGTCTTCTGTGCCTCGATGGCGGCGGCGGCCTCTTCCTTCTTGCGCAGTTCCGCCTCGTACATCCGCGCCTTCAGCATGTCCATCGCCATGGCGCGATTGCGATGCTGCGAGCGGTCGGCCTGGCAGGAAACCACGATGCCGGTCGGGATGTGGGTTATGCGGATGGCGCTGTCGGTCTTGTTGATGTGCTGACCGCCGGCGCCGGATGCGCGGAAGGTGTCGACTTTCAGGTCCTTGTCGAGGATCTCGATCTCGATGTTGTCGTCGATGACCGGGTAGACCCAGACCGAACTGAAGGACGTATGCCGGCGCGCATTGGAATCGAACGGCGAGATGCGCACCAGCCGATGGACGCCGGATTCCGATTTCAGCCAGCCGTAGGCGTTGAGGCCCTTGATCTCGATCGTCGCCGACTTGATGCCGGCTTCTTCGCCCGGGCTCTCTTCCAGCCATTCCACCTTGTAGCCGTGCTGTTCGGCCCAGCGGACATACATGCGCAGCAGCATCTGCGCCCAGTCCTGGGCCTCCGTGCCGCCCGCGCCGGCATGCACCTCGAGATAGCAGTCGTTCTGATCGGCCTCGCCGGAGAGCAGAGACTCCAGCTCGCGCTTGGCAGCCCGCGCCTTCAGGTCCATCAGGCCGCGCTGCGCCTCGTCGACCGAGGCGCTGTCGCCCTCGGCCTCACCGAGCTCGGCAAGCGTCAGGGCATCGTCGAGTTCGCGCTCGAGCGAACGGTAGGCGCCGATCGCATCGGTCAGATGCGTGCGTTCGCGCATGATCTTCTGCGCCTTCGCCGGCTTGTCCCAGAGGGTCGGGTCCTCGGAAAGCGCGTTCAGTTCCTCGAGCCTGCGGAGCGCATTGTCCCAGTCAAAGATGCCTCCTCAGCAAGGCCAAGGAAGAGCGAATCTCCCCCGCCGCCGCTTCAATTTCCGCACGCATGCTCCGCCTCGAATGCCTCTGGATTTCCGGTCGGCCGGGAAAATGCGGGAAAGCGGCCGGGACGTCAACCCGGTGGCGGCGCCGTCCCGTGCCGGATCAGTACAACCCGCCCGAGGAATCCGGTGCCGCGGCCGGAGCGGGCGTCCCGGCGGGCGGTGTCGGCGCCGGCAGTTGTCCGCCGCCCGGCGCGGTCGGCACCGGGGTGCCGGCGGTCCCGGGCTCGCCGCCGACCGGCATCTGGCCGGCCGGTGCCTGGCCGGCCGCTGGCGCGATGCCCGGCTGGCCCTGATAGGCACCGGTGGAATCGATGATCGTGGTCCCGGAATCCTCGTAGCCGGCGCTGCCGCCGAAGGGCCCGACCGGGATGATCGAACCGTATCCCGCGTCCTGCCCGTAATTGGCATAGCCTTCGATGATCTGCTGCTGGCCGTTCGGCTCCGTTCCCGGGCGGAAGGCCTCCCAGATGACATCCTCGTCGCCCGGCTGGGCCCGCTCGCCGCTGTGATAGCTGACCCGGACCAGGCGGATGCCGGGCGGCACGCGGAACGGCGTCGCCGGCTTGTCCTTCAGCGCTTCCAGCATGAAGTCGCGGAACACCGGTGCCGAGAGCCGGCCGCCGGTCGCCTTGTCGCCCAGCGAGCGCGGCTGATCGAAGCCGAGATAGACCCCGGCCACCAGGTCGGGCGAGAAGCCGACGAACCAGACGTCACGGCCGTCGTTGGTGGTGCCGGTCTTGCCGGCCAAGGGCTTGCCGACCGCCTTCACCGCCGAGCCGGTGCCGCGTTGCACCACGCCTTCCATCATCGAGACCATCTGATAGGCGATGGCGGGATCGAGGACCTGCTGGCGATTGTCCGGCAGGTCTGGCGGCGGCTGGCCGTCATAGGTCAGGCCCTGGCAGGCGTCGCAGGCGCGCTCGTCATGGCGATACACCGTCCATCCCTGGCCGTCCTGGACACGGTCGACGAAGGTCGGCGTGATCCGCTTGCCGCCGTTGACGATCATCCCATAGGCCGTGGCGAGGCGCAGCAGCGTGGTCTCGCCGGCGCCGATGGACATCGCCAAGGTCTGCTGCAGGTTGTCGGTCACGCCCAGCCGGCCCGCCATTTCCGCAACCTTTGCCATGCCGATGGTCTGCGCCATGCGGATGGTCATCAGGTTGCGCGAATGCTCCAGCCCCTCGCGCATGGTGGCGGGGCCGAGGAACTCCTGCTCGAAATTCTCCGGCTTCCACAGCGGCAGGCCGGGGCCCTGATCGATGACGATGGGTGCGTCCAGGATGATCGTCGAGGGGGTATACCCGGCCTCCAGCGCCGAGAGGTAGACGATCGGCTTGAAGGACGAGCCGGGCTGCCGGTTGGCCTGGGTGGCCCGGTTGAATTCGCTCTGCTCGTAGGACCACCCGCCGGTCAGGGCCAGGACGCGGCCGGTATGGGGGTCCAGCGAGACGATGGCGCCGCTGATCTCCGGCACCTGGCGCAGGGCGAAGGAATTCGGCGGGTATTCGCTGCCCTCCTTGTCGACCTTCACCGGCTCGACGGCGATGATGTCGCCGGGCTTCAGGACGTCCGAGGCGGCGCGCACCGCCGGCCCGAGCTTGCCTTCGGGCGAACGCAGCCGGGCCCAGGTCAGTTCCGCCATCGGGATCAGGCCTTCGCTGCCGTCCTTCAGGCCGATCCGGGCGCCCCCCTTGTCCGCGGCCAGCACATAGGCCGGGCTCCAGTCGTAGAGCCACGGCATCGGTTCCAGGGCGGCCAGGGCGGCCTTCCAGTCCCCGGCAGGGTCCACGCGCTTCAACGGTCCGCGATAGCCCTGGGTGCGGTCATAGGCGACAAGGCCCCTGCGCAGGACCCGGTCGGCGATGGCCTGCAGCTTGGGATCGACGGTGGATCGGACGGTCAGGCCCTTCTTGTAGAGCCCGTCCTCGCCGAAGCGCTGGATGAGTTCACGCCGGACCTCCTCGGCAAAGTAGTCGGCGGTCACCCGCTCGGTCTGGCCGCGGGCACGCTGTTCGAGGGGCTCCGCCTTGGCCGCGGCGGCCTCGGCGGCACTGATATGGCCGTCCTCCGCCATCCGGTCGATCACCCAGTCGCGGCGCTCCTTGGCCGCGGCGGGGTTGCGCTTCATGTTGTAGTTGTTGGGCGCCTTCGGCAGGGCGCCGAGATAGGCCGCCTCGGCGATGGTCAGTTCGTCCAGCGACTTGTTGAAATAGTTTATGGCCGCCGCCGCAACGCCGTAGTTGCCGGAGCCGAGATAGATCTGGTTCAGGTAGAGCTCGAGGATGCGGTCCTTGGAAAAGGCCTTCTCTATCCGAAGCGCCAGGATCGCTTCCTTGACTTTGCGGCCGTAGGAAAGCTCGTTGGACAGCAGGAAGTTCTTGGTCACCTGCTGGGTGATGGTCGAGGCGCCGACCGGGCGCCGGTCGCGGCCGTAATTGATCAGGTTGATCCAGGCCGCCTTGATGACGCTGGGAATGTCGATCCCGGGATGGCTGTAGAAGGTCTTGTCCTCGGCCGCGAGGAAGGCGTTGATCACCCGCTTCGGGATCGCCTTGATCGGCACGAAGACCCGGTTTTCGATGGCATATTCCGCCAGCAGCCGCCCGTCGCCGGCATAGACCCGCGTCACCACCGGCGGATCGTAGCTGGCCAGCTGGTAATAATCCGGCAGGCCTTCGGAGAAATGCTCGTAGACCAGCCAGACGGCGATGGCGCTGACCGTGCAGCCGACCATGAACAGCCCGAGCAGGAAGGACAGCACCCGCGGCCAGCGCGCCGGCCGCCGCTTGCGGGTCGGTCTTTCGTCCCCGCCGAAGGACGGGTCGGCGGACGGGTCCTGGGGGTTTTTTGTCATAAAATCAGCAACTTCTCACATTCCGGCCCGACAGCGAACCCGGCCATCGCATCTGCGTTCAGGCCTAGGCCACGGCTATCGCAAGATCAAGGCAATTTTGCGGCATTTCCACCGCGGGAACCGCCGTCCAATCGGGTCGGATTGCGGACAGGATTAGGCGCCGGACGGTGTCAGGTGCGGCGCACCATCTCGTGCCAGTCGAAATAGTCCTGGATGGCCCGGGAGATCGATTTCGCCAGCTTCTTCTGGTAGTCGACGTCGGTCAGTAGCTTCTCGTCCTGGTCGCTGGAGATATACCCCATTTCCAGGAGGATCGACGGCACATCGGGGGCCTTCAGCACGGCAAACCCTGCAAAGCGGTGGCTGTGCTCCAGCATAAGCGTGTCGCTCTTCAACTCGTTCACCAGCATGGTGGCGAAACGCGAGGACAGGTTGGTGGTTTCCCGCTGGGCGAGATCGATGAGGATGCCGCTGACGACCTCGCTTTCGTTCGAGAGGTCGACGCCGGCGATCACGTCCGACTTGTTCTCCTTGGTGGCCAGGGCCTCGGCCTCGGAATCCGACGCCGTCTCGGACAGGGTATAGACCGAAGCCCCGCGCGCCTTGCCGCTGGGGTGGGAATCCGCGTGCAGCGAAATGAACAGATCCGCCTGCTGTTCCCGGGCGATCTTGAACCGGTCCCGCAACGGGATGAAGACATCCGTGTTGCGGGTCAGCACCACCCGGAACTGGCCGGTCGCCAATAGCTGCTTCTTCAGCGACTTGGCCACCGCCAGGGTGACGTTTTTTTCCATCGCGTTGATGCCGATGGCGCCGGGATCGATGCCGCCATGGCCGGGGTCGATCACGATCAGCGGCTTCTTCTTGGTTTTTTTCGCCGCCGCCTCGCCGCCCGGTGTCTGGGGCAGGGCATTGGCGGCCTGCTTTTGCTTGCTGCCCGGGTCGACCGGCTGCGACTTGGCATCGACCGGGGCCGGCGACGGATCGGTCACGACATGGCTCTCGACCGAGGCAAAAAGTGTGGTCTTTGCCGTCGCCTGGAAGGCCCTCTCGTCGCTCGGCTTGAGATCGACGAGGAGGCGCAGCGGCAGCCCGTCGCTGGGCTCCAGGTACTTCACCTGCACCACCTTGGCCGGGGCGGCGAGGTCGAGCACGACCCGCGACGTCCCCGCCTTGAACAGGCCATAGCGCATCGCCGCAACCAGGCCCCGCCCCTGCAGCTTGCGGCCGGCCGGGATCTGCCAGGTGACTTCCGACAGGTCGATGACAATCCGGCTGGGATCGGGCAGGGCAAAGATTCGATAATCGGCCTTGCCGGTCAGGTTGAGGACCACCCGGGTCAGGTCCGGCTCGATCCCCAGCTTGGCATCGGTCACCGCCGGCTTGATGTCGGCCCGTGCCGCGCCCGCAGCCATCCAGAGCAGTCCGACGCTCAGGGAAACCAGCCCCAGAACTGCAATAAAGCGACGCAGCGCCCACATTTAGTATGATCTCCGGATAGGTCACTCCAAATATAACCTGTTAACCCACTGTGAATCAATAGAATCTGTCAAAGACTCGGGAAACCGGCCGATGCCAGGGGCTGAGGCAGGTCAAATCCTCATTGTATTGCGGTTGCCCCGCCATTATTCTGCGAGCGACTGAGTGTCGGATTCGATGCAACGCCAGCCGCCTGTCGACTGCGCGAAGTGATTTAATCGGCCCCGGTCACGGATTAAGACTGATTGACGCGATTGCGCCGCTTCGGGGAACCGAAGCTTGTGGCGCGCCACTCGGTGACGATCCAGCCGGCGCGGGAAACCGGATCCCAGGGCAAGTCCAATGGACTTGCCGGACTTAAGGGTTCCGCGCCTTTCACCACAGGTAGACATGATTAAAGCCTGGAATTCACCAACCGTTTTCGCGCCGCCGCCTGCGACATCCGCAGGCGACGCTTGGCGCGCATTGGAGCTATTTGCACATGGCCAAGACTATGCTGATCGACGCCACCCACCCGGAGGAAACTCGGGTCGCGGTGGTGGATGGAAGGAAGCTTGAGGAATTCGACGTCGAGATTTCCGGTCGTCGGGCGCTTAAGGGAAACATCTATCTAGCCAAGGTAACGCGGGTCGAACCCTCGTTGCAGGCCTGCTTCGTCGAATACGGCGGTAACCGCCACGGCTTCCTGGCCTTCAGCGAAATCCATCCGGATTATTACCGGATTCCGGTCGCGGATCGCGAGGCGCTGTTGCGCGCCGCCAAGGAAGACACCGACGATCACGACGAGGAACGCCGCCGGCCGCGCCGCCGGCGCGAGGGCCGCGAGGGACGGGGCGGACGCGATCAGGCGAGCGCCGGCACCTCCGGCTCCGGTTCGCCAGAGAATGCCGCATCGATCGACCAGGCCGGCCAAGCGGACGAGCAGCCCCGGTACGATCACGACCATCATGATCACGCCGCCGATGCGCAGGGCGGTCATGACGGGGATCACGGACACCACGACCACGATCATGCCGAACACGATCATGCCGACCACGGGCATGATGACCACGGGCATGACGACCACGGGCATGACGACGGCGGCCACCAGGATGACGGGCAGCAGGCCGAGGGACAGCCGGCAGCCATGCCGCTCGCCGTCCATCACGACGTGCTGCGCGACGAACGTCCCGCCGAGAGCGGTTTTGGCGGCGAGGCAGCAGCGATCCAAGGCGACGATGGCGACGCCGCAGGCAGCGATGCCGCCGCCGGCAACGTGGATTCCGATCTGCCCCCGCCGGCCCACGGCGAAATCGTCGAGGTCCCGGTCTCCGAGGAGGTCTTCGACACGGTGGGCGGCGAAGAGCCAGCCAACCAGGACGACCCCGAGGTCGACGAGGAGAATGCCCGCCGGCGGCGCCAGCGCGCCCTGCGCCGCTACAAGATCCAGGAAGTCATCAAGCGCCGGCAGATCCTGCTGGTCCAGGTGACCAAGGAGGAGCGCGGCAACAAGGGCGCCGCCTTGACCACCTATTTGTCGCTGGCCGGCCGCTATTGCGTGCTGATGCCGAATACCGATCGCGGCGGCGGCATCTCCCGGCGCATCACCAATCCCGGCGACCGCAAGCGCCTGAAGGGCATTCTCGACGAATTGGATACGCCGGAAGGCATGGCGGTGATCGTCCGCACGGCCGGCGGCGAGCGCAGCAAGCCGGAAGTGAAGCGCGATTTCGAATACCTGTTCCGCCTCTGGGACGAGATCCGCGAGACCACGCTGAAATCCACCGCCCCGGCGCTGATCTACGAGGAAGCCAGCCTGATCAAGCGCTCGATCCGCGACCTCTATACCCGCGACATCGGCGACATCGTGGTGGCCGGCGTCGAGGACTACAAGCAGGCCAAGGCCTTCATGCGGATGCTGACGCCCAGCCACGCCAAGCGGGTGCAGCTCTACCGCGACACCTCGATCCCGCTGTTCCAGCGTTTCCAGATCGAGAGCCAGATCGCGGCCATCCACAATCCGGTGGTCCAGCTGCGCTCCGGCGGCTATATCGTGCTCAACCAGACCGAGGCGCTGGTCGCCATCGACGTCAACTCGGGCCGTTCCACCAAGGAACGGAATATCGAGGAGACGGCGCTGCGCACCAATCTCGAGGCGGCGGAGGAAGTCGCGCGGCAGCTGCGCCTGCGCGACCTTGCCGGCCTCATCGTCATCGACTTCATCGACATGGAAGAGCACCGCAACAACGCGGCGGTGGAACGCAAGATCAAGGACGCCCTGCGC
This sequence comes from uncultured Rhodospirillaceae bacterium, assembly GCA_964551505.1. Classification (GTDB taxonomy): domain Bacteria; phylum Pseudomonadota; class Alphaproteobacteria; order Dongiales; family Dongiaceae; genus Dongia. The sequence continues at coordinate 34,289 of CAZKDH010000114.1, forward strand.
AACGACCGGGCGCGCATCCAGATTGGCCGGATCAGCTCCTTCGGGCTGCTGGAGATGTCGCGCCAGCGGCTGCATCCCAGCCTGCAGGAGGCCAGCACCGAGCTTTGCCCGCATTGCGCCGGCACCGGCCGCATCCGCTCTGTGGATTCGACGGCCCTGCACGTCCTCCGCATGGTCGAGGAGGAGATCACCAAGAGCTTCAGCCCGGGCATCACCGTCTTCGTGCCGGCGGCGGTCGCGCTCTACATCCTCAACCAGAAGCGCGTTTCGCTCTCCCAGCTGGAGATCCGGCGCGGCGTGCGCATCTACCTGCAGGCCGACGAGAGCCTGATTCCGCCCGATTTCCGCATCGATCGCATCCGCGAACTGGCGCCCGGCGAGGAACTGCCGCCGCCGCCGCCGCCCGCCTTGCTGCCCCTGGACGAGGAATCCGAGGCCGAAGACGAAGCGGCCGCCCGCGAGGCCGAGGAAAGCGAAGCCGAGAGCGACACCGAGTCCGAAAGCGACGCCGATGTCGAGACCGACGCGAGCGGCGAGGCCCGCGAGGGCGGCGACGCCGATCGCGGCGGCCGCCAGCGCAAGCGGCGGCGCCGGCGCGGCCGCGGCAACCGCTTCAGCGCCGATGAGTTCACCGAAAAGAACGACAATGCACCGGCGGCCGGCCAGGCGCCGGCCCGCGACTACGGCGAGGCCGCGGCAGACGCGCAGTCGGGCGAAGCGGGGCGGGTGATCCCGATCAGCTATGCCGCCGACGAGCCGCGGGGCATCGAGTCCCGGACCGGCGACACGTCCGGCACCGACCAGGGAGGCGATTTCGACAGCGATGCCGAGGGCGACGAGGACGGATCGCCGGCACCGGGCCAGGACGGCGATCAGCCGCGCCGGCGCCGGCGTCGCGGCCGTCGCGGCGGCCGTCGCCGCTCGCGCCGGGGCGCCGAGGGTGGCGCGGAAGGTGTCATCGGCGAGAACGACAACCAGCAGATCGGTCCTGGCGACGAGGCCGCGCGCCCCGCTTATGGCGCGATCGAACCGTCGGCCGATCAGCCGGACCTCCCCGACGATCCCAGCGCCTTGCCGCCGCATTGGCAGAATGCCGCGGGCGGAAGCCCGGCCGACACGGTCGCCGGCGCAGCGGAGACCGGCAGCGGGCAGCGCGACGACGGCCGCCGGCGGCGGAGCCGCAAGCCTCGCCCGGATGCCGAATCCGCGGTCGCCGACCCGGCCGCGCCTGCCGCAGCGGTGGCGGCGGAACGGCCGCAGACCTATGCCGCCGCGGAAGCCACGGTGGTTTCGGCGCCGGTGCAGGTGATCGACGTCACCCCGGCCGGACAGCCGGTCGACTCCGATGCTGCCGGCGACGACGCCCAGCAGAAGCGCCGCGGCTGGTGGCGGCGCCTGATCGAATAGCGAACCCCGAGGCAACGGGAACCCGTGCAGCAGAGGACCGGCGCAATTCCGCCGGTCCTTTTTTCTGGCCCGGCGCCCGCGGCGGGAGCATAGGCAATCATTCCGCGCCATCCGCTGCGGTTGTCTTCGGCCGCCATGCGGTCAATACTCCGACTTTCGGGGACCGGGGTCACGGGCAGTGCGGAGGGGACGGGATGCTATTCGAAGTCGCGCGGCCGTCGCGTCACGCACTGCGCATCCTGTGCCTGACGATGGTCCTGGGCTTCGGCATCGCTGCCTGCTCGGCGATCCCGCGCCAGGCGGAACCCATCGGCTCGGCGGGCCGCGCCGCGATCGCCGGCTTCGAGACCGTCCGCTACCTGCCCTTCACCGATCCCGAGCCCTGCCGCGAGATGCTGCGCCAGGCCTTCAAGCAGGAGACCGCGGACAGCTACGAGACGCTGGCGGACGGCAGCCGGGTCTACACCTACCTCTCGATCTCGGGCGGCGGCTCCGACGGCGCCTTCGGGGCCGGGCTGCTGAACGGCTGGACCAAGGCGGGCGACCGGCCGAAATTCAAGATCGTCACCGGCGTCAGCACCGGCGCGCTGATCGCCCCCTTTGCCTTCCTCGGCTCCGCCTATGACGAGCCGCTGAAGCTGTCCTATACTACGGTCGATGCCACTCGCGTCTTCATCGTCCATTCGCTGCTGGCGATCCTGTGGTCGGAATCGCTGACCGATACCGCGCCCTTGCGCGAGATGGTCGCCTCCTTCATCGACGAGAAGGTACTCGACGCCGTCGCCGCGGAGCATGCCAAGGGCCGGCGCTTGCTGGTCGCCTCGACCAATCTCGATGCCGAGGAGCCGGTGATCTGGGACCTCGGCGCCATCGCCAGCAGCAGCAATCCCGACCGGCTGAAGCTGTTCCGTACGGTGTTGGTCGCCTCGGCCTCGATCCCGGCGGTGTTCCCGCCGGTAATGTTCGCGGTCAACGTCGACGGCCGGAAATACGACGAGATGCATGTCGACGGCGGGGTCTTCTTCCAGTCCTTCTCGGTCGCCTCGCTGATCAACCTGCCGGCGACGATCGCTGCGGCGCATCCCGACTTTTCCGGCAAGGTCGTCGAGCGCCTCTATGTCATCCGCAACGGCCGCATCACCCCCGATCCGAAGCAGGTGCCGCGCGGCCTCGGCAGCATCGCCGTCCGCGCCATCGGCTCGCTGTTCAAGGTCTCGGGGATCAACGACCTCTACCGCCTCTACCTCTCGACCATCCACGACAACATGGAATTCCGCTACGTCTCGATCCCGCTGGACTATGTCGCCACCACCGAACAGCAGTTCAACCAGGCCGAGATGAAGAACCAGTATGCCTACGGCGAGAAGATGGCGCTCGCCGGCATTCCCTGGCAGACCGTGCCGCCCGGGTATACGCCGCAGTGATGGCCAGGCACCGAAGACCGGGCACGGAATGGAAAGTCACCGGATGAAGCACCGTTCCGCCAGCCGATTCGAATCCCGCCGGCAGCCCCGCGGCCTTGTCGCCACGATCGCGCGCTGGACCGTCATCGTGCTCGCCTGGCTGGTCCTGCTCGGCCTCTCCGCCTGGGCCGGGACAGCGCTCTTCATCGACATGCGGTCGGCCTGGCACCTGCCGGCCGCCGGCGCCTATGCGGTCTTCCTGGTCGCGATCTTCTTCATCGCCCGGACGCGGCTGCTGCGGATGGGCCTGTGCCTCGCGGGATTCGCCACCGTGCTCGCCTGGTGGCTGTCGCTCACCCCGTCCAACGACCGCGACTGGCAGCGAGATGTCGACCGCACCGCCTGGGCCGAGGTCGCCGGCGATGACGTCGTCATCCACGAGGTGCGCAACTTCAGCTACCGCACCGAGACCGACTACCAGCCGAACTGGGAGACCCGGCGCTACGATCTCCGGCAGATCCAGGGCGCCGACATCTTCCTCACCTTCTGGGGCTCGCCCTGGATCGCCCATCCGATCGTCAGCTTCGCGTTCGCCGACGGCCAGCACGTCGCCTTCTCGGTCGAGACCCGCAAGGTCGTCGGCCAGGACTATTCCGCCTTCCGCGGCTTCTTCCGGCAATACGAGCTGGTCTACACGGTGGCCGACGAGCGCGACGTCATCCGCCTGCGCACCAACTATCGCACGGCCGAGGAGGTCTATCTCTACCATTCGACGGCGACGCCGACGGCGGCGCGCGACATCTTCCTCGACTATCTCCGCAGCGTGAATGCCCTGCACGAGCGGCCGCAGTTCTACAATGCCGTCACCTCGAACTGCACCACCAACATCCGGCTCCACACTTCGGCGGCGCCGGGCGCCCTGCCGCCCTGGGACTGGCGGCTGCTGCTGAACGGCAAGTCCGACGAGTTCGCCTACCAGTACGGCCGCATCGTCACCGGCGGCCTGGCCTTCGACGCACTGAAGGCCCAGGCGCATATCAACGACGCCGCCCACGCCGCCGGCGAGGCGCCGGACTACTCCGCCCGCGTCCGCATCGGGCGCGTCGGGTTCACTCAGCCTTGAAGCCCTGCCGCCGAGTCACCGTCGGCGCCTGCCGGCATCTTGATCTAAGTCAATACGACGCCCCTGCCGTTCTGCTATCGAATTATTAGGGAGAAATTTTCGTGCGCTGCATCCGGCGCGAGATAGGGCCTGCGTCCTATATTCAGGTACTTATTCTGAGGTGACGAATGGCTCACGGCGACCCTGCCACGACCCGGCTGCAATCCGCCGCCCCGGCCCCGATGCAGGCCCCGATCCAGGCTTCGATCCAGGCGCCGATCCCGGACACCGGCGACGGCATGGTCTGGATTCCGGGCGGCACCTTCCGCATGGGATCCGACCGGCATTACCCGGAGGAGGCGCCGGTACATGCGGTCAGCGTCGACGGCTTCTGGATGGACACGTACACCGTCACCAATGCCGAATTCGCCCGCTTCGTCGCGGCCACGAACTACGTCACCCTGGCCGAGCGCCCGCCCGATCCCGCCCTCTATCCCGGCGCCAAACCGGAAATGCTGATGCCCGCCTCCGTGGTCTTCCAGCAACCTTCGAAACCCGTCGACCTCTCCAACCATTTCAATTGGTGGGGCTATGTCGCCGGTGCCGACTGGCGCCATCCCGAGGGGCCGGCGAGCACGATCGCCGGCAGGGACCGGTATCCGGTGGTGCAGATCGGCTACGAGGATGCGGAGGCCTATGCGACATGGGCCGGCAAGGAGCTGCCCACCGAGGCGGAATGGGAATTCGCCGCGCGCGGCGACCTCGAGGGCGCGGAATTCGTCTGGGGCGACGACATCGCGCCAGGCGGCAAGCCGATGGCCAATACCTGGCAGGGCGAGTTTCCCTGGCAGAACCTGGCGACCGACGGCTTCGCCGGCCTCGCCCCGGTCGGCTCCTATCCGGCCAACGGCTTCGGCCTCTACGACATGGCCGGCAATGTCTGGCAATGGACCGTCGACTGGTACCAGGAGCATGGCAAGGTGCAGAAATCCTGCTGCACATCGCGCAATCCGCGGGGCGGCGATCGCGATGCCAGCATCGATGCGCGCCAGCCCGCCATTCGAATTCCGCGGAAAGTCACCAAGGGCGGCTCCTATCTCTGCGCGCCGAGCTATTGCCGCCGCTATCGCCCGGCCGCGCGCATGGCGCAGCCGATCGACACGGCGATCTGTCATCTCGGCTTTCGCTGCATCCGCCGCCGGCCAACGCAGACATCCTGACCGACAACCGCAACAATGCCCAACCCAAAGGACTCCCAATATGAAGCGCAGAAAATTCCTGTTCTCGTCGAGTGCCCTGGCAGTGGGAATGGCGACCGGCATTCTGCCCTTCCAACTGGCGCGCCCGGCGGAAGCCGCCGGCGCCAAGAAACCGAACATCCTGGTCATTTTCGGCGATGATATCGGTTACTGGAACATCAGCGCCTATAACCGTGGCATGATGGGCTACCGAACGCCCAACATCGATCGCATCGCCAAGGAAGGCGCGATCTTCACCGATCTCTATGCGCAGCAGTCCTGCACCGCCGGCCGTGCCGCCTTCATCACCGGCCAGAGCTGCTTCCGCACCGGCCTCCTCAAGGTCGGCCTGCCGGGCGCCAAGGAGGGCCTCTCCGAGAAAGACCCCACCCTGGCCGAACTCTTGAAACCGCAGGGTTATGCCACCGGCCAGTTCGGCAAGAACCATCTCGGCGACCGCAACGAATTCCTGCCCACCGTGCACGGCTTCGACGAGTTCTTCGGCAATCTCTATCACCTCAACGCCGAGGAGGAACCGGAGAACCCCGACTACCCGAAGAATCCGGACTTCAAGGAGAAGTTCGGCCCGCGCGGCGTGCTGAAGTGCATCGCGACCGACATCGACGATCCGACCGAGGACCCGCGCTTCGGCCGCGTCGGCAAGCAGAAGATCGAGGATACCGGCCCGCTGACCCGAAAGCGCATGGAGACCGTCGATGAGGAATTCCTCGGCGCGGCGCAGGATTTCATCTCCCGACAGGCCAAGGCGGAGACGCCGTTCTTCTGCTGGTTCAACTCGACGCGCATGCACATCTACACCCACCTGAAACCGCAATCTCAGGGTAAGACCGGCCTCGGCCTCGAGGCAGACGGCATGGTCGAGCTGGACGGCATGGTCGGCCAGCTATTGAAGCAGCTGGACGATCTGGGTATCGCCGACAATACGATCGTGCTGTTCACCACCGATAACGGCGCCGAAGTCTTCTCCTGGCCGGACGGCGGCACAACCCCGTTCCACGGCGAGAAGAATACCAGCTGGGAGGGCGGCTATCGGGCTCCTGGCGTCATGCGTTGGCCGGGCGTCATCAAGCCGGGCACCGAGATCAACGACATCGTCTCCCATGAGGACTGGGTGCCGACCCTGGTCGCCGCCGCCGGCGAGCCCGACGTGACAACGAAGCTGCTGGCCGGCTACGAGGCGGATGGCAAGACCTTTAAGGTGCATCTTGACGGCTACGACCAGCGCGACCTGCTGGCCGACACCGGACCGGACAAGCGCAAGGAATTCTTCTACTGGACCGACGACGGCAATCTCGCCGCCTTGCGCTACGAGCGCTGGAAGCTCCTGTTTCTGGAGCAGCGGGCGGAAGGCCTGAACGTCTGGCAGGACCCGCTGATCGCGCTGCGTTTTCCCAAGCTGATGGACTTGCGCGCCGATCCCTTCGAGCTTGCCCAGCATGTGGCCGGCGACTATGACAAATGGCGCGTCGAGCATGCCTTCGCGCTGGTCCCGGCCCAGGCTTACGTCGCCAAGCACCTGCAGACCTATATCGAGTTCCCGCCGCGCCAGAAGCCTGGCAGCTTCTCGCTCGACCAGGTCCTGGAGAAGCTGCAGCAGGCCGGCGGCAGCGGCCAGCACTGACGTTCAACAGAAAAAGGAGAGATCGCAATGAAGTTTCTGAACATCGCACTGCTCACGTTAGCCGCCAGCCTGGCGACCACGGCCGCTCATGCTGAGGTCCTGCATGGCGATGCCTTCGTCACCGCCATGAACGGCAACACCCTGCACGGCAAGGCCGCCGACGGTGCCGAATTCCACGTCTTCTTCCTGCCCGGCGGCGAAGTGACCTACGAGGACACCGCCGGCAAGCGGGAATATGGCACCTGGGCCTTCGACAACGAGGGCGACGTCTGCGTGACCTGGGTGCAGCCCGAGAAGAAAGAGGCCCGCTGCTACCGGGTCAATGCCAATGGTCCGGTCGTCACCTGGGAGGGCAAGCCCGGGACCCCGCAAGGCGGGCTGCACGGCGAGGCCCTGCCCCTCGACCTGACCAAGGCACCCTGAGGCGGGCGCAGGCGCGGATGCAGACCCGTTTCCGCCGAGGGCAGGCGGAAACGGGCCGGTTGCCGGGGGGCCGGCGAGAGGGATACTGTGGCGAAGCGAACCATCGGGGTATCGGGGGATACATGATCACGAGAGCGGCCTGCATCGCGGCATGTTTGATCGGGCTTGGGGCATTCGCGGCCGCGACGGGCGCCCAAGCCCAGGATGCGGCGGCGCCCGAAGCCGCGAAGGACACCGCCGCCAAGGACTGGCAGTTCACGACGGCGCCCTATGCCTGGGCCTTCGGCATCACCGGCGATGTCGGCAACGGCAAGCACCAGGCCTCGGTCAATGACAATTTCATCGACATCCTGCAGAAATCCGACAGCCTGGTCGGATTGCAGGGCCATGCCGAGGTGCAGTACCGGCGGTTCGGCGTCTTCTTCGACGGTACCTATGCCGACATCACCGCCACCGAGAAGGCGTCGCGCAGCGACAGGTTCCTTTCCGCCGATCTCAAGGTCGATGTCGACCAGCAGATCGCCATCATCGAGGCGGGTACCTTCTATCGCCTGGTCGACAACTACCAGCTCCGGCCCCGCGACCCCGGCTACGGCGGCGGCACCGTCAGCTTCGATGTCCTTGCCGGCGCCCGCTACACCTATGTCGGCGTCGATGTGAATGCGAAGCTCGACATCAACGAACTCGCCTTCAAGCGGGAATTCGACGGCTCGCGCGACTGGGTCGATCCCTTCGTCGGCGGCCGGGTCCGCTTCGGCCTGACCGACGCGGTCGATTTCAACCTGCGCGGCGATGTCGGCGGCTTCGGCGTCGGTTCGAAATTCACCTGGAACACCCAGGCATTGCTCGGCTACCACTTCACCCTGTTCGGCGCCGCGGCCGAGGCCGGGGCCGGCTATCGGGCGCTGTCGCAGGATTACGACGAAGGCAACGGCCGCCGGGACTTCAACTGGGACGTCATCCTGCACGGTCCGGTCATCGGCATGACCGTCACCTGGTGACGAGGTCCGGGCGGAAGGTTGCGCGCCCTTCCCTCGCCGATCTGCAAAGGGGATCCAGGCCCGGCCCCCCGGCTATCCTCGCGCGACTCCTGCCCGAATTTGACCTGCATCAAGGCTGAGTCCCGGCATCCGGCCTAGTCTTGGCGCACAATCGAGTCGCCGAAGCAGCAGATATCGGAGCGCGAGATGGTCGCAATCACCATGCGTTTGATCCAATGCGCCATGCTGGCGCTTGCCCTCTTCCTGGGATCCCAAACCCTGGCGCTCGCCGAGGATGGCGACGCCGCCGTCGCCGCCGCAACGCCCGAGGCGACGCTCACCTATCTGAACCGCCCGATCTTCACCTTCCGCAGCAATGTCGGAACGACGACGCCCACCGAGCGCGCCGAGCGCTCCTACCACCGGCTCGTCAACCTGCCCGACGAGATCCTGGCAATGCCGATCGAGCTGCAGCCAGTGGCGCTCGGCAACCAGACCGGCCTCGTCCTCACCATCGGCGGCAACCTGCTCTTTGGCGTCGCCCCCGGCGACATCGATCCCGAATATCCGCTGAGCGTGAACGTGCTCGCCGAGGAAGCGAAGGCCCAACTGGAGGCCGCCTTTGCCGCCCGCCTGGAACAGCAGCGCATGCCGGTGATCGTCAGGGGCATGGCGATGACAGCTGCGGCGACGCTGCTTCTCGCCGGCCTCGTCTGGATCATCTGGCGCCTGCGCCTCAAGGTGCGCGAATGGTTCCACAAGGTGATCTCCACCCGCATCGAGAAGGCCGCCAAGGGCCGATTGCCATGGCGGCAATACGGTTTCGTCCTCACCGTCCGCATGATGCAGCTCTTCACCGGCTTCGCGATCCTGCTGCTGCTCTATGTCTGGCTCGCCTTCTCGCTGAGCCAGTTCCCGGTCACCCACCCGCTGGGCCAGCGGCTCGGCGGCTTCTTCGTCGACCTGATGACCGATCTCGGGCTCAAGGCGGTCGGCGCCATCCCCGGCATCGTCACCGTCGCCATCATCTTCCTGATCGCCCAGGCCTTCAGCCGCGCCATTGCGAATGTCGCCGAGGCCGTCGAGGGGCGCCGGATGGCGATCCCCTTCGTGCAGGCGGACACCGCCCGGGCGACACGGCAGATCCTGCGCTTCATCATCTGGGGCGTCGCGCTGGCCATCGCCTATCCCTACATCCCCGGCTCGAACAGCCTCGCCTTCCAGGGCCTCAGCGTGCTGTTCGGCCTGATGATCTCGCTGGGTTCCACCGGGGTCGTCTCGCAGATGATGAGCGGCACCGTCCTCGCCTATACCCGGGCGCTGCATGTCGGGGATTTCGTCAGCATCGGCGACGTCCAGGGCATGGTCTCGGAGGTCGGCGCGATCTCCACCAAGCTGGTGACCATGAGCAACGAGGAGATCACCATCCCGAATTCGGTGCTGATCGAGAATTCCGTCACCAACTATTCCCAGAGCTTTGCCGGCAGCGCATCGCAGGTCTCGATCAAGATCACCATCGGCTACGACACGCCCTGGCGCCAGGTGCATGCCATGCTGCTGATGGCGGCCGACCAGGTGGAAGGGATCTGCAAGACGCCGGCGCCCTATGTGTTCCAGCGCGCCCTCACCGACTTCTACATCGAATATGAGCTGTTTGCGGTGGTGGAGCTGCCGACCGAGCGGCTCGGTTCCATCTCCGCCCTCAACGGCAAGATCCAGGACATCTTCAACACCTACGGCGTCCAGATCATGTCGCCGCAATACTACGAGCAGCCGCCGCAGCCGCTGATCGTCCCGAAGGAAAGGTGGTACACCGCGCCGGCGAAGGAGTAGCGGTCTGGAGTGCAGTTCACGTCTGTTGACCTGCATCAAGGACCGAGTCCCGAGTCTATGGGATATTTTAAATGAATTTTCGCCGAGACCGAGGAGGGCCGCGCAAATGAGCACCGAGCATGATATCGCCCTTGGCGCGGGTCCTGAGGGTACGAAGCGACCGGCCGAATCGGCACCTGAGCAAAGGACGAAGGAAACCAGGCCCAGTGTCAGGGCGCGGAAGCCTAAGGGGACCAAGCGCAAGTCACCTGCATCCCCCAGGCCGATCCGAAAGGTTGCCAAAGAGCGCCAACCCGGGGCCGGCCCAGCCTCTGCGACGGCGGGCCCCGTGGACGACCGCTTGCCCTCGGCCGCACTGGCCGCGGCCGGCAAGGCTCTGCGCGAGAAGCTGCCGCGCCAAGCCCTGGGATCGTGGAAGCGCGACAGGAACAAGGTGGATCCGCTGGCGATCCTGCTCGGCCAGGACAAGGACCGGCGCAAGGAGCTGGTTCCGATCCGCTATGGCCGCATGCTCCAGTCGCCGTTCACCTTCTACCGGGGTGCTGCAGCGGTGATGGCAGCCGACCTGGCGGGGCAGCCGGCGACCGGGCTTCGCTTGCAGATCTGCGGCGATTGCCACCTGCTGAACTTCGGCGGCTTCGCGACGCCCGAACGCAACATCGTCTTCGACATCAACGACTTCGACGAGACCCTGCCTGCGCCCTGGGAATGGGACGTCAAGCGCCTGGTGGCGTCCTTTGTCCTCGCCGCACGCAGCGCCGGGATGAAGGACTCGGTTGGGCGCGACGCCGCGGTCGCCTGTGCGCGCAGCTATCGCAAGAACGTGCATGAATATTGCGAGATGAGCCCGCTCGAGGTCTGGTACGCCCGCATCACCCTGGACGACTTAATCGCCGCGATGCCGGCCTCGGTCCGCAGGAAATTTGAGGAAAGGATTCGGGGCCGGGTGGCCAAGGCGGTCGCATCGAGCGCGTCCGACCTGGCCTATCCCCAGCTCGCCGGAATGGTCGGCGGCCAGATCCGGATTCACGATGCTCCGCCGCTGATCTTTCATCCCCCCGAATTGAGCAAGGACGCGATGATCACCCGCGTCACCGAGGCCCTGAAGTGCTATCGGGATACGCTGTCCGATGAACGCCGCGAATTGCTCGACCAGTATCGCCTGGTGGATGCGGCGATGAAGGTCGTCGGAATCGGCAGTGTGGGAACTTATTGCGCCGTCGTCCTGATGATGTCGGCCAACAACGATCCGCTGTTTCTGCAGTGGAAGCAGGCCAAGCAGTCCGTGCTCGAGCCTTACGCCGGCAGCAGCGTCTATTCCCATCCCGGCCAGCGGGTGGTGACCGGGCAGAAGCTGATGCAGTCGGCCACCGACATTTTCCTGGGCTGGGCGACCACCAATATCGGTGTCCAGGGATATGTGCGCCAGCTGCGCGACGCCAAGATCAAGCCGCAGGTCGAAGCCATGGACGCCGGCATGCTGACCCTGTTCGCCAAGCTCTGCGGATGGGGCTTGGCCAGGGCCCATGCCAAGGCCGGCAACGTGGAGCAGAAGATCAGCGGCTACCTGGGCAATACCGACAATTTCGACGACGCCATGGGCAACTTCGCCATTGCCTATGCCGATCAGACCGAGCGCGACCACGCCGCCCTCAAGGCCGCGGTGCGCGCCGGCAAGATCGATGTCCAGCTCGAGGAATAGGCACCGTCGGTCGGTGATGCCCATGATTGGCGCCGACGTTCACCAAGATAGGCCGTGCGAGGCGATGCTGACCGCTGTGCGCCGGCGGTCAGCTTCGGTTTGCATCGCCTTGGTGGCCATGACCCTGAAATGGGCACCGGCCATATCTCGAGTCTGCGCGGCGAGGCTTCGACCACTGAGGTCCCCGTACAAGCGCCGTCTTGCCGTGGCGGGAGCGACGCCTGTGCTGATTGGCCTGATCCTGGCAGCATGCAGCTCGATTGGCCCGCCATCGGTCCCGCGGGATCGAATCGACTATGCCAGTGCGATCGGCGACTCCTGGAAACAGCAGACGCTGCTCAACATCGTCAAGCTCCGCTACGGCGATCTGCCGGTATTTCTCGACGTCCAGCAGGTGATCGCAGGCTACCAGTTCAACAGCACGGCCACCGCTGGATTCAATGCCTCGAGCACCCAGATGGAAAATCCGGCGCCATCATTCATGGCGCTCGGCGGCAGCGTGCTCCTGCAGGGCAGCTACAGGGACAGCCCGACGATAATCTATACGCCAAGTGTAGGGTCCAGTTTCCTGACCCGGCTGATGACGCCGATTCCGCCGAGCGCGATCATGTTCCTGCTGCAGGCCGGCTATGCCGCCGACAGCGTCATGGCGCTCACCCTTGATTCGATCAACGGCATCAAGAACAAGTCGGATCGCCGCATCAATGCCGGACGCTCCGTCGATCCCAAGTTTGCTCGACTCGGTCAGTTGATTCGTGAGATGCAGGCCGCCGGTGCGCTCGAGATCCGCATCGTGCAGTCGAAGAATGCCGCCGAAACCTCGGTGCTTCTGTTCAAGCCAAGAGAGAATGACGCAGAAACTGAATCCCGCAGGCAGGAGATCGCAGCAATCCTCGGTCTGGCGCCGGATGCGAGGGAGATCACCGTCTACTATGGTGGCAGTTCGGGAAATAATACCGAAATTGCCATGCAGACGCGCTCGATGCTGCAGATCATGGTCGAGCTCGGATTTGGCATCGACCTGCCGGCGCCCGACATCCGGGAAGGCAGGGCGTGGCCCAGTCCGGAGGACAATCAGGCTGCCACGGGCAGCGCCTCTATGCTGCACATTGCGAGCGGAAACGCGCGTCCCAGTGACGCCTTCATCTCGGTTCCATATCATGGCAGGTGGTTTTGGATCCCGGACACCGAGATCGCCTCCAAGTACACGTTCTCGTTCGTGATGCTGCTGTTCTCCGTCTCAGACAAGGGAGCAGAGGGAGCAGCACCCGTGGTCACGGTCCCGGCGAACAACTAGGAAGAGGATCGGCGATCGCCCACAGCGCCGATTGCGTCCAATGCCCGCGCCCCGGCCGGTCTACTTGTCCGGCGCCGCGAAATCCGGCGTCGTCAGCTGGCCGAGACAGGGATGCGTCGGCATGATCCCGGGATTGTCGAGGAACTGCCCGGCCAGGGCATCGGCGCAGGGCTCGTTGCCGAGCACGTCGTGCCCGGCGCCGGGAAACTCGAAATAGAAGCTGCGATGCAGGCCGGCCGCCGCCAGCCGCGCATATTGCGGCGGCGTCACCGGATCGTAGGCGCCGCTCAGGACGAGGCTCGGGATGTCGCTCTCCACCGCCCTGCCGTCCAGCGGATCGACGGGTTTCTGCACCCAGAGATCGCAGGCATCGGTGACGTCGGGGATGGCGGCGAAGCCCTTCAGCATCGGATAGGCGGCATAGGCGGCGCGGGCCCGCGTGAGGTCGTTGAACGGGGCCTCCTCGAGGCAGCTCGCCGAGATCCAGAGCCCGTCGCCGAAATCGTCGCGGCCCGCGGTGTCGTCGAGGATGTAGTCGATCTCCTGGTCCATCACCTTCTCCCGCCGCTGCTTGAAGGCCTCGATGATCCGCGGCACGTTCTCGATGTCCGCGCGGTTGTAGAGGTTGCTGAACAGATGGCCGAGCAGCAGGTCGCCGGTGACCGCGATCTTCGTCGTGCCCTCGCCCAGCGGATTCGGCCGCGTCGCCTGGAACGGCCGGTCGTTCAGCTCGCGCACCAGGGATTCGAGATCGGCCCGCAGGTCGGGATAATCGCGCCGGCACTTGCGGTCGGCTACGCAGCCGGCGAACAGGGTGCGGAAGGCCCGGTCGGTCACCCAGGCGCCGTCCTCGAAGAAATGCGCCTGCAGCGGCACCACGGAATCCAGGATGGCGCTGCGGATGTCGCCGGGGAAGTCGCGCATGTAGGTGAGCGCAAAGCGGGTCCCGTAGGAAAGGCCATAGACGTTCCATGGCGGCCGCCCCAGCGCCTGGAAGAGGTCGTGGAGATCGATCGCGCTCTCCCGGGTGTCGTAGGCGCTGGGGTCGTGGCCGGCCGCCGTCACCCGCTTCAAACAGGCGGCAGTCGCCTCGCGGTTGAGTTTCGCCGCCGCCGCGTAGTCGCCGCCCAGGCCGAGTTCGGCCACCGCCGCCGCCTGCAGTTCCGGGCAGTCCATCCGCGGCTCGGTGAGGCCGGTGCCGCGCTGGTCGACCAGCACCAGGTCGCGCTCGCGCACCCAGGCATTGTCGTCGATGAAATCCCACCACCAGGTGATCCGGTCGCTATCCAGCCAGGCCCCGTCCCCCGGCCCGCCGGCCAGGTAGACGATGGGATCCTCGTATTTCCGCTCGCCCGGCACCGAGACCACCGCCACCGGCAGCGAGAGTTCGAGGGCGCTCTTCCCGGCGCGGCTTTCCGGCACTTGGAGGCGATAGCAGGCGACCTTGAAATCCGCCGGCACGGTGAACCAGCAGGCGACCGGGCTGAGGCCTTCCGCCCGGGCGGCCGGGGAAAGGCCGCAAGCGAGCGCCAGGCAGGCCGCCAGGAATGGCGGTTTTCCGCGGAATTTCACGGCGTCGGCCGGAAGCTCTGCCGACCCGCCCAGCAGGCCGCCTCACTTGTATATACAAGTAGCGCCAGGCGCTGGTGGAGGTGGGTGCAGAAGGCCCCCGCGGGCTCGGTCCAGCAGCGATAGGCGGTCGACAGCGCCTCGAGATCGCGCTTCTCGATGCGGCTGCAGGCCGTCACCGTGGTGGGGTTCACCGCGCTGAAACCGTATTTTCCCAGCAGCGACGCCGGCGGAATCTCCTCCGCAGCCACGGTTTTCCCGGCGAAAACGGCAAAAACTACGGCAAAAAACACGGTGGAAACGCGCAACCGCATGGTCGATCTCCTGGTTTCTCCCATCATGCGGGGGCCCGCTTTCCAGCGCAAGAACCAGCCTATAAACTCCCCCCGCCCCTGGGGACATGCATGACCGACACCGCCGCCCGACCACCACGCAAGCGCCGCTGGCTGAAACGCATCCTGGCGCTCCTGGTGATCGGCGGCGTGCTGCTGGCCCTGTTCCCGGAGACCCCGGCGACCTGGCTGGCCGGGCGGCTGATCGCCCTGGAAGCCGGCGCGCCGGGCGCAGTCGAGTTCACCGCCCTCGGCCTCGGCCAGGCGAAGGTCGCCCGCCTCGCCTTGGGCGGCCAGCAGCAGGTCGTCCTCACCAATGCGGTCATCGACTACGGGCCGATGGGCGCGCTCGCCGGGCGGATCGACCGGATCGAGATCGAGCGCCTCGACCTGCACCTGAAATACGGCGTCCGGGCCAGCCTCGGCGACCTCGACCCGCTGGTCGACCGCCTGCGCGCCGGCGGGTCCGGCGGCGGCGGCGCCCCGCTGCCCACCGTCATCATCCACCAGATCGTCGCCGTCATCGATTCGCCCTTCGGCGCCATCAGCGGCGAGGGCATGGCGACCTTCGACCAGAACGTGGTCTATGCCCAGTTCGCCCTGGCCGAGGCAGACCGGCGCGCCAAGGTCGATCTCGACCTCAACATCGCCCTGCAGCAGTCGCAGACCCGGCCGCAGGGCAAGATTTCCGGCCATATCGACGCCGATTCCGGCCTCTGGCAGTTCCTCGGCATGCCGCAGCCCAGCGCCGGCGCGCTCGACTTCGCCGCCAAGCTGCGCGAGCCCCCGGCCGATGCCCCGGCGACGCCGGTCGACCCGGTCGCCGACTGGACGGCCGATCTGAACGGCCTCGCCTGGGACCCCCTGCCCGCCCCGCTGACCGCCGCCCTGGCCGGCAGCGCCACCGCCGCGGCCGGCCAGATCACCATCGAGGGGCTGAGCGTGAAATCGACCGGCGGCTGGACGCCGGATCTCGCCGTCGAAATCGCCGGCACCGCCCCGGCGGTCATCGACCTGCAGTCCTTCCAGGCCTCGGCGGCGGTCGACCTGAAGCTGGCGGCGAAGAGCCTGAAATTCGGCGAGGTCAGCCTGCGCCAGCCGAGCCTCGACCTCGGCCTCGCTCTCACCAATGCCAATGGCGAGATCAAGGTCGCCACCACCCGTGACGGCAGGATCGGCCTCGCCGAGTTGAAGATCGGCAAGGACCTGGCGATCGCCCAGCCGGTCGCGCTGCCGGTGAAGCACGACCCGGCGAGCAGCCTCACGGTCCAGCCCCTGCTGGTCGGCGGCACCACCGTGCGCGGCGGCCTCGCCCTGGGAAAATTCGCCTTCGGCCTGCGCTCGGCCAGCCTGGGGGATTCGCTGCAGCTGGCGATCCCCGCCGCGACCGTCGGCTTCGATGTCGCTCCGGGCCAGCCGATGGCGGCGACGGTGCAGATCGCCGGCGCCCAGGCGGTCCTGCCGAAGCTCGGCGTCTCGACCCGCAAGGCGACGCTGAACGGAAGGCTCAGCGGCCAGAAGCTCGATTTCGACTTCGCCCTGGCACAGGTGACATCGGTCACCGGCTTCGTGCCGATGGAGATCGACGGCACCGCCAGCCTCGACGGCTCCGCGCTGACCCTGAAGGGCAAGGTGCACAACGGACCGGCGAAGATGACGCTCAGCGTCGACGGCGCCTACAACCTCGCCAAGGGCAGCGGCAAGGCCAGTCTCGACCTCGACCCGGTGGTCTTTGCCGTGGGCGGCCTGCAGCCCCACAACCTGCTGCCGCCCCTGCGCTCGCGGATGCAGGACATCAGCGGCTCGGTCGATCTCCTGGGCAGCGTCTCGATCGCCGATGGCCGCCTGGCCTCCGACCTGAAGCTCCGGGTCGAACGGCTCTCCGGCAAGGTCGGGCCGGTGATCCTGCGCAACCTCAACACGGTGGTCGAGATCGACCGGCCCTGGCCGCTTTCCACCAAGCCCGACCAGGTGCTCTCGGTCGAGCTGGCCGACGTGGGGCTGCCGCTGACCAACGGGCTGGTGCGGTTCAAGATCGACGACGGCAAGCAGCTGACGATCGCCGAGAGCCGGCTGGAGATGATCGGCGGCCGGGTGACGCTGGACCCCCTGGCCTTGACCCTGGGCGCGCCGGCCCAGCAACTGAGCTTCCAGGTCGAGAACCTGTCGGTGGCGGAGCTCTTCAAGCAGTTCGGCATCGCCGGCCTCACCGGGGACGGTGAGATTTCCGGTAGGGTGCCGGTAACCCTGTTCCCCGCCGGCCTTGCCATCCCCAACGCCAAGCTGGCCGCCGCCGGCCCCGGGGTCCTGAAATACGACCCCAACCAGGCGCCTCTGGCGCTGAAAAGCGCCGGCGAAAGCGTCGCTATGGTATTGCTGGCATTGTCGGATTTCCACTATACCAAGCTCGAGCTCGACCTCGACCGATCACTCGCAGGTGATGTCTCCCTGGGCTTGCACATCGGTGGCAGCAATCCCAGTTTCTACAATGGCTACCCGGTGGAGCTGAATCTCACGATCAGCGGGCGGCTCGACGAGGTCCTGCGCAAGGGCTTGGCCGGGTATCAGGTGCCGGATATGATCGAAGAACGGCTCAAATCCTATAATCATTGAAAGGCCGAACCCGTGCCCTTTTCCCCCAACTCGAAGATCCAGGCCGGCGTGGCCGCCGCCTGCATGGCCTTTGCGCTTTCCGGCTGCAACCCGACCGTGAAGGTCGAGGCGCCGGACAAGCCGATCGTGATCAACCTGAACGTGAAGATCGAGCAGGAAGTCCGGGTCAAGGTCGACAAGGACGTCGAGTCCCTGGTCAACAACAACCCCAACCTGTTCTGACGGGAAGTGAGTAGGATCATGCGCAAGCCCCTCGTAACCACACTGAAGGCCCTGATCGCCGCCCTGATGCTGGCGATCGCCCTGCCCGCCGCCTCGGCGCTGGCGGATCCGCTGAACGACGCGCGCGCGGCCGGCCTGGTCGGCGAGCGCCCGGACGGCTATGTCGATATCGTCGCCGCCAATCCCTCGGCCGACATCCGCAAGCTGGTCGCCGACATCAACGCCCAGCGTCGCCAGGTCTACGAGAAGCTGGCGGCCGAGAAGGGCGTGGCCATCGAGCAGATCGGCGCCCTGGCAGCCGAGAAGACCATCAACGAACGGCTGCAGGCCGGCTGGTACTACATGGACAGCTCGGGTCAGTGGCAGCAGAAATAGCGGCCCGAGCACCGGCCGCGATCCGGCCCTGGAGATGAAGGGGACCCATGGCTGCGCTGCCCGCGAATATCGATGAGACACAATCGCTTCTGAAGACCGGCAGCTACGTCGCCGATCGCAGCCTCGCGACGGCGGTGTTCCTGTCGCTGAAGCTGACCCGGCCGCTGTTCCTCGAAGGCGAGGCCGGCGTCGGCAAGACCGAGATCGCCAAGGTTCTGGCCGAGACCCTGGGCCGCCGCCTGGTGCGGCTGCAATGCTACGAGGGCCTCGACATCGCCGCCGCCGTCTATGAATGGAACTATGCCCGGCAGATGATCGAGATCCGCCTCGCCGAGGCGGCGCACGAGGCGAGCAAGGAGAAGATCGCCGGCGACATCTTCTCCGAGCGCTTCCTGATCAAGCGGCCGCTGCTGCAGGCGCTGGAGGCGGATCCGCGCGGGGCGCCGGTGCTGCTGATCGACGAACTCGACCGCACCGACGAGCCCTTCGAGGCTTTCCTGCTCGAGCTGCTGTCGGATTTCCAGGTGACGATCCCGGAGATCGGCGTGATCAAGGCGGCCGCGCCGCCGATCGTGGTGATCACCTCCAACCGCACCCGCGAGATCCACGACGCGCTGAAGCGGCGCTGCTTCTACTACTGGGTGGACTATCCGGATTCGGAACGCGAGCTCGCCATCCTGCGCTCGAAATCGCCGCAGGCCGGGCTCGACCTGTCGCGCGAGGTCGTCGCCTTCGTGCAGAAGCTGCGCAAGCGCGACCTCTTCAAGCTGCCGGGCGTCGCCGAGACCATCGACTGGACCGATGCCCTGGTGCAGCTCGACCAGGTGGCGCTCAATCCCCAGGCGATCGACAGCAGCCTTGGCGCCCTGCTGAAGTACCAGGACGACATCGCTCGCATCCGCGGCACCGAGGCGGCGGCGATCCTCGACGAGGTGCGGGCCGAGATGCTGGCGCAGAACCCGACCCGCGCCGCCGTCCGCTGACCATGACGCAGGCCGGCGGCAGCACAGATACGGCGAAGGGCGCGGCCGGTCGCAGCCGTCTCGCCGAGAACATCATGTTCTTCGCCCGCACCCTGCGCGCCGCCGGCCTGCCGATCGGGCCGGGCAAGGTGATCGACGCGGTCGAGGCGGTAAAGGCGGCCGGCATCGGCGACCGCGAGGATTTCTACTGGACGCTGCATGCGGTCTTCGTGCAGCGCCGCGACCAGCGCGAGATCTTCGACCAGGCCTTCCACATCTTCTGGCGCAACCCGGAATTCCTCAAGCGCATGATGGCGATGCTGCTGCCCAGCCTGCGCTACGACAATCCGGAGGAGGGCCAGGACGAGATCGCCACCCGCCTGGCTGAGGCCCTGCAGGGGCCGCCGGCGACCGACAGCGGCACGCCGGAAGAGGTCGACGAGGAGGAGATCCGCGTCGATGCGGCGCTGACCTATTCCGACCGCGAACTGCTGCAGAAGATGGATTTCGAGAAGATGACCTCGGCCGAACTGGCGAAGGCGAAGAAGGCCATCGCCGGCCTGCGCCTGCCGCTCATGGACGTGCCGACCCGGCGCTTCCAGCCCAGCGCGCGCGGCCGGCGGGTCGACATGCGGGCGACCCTGCGCGCCAGCCTGAAGGCCGCCGGGTCGATCCCGCTGAAACTGAAGAGCGCCAAGCACCGGCATCCGCCGCTGGTCATCCTCTGCGACATCTCCGGCTCGATGAGCCGCTATTCCCGGCTGGCGCTGCATTTCGTGCATGCGATCACCAACGACCGCGACCGGGTGCATACCTTCCTGTTCGGCACCCGCCTGACCAACATCACCCGCGACCTCCGCGCCAAGGACGTCGACGTGGCGCTGGACAAGGTGGCGGAGCGCGTCGAGGACTGGTCCGGCGGCACCCGCATCGGCCACTGCCTGGCGGCGTTCAACCGCCACTGGTCGCGCCGCGTCCTCGGCCAGGGCGCCGTGGTGCTGCTGATCAGCGACGGGCTGGACCGAGACGACGCCGAGGGACTGCAGAAGGAGATGGAGCGGCTGCACAAGTCCTGCCGGCGCCTGATCTGGCTCAACCCGCTGCTGCGCTACGACGCCTACGCGCCGAAGACCCAGGGCGCCAAGGCGATGATTCGCCACGTTGACGATTTCCGCACGATCCATAATCTCGACAGCATGCAGGATCTGGCGAATGCGCTCGCCGCCGAGCGCCCCGGCCGGATCGAAGCGAGGGCCGCATGACGACGCCGCATGACCCATCCAGCGAGGAGAATGTGCTGGCCGCCGCCGCCGCCTGGCGTAAAGCCGGCAAGGGCGTCGCCCTGGCGACGGTGACGGCGACCTGGGGCTCCTCGCCGCGCCCCGCCGGCTCGCAGCTGGCGATCGACGAGCACGGCGCGATGCTGGGCTCGGTCTCGGGCGGCTGCATCGAGGGCGCCGTGGTGAAGGAGGCGCAGGAGGTGATCGCCGACGGCCAGCCGCGGCTGCTGGATTTCGGCGTCACCAACGAACAGGCCTGGGAAGTCGGCCTCGCCTGCGGCGGCAAGCTGCAGATCTATCTCGAGCTCGTCGAATGAAGCTGGCGGATATCGAGCGCCTGCTGGCGCTCAAGCAGCGCCACGTCCCGGCGGCACTGGTCACCGATCTCGAGGGCGGCCGGCAGGACGTCTTCACCGAAGCCAGCCCGGCCCCGGCCTTCGCCTTCTCGGCCGGCGCCCGCGACGCCATCGCACTGGCGATCGCCGACGACCGCAGCGGCGAGATCGCGCTCGACGGCAGGCGCTGCTTCGTCCTGGTGCAGA
Source organism: uncultured Rhodospirillaceae bacterium (assembly GCA_964551505.1). GTDB lineage: Bacteria > Pseudomonadota > Alphaproteobacteria > Dongiales > Dongiaceae > Dongia. Next base: position 55,211 of record CAZKDH010000114.1, read on the forward strand.
ACCCGCCGGCGCGGCTGATGATCATCGGCGCCGTGCACATCTCGCAGAGCCTGGCGCCGATGGCGGCGATGGCCGGCTACGACGTTACGGTCATCGATCCGCGGCGCGCCTTCGCCACCGCCGACCGCTTTCCCGGCGTGAAGCTGCGCCACGACTGGCCGGACGAGGCGATGGCCGAGCTGGCGCCGGACGTCCGCAGCGCCGTGGTCACCCTGACGCACGATCCCAAGCTCGACGACCCGGCGCTGATCGCCGCCTTGCGCGCGCCGGTGTTCTACATCGGCGCCCTGGGCAGCAAGAAGACCCATGCCGGCCGCCTGAAGCGCCTGGCCGCGGCGGGCTTCGGCGAGGCCGATTTCGCCCGCATCCACGGCCCCGCCGGGCTCGACATCGGGGCGAAGTCGCCGGCCGAGATCGCCGTCTCGGTGCTGGCGCAGCTGACCGCCGCACGGCGCAACCGGCCGACCGGGCGATGATCTTCGCCGAGCTTCCGGTCGAGCAATGCGAGGGCGCGGTGCTGGTGCATGCCCGGCGCTGCGGCGCCCAGCTGTTCAAGAAGGGGCGCCGGCTCTCGGCGGCGGATATCGCCGCCCTGCAGGCGGACGGCGTCACCACCCTGCCGATCGCGCGGCCGGAGGCCGGCGACGTGCCCGAGGACCAGGCCGCCGCCGAGCTCGGCCAAGCGACGGCCGGGCCCGGCCTCGAGATCGATCCGGCCTTCACCGGGCGCGCCAACCTGCATGCCAAAGCGGACGGCGTGCTGGTCCTCGACCCGGCGCGGATCGACGCCGTCAACGAGATCGACGAGGCGATCACGCTCGCGACCCTGCCGCCCTTCGCCGCGGTGAAGGCCGGGCAGCTGGCGGCGACGGTGAAGATCATCCCCTTCGCCGTCGAGCGGGCGCATCTCGACGCCGGCATCGCCATCGCCCGGGACGGCGGCGCGCTGCTGCAGGTGGCGGCCTACCGGCCGCGCCCGATCGCCCTCATCCAGACCGAACTCCCCAATCTGAAGCCGAGCGTGCTGGAGAAGACCGTCGCCATCCTCAATGCCCGATTGGCGACGCTCGGCAACCCGCCGGCCGCCGACCTCAGATGTCGGCACGACGCGACGGCGCTGATCGCCGCCATCGCCCGGGCGCAAGCGGGCGGCGCCGAACTCATCCTGATCCTCGGCGCCTCGGCGATCACCGACCGGCGCGACGTCATCCCGGCGGCGATCGAGGCCTCGGGCGGCAGCATCGCCCAGTTCGGCATGCCGGTCGACCCCGGCAACCTGCTGCTGCTGGGCGCCATCGCCGGGCGACCGGTGGTCGGCCTGCCGGGCTGCGCGCGCTCGCCCAAGCTGAACGGCTTCGACTGGGTGCTGCAGCGGCTGCTGGCGGATCTCGCGGTCAGCGCCCGCGACATCCGGCACATGGGCGTCGGCGGGCTGCTGAGCGAGATTCCCTCGCGGCCGCAGCCGCGCAGCCTGCCGCTGCCCGACGGCGCCGCCCGGCCGAAGATCGCCGCGGTCATCCTCGCCGCCGGCAAGTCCAGCCGCATGGGCCGCAACAAGCTGCTGCTGGATTACCAGGGCAAGCCGATCCTCGCCCATGTCGCCGACCAGACCGCGGCGGCGGGCATCGACGAGATCGTCGTGGTCTGCGGCCATCAGGCCGGCAAGGTGCGGGCGGCATTGACCGGGCGGAAGCTGCAGATCGTCGAGGCGCGCGACTACCAGCTCGGCATGAGCGCCTCGCTGCGGGCCGGCATCCGCGCCCTGCCCGCCGGCATCGACGCCGCCTTGGTGCTGCTCGGCGACATGCCCCAGGTGGCGCCCGACCTTATCCGGCGGCTGATTGCGGCCTATAATCCGCTCGAGGGGCGCGCCATCGTGCTGCCCAGCCACCAGGGCAAGCGCGGCAATCCGGTGCTGTTCGACCGGCGCTTCTTCGCCGAGATGCAGGAGCTGGAGGGCGATGTCGGCGCCCGGCACCTGATCGGGCTGCACGAGGACCTGGTCGCCGACGTCGCGGTCGAGACCGCCGGCGTCTTCGCCGACGTCGACACGCCGGAAGCCTATGACCGACTGCTGGCAGGAGCCTAGACCATGAGCACGGAACTCTATCACCAGGACATGGTGGAACGCGCCCGGCGCGGCTTCGGCAAGGGGCGCCTGCAGCAGGCCAGCGCCAGCATCACCGTCGACAACCCGCTCTGCGGCGACCGGGTGACCCTGGACATCACCCGCGTCGGCGACCGGGTCTCGGCCGTCGGGCATGACGTCAGGGGCTGCCTGCTCTGCGAGGCGGCGGCGGCGACCATCGCCGAATTCGCCCGCGGCAAGGGCGCCGACGAACTGCAGGCGATGTCGGCGGCGATCGGCGAGATGATGCGCAAGGGCACGCCGGCACCGGCGCCGTTCGCCTGCCTCGGCGTCTTTGCTCCGGTGCATCACTCGAAGAGCCGGCGCGACTGCGTCCTCCTCCCCTTCGAGGCCCTCGGCAAGGCCCTCGGCGCCGCGTTCTAGGACGCCCCGCCGGGGGGCGCGTCCAGCGCCGCCAGAAAGGCCAGGACCCTTTCCGGCATGCCGTGCTCCATGAGGTCGCCGTGGCCGGCCGCGGGCGGGAAGAAACCCTGCTTCGGCTCCCGGGCGGCGGCCAGGATCATTCGACCGAACTTCACCAGCGTCACCCGGTC
>CAZKDH010000115.1:0-50584 GCA_964551505.1 uncultured Rhodospirillaceae bacterium
CAGCCATGTGACCCTGGAGGTGCGCACCGCCGGCGATCGCCTGCAGGTGCTGATCCTCGCGGTCGAGAGCACGCCTTTGGCCCGGCCCGGCGGCGGCCCGGCACAACCGGCGGAAAGCGGCCAGGCGCCCGGCAATCCGCCAGCGACCAGGGGCACCGCGACCGCGCAGACCACCTCCGGATCGGGCGCGCGCGCGGCGGATGCCGCGGCCCTGCGCGGCGGTGGTGCGGCGGCCCCGGCTGCTCCAACATCGACCCCGGCCCAGCCCCAGGCCGAGCCGCCCGCGATCCAGGTCGTCGGCTCCAGCCTCACCGCCATCGTCGTGCATCAGCCGGCCCCCGGCTCCCTCCTCGCCGCCCCGCCGCCCAAGCCCGATTTCGTGCCCGGACCGGATGCGGCTCCCGGCGACGTCGAGCTGCCGCTGACGCCGCAGGCGATGGCCGCCCTGGAAGCCCGGCTGAAGGCGCAGCTGGCCTCGCTGGCCGAGATCGAGGCCGCGCTGACCCAGCGGGGCGGCGATGCCGGCACCGGCGCGAAGGCGCCCGGCGGGCCCGGCGCCTTGCAGCCCGATGCCACCGCCAAGGTGGCGCTCCTCTTCGCCGAGGCCGCGGCGACCGGCGCCAAGGCCGGAACCCCGGCGCCATCCGGCGCGACGCTCGGCCTCTCGCCCTTCGCGGCAGCGGCGGTGGAAGCCGCGATCCAGACGCCGACCCCGGCCCTCGCCGTCGGCTCCGAGGTGAAGCTGAAGATCCTGGCGGTGCTCGCCGCCCCGGGCGAGCAGCTGCAGATCGCCCCCGAGGCGGCGCATGCCGGCAACCCGCTGATCGGGCGGGTCCAGGGCTATACCCCGGCCGGGCATCCGATCGTGCAGACGCCGCTCGGCATGCTGATGCTGCACCAGAAGACCAGCCTGCCCGTCGGCGCGCAGGTGGCGCTGGGGATCGAGCTCACCGAGCCGCCAACGCCCGCGGCGATGCCGTTCATCGCCACGCCGCAGCAGGCCCTGCTCGGCCTGTCGCGCGGCTGGCCGACCCTGGCCGACCTGTTCGAGGTGGTGATGCGCTCGGGCGGCGGCCTCGGCGCGGCGGCGGATCAGGGCCTCGACCCGCATCTCCCGCAGACCGGTGCAAGATTGGCGGCCGGCCTGCTCAACGCCATTTCCGCCCTGCGCTCCGGCGACATCGATCGGCTGCTGGGGCCGCTCATCGGCTCGAAACTGTTGCCGGCCGAGAAGCAGGAGGCGGTGAAGCGCCTGCGCCAGGAATTCGCCCAGCTGTCGCAGCTCGCCCAGGACCGGCCGGGCGTCGACTGGCGGGCGCTGTTCCTGCCGGTCTACGATCCGCAATACGGGCTCACCCAGATCAACCTGTTCTATCGCCGCGGCAACCAGGGGCAGCAGGACGAGGCCGAGGACAAGCCGGCCGGCACCCGCTTCATCGTCGAGGCGAACTTCACCCTCTTGGGCGCCTTCCAGCTCGACGGGCTGGTGCGCAAGAAGCGCTTCGACCTGATGATCCGCAGCCGCCGGCGCCTCAGCCCGCGGATGCAGCACGAGATCCTGGAGATCTTCGACGGCGCCCGCGATCTCGGCGGCTATGCCGGCGCCCTGCAGTTCCAGACGGTGACGGAATTCCCGGTTTCGCCGCTGGAGGACCTGCGGAAATCGGCGGCGGCGGTGACGGCCTAGAAACCACCGTGTTTTTCCGTGGAGAAAGCCCGGTTTTGCTGGTTTTGCACCGTGCAATCCACGGTGAAAACACGGTGCCGGCACGGTGATTTCGCGGTCGATCCCAGGCGCCCGATCGGCCCGCCGGAGGCCGTTCCGGCGGAATCGGCGTTAACTTGTATATACAAGTTAACGCCGTCCGGGAGAGGGGGTCACTCGGGCAATCCCGCCTTGCGGTAGCCCTCCCGGAAATGCGCCTCGACCGCATCGTCGCGCAGCGGCATCGTGCGGACCCAGTGGCCGATGGTGAAATGCGGATTGCTCAGCATGAACATCTCGGCTTCGTACTTGGCTTCGTCCAGCCGGCCGGCCTGGGCGAGCGCCGCGGCCAGGAACCGTCGCGAGCCGTAGCGGTAGGTCTCCTCCCGGCGCAGCGTGTCGATTGCCGCCGCATAGTCCCGCGCTGCGTATTGCGCCTGACCGAGCAGCAGGAAATACCAGCTCGCGGGGTATGGATTGAGCCGGAAGGCCTTGCGGATGTGCTCCAGGCCTTCTTCTATCCGGCCCGCCAGCACGGTGGTATCCGAGAGTTCAGCCCAGGCGTCGGCGCAATTCGGGTCGAGCTTCAGCGCGGTCGCGAATTCGTCCTCGGATTTCCGCCACTGCCGCTCGTAGGCATAGATCATTCCCAGGATCCAGTGGCAGCCGGCAAAAGTCGGATCAAGTGCCACCGCCTTTTGCGCCACTTCGAAAGCCGCCGGCCGATGTTCCGCCTCCGACCAGCCCCAATGGGCCCAGCCGATCCAGTGCGACTGGGCAAGCCAGGCATGGGCTTCGGCATAGGCCGGATCGAGCTGGATCGCGCGCTGCAGCATGAGAAAGCCCTCGCGCGCCGCCGCCGGGGACTGCTCGTGCAGGGCCCGGCCGCGGACGCAGAGATCATGGGCCTCCATGTTCTTCGGGCGATAGCGCGCCGGCTGCACCGCCAGTTGTCCCACCAGCGCTTCGACGATGCGTGCCGTCACCTCGTCCTGCACGGCGAACACGTCCTGGATCTCCCGATCGAACCGCTCGGCCCAGAGATGCCCGCCCGCCTCCGCATCGATCAGCTGCACGTTGATGCGCACCCGCCCGCCCGAGCGCCTGGCACTGCCCTCCAGCAGGTATCGCACGCCGAGCTCGCCGGCGATCCGCCTGGCATCGACCGACCTGCCTTTGAACGCGAATGTCGAATTTCGCGCGATGACGAAGAGGCCGCCGTTGCGCGAGAGATCGGTGATGAGGTCTTCGGTCAGGCCATCGGAGAACGCCTCCTGGTCCGGCTCGCCGCTCATGTTCGTGAAGGGCAATATCGCAATCGACGGCTTCTCGGGAAGCGGCACACGCTCCGCCGTCCTGGCCGGTGCCATCGTCTGAACGCGATAGGCAATGACCGGCTCGGCAATGTTCTTCAACCTCTGCGGACCGAGGCTTTGGATGGCGTTCGGCAGCTTGCGCTTGACCTGCTCCTGGACACTCTGCGATATCCAGATGCCGCCGGGCTCCGCCAGGCTTTCGAGCCGCGCGGCGATATTGACGCCATCGCCATAGAGATCGTTGCCCTCGACCAGGACATCACCCAGGTTGATGCCGATGCGGAGGTTGACCTGGCGGTCGCCCGGCACATCGTCATTGCCGACGGCGACACGGTTCTGCAGGTCGATCGCGCATTGGACGGCATTGACCGGGCTGGCGAACTCGAGCAAGGCGGCGTCGCCGGCGATCTTGAATATCCGCCCCTTGTACGTCGCCGCCAGCGGCTCGAGAATGTCCTTGCGGAGTGCCTTCAGCGTCGCGAGCGTGCCAACCTCGTCGACTTCCATCAGCCGGCTGTAGCCCACGACATCGGCGGCCAATATGGCTGTCAGTCTGCGTTCGACCGGCCGATCGCCCATCGATACCCCCGGATTGACCGGCACCAGTGCCAAACGATCTGGCGTCAAAACCCCTATACTTAGCCCCACCCAGGCGGTCAAGGGCGTGGCGGGCGCCAGGAGGCGAGCCGGCACCACGCACCGGTGGGGTCGGGGCCGCAACGGCATCATGTCCGGGCTGAACGGCCCGCAATGCGCGGCTGAATCAGCGCGTTAGCTCAAGGCGCCGTCTTCCGCGCGTCGAACCGGATCGCGGCCTCCGGCCACAGGCCCGGAATTGTCTCGCCCGGAATTGCCTGGCCCGGCCGGAATGGCTACCGTGGCGACGGGCATCGGCGCTCCCGAATGAAACGCCCGGAAAATCATCGAGGAGGTGGGTGATGCGGGGACGTTGCTTCTGCGGCGCCGTCGGGTTCGAAATCGATCCCCCGGTCCTGAGTTGCGTGACCTGCCATTGCGAGAGCTGCCGCCGGCAGTGCTCGGCGCCGATGACGGCCTATGTCGGCGTGGCGGACGGCCGGTGGCGATGGATCCGGGGCACGCCCAAGCTCTACCGCTCCTCCCCGGGGGTCGAGCGCACCTTCTGCGGGAATTGCGGCTCGCCGCTTTCCTTCCGCTCGGCGCGGATGTCGGGGGTGATGCATCTCTATGTGGCGGCGCTCGACGCCCCGGGAGACGTCGCCCCGACGCTCCACGTCGCTTATGAAGAGAAGCTGCCCTGGCTGAAACTCGCGGACGATCTGCCGACCTGCATCGGGCCCGATTACACGAAGGGGTGATCGAGGGTCGGATGCGTCAAATACCGGCGACGCAGACACTCACTTTGCCGTTGCGTCACCAACTATGCAGTCAAGTATCAGCCGCTTGCGCATTTCGAGAAACTGATCGGATACATGCTGCCCCGGCCCTATCTCGGACATTGCCAGCGTTTCATAGCTGTGAAACTCCGCGCTGGACGTTAGATCCGGGTGGATCAGGAGCGAGAGCGCGATCTCAATCAGATAGATCGCATTCTGCGCACCAACTTCGTCGTTGATCTGCACGACAGCGGGCTGATCCCACGTCGGTGGAAATGGATCGATGATCATGATTTCATCCGGATCAAATCGGTGAAATCTAAAAGTGCTTAGAATTCCGTTGTACTTCGGGATTTCCCCGATCATGAATTCAGAATCGAGTATGAGGACGATCTGGTGTGAACCAGGAACTGGTTTCGTTTGCTGCACATATCCCGCCAAATCCGCAACTTCGGCGATCGTCACCCGGTCGAAACGGTCGCCCTGCTTGCGGTTGGAAATCGCGAGGTCGGCATTCAATTCAGCCAAGAAATCCTGGCCGAATTCCTTCCTGACGTTCGTGCCCGCAAAGGCCACCAGAACTCGCGCCTCGATTCCGCCGCTGCTTCCGATTGGCTGTTTATCGATCTCCCCGATACCCGCGGCAGGGGATGGCGCTCGGCAGTCAGCGAAACCTGGTTGGCTACCGGATAGCATGAACCCTGTGACGGCGAAGCCGATGCCGGCCGACAGAATCATTCTCAATCCAAGCCGGCCGAGATCACGTCTTGCGTGGCGCATTCGGAAGAACCTCGCATGCCGGCCCATCATCACAACCGGGATTTCTCCGCATACCGTGGACCAGAAAGCGGGGAGCGGGTCATTCGCGAGTTCCTCATTTTCACAGTCGCGATTCTCATTGTTGGCGATCGCCACACTTCGGACCTATTTCGATTTCGGATCTGTTGCCTGGGAACCCCCATTCTCTATTCGCTGCAGGCGTCGTTCAATTGCATTCACTTTGACCACCAAGTACACAATGCCGAGCAATATAACGAATAGCCCGAAGCTTTCTGCGCTTGACACTACGTCGCTCCTTCATCGAGAGTTTCCAAACGAAATAGATTGGTTGTGTGGCCGTCGTCAAAGCAATCCTTCGAGCCATTCGACCTACTGCCTTCGACTCTGTTGAGTCGGATATTTCCGGCGCGCTCGACAGATCGGTAACAGTCTCGGCGGATTTAACGACGTCGCCCACGGTGCAGGGTCTCTACTGGCGGATCGGGCCAATCTATTGTCGGATAGCCGCTTTCGGACACTCTCCCCTGCCCTCTCCCGAATCGGGAGAGGGGGATTCGTGGGGCGGCTGGATGTGGCGCTTGGCGCTGGCACCCGCTCCAGGTCTTGGCGAGGGAGATGGGTGCACGGCTTGGCCTTTGGCGTCACGCTATCCCCGCTTGGCGTCCTGAGCGCAATGGTTGAAATCTAGCCGGGGCTGTTCGCCGGTGCAACTGGAGACGGAAAGGAAGTGGCTCGCTGCGCTCGCGCCCTCACCCCTGCCCTCTCCCGAATCGGGAGAGGGGGATGGTTGCGGTCGCTGGGAGACGCTCGCTGCGCTCGCGCCCTCTCCCCTGCCCTCTCCCGGTTCGGGAGAGGGGGATGGTTGCGGGGGCTGGATGGGGCTCAGGGTGGCGACAGCTGCTTCAGGGCCCAGGGGGGGATGTCGCCGGAATTGGTCGGCGTGGTCTGCCACGGGGACTCCTCCTTCCCCAGGGCAACGCCGGCGTCGAAGGCGGCACGCATCTGGGCCGGGTCGAAGGCCAGCGGGTCATTGCCGACATTCACCGAGTCCGGAATTCCGACCATGTTGAAGGTGTAGCCGAGCACCTTCGCCCCGAAGTAGGACCGGGTCAGAGCGGTCTGCATGGATTGCTCCATCATCACGCTGATCGTCGTCGCCGCAACCGGGCCAAGCGCCCGGATCAGGGCCTGCGGCGGCAGCGTCACCTTGCCGTTGTCGATCAGGTAGAGATTGCCGGGGCCGTGCAGCGGCGGATTGGGCTTCTCCTGTCCCCCCATGCCGGGGATGACCAGGTTCGAACGCGCCGCGCCATCGACGAACAGATGGCCCTCGATCTCGACCGGCGGAAAGACGATGGGGAACGAGGCGGAAGCCAGCAATACGTCGCGATAGAGCTCCAGTTCCCCCGCCTTGGCGATCATCGTCATGTTCCAGATCCAGGTCTGGGCGTAGTCGATGTTGGTCGTGCCCACGACCAGCATGCGGTTGTCGTCGTAGGCGGCGGCCACGCGCCGCAGGGTCTCCGCCGTCACATACTTGGCGATCATCTCGCGCAGGGGCGCCGTGTCCTTCAGCGAGTCCGCGGACAGCAGGGAGAGGAGCCCGCGGTCGGTGTAGATATCGGCGCTGGAAACCTTGGTATACATCTCCTCCAGCGTCGCATCGTCGGCCGGGGTGCCGAGAAAGGCGTGCGTGGCCAGCAGCGCACCGGTGCTGACGCCGCCGACGACATCGAACTGCGGCCGGCGCCCGCTCTCGCGCCAGCCCTTCAGGAAGCCGGCGCCGAAGGCGCCGTTCTGGCCGCCGCCGGAGATCGAAAGCAGGTTCAGCGCATGCCCGCGCTTGCGCTCGAGGTAGCGCATGACGTTCTCGCCGGGAACCGCCGTCATCGCGGCATAGATGCTCGCGGGCCGGGTCGGATCGAGCGGTTCGTATCCGTTGGGGAGGGTCGCGTACAAAGGCGCCTGCAGGGAGAGCTTCCGGTCTGGCGGCGTCGAACAGGCGCTTAGAAGCGTCAAGGCGAGAACAACCTGGATCAGTCCCGACCACTTCAGTCCCATGCTATCCCCCCGGATTTATCAGCAACCCCGCAAGACGGCGGCGGGCCGAACGGTCGACCCGTCCGACGTTGCCGCCAAACTGCGCATGGCGGCCAGTCTAGGCGCAAATCGCGGCCCTAGGCAACGTCACCCTTGTCGCCATGCCGGCGGGGCGGGTTCCGAACTCGGCCCAGGTGGACGACCGGGTGGACGACCGGGTGGACGACCGGGGTGGACGACCGTGGCGGACGGCCCAGGTGGAACCCCGGGCGTTCCCGGCGGTGCGGTTCAGGCAAACGCAAATCCGATGGTGCGCGCGTGATAGAATACGCCACCGTCCTGGACGATGAGGAAGGTGGCAAGCCGATCGCCCTCGTTGTGATGCGAATGCGCGGCGGCGGCCGGCGTCACCATGGTGGCGTAAGGCTGCCAATCCGCCCGCTGGCCGTCGACGACGGAATAGCAGCCGGACCCGGCGAGGACGAGGGTGACGGCCGCCGAATTGTGCCGATGCGGCCTCTGCGCCCGGCCCGGGTCCAGGGTGTTGAGCGCCAGGGTCATGGACGGGGCCAGGCTGGCCATCCGTTCGAATTCATCGGTCGTGAAGATGATGGCGCGGCCGGTGGCGTCGGCCGGAGCCGGGGTCGAGCAAACCTGCCTGAGCTGCTGCTCAATTTCCGCCGCAGGAAAATATACCACGCCAAGACGGCCCGCCTCCGGCGCCGGAGGTTCCAAGCCGTGGAAGGCGACCTCGGGCTCGTTCCCGACGACCCACAGGATGCTGTCCGATCGCGCCCTGTGGTCATAGGCGGCACCGCCTGGAAGGCGGAAGATATCGCCCGCCGCCCATTCCACCGACGCCTTTCGCCGCGTCGTTGCGCCCTCGCCCCGGATGACATAGACGATGGCCGCCGTTGCGCGCAGACTCATCGGCGCCACGTCGCCCGCGCGGATGCGCACGTAGCGCGCCAGCAGCAATGGGGTCGTGGCCGGAACCGGCGACAGCAGCCGCGCCGAGACGTCGCAGAAGACGGTTCCGGTCGGGGCATCGGCATCGAACGCACGATCGTGCTCAGCCGTGAACGTGACGGCCGGGACGGGCGGCAGCTTGTCCTTGAAGGCATTCGTCGTCGTGCGGTAGAGGCCGGACTCCCTGGCAAGGGAGTCCGCCACGATCCGCGGCGCCGGCTGGACGTCAGGATTCGGTGTCGGCATGCCTGCCTCCAAGGACAGAGATCGGACGAACGCCCGGCATTGCGAGCCCGCATAGACGCCAGGCAATCCTACCCCTGCCGAGGGCAGGAGAGAAGTCCGCTTCCTGCCGCCCGGCGAGGCCATCGGCATGGGGCGCAGGGGCGCCGCTGCTGTCGGGATCCGGGCCGACCCGCCTGAATCCCTGCAGGGCCTGGCACAAGGCCGGCGGGTTCACTCGACCCTTGCCGCGAGCGCGCGGTCCAGCACCCTGGCGAGGCGCGGATCGTCGGCGGCGATGTCGGGCGAGAAGCGGGCGAGGACGGCGCCGTCGCGGCCGATCACGAATTTCTCGAAGTTCCAGAGCACGTCGGACTCGGCACCCGGCGTCTCGCCGTATTCAACCAGGCTCCGCCGCATGGCCTCCGTCCCCTCGGCCCTGGGCTGGGCCGCGACCAGGGCATCGTAGAGCGGATGGCGGTCCGCGCCGAGCACCGAGATCTTTGCGAACATCGGAAATTCGACGCCGAACCTTGTGGTGCAGAAGGCGGCGATCTCCGCTTCGGTCCCCGGCTCCTGGGCGCCGAAATCGTTGGCGGGGAAGCCCAGGATCTCCAGCCCCTGCGCCCGTCTCGCGGCATATAGGTCCTGCAATCCCTCGTATTGCGGCGTGAGGCCGCATTCCGAGGCGACATTGACCACCAGCAGGACCTTGCCGCGATAGGCCGCGAGGCTGGTCGGCTGTCCGTCGATGCGCGAGAGCGGGATATCGTAGAGCGAGCGCGACATGTCGGTCTCCTGGCTTTGGTCCGGCCGGCATCTTGGAGGAGAAGCCCGCCGCTGTCACGCCGGCGCGACGCGGACCTGACGATCGCGATCTTCCGCAGGTTCGGGCCCGGATGCTGGCACTTCTGCGCCCGGGTCAGCGCCCGGATCAGCGCCCAGATCAGCGCCCAGGTCAGCGTACTGCCCTGGCCATCGGCAGCAGGGCGATCCAGATCAGACCGGCTCCTGCCATGCCGATCACGACCAGCATCCCGTGGGGATTCCACAGGCCCATGGCAAACCCCGCCAGCAGAGGTCCCGAGATGGCGCCGATCTCGAAGGCGACGGTCGCCGCTGCATTGGCGGCGGCCAGCTGCTCGGTATCGAAGGCGCGGCCCAGCATCGTGAGAGCGGTGGTATAGACGCCCCCCAGCGTTCCGCCCCAAACCAGCAGGAGTATCCAGGCAAGCGCCGCCCGATCCACCACCAGCGGAATGGCCAGGGCGCCGATCACCTGGGCCAGGCCGCAGACGGCGAGGACAAGGGCGGCGCTGTACCTGTCGAGCAGGCGGCCGATGAAGACCTGGAAGGCCACGTTGCCGATGGTATAGGCGGTCAGCAGGAACAGGGCCTGGTCCTCGTCCAGCCCCGAACGCACCCCGTAGACGGAGAGCAGCGCCAGGATCGCCAGCCAGATGGCGCCGTTGAGAAGGAGCACGATCATCACCGCCGGGGCACGACGGAACGCCGCCCGCAGCGGCATCGCCCCATCCTCGCGCAAGGCAGGAGCCCCACCCCTGCCGGCGAAGGGGATTGGCAGGTTGGCGATGACAAGAACGACGGCAATGGCGATGAACGGCAAGGCGCCTTCGCTGCCGGTAACGCTGATCAGGAGCGGCCCCGTCGCAAGCCCGGCGCAAAGCAATGAAACATAGACGCCCATGACCGAGCCGCGCTTCTCGGGCGGCGCCAGGGCATTGACCCAGGTCTCGCTCACGACGAAGGCGAGGCCGATTCCCAGGGCCATGACAAAGCGCAAGAGGAACCACGCCGGGACCGAGGTGACGAGCGGGAACAACAGCAATATGGCAAAGGCGAGCCCACTTCCCAGGTAGATGCTGGGCGCAGCCCCCAGGCGCCGGATGATGGACGGAATGAAGGCGCTGATCGAAATCATGGCAAGGGACGGGGTCGCACCCATGAGGCCGGTCCACCTCGAATCCACCTGCTGGCGTTCCAGGTTGAGAGACAGCAGCGGCGCGATGCCGCTTAGGATGATGCCGACGATCGAAGCGGTCGCGATCGCCGCCGCCAATGCCATCCAGCGTCTGTCAGGAACCGAGGCACGGTCTCTGGCCATGATGCGCCAACCATCAGTGAAGTTGCGCAGCCGGTAGAATTCTATCAATCGCCCGGCGGCGCGTCCATTGCACGCGCGACCTGCACCGGCGGGCAGCCACCGGGCTTTCCCAAAATGCAAATGCGGCCTTCTGCAGGTGGGCGCGGGGCGATCGGCTGTGCGCAATGTGGCGTGCATCCGATGACCGACTGCAAAGGGCAGATCTAAGTGCCGCGATGTGGGGTGGGGAGAGGCGGTGGGCGGCGCTCGCACGCCCTCACCTGGTCCAAGAATGGGGGATCGAAGGAAGGACGCTCGCTGCGCTCGCGCCCCCTCACCCCTCCCTCTCCCACGAGGGGAGAGGGGGATTGAAGAATGAAGGCTCGCTGCGCTCGCGGCCTCACCTGGTCCAAGAATGGGGGATCGAAGTAAAGACGCTCGCTGCGCTCGCGCCCTCTCCCCTGCCCTCTCCCGATTCGGGAGAGGGGGATGTTTATCGGGGCGGCGGGAGGGGCGGCGCTATTCCTTGGTCTTGCGCCGGTGCATGTCGATGGCGAGGTCGTCCGCCTGGATCTGCTCGCGGCGGCGCTGGGTGGAGCGCTGGCGCTGCTGGCGGTTGGCGATGGTCTGTTCGGTCTTCTTCAGCTCGGAGAAGGCCTCGGTGATCTGGTCGCGCAGCTTCTCGAGCTCGTTCGCCAGATCGAGGATGGATTTCTCCAGGCGCTCGCGGCGGTCCACCATCGCCTGGCGATAGGCCGGGAGGGCGCGCTGCAGCTCGAGATCGTTGCGCGCCGCCTCGATCTCGCGCGCCACCTCGGCGTCGAGCTTGGCGAGATCGCCGTTCAGCCGGTCGATCAGCGCCTCGAGGTCGGTGGCCTGGCGGCGCTTCTCGTCCAGCGACCATTTCTGCAGGCGCACCAGCTGATCGAGACCGCTCATCAGGCGGCCTCGCCGGAACTAGCCTGCGGGTCGGCATTCTGACTGCCAGCGGGCTGAAAGGTCACGCCGATCGCCTGGGCCAGCTGGGCATAGCCGGTCGCGAGGTCCGAGCGCTCCACCCGCTTCTGGGTGAGGAACCGCTCGATCTCGGGATAGAGCCTGATCGCCTCGTCGACCGCGGGGTCGGTGCCGCGGCGATAGGCGCCGAGGCGGATCAGCTCCGCCATGTCCTCGTAGACCGACATGTGGCGGCGCGCGGCGCGGATCAGGTCGTTCTCGGCGTCGCTGTTGCAGTTCGGCATGGTGCGCGAGAGCGAGCGCAGGATGTTGACCGCCGGATAGCGCCCGCGCTCGGCGATGGCGCGCTCGAGCACGATATGCCCGTCGAGGATGCCGCGGCAGGCATCGGCGATGGGCTCGTTGTGATCGTCGCCCTCGACCAGGACGGTGAACAGGCCGGTGATGCTGCCCGAGCCGGCGAGGCCCGGCCCGGCGCGCTCGAGGAGGCGCGGCAGCTCGGCGAAGACCGAGGGGGTATAGCCCTTGCTGGCCGGCGGCTCGCCGGCGGAGAGGCCGATCTCGCGCAGGGCCATCGCGAAGCGCGTCACCGAATCCATCAGGCAGAGGACGTCGTCGCCCTGGTCGCGGAAGTATTCCGCCAGGGTCAGCGTCATCTGCGCGGCCTGGCGGCGCAGCAGCGGCGATTCATCCGAGGTCGCCACCACCACGACGCTGCGGGCGAGGCCCTCGGGGCCGAGCTCGTCGACCAGGAATTCCTGGACCTCGCGGCCGCGCTCGCCGATGAGGCCGATGACGTTGATGTCGAGCGAGGTGTAGCGGGCCATCATCGAGAGCAGCACCGACTTGCCGATGCCGGAGGCGGCGAAGATACCGAGGCGCTGGCCGCGGCAGACCGAGGTGAAGGTGTTGATGGCGCGGATGCCGAGGTCGATCTTGCCGCCGACGCGGGCGCGCGCATGGGCGGGAGGCGGCGCGTTGCGGATGCGGCAGGCGAGCGGCCCCTGGGGCAAGGGCCCCTTGCCGTCGATCGGTTCGCCGAAGGCATTGACCACGCGGCCCAGCCAGGCGCGGCTCGGGCGCACCACCGGATCGCTCTCGACCACGATCGCCTTGCTGCCCAGGCCGACGCCGTCGAGCGAGCCGAAGGCCAGGGCCAGCGCCCGTCCGTCGCGGAAGCCGACGATCTCGCAGGCGACGCGGCGGTTGGTCCGGTCGACCAGATCACAGCGGGCGCCGATCGACAGCGCGCCTTCGATGCCGGCGATTTCCACCAGCATGCCGAGGATCGCGGCCACGCGCCCGTAGACCCGGGCCTCGGGCACGCGCGCCAGTTCGCGCATCAAGGGTTGCAGTGTGTCGAGCAAGGCTGATTCGCGCCCCAAAGGTTCCCAAACTCCGGGGTTACTTTAGGCATCGCCGTCTTAACCCGGGGTTAATTGTGTTCGCCCGGCCGGGATTCGCCTATTATTTAATTAGAATTCATATAGTTAACAAAGGTTACGGGGGGTTGAGGGCGAAGGGAGGGTCAAGGACCCAGGTTTGCAATAATCGGCAGGAAGCGCGACCGATGCCTTTACATGGCAAGTAGTTAATGGTTAACATTAACGTCGTCGCCTAGGCTGGCGATTTCAGAGCTTCGAGGTGCTGACCATGCGCGTTCTGCTCGTTGAAGACGACACCAATACCGCCAAGAGCATCGAGCTGATGCTCAAGGCCGAGAGCTTCATCGTCGATTCGACGAATCTCGGCGAGGACGGATTGGAAATCGGCAAGCTGTACGATTACGACATCATCATCCTAGACCTGATGCTGCCCGACATCGACGGCTACGAGGTGCTGCGCCGGTTGCGCAGTTCGCGCGTTAACACACCGATCCTGATCCTCTCCGGCCTCAACGAATTGGACAGCAAGATTAAGGGCCTGGGATTCGGGGCCGACGACTACCTGACCAAGCCCTTCGACCGCCGCGAGCTGATCGCCCGCATCCAGGCGATCGTTCGCCGCTCCAAGGGGCATTCGGATTCCGTCATCCAGACCGGCAAGCTGACCGTCAACCTGGACACGCGGACCGTCGAGGTCACCGGCCAGCCACTGCACCTGACCGGCAAGGAATACGGCATCCTGGAACTGCTCAGCCTGCGCAAGGGCACGACGCTGACCAAGGAGATGTTCCTCAACCATCTCTACGGCGGCATGGACGAGCCGGAACTGAAGATCATCGACGTC
Source organism: uncultured Rhodospirillaceae bacterium (assembly GCA_964551505.1). Classification (GTDB taxonomy): domain Bacteria; phylum Pseudomonadota; class Alphaproteobacteria; order Dongiales; family Dongiaceae; genus Dongia. The sequence goes on from CAZKDH010000115.1 coordinate 13,678, forward strand.
TTCGTCTGCAAGCTGCGCAAGAAGCTGTCGCAGGCGACCGGCGGCGAGAACTACATCGAGACGGTCTGGGGTCGCGGCTATGTGCTGCGGGACCAGGACGAGGCCGCCGCCCCGGCGAAGACGGCCGAAAGCGCCTGAACGGATTGACGGATCGACCGGCCGCGACCGGCGGCCGATGATTCAGCGCCCGGCGACGCCGAGCGCCGGTGCCCTGGCGGCAGCCGATGTGAGACCGTAGATGCCGCGCTGCCCCTGCAGCAGCTGGAACCGGTCGGAAATCCCCAGCACCGTTTCCGCCCCGCCGAGGAAGAGGTAGCCGTCCTCGGGCATCAGCCGCGCCACCCCGGCGAGCACCTTGGCCTTGGTCGGCTGGTCGAAATAGATCAGCACGTTGCGGCAATAGACGACGTCGAACTTACCCAGCACCATCGGATCGTGCAGCAGGTTGAACACCTTGTACTGCACCATGCTGCGGATCTTCTGGCTGATCTGCCAGCGGTCGCCGCTCTGGGTGAAATACTTCACCAGCAGGCTGACCGGCAGGCCGCGCTGCACCTCGAACTGCGAATAGACCCCCTCCTTCGCCCGGTTCAGCACCTCGGTCGAGAGGTCGGTGCCGACGATCTCGATGCGCCAGCCGGCGAGCTGGGCCGACATCTCGGTCAGGATCATCGCCAGCGAATAGGCCTCCTGGCCGCTGGAGCAGGCGGCGCTCCAGATGCGGATGGTCTTGTTCGGCCGCGCCTTCATCAGCGCCGGCATGACGATCTGCTTGAACTGGTCAAAGGGCTTGGTGTCGCGGAAGAAGAAGGACTCGTTCGTGGTCATCGCCTCGACCACGTCCTTGATGATGGTCTCGTCGGACTTGACGCGGATCAGCCGCACCAGCTCGTCGAAGGTCGCCAGCTTGTACTTGCGGGCGACCGGCAGCAGCCGGCTCTCCAGCAGATAGGCCTTGTCGTTGGTCAGGACAAGCCCGGAGCGCTCGCGCAGGATCTGGCAGATGAATTCGAAATCGGTCACGGTCATGCCGCTGTCCTCAGGATCGCCTTCTTGACGTAGGGCCCGATGTCCGACAGCGGCAGCACCGCCGAACACAGACCCGCCGTCGCGACGGCGCCGGGCATCCCCCAGACCACGCTGGTTGCCTCGTCCTGGGCGATCACGGTTCCACCGGCGGATATCAGCTCCTGAGCTCCCTTCAATCCATCCTGCCCCATTCCGGTCAGCATGACAAACAGCGTCTTGCCGCCATAGGTCTTGGCGATCGAGCGCAGCATCGGGTCGACTGCCGGGCGGCAGAAATTCTCCTGCGGATTCTTGTTGATGCGCACGACCTTGCGCCCGGCCTCCTGCTCGACCGTCATGTGGAAATCGCCGGGCGCCACGTAGATCCGGCCCGGCACCACCGGCTCGCCATCCTTGGCCTCGGCCGAGATCATGCCGCTGGCCTGGCCTAGATGCTCGGCGAGGATCGTGGTGAAGGTGGCGGGCATGTGCTGGGTGAGGAAGACCGGCAGGTTGGGCACCTTGCCGACCATCTGGAACACCTTGAACAGCGCCTGGGGACCGCCGGTCGAGGAGCCGACGGCGAGGCATTCCGGCTTGAAGTTGCCGGGCGGGCGCAGCTTCACCGCGGTGCTGCCGTAGAGCCGCTTCGGCGCCGGCGGCGGCGTCACCGGCCCGGCGCTGCCCGGCGGGCCGCCGCGCTTGCGGCGCGCCACCTGGCCCCAGCTCTTCACCTTGGCGACCAGCTCGCGCTTGAAGTCCTGGGCCGAGTTGATCTCGCTGGTCGAGGTCGGCTTCGGCACATAGTCGGCGGCACCCAGCGACATCGCCTTCATGCTGATCGAGGCGCCGTTGAGCGTCAGCGTCGAGGCCATGATCACCTGCACGCCCGGCTTGGTCTGCAGCAGGCGCGGCAGCGCCGTCATCCCGTCCATTACCGGCATCTCGATGTCGAGCACGATGACGTCGATGTCGGCCTTGCCGAGGGCATCGATCGCCGCCTGGCCGTTGCCGCAGCTGGCCGCCACCTTGATCTCGGGATCGCCCTCCAGGGTGCGCGTCAGCAGCCCGCGAATCACCGCGGAATCGTCGACCACCATCACGCGGTACGGCCCGCCGCCCACGGCCCCTGCTGCGCTGCTCCCCAAAGCCATCTCGTTGCCCTACTTCGAATGATTAGATCAGCCCGACCTGGCTGAACTTGGACTCAATGATCTCGCTGTCGAACGGCTTCATAATGTATTCGTTCGCGCCGGCGTTGATGGCTTCCTGGATGTGCTGGATGTCGTTCTCGGTGGTGCAGAAGACCACCACCGGCGTCTGCCCGCCGCTCATCTTGCGGAGGTTCCGGAGGAACTCGATGCCGCTCATCACCGGCATGTTCCAGTCGAGGAGGATCGCGTCCGGCATCTGCTTGACGCACTGGTCCATCGCGATCTTGCCGTTCTCGGCCTCCTCGATCTTGAAGCTCAGCCCCTCGAGGATCTTGCGCGCCACCATCCTGACGACTTTGGAATCATCGACGATCAAACAGGACTTCATCAAACTGCTCCATCGAACCCGCGGCCCAGCCCCCCGCGCCTACGGGTCTATATGCTATGCGAACTCCAGGACGATGCGCCCAAGCCGCGAATCCGGTCAAGCCGCATCGACGCGGCCACCCAGGTTGAGCAGCGAGGCGACGCTGAGCACCACCAGGAGCGAGCCGTTCAGCCGGTAGATGCCGTCGGAGAACTCCCGCAGGCGCGGATTGAGCGTCGGCGGATTGCGCTGGTAGTCCTTGGTGTCCAGGCTGAGCACCTCGCCCACCGAGTCGACCAGCAGGCTGTAGAGCTCGCCGTCGTGCTCGACCACCACCGACATCGGGTTCTTCCCGGCCTCGCGCTTGGCCATGCCGAGGCGCGGCCGCACGTCGATCGCGGTCACGATCCGGCCGCGCAGGTTGAGCGATCCGGCGACCTCCGGCGGCGCCAGCGGGACCCGGGTGATCGCCTGGGTGCCGAGGACGTCCTGCACGGTGAGGACCGGAATGCCGAACATCTGGTCGGCGATCGACATTGTCACGTAGTCGCGATGCTCGCTCGATCCCCCGGCCGGCTGCTGGCCGCCCAGGCCCAGATCGCCGGCGGCGCCCTTGTTGTCGCTCATGCCGCACCTCTTACTTCTGCCAGGGTTTCATTCAAGGTATGGACCAGCCCCTCGCGGTCGTACTTCGCGACATAGTCGTCGAAGCCGACCTGGCGACCCTTGGCGATGTCCTTCGGGCTGGCATGCGAGGACAGGGCGATGATCGGCGTGCCCTGCCAGAGAGCGTTGCGCTTCACCGCCTCACAGAATTCGAAGCCGTTCATGTTCGGCATCTCGATGTCGCTGATGATGAGGTCGAACTCCTCGCCCGCCTCGCAGAGGTTTAGCGCCTTGTCGCCGCCGTCGACGGCGGTGACCTGGAAGCCGGCCGCGGTGAGCTGCGGCGCCAGCAGGTTGCGGAAGAAGGCGCTGTCGTCGACCAGCAGGACGCGCTTGTGCGCGTCGCCGACCGAGTCCTTCTGCCGCGAACCGAACCAGTCGCCGAAGGCCTGGCCGAGATAGTAGCCGGCGTCGATGATGTCGGTCGCCTGGCCGGCGATGATGGCACTGCCTATCCGCCCCGGCAGCTCGGCGGCAAGATCGACGTTCAGCTTGGCCTCGACGATGTCGACGATCTCGTCCACGATCAGGCCCATGGTATGTTCGCGATCGGAGAACACCAGCACCGGCTGGCGGCCCTCCTGGGTGGTCACGGTCTGCGACGGGTCGAGCGGGATCAGCGGCATCAGCTGGCCGCGATACTGCACCACCCAGCGGTCGTTGGAATGCTCGATGGTCTTGCGCTCGAGTTCCTCGAGCCGGGCGACCAGCGCCAGGGGCACCGCCTTCGGCGCCCCGCCGCCGGCGCGGAACAGCAGCAGCGGCACCGCCTGCTCGCCGTGGGTGCGCGCCTTCACCGCCTGGGCCTCGGCGGTATCGTGGTCGCCGATCCCCATTTGGCCGGACGCGGCGGCGATGCCGTTCGGGTCCAGGATCATGATCACGCTGCCGTCGCCCAGGATGGTGTTGCCGGAGAACATCTCGATATGGCGCAGGATCGGCGCCACCGGCTTCACGACGATTTCCTCGGTATCGAACACGCGGTCGACCATGATGCCGAAATTGTAGGTGCCGACCTGCGTCACCACGATGAAGGTATCGTCCTCGGCCTTGGCATCGGTCGCCTGCAGCTGCAGCTTCTCGCGCAGCGAGACCAACGGCAGCAGCTTGTTGCGCAGGCGCAGGACCGGCGTGTCCTTGATCTTCTCGACCTTCAGCTCGGAATTGGCAGAGGCGCGCACCAGCTCGACGACGCTGATCTGCGGGATGGCGAAGCGCTCGCCGCAGCACTCGACGATCAGCGCCGAGACGATGGCCAGGGTGAGCGGGATCTTGATCGAGAAGGTGGTGCCCTTGCCTTCGATCGAACGCATTTCGACGGTGCCGCCGATCTTCTCGATGTTGGTGCGCACGACATCCATGCCGACGCCGCGCCCGGAAACGCTGGTCACCTTGGCGGCGGTGGAAAAGCCGGCCTTGAAGATGTACTGCTGGATCTGCTGGTCGCTCATGCTCTCGAGCTCGGCCTCGGTCGCCAGGCCGTTCTGCAGGATCTTCGACTTGATCTTGTCGATCGGCAGTCCCTTGCCGTCATCGGCGATCTCGATGATGATGTGGCCGCCCTCGTGATAGGCGTTGAGCGTCACCTTGCCGGTTTCCGGCTTGCCGGCGCGCCGGCGCTCCTCCGGGGTCTCCAGGCCGTGATCCGCCGAGTTTCGCACCATGTGCGTCAGCGGGTCCTTGATCATCTCCAGGACCTGGCGGTCGAGCTCGGTCTCCTGGCCGATCATCACCAGGTCGACCTTCTTCTTCAGTTCGAGGCTGAGGTCGCGCACCAAGCGCGGCAGCTTCGCCCAGGCATTGCCGATCGGCTGCATGCGGGTCTTCATCACCCCCTCCTGCAGCTCCGAGGTGACGTGGTTGAGGCGCTGCAGCGGCGCGGCGAATTCGCTGTCCTTCTGCTTGCGCAGGATCTGCAGCACCTGGTTGCGGGTCAGCACCAGCTCGCTGACCATGGTCATCAGGTTCTCGAGCAGCTCGACGTTGACCCGGATGCTCTGGTTGGCGACGGCGGATTCCTTGGTCTCGGAATCGGCCCCCTTCTTGGCGGCGGGCTTTGCGACATTGCGGCTCGGAGCCGGTGCCGGTGCAGCTTCCTCGACGGCCACGGGTTCGGCCAACATGGGCTCGGGCGCCGCGGCTTCCGATGCCGGCGCCTCGGGTGCTGCGGCACCGCCGGTGACCTCGTCGCGCGAGGCGAAGATCATGCTCATGATCATGGTCGCGGTGATCGACGGGACTTCCAGCGTGTTGAGCGCCGCCTGGATATGGCCGCAGGCGGCGTCGAACTGCGGGTCGGCGAAGCCGCGGCCGATGAGCGGCGAGGTGCTGCCGGTATTCGGGCCGCCGCAGAGCTTCGACATGTAGTCCCGCATCTGGCCCTGCATGTGATCGATGCTGATGCCCTCGAACAGATGCTTCAGCCTGAGGTCGCCCAGGAAACGGCCGAACGCCACCTCGACGACGGCGTCGATGGTGCCCATGCCGCCGACCTGCTCGTAGAGGCTGGCCGTGCTCGCCGGCTTGGCGGGTTCCGGCGCCTTGGCGGGCGCCGCCGGCTTCGCGGCGGCCTTGGCCGGCGCGGCGCCGCCTTCGGCGAAGGCATTCAGCTGCTTGATGAGTTCCGAATCGTCGCCTTCGGGTTCATGGCCGGTCGCTTCCAGATCGCCCATGATCGAGCGGATGCGGTCGAGGCAGGCGAGGATCAGCGATACCGCGGCCGGGCTGACTTCGAGTTCGCCATCGCGCACCTTGCCGAGCACGTTCTCGCCGGCATGGGCGACGGATTCGAGGCGCGGCAGGCCGAGGAAGCCGCAGGTGCCCTTCACCGTGTGGACGAGTCGAAAGATGTTGCCCAGCAACTCCTTGTCGTTCGGATTCTGCTCGAGCTTGACGAGTTCCACGTCAAGCACGGCCAGATTCTCGGAGGTCTCGGTGAGAAATTCGCTGAGCAAGTCATCCATGTCGGGCGCCTCATTCCTCTCGGATTGCATGGGCCTGGGCCACGCAAAGCCAGTCGCCAGTTGCAATCTGGCAATCTCAAGGGCCGAGAATCCCAAAAAAGGATTAATTTAACGTGAAGCGGCGGGTGCAGTTCGGCTGCGAATTTGGACCTATCAGGGGCGATTCGCAGCTTGCGTCCTGACGGTCAGGCGACCGGCGCTAACTAACGTGGGGCGCAGAGAAATTCCTCGCCGCTTGGCCATCATCCCGGCCAGATAGGCCTGCACGTTGTGGGCGTTCAACTGGCCTTGCGCGACGTCGGTCTGCAGCAGCCGCGCCGTCTCGTCGGAATAGGTCAGCTGCGGTCCGTCGACGGCCAATTCGAAGCCCGGCTGTCCGTCGGCGCCCTCGCTCACCGACACTGCGATCTTGCCGCCGCGCGGCAGCCATTCCATCGCCGCCATCAGGGTATTCAGCACGAGCTTGCCGAAGCCCGCCGGCCAGAGCTCGGCGCGCGGGGCGATGGTCGCCTCCAGCGTCACCTTCTCGCCCTCCAGCAGGCCCTGCGACATTTTCACCGCCTCGGCCGGGCCGAAGCTCGGCTGGTTGCCGGCATTGCCGTAGGCCAACCGGTAGACCTGCAGCAGCAGCGCCGCCCGCTTGGCGCTCCGCTGCGCCAGGGCACTGGCCTCGACCAGAAGCTCGGGATCCGGATCGTCGACCATGAGCTCCAGCCCGTTGCTGACCGCGCCGACCGGACTGATCAGGTCATGGCAGAGGCGCGAGCAGGCGATTTCCAGGACGTCCAGGTCGATTTGCATGCGGCCTCCCGTGCCGATTCCGTGCGCGCGGCCGGTGAACACCGCGTCCGGCCAAAGTCTAGCGGCTTGCCTCCCGGCCGTCACACAAAAGATCGCCGACTATGGCCCTGATTCCGGCCGCAAACCGGTTTGAATCCGTCATGATTTGCGGCTAAATTGGGGTATGCATCAGATGCTCGCACCTGGCGCCTTCGTGCAGAATCCGGACCGCCCCGACTGGGGTTTGGGCCAGATCCAGTCCGCCGTGGGCGAGCGCCTGACGGTGAATTTCGAGAATGCGGGAAAACTCGCGATCAATGCCCGGCTGGTGGGGCTGGCGCCAGCAAAACCCGACGCGGCTTGTCAGGATTTGGACATGAAGCCGCGTCATTGTCCCAAGGATTCGGCATAGCGGCGCCGCCCGTCCCCCTTCCCTAGCGCGAGACCGACCCGCATGAGCATGATGTTAAGAAAATCGGACGCAATCCGGCCTGACTATCGTTCCCTCGTCGACCAGATGGCCGGGACCGGGTATGCGCTGGTGCCGGTCGAGAAATCGGTGCTGGACGAGATCGACGGCATCTACGGGCTTGGCAAGACCTTCTTCGCCAGGCCGGCGGCCGAGAAAAAGCGGTTCGCCGCCCCCGGCTTCGTCGAGGGCTATCGCGATGTCGGCCCGGAATACTCCCTGGTGCCGGACCGCCCCGACCTCACTGAATCCTTCTCCATGTGGTACCGCAATTGCGATCGGCCGCAATTCGCCGACTGGGGCAAGTCCTGCCCGCTCTATCCCGGCATGAAGCGCTGCGCCGATACGCTGTCGCTGCTCACCGCCGACCTGTTCCAGGCCATGGCGGATCTGTGGTCGCCGCAGGCGCCGCCGCTCCGCTTCCAGAAGGCGTCCTACCTGCAGCTGAACTACTACGAACCCGCGCAGCACCAGCGCGACCTGCTGCAGGATCCGCATGAGGACGGCCACCTGATCACGCTGGTGAAGCCCAATGCGCCGGGGCTCGAGATCAGGATCGGCGAGCGCTATGTCGCGGTGGAGCCGGCGGCGAACGAGATTCTGCTGATGGCCGGCAGCATCCTGAGCCTGATGACCGGCGATCTCGTGCCACCTCTCTTTCATCAGGTCCGCAACACCTTCCGGACCGATCCGCGCTATTCCCTGATGTTTTTCGTCAATCCGGAGATCGACCAGACCCTGGCGCCCTGGATCAGCAATGAAAGCAATGCCGGGATCGACATCGTCGAGCGGGCGGTGAATGCGCCCAACCAGTTCGGCCTGCCGACATTGATCGCCGGCGCCAAGGGCCTGGGATAGCGATCCGGGACTAGGGCGCGGCGACCACGAGCCGGCCGTCCTTCAGGGCGCAGCGCCCCGACGGGATACCATTCTCCTCGGCATAATTGCGCCAGACATCCGGCAGGAAGAGCGGCCGGTTTTTCCTGATCAGGACGCTGGCGATCAGGCGCAGTTGCTTGCCGCCGCCGGCCTGGGAATAGACGATGCCGAGGCCGCCGAGCGGCTGGGTCTGGTCTGCCCAGGCCAGGCGCATGACGGTGACTGCCCGGCCGCTCTCGTCTCGTGCCTGCCACAGGCTGGCCGTCGGCAGATCCGCCGGGTCGTGGGCGCCGGCGAAGGCATGCCCCTGCAGATCGATGCCGATCTGGCGATAGGCCGTATGCGCCCCCTGTTCGTCGCTCGATTGCTCGTCCTCTCCCGTCCAGATCTCCACATGCGGCGACTGCACCCAGGACTTGCCCGCCGCGGCCTCGATCGCGGCCGCGGCCAGCGGGTCATGGATCTGCACCAGGAAGGTCGTCTCGGTTTCCTGCACGACCCGCAACGTCGCCGACTCCGCCGCGGCCGCTGCCTTGCCGTGAACCAGGAAGCCGTGGAGGCCGTCCGTCGACAATTCCAGGGCGCAATCGCCCAATGCCGTGCCATCCGGCAGGGCGGCAGGGTTTTCCGGGAAAGGCATGATGACCGGATAGGCGCCGGCCAGGTCCGGGCCGCGCGGCAGCACCCGGTCCGGCATCGGCGACCAGTCAGGGCAATCCATCTGCGCATCGGTCCACGTCCGCCGCGCGGCATAGCCGACGGCCCGGACATGCAGCCCCAGACGATCGATATCATGGATCTGCCCGGTACCGGCGGCGGCAACGTTGTAGGTGCATGTCAGTTCCCGGGTCACGGCCAGGGGGGCGAGGCGATAGGTCTTCGTCGTCTCCCACCGCCAGGCGGATCCGCCGGCCTGGAAATGCTGGATGCCGTTCGGGAATATCTTGACCTCGTCTTCACCCATGCCGGCGGCGCCGTAGCCGTCGTTGCACAGGGCGAGGAGACGGCGCGGCGCGGCGTCGCCCTGCAGCAGCCAGAACTCGCGACCGCCGGCATATCCCTCGGTGCCGTCGGGATTGTCGTCGATGCAGCCTGTCTCCGGGGCCTCCGGCGGCCGGTCGGCCACGGCGAAGCGTGCCTCGACGACGATGAGCTTGGCGCCGCTGCGGTCGCTGCCGGCCTCCGTCGCCGCGATCGCGCAGCTCGCCCGCGGCCCGCAGATGGCCGATTTCTGGTCCGGCGTCAGGTCGCCGGCCAGGGCAGCCCGCCCGAGTACCACAAGGGCGAGCAGGGACAGGACGGCCCATCGGATCATGCGGCGGCCTCACAGCGTGGCGGGCCGTCAGGATAGGTCATGACGGCGCCGTCGAACAGCTAGCTTGGGATCTTCAGCAAGCGTTCGGCTTCCGCCATCTCCTCCGGCGTATTGGCGTTGAAGAACGGATTCACCGGCTGCGGCGCGAACTGCACGATCTCGCGGTGATAGGCGGCGGTCCAGCTGTCGACCTTGCGGACGCCGCCGGCGGTCAGCGCCTGGCGGAGCGCATCCCGCAAGGCGACCGGCCAGAGGCCGACAACGGGATAGACCTGGCCGGCACTCGACGCCGTCGCGATCTCGGCGCCGAGGGACACCTCGGCCTTCAGGCGCCGCACCAGATCGCGCGGCAGGAACGGCCCGTCCCCCGGGACGCTGGCCATGTGCAGGCAGTCGGGCAGATTGGCGGCCGCCCAGTCCAAGCCGGCAAGGATCCCGGCCAGCGGGCCGGCGAAATCGGCGATGCTGTCGGCCGCCACCGGCAGGTTGAAGGCCGCGAAGCGCACCGGGTCGCCATTGGCGTTGATGATCACGCGGTCGACCTGCGGCTGGATGCGCTCGACGACATGCGCCAGGATCGGCTTTCCGCCCAGCACCTGCAGGCATTTGTCGCCGCCACCCATGCGGCTGGACCGGCCACCGGCCAGCACGACCGCAAGGATGGGTACGCTCGGATCCATCATCGACGGTGGCTATCCAATGTCGAACTTGACTCCCTGCGCCAAAGGCAGCTGATCCGAGTAGTTTATCGTGTTCGTGGCGCGGCGCATATAGCTGCGCCAGGCATCCGATCCGGATTCGCGGCCGCCGCCGGTCTCCTTCTCGCCGCCGAAGGCGCCGCCGATCTCGGCCCCCGACGGCCCGATGTTCACGTTGGCGATGCCGCAATCCGATCCCTGTGCGGAGAGGAAGAATTCCGCCTCCCGCATGTCCCTGGTGAAGATGCAGCTCGACAGGCCCTGCGGCACGTCGTTGTGCATGTCGATCGCGTCCTGGAACTTCTTGTATTTCATCACGTAGAGGATCGGCGCGAAGGTCTCGTGCTTGACCACGCCGGTCTGCGCCGGCATCTCGACGATGGCGGGTTTCGCGTAGTAGCCGCCGGCGCAGCCCTCGACCTTGACGCGTTCGCCGCCGGAGACCCTACCGCCCTCCCTCTGCGCCAGCTTCAGGGCGGCCTGCATGTTGGTGAAGGCGATCTCGTCGATCAGCGGGCCGATCAGGCTCTTGCCCTCCAGCGGGTTGCCGACCTTGACCTGGCCGTAGAGCTTGCGCAGCCGCGGCACCAGCGTGTCGTAGATCTTCTCGTGCACGATGAGCCGGCGCAGGCTGGTGCAGCGCTGGCCCGCGGTGCCGACGGCGCTGAACAGGATGGCCCGCACCGCCAGTTCGAGATCGGCGGAGGGACAGACGATCATGCCGTTGTTGCCGCCGAGCTCGAGCAGGACCCGCCCGAACCGCGCCGCCACCCGCGGCGACACTTCCCTGCCCATGCGGGTCGATCCGGTGGCGCTGATCAGCCCCACGCGGGCATCCTCGGTCAGCGCCTCGCCGACCTCCTTGGCCCCGATCGCCACCTCGCACAGCCCCTTCGGCGCCGCGCCGAACCGCTTCGCCGCCTTCTCGAAGATCCGCTGGCAGGCCAGCGCGGTCATCGAGGACTTCTCGCTGGGCTTCCACACCGTGGCATTGCCGCAGACGATCGCCAGCGCGAAGTTCCAGGACCAGACCGCGACCGGGAAATTGAAGGCGCTGATGATGCCGACGACGCCGAGCGGATGCCAGGTCTCGGCCATCCGGTGGCCGGGCCGCTCCGAGGCGATGGTCAGGCCGTAGAGCTGGCGCGACAGGCCGACGGCGAAGTCGCAGATGTCGATCATCTCCTGCACCTCGCCGAGCCCCTCGGTGGCGATCTTGCCGGCCTCGATCGAGACCAGCTCGCCCAGCGCCGCCTTGTGGTTCCGCAGCTCCTCGCCGAACAGCCGGATCAGCTCGCCGCGCTTCGGCGCCGGCACCGCGCGCCAGTCCCTGAAGGCCGCCTCGGCCCGGCCGATCTTCTTCGCCGTGCTGGCCTTGTTGTCGGTGAAGACGCGGCCGATCTCGGACCCGTCGATCGGGCTCCGCGCTATCATGTCGCCGTCCTTGACGTCCTTGGGGTCGAGGCCGACGGCCTTCAGAACCTTGTTCAGTCGCATGGCCAAATCGCTCCGGAAAATCGTTGAATCTGCTGCTCCGCGGCCTATGGATGCGCCAGAAATCGCCGGGCTGTCAACTTGCCACGGCTTGCACCGGCGCTCCGCCTCGGGCACCATGCGTTATGCTTAACGGAAGGAACGAAACGCCGATGAATCGCCACTCGACCCGACGCTTCGCCACCCGGCGCTTCGCCGCCCCGCTGCTGGCCGCGGCCCTCGCCGCCGGCACCGCCGCCGAGGCCGACACGCTGCTGCCGGTGACGCCGACGGCGCAGGAGCAGCCGGGCTGGAGCTGGGCCGCCGTTTCGCAGATGATCATGGACTATTACGACGTCCCGGCCGCCGACGATTCCGGCGATTCGCAGTGCGCCATCGCCAATTTCGTCACCGGCCGCGCCGACTGCACCGCGCCGGCCGGGCTCGGCGCCTATGCCGCCACCCTGAAGGCGCTGCAGGGCTATGCGCACAATGCCTATGCCCTCACCCTGCAGGGACCGGACCGGCTGCGCTACCAGGAGGGCAAGGTGCTCAGCGCCGAGGAACTCATCCACGAGATGATGCTGGAGCGCCCCGTCGTGGTCGCGATCCAACCGCCCAAGGTCTCCGACGCGGACAAGGATACCAAGCAGGTCGCCCTCATCGTCGGCTTCGAGGGCGGCCCCGCCGACCTGAAGATCATCGTCAACGACCCGAAGCTCTACGACTTCGGCTATGACCCCTATACCGATGCCGGCGGCGCCAAGCGCGACGTGAACGGCCAGTATCTCATTGGCTATGCTGACTTTATTCAGCAGATGAAGTGGACGGCGACGATCTACCGGGTGAAGCCCGACTGAGCCTGGCGCCGATTGCGCTTGACAATCGTTAAGCCGGCGTCCATATCAGCGTCGCAATTCTCGCGACTGCGCGCTTACGCCAACGATTGATCGATCTACGATCCCTCCCCGGCGTCCGTCCTGAGATCCATAAATCCCGTCATAGAATCCTGAGCGGCGCGCCTTGGGTTTACCCAGCCGGCGTTTCGCCGCGCGCCCTTCTTGCGCGTTGCGTCTTTTCGGCATGACGACTCACACGCCGAAAGGAAATACGGCTTTGACGACGACTACACAGACGACCGCCCACACGGCCACCACCCACACCGCCAACACCCAGGCCCCGATCACCCGGTTCGCCGAGCTCGCGCTGACCGAGCCGCTGATGCAGGCGGTGAAGGATGCCGGCTACGAGATCCCGACGCCGATCCAGGCGCAGGCGATTCCCTACCTGCTCGCCGGCCGCGACCTGCTGGGCCTCGCCCAGACCGGCACCGGCAAGACCGCGGCCTTCGTGCTGCCGCTGCTGCAGCGCCTGATGGCGGACCGCAAGCGTGCCCTGCCGAAGTCGGCACGCGCGCTCATCCTCACCCCGACCCGCGAGCTGGCGGTGCAGATCGGCGACAGCATCCGCACATACGGCCGCCACCTGCCAATCCGCTCGACGCTGATCTTCGGCGGCGTCGGCCAGAACCCGCAGGTCAACACCATGCGCAAGGGCATCGACGTCGTCGTGGCGACGCCGGGCCGCCTGCTCGATCTCATCAACCAGCGCCATGTCACCCTCGACAGCGTCGACGTCTTCATCCTCGACGAGGCCGACCGGATGCTCGACATGGGCTTCATCCGCGACATCCGCAAGATCGTCGCCCTGGTGCCGGCGAAGCGGCAGACCCTGCTGTTCTCGGCCACCATGCCGAACGACGTCGCCGATTTGGCGAAGGGCCTGCTCTCGAACCCGGTCCGGGTCGAGGTGGTGCCGCAGGCGACCACCGCCGAGCGCATCGAGCAGCGCCTGTTCTTCGTCGACAAGGCGAAGAAGCGCAACCTGATCTCGCATCTGCTGTCCGATCCGAAAATGACCCGCGCCATCGTCTTCACCCGCACCAAGCACGGCGCCGACCGGCTCACCGAGCAGCTGGAGAAGGACGGCTTCCAGGCCGCCGCCATCCACGGCAACAAGGGCCAGGGTGCCCGCCAGCAGGCGCTGAACAGCTTCCGCAAGGGCGGCATCAAGGTGCTGGTCGCCACCGACATCGCCGCCCGCGGCATCGACGTCGACGACATCAGCCACGTCGTCAACTACGACCTGCCGATGGAGCCGGAGAGCTACGTCCACCGCATCGGCCGCACCGCGCGCGCCGGCGCCGCCGGCATCGCCTACAGCCTCTGCGACCGCGAGGAGCGCGGCCTGCTGCGCGACATCGAGCGGGTGATCCGCAACAAGCTGCAGGTGGTCACCGACCATCCCTTCGCGCCGCAGCCGGGCGATGCCGCCCCGGTGGGCGACGCCGACGGCCGCAACTTCCGCAGCCGCAACATGGGCCGCGGCGGCGGCGACCAGGCGAATAATGGCCATGGGCGCGGCGACCGTCGCCCCGGCCCGCAGCGTCCGGGACAGAATGCCCGCCGCCGCAGCCGCGAGGAGACCGGTGAGACTCGGGCCCCCGAGGCTCGTACCGGCGAGAACCGCGCTGGCGAGCATCGCACCCACGAACACCGCAGCCACGATCCCAAGGCCCGCGACGGCCAGGGGCGTGACGGCCAGCCGCGCCAGCAGCGCGACGGCCAAGGTCGCGATGGCCAGAAGCGCAGCTTCGGCGGCGGCCAGGGCAAGCCCGGCGGCCACAGGGGTAGCCACGGTGGTAGCCACGGTGGCGCCCATGGCGGCAGCCGCAGCCACGGCGGCGGCCAGCGCCAGGGTTAAATTCCAGGATCGGAATCCGGGGCTAGCCTCCGGATCCGGCCCTCCACCCTGCCGACAAGAAGAAACGCCCCGGTTGAAGCCGGGGCGTTTTTCGTTGTGCCGTCGCCGCGGGCGGGCTCAGCCCTGCTGGTCGCGCACCTTTCCCAGGGACGCGCGGTTGGCGGCGGAGACCACCGCCTTCAGGCTGGCGGTGACGATGTTGGGATCCATGCCGACGCCGTAGACCGAGCGGCCGTCGGCCAACTTGGTCTCGAGATAGGCTACCGCCGTCGCATCGCTGCCGAGGCCGACCGAATGCTCGCGGTAGTCGACCACCTTCAAGTTGATCCCGGTCTGCTTCTTCAGCGCGTCCATGAAGGCATCGATCGGGCCGTTGCCGCGGCCGTTCAGCGTCACCTCCTTGCCGTCCTGCTTCAGCGTCGCGGTGAGATGGCGGATCTCGCTGGCATGGCTGTCGGTGGTGGTGTGGTGGTTGACGAAGACGTAGGGCCTGCCGATCGACAGGTACTCGTCGTTGAACGCCTTCCAGATGGTGTCGGCGGAAATCTCCTTGCCGGTGCCGTCGGCGATCTCCTGCACCACCTGGCTGAACTCCACCTGCAGCTTGCGCGGCAGCTGCAGCCCGTGGTCCTTCTCCATCAGGTAGGCGACGCCGCCCTTGCCCGACTGGCTGTTGATGCGGATCACCGCCTCGTAGTCGCGCCCGACATCCTGCGGGTCGATCGGCAGGTAGGGCACCGCCCATTCCTCGCTGTTCGCCTGCTTCATCGCCGCGAAGCCCTTCTTGATCGCATCCTGGTGCGAGCCGGAGAAGGCGGTGAACACCAGGTCGCCGGCATAGGGATGGCGCGGATGCACCGGCAGCTGGTTGCAGTATTCCGCCGTGCGCACCAGGTCGTTGATGTCGCCGAAATCGATCCCCGGATCGACGCCCTGGGTGAACAGGTTGAGGCCGAGGGTCACCAGGTCGACATTGCCGGTGCGCTCGCCGTTGCCGAACAGGGTGCCCTCGATGCGGTCGGCGCCGGCCATCACGCCGAGCTCGGCCGCCGCCACGCCGGTGCCGCGGTCGTTATGCGGATGCAGCGAGATGATGGTCTTCTCGCGGCCGCGCAGGTGCCGGCAGAAATACTCGATCTGGTCGGCATAGATGTTCGGCGTCGACATCTCGACCGTCGCCGGCAGGTTGAAGATGCAGCGGTTCTGCGGCGTCGGCTGCCAGACGTCCATCACCGCCTCGCAGACCTCGATCGCATAGTCGATCTCGGTGCCGGTGAAGCTTTCCGGCGAATACTGGTAGATGAACCTGGTCTTGCCCGGCTGCGCCTCGGCGCATTCCCGCACCAGCTTGGCGCCGGTGACGGCGATCTCCTTGATCCCCGCCATGTCCTGGCCGAAGACCACCCGGCGCTGCAGCGTCGAGGTCGAGTTGTAGACATGCACGATCGCCCGCTTGGCGCCGACTAGGCTCTCGTAGGTGCGCTTGATCAGGTGGTCGCGCGCCTGGGTCAGCACCTGGATGGTGACGTCGTCGGGGATCAGGTCCTTCTCGATGAGCTCGCGGGCGAAATCGAAATCGGTCTGCGAGGCCGAGGGGAAGCCGACCTCGATCTCCTTGTAGCCCATCTTCACCAGGGTCTTGAACATGCGGAGCTTGCGCTCCGGCCCCATCGGCTCGATCAGCGCCGGGTTGCCGTCGCGCAGATCGACGCTGCACCAGATCGGCGGCTGGGTGATGCTCCGGCCCGGCCACTTCCGGTCGGGCAGGTCGATCGGCTGGAACGGCCGGTATTTCTTCGACGGGTCAACGCGCATGATGGGATTCCTCGGCTGCGAAACGGGGCCATCCGAAACCGGTCCCGGCGCAAGGCTGCCGGTCGGACGATGGTCCAACGCTGCGGATCCTGGCTTGGGGGGACATCGGTAACCCCTTTCGATAACTGGCTATTTCGACGAAAAGGCGGACCCGAACGGGTCCCGCGCCGGCGCGATCAGCACGCCGGGCTGGTAAGTCGAAGCAGCAGAGCCAGTTTGAAAGCGGTCGCGGTCATGGGCGCGAGATTAGACAGGGCCCCGAACCCGGGT
The DNA here is from genome assembly GCA_964551505.1 of uncultured Rhodospirillaceae bacterium. GTDB lineage: Bacteria > Pseudomonadota > Alphaproteobacteria > Dongiales > Dongiaceae > Dongia. Next base: position 30,298 of record CAZKDH010000115.1, read on the forward strand.
CAAGGGGCGACTTCCCGCCCCGGCCCTGCCCGGCCGGCGCTGCGACCGTCCCCGCCGGCGCCCGAACGGCGTCCGCGGCGACAGGGGGAAGGTCGAATTCTATCGATGCAGTGAATGTCGGGAGGCGTTCAGGCGTGTACCCGCTCCATGCCCGCCAATTGATCCTTGATCCGTAATTTCTGCTTCTTCAATTCGTGAATGATTTCGTCGTCCGGGTGGGGGCGGCCCTCTTCATCGGCGATCTTCGCCTCGAGGTCCGCATGCTTCATTTTCAGCGATTCAAGGTGCTGCGCTGTTGCCATGCCCACTCTCCCAGTTTGCGGTTGTCCTTCAACTCGGTTGGTGTCGTCAGTCCGGTGGCCGGCTCGATTTGCATCGGTCGGAAGTTTGCCACAGAATGGTAATCCCAACCGGTCTTCATAGTAAATGAGAGATCGCTTCCGCGTTTCAACCTGTCGCAGCGCCCTGCCCGATTCGCCCCGTCAGATGCATCAATAAGGCTGACCCATGCCCCTCGCCCGTGACGTCCATCCCGCCCGACTCGTGATCGGCATTTCCGGTGCCTCGGGCGTCATTTACGGCATTCGGCTGCTGGAAATTCTGAAGTCGACGATGATCGAGACGCATCTTGTCCTATCGAAAACTGCCGAACTCACCCTGGCCTACGAGACTGACAAGAAGCTGGCCGCCGTTAAGACTCTGGCCGACAAGGTCTACGCCCCCGACGACATGGCGGCGGCGATCTCCAGCGGCTCCTTTCCGACCCTCGGCATGATCGTGGCGCCCTGCTCGGTGAAGACCCTGGCCGAGATCGCCAGCGGCGTCACCACCACGCTGATCTCCCGCGCGGCCGACGTCACCCTGAAGGAGCGCCGCCGCCTCGTCCTGATGGTGCGCGAGACGCCGCTCCATGCCGGGCACATCAAGAATATGCTGGCGGCGACCGAGATGGGTGCGGTGATCGCACCGCCGGTGCCGGCGATGTATGCCCAGCCGAAATCGATCGCGGAGATGGTCGATCACAGCCTCGGCCGCGCCCTCGATCTCTTCGGCATCAACACCGACAAGGTCATGCGCTGGGGCGGCGCGAAAAAGCGTGGGCGGAATTAGAACTGGCCGTTGAGCCCCTTCCTTGGGTGGTGCATGAGCCGAACCGATCCGCTTGGTTCTTCGTCGGGGGTCTGAGCTTGCCAATGCCACGTTCCCTGTGTAGGGTCGTTGGCGATTAGCTAATTGTTAGGCATGTTGGTCTGGGACAAAGGTTCCGCCAACCTACGGAAGCCATGCTGCGGCTCTCGCGCAGAATCGCTTGAAATGACGATATCGACGTCACCTGTCTTGCAGTCTCTCGCCGACGCCGCTCTACCCTGATTCCTATCCCCGCCCCGGTCCTTGCCGGTTCTACGGGCCCCTGCAGCCAACTGCAGGTATTCGCGGCCGCCAAACTACGCGGACATCGTACTGGCTTTGCCCCTTGTCTCATCCGATCGGGCACAAGGTTAGTTTCAGAAAGCTACATCATCTGGTTGCGGCGTAAAATTCGGGGTCTGGCGGGATGAGAAAAGAGATCACGCCAGCATTTTGGGGGCTAACATGAAACTTCGTTACCTGTTCGGCATCGTGGCCACGATTCTGTTGATGCAGCCGCATCAATCCCAGGCACTGGCCCTGCCAAGCATTACCGATAGCGTTTACCTTACCTCCTATGGTTCCAATTACTTCTCGGGGCCAAACGCACCAGCCTCGATCTCGGCGAGCGTTGGGTCGATCGACCCGATCAATCATCCAGGTACGGCCACCGGCATCCTGAACCTGCTTGTTAAGCCGTTCCCAAGCATTAGTGCCTTTGCTACGGCCACTGGCGGCGGCGGTGCAAACGTTGGCGGAACGCTGGATTATTACTTCACCATTGTCGGGCCTGCCGACACCTTCATCCCCACCATCGTCAAGTTCAATGGCGACGCGAGCGTCACCCAGATCGGCAGCAATTTCGGCGCGAGCTCGCATTTCAGTATTGCGGGGACCGACTTCGCGGACGCCTATGATGTGTCCGTCGGAGCTTTTAACAGCTCGCTTCATACCGTCGGCGGCTTTGCGACGCCATTCAGCGGTTCCAGCTATGCCGATACCGGGCCTTATTCGATAAGGGCGAACAGCTTCCTCCATGTCAGGATGAGTGTTACCGCCGTCGTTTTCGGGGACGGAACCGCGAGCGCCTTCATCGACCCGTTCATCTTGATCGACCCGAACTTCGCCAATCGGGGGCTCTACTCGATCATCCTGAGCGAAGGCATCAGCAATGATGTTCCCGCGGTTCCGATTCCAGCCGCCCTTCCCCTGTTCGGGACGGCCCTTCTGGGCCTCGGCGGCATCCGACTCCGGGCCAAGCGTAAGGCAGTCTCCGCCACGAGCTGATCTCGCGGCAAACGGGGCCGAGGAGTGGGCGAGCGGCGCGAATTTCGCCGCAGCCTCCGGGAACGCCTAACCCGGTGCGGGGTTTCCCGCCTATGGCCGATTCCATGCACTCTCCTTCCCCCGCGCCGCCGCTCTGGCGCCTACGCAATCTGGCGCTGTTCCTCGATCTCGACGGCACGCTGCTCGATTTCGCGGCGACGCCGGACCGCGTCGTCGTGCCCGCCGACCTGCCGCAGCTCCTCATGGATCTGGCGGCGCAGCTCGGCGGCGCCATCGCCATCGTCTCCGGGCGCCCGGTGAACGCACTGGAGGCCCTGCTGGGCGCGACGCCGGTCACCCTGAGCGGGATCCATGGCGCCGAGATGAAGACGCTGGGCGCGCGCGGCGCGGCGACGGCGCCGCCGATCCCGGCCGCCCTCAGGGACGCGATCCGGCCGCTGGCCGGGCGCTGGCCCGGCCTCCTGGTCGAGGACAAGGGCAGCGCCATCGCCCTCCATGTCCGGGCCATTCCGGAGGCCGCCAGCGACGTGGCCGGCGTGCTCCAGCGCCTGGTCGACGCGCTCGCCCCCGCCCATGAGATGCTGCCCGGCGCCGCGGTCTACGAGGTGAAGCCGCGCGCCTTCAGCAAGGGCACGGCGCTCCGCGGGCTGATGCGGCGCAGCCCCTTTGCCGGGCGCCGGCCGGTCTTCCTCGGCGACGACACCACCGACGAGGACGGCTTCGCCGCCGCCTGCGATCTCGGCGGCACCGCGATCGCCGTCGGGCCGCGGCCGAGCCCCGGCGCCCAATGGCGCCTGCCGACACCCGCCGCCGCCCGCCGCTGGCTAGGCCACCTTGCCGCGCAGGGGCTGCAGGATGGCGCCGCCGGCTGAACGGGGGGCAGCCGTGAGGGCGGAAAGGAAACTGTCGCGCCACTGCGCGAGGTCGGCCGCGCGCAGCCCCGCCATCATCCCGGACCAGCGCGCCTTGCGCTCCTCCAGCGGCATGTCGAGGGCCCGGCACAGGGCGCCGGCCACCTCCGCCGCGTCGAACGGATTGACGATGAGGGCGCCGTCCAGCTGGCGCGCCGCGCCGGCGAAGCGCGACAGCACCAGCACGCCCGGATCGTGGCCGCGCTGGGCCGCCACGTATTCTTTGGCCACCAGGTTCATCCCGTCGCGCAGCGGCGTCACCAGCCCCACCCGCGCGACGCGATAGAAGCCGGCCAGCTGCCGACGGGCGATGGTGCGGTTGAGGTAGCGGATCGGCGCCCAGTCGATCTCGGCATGCCGGCCGTTCACCCGCCCCGCCGCGCCCTCGATCTCGCGCTTCAGGCTGCGGTAGCGTTTGACGTCGATCCGCGAGGGGGCGGCGATCTGCACGAAGGTGATGGCGCCCCGCCGTTCCGGATGCCGGCTCAGCAACTCGTCGATGGCCTCGATCCGGTTGATGATCCCCTTGCTGTAGTCCAGCCGGTCGACGCCGATCACCAGCGCCCGGCGCCCCAGGCTCTCGACCAGCCGCTGGGTCTCCGCCTCGCTCTCCGCTTCCGCCGCGGTCGCCGCGAAATCCTCGACGTCGATCCCGATCGGGAAGACCCCGGCCAGGGTGCGGTGGCCGAACATCTCGACGCCGCCGTCCTCGGTGACGCGGCCGCCGGCCTCGTGGATCGCGTAGTCGCGGAAGCCGCGCAGGTCGTTGGCGGTCTGGAAGCCGACCAGGTCGCATTGCGCCAGCGATTCCATCAGCCGCCGGTGCCCGGGAAGCACCGCCAGCACGTCCGGCCCGGGCAGCGGGATATGCAGGAAGAAGCCGATGCGGTTGCGGATGCCGCGCCGGCGGAGCTCGCCCGGCAGGGCCAGCAGCTGGTAGTCGTGGATCCAGACCACGTCCTCAGGCCGCAGCAGCTTGGTCAGGTGGTCGGCGAAGCGGGCATTCACCTGGAGATAGGCGTCGAAGGCGGGCCGCGAGATCTCCACCAGGCCCAGCCGGTAGTGGAACAGCGGCCACAGCGTGCTGTTGCAGTAGCTGTTGTAGTAGAGGTCGAAGATGCCGGCGCCGAGATCCATCGTCGCGTAGTGGACGCGCCCGGCCTTGCTCAGGTGCGGCCCGACATCGGTCGCCTCGGAGATCTCGCCGCTCCAGCCGAACCACATCCCCTCGCTGCGCTTCAGCGCGTCGCGCAGCGCCACCGCCAGGCCGCCCGCCTGGGCGGCGCGGTCGCGCGGCATCGTCACCCGGTTGGATACCACCACCAGCCGGCTCATGACGCCTCCTCCCAGCTGACGCTGAGATTGACGGCGCAGTTGATCAGGCCGACCATCGAATAGGTCTGCGGGAAGTTGCCCCACAGCTCGCCGGTCGCCGGGGCGATGTCCTCCGACAGCAGGCCGAGCGGATTGCGCCGCGCCAGCATGCGCTCGAACAGGGCCCGCGCCTCCGCCGTCTTGCCGACCGCGGCCAGGGCCTCGACATACCAGAAGGTGCAGATGGTGAAGGCGGTCTCCGGCCGGCCGAAATCGTCGGCCGCCACGTAGCGGTAGATGAAGTCGCCGCGCCGCAGGTCGGCCCCGACCCGCTCCACCGTGGCGTGGAAGCGTGGATCGGCGGCCTTGACGAAGCCCAGCTGCGGCAGCAGCAGCAGCGAGGCGTCGAGCGCGTCGCCGTCGAAGGTCGAGACGAAGCTGCCCGCCTTCGGGTTCCAGGTGGCGCGCAGGATCTCGGCGCGCAGCCGCACCGCCTGCACCGTCCAGAAGGCCGTGCGGTCGCTGCGCCCCAGGGCCCTGGCGATCCGGGCCAGCCGGTCGCAGGCCGCCCAGCACATGACGCTGGAGAAGGTATGCACCGCCGACAGGGTCCGCAGCTCCCAGGGCCCGGCATCCGGCTGGTCGAAACAGGCGATCGCCCGGTGGCCGAGCTGCTCCAGCTGCTCGAACAGCTCCTCGTTGGCCGGCCGCCGCAGCAGGCGCTGGTCGAAGAACAGATGCACCGCCGCCAGGATGACGCTGCCATAGACGTCGTGCTGCACCTGGGCGAAGGCCTGGTTGCCGATCCGCACCGGCCCCATGCCGCGATAGCCCTGCAGCGCCGGCGCCACCGTCTCGGTGAGATCGGCCGCGCGCGAGATGCCGTAGACCGGCTGCAGCTCGCTCGGCCGCACCTCGTCGACGACATTGGTGATGAAGCCGATATACTGCTCCATCGTCCGGGTGACGCCCAGGCGGTTGAGCGCGCGGATGACGAAGTAGGAATCGCGGAGCCAGCAGTAGCGGTAGTCCCAGTTGCGCTGCGATCCGGTGGCCTCCGGGATCGAGGTGGTGAGTGCCGCGACGATGGCGCCGGTCTCCTCGTACTGGCAGAGCTTCAGGGTGATCGCCGAGCGGATCACCGCCTCCTGCCATTCGAACGGGATGGACAGGCCGCGCACCCAGCCCCGCCAGTGCACCAGGGTATCCTCCAGCCAGCCGCGGCCGGCCTCGGCGATGTCCGAGGCGATCCCCTCTTCCGAGCCGAACATGATCCAGTGCTGCCGGTCGAGGCGGAAGAAGCGTTCCTCGACCACGTAGCTGATCGGGATCGTCGTGGTCAGCCGGTGGTTCTGCCGGTCGCCGGCATAGCGGATGTGGTGGCTGCCCCGCGTCATGCTCGGCCTGGCGGCGCCGTGGTCCAGCAGCGGGCGCACCACGGTGCGCACCATCGGGCGCCCGCGCAAGGGGGTGAGGCAGCGCACGATGATCGGCGGCCGCTCGACCTGGCGGTCCTTCTCGAAGCGCGGCACGAAATCCAGCACCTCGACCGCGCTTCCCGCCACATCGGTGATCACCGAGCGCAGGACCGCGGAATTCTCCAGATAGGCCTGTTCGACCTCGACCCGGTCGCGCATCTCGATGGCGCAGGCCCCGTCCGCCGCGTTCTCGCCGTCGGGAGTCGTCAGCAGCGCACAGAACACCGGCTCGGAATCGATCCGCGGCAGGCAGGCCCAGACCACGCGCGCATCCTCGTCGACCAGCGCCGCGATGGCGCAGTTGCCGATGACGCCCAGGTTGAGATTGGCGGTCATTCCTCGTGCGGTCAGGGGCTTGCCTCTCGGATCGGTGCGGGACGGCGCGGCATCGGACGGGCCTGGGGGAAACTACGCAGCCCGGGAAATGTTCCGCAACGCCTCCGGTCGCCGATTCAGATTAGCCACGGAGATCGCCCCGCCCCGCCCCGCTCAAAGCCCCCGACCGCCGCGGTTGTTACAACAAACTCACAGCCCGGCATCCGGGGCGCACCCAAGTCGGGCGGTTTTCAACTTGTATATACAAGTTAACGGCCGTTTGGAGGCAACCCGGCCCGGAATCGGCCGCGGTCGGGCGCCGCGGCCAACTTGTATATACAAGTTAACGCCGAAAGCGGCGGAATCGGGGTCTGTCGGCCCGCCCCGGCAGCGCAGAACCACCGTGCCGGCACCGTGCTTGCACCGCGTTTTCACCGTGCGGCGACCGGGAAGTCTCCGGTGGAAATGGCGGAAATACGAGGTTTTCGCCGGCAGAAACACGGTGGCCGCCCGAACCCCGGAATCCACCCTCAGAGATTGGTGAGGAGAGCCTCCATGTCGGCGACGTCCTGGTCCTGCGGCGCCGGGATGATCAGCCCGAGATAGGCCTGCAGCGACTGCTCGGCCAGGGCGCGGATGCTCGACGCCGCTTCGGTGGTCACCAGGTGGCTGTGGGCGGCGAACAGGATCTTGCCCTGGGCCAGGCGCTCGCATTCGAGCTCGGCCGACATGATCGCGTGGTTGATCGACTGCTTGTCGATCTTGCCGACCTCGGGAAAGCGCTTCTTCAGCCGGCGCCGCACCCGGCGCAGCGGCTCCAGCACCTCGGCGCGCAGATCGGCCACCGCCGCCATCGCCGCCTTGAAGCCGTTCTCGTTCAGCCGGCAGCCCTGGGTCGCCAGCCAGCAGGCGAAGAGCAGGATGTTGACATCCGCCTTGTGCCGGTCCTGCAGCGAATGGCAGGCATTCGCCACCGGCTGCTTGCAGTAGATCGCCAGGCTGAATTCCCAGAACTGCTCTGCGTTTAATCTAATCACCGAAACTGATCCCCAATCCCCGCGCCGTCGTCACCAGCGTGCCCCCTGGATCGACCGCCTGATACTGCTGGATCGCCGCGTCGATCGAAACGTCGATCACCCGGCGGTTGCTCCAGGCCACCATGCGATCAAACTTGCCCGCGGCGATCAAGTCAACCGCATGTACGCCCAGGGCCGAGGCCAGCACCCGGTCGCGCGGCTCGGGCGAGCCGCCGCGCTGGACATGGCCCAGCACCGTCACCCGTGTCTCGGCGCCGGTCAACTGCGCGATTTCCGCGCCGATGTAGTGGCCGATTCCACCATAGGTCCGGCTGGCCGCGCCGCCGCCGGCGTCGTGCACCGCGGTCACCGCCTTGCCGTCCTCGGTCTTCACCGCCTCGGCGACGATGACCAGGGCGAAGTTGCGCCCGCTCTGCTTCAGCCGGTCGAGATGCGCGGCAACGGCCGCCAGCCGGTAGGGTATCTCCGGGATCAGGATCACGTCGGCGCCGCCGGCGATCCCGGCGGTGAGCGCGATATGCCCGGCATCGCGGCCCATCACCTCGAGCACCATCACCCGGCTGTGCGAGGCGGCGGTCGGCTGCAGGTGGTCGAGCGCCGCGGTCGCCGTCTGCACCGCGGTCTCGAAGCCGATCGAGGCCTCGGTAAGGCCGATGTCGTTGTCGATGGTCTTCGGGATGGCAACCAGCGGGATGCCGCCCTGGATCGCCAGCCGGCGCAGGATGTCCATCGAGCCGTCGCCGCCGACCATGATCAGCGCGTCGAGGCCGAGCCGGCGATAGCCGTCGATGACCTCGGCCGAGCGGTCGAGCAGCGCGCCGTCCTCGCCCGGGAAGCGGAAGGGATCGCCCTTGTTGGTGGTGCCGAGGATGGTGCCGCCCTGGCGCAGCATCTCGCTCGACATCACCCGCTCGTCCAGCGCCTCGGCCTCGACCGGGCGCGCCATCAGACCGGCGGTGCCGTTGCGGATGCCGACTACTGTCCAGCCATTGCCGTGATAGGCTTGCGCATAGACCGCCCGAATCACCGCGTTCAGCCCGGCGCAGTCGCCGCCGCTGGTCAGCAAGCCGATGGTCCTGATCTGCCCCATGCGTTATCGGTTCCCCGCTTCACTCCAGCCCAGCCCGGCCCAGCCGAGCCCGGCGAAGTGCGGCCTTGCCTTTTCGGCCCGGCTTTCCAACTATTAGCACAGATCAATTAACGAAGCACCATAACCACATGATGACTGAGGCTTTTTTTCACCTGACGGCGGCGCGCAGCATCCTCACCGTCGCCGGCGAGGACCGCCAGGCGTTCCTGCAGGGCCTGGTCAGCAACGACGTGCGCCGCGCCGGGCCGGACCAGGCGATCTATGCCGCCTTCCTGACGCCGCAGGGGAAATTCCTGCACGACCTCTTCATCGCCGAGATCGACGGCCGGCTGGCCATCGACTGCGAGGCGGCGCGGCGGGCCGACCTGCTGAAGCGCCTGACCATGTTCAAGCTGCGCTCCAAGGTGGCGATCGCCGATGCCGACGCCGACTGGACCAGCGCCGTGCTCTTCGGCGCGGCGGCCCTCGACCGCCTCGGCCTCGCCGGAAGGCCCGCCGGCGCGGCGACGGCCTTTGCCGGCGGCATCGCCTTCGTCGATCCGCGCCTCGCCGCCCTGGGGGCGCGGGCGATCCTGCCGCGTGCCTCGGCCGCGGCCAGCCTGGGCGCCGCCGGCTTCGCGCCCGGCTCGGCCGAGGCCTATGACCGGCTGCGTCTGTCGCAGGGCGTCGCCGACGGCAGCCGCGACCTCCTGCCGGAGAAGGCCATCCTGCTGGAGAACGGCTTCGACGAGCTGAACGGCGTCGACTGGCAGAAGGGCTGCTATCTCGGCCAGGAGCTGACCGCCCGCACCAAGTATCGCGGCCTCGTGCGCAAGCGCCTGCTGCCGGTCGCCATCGACGGCGGCGCCCCGGCCTTCGGCACGCCGCTGATGCTGGGCGACCAAGAGGCCGGCGAGATGCGCAGCGCCGCCGCCGACGGCAGCCAGGGCCTCGCCATGATCCGCATCGAGCACCTGGCCCGGGCCCGGACCGAGGGCCTGCAGGCCGGCGGCGCCCGCCTGACGCCGCGCCTGCCCGACTGGGTGAAGCTGCCGGAAGCGGCCGGCTAGGCCCCGCCCCGTCCACCTTGTCCCATCAGGGCCGGCCAGCCTAAAGTGCGGCCGACCGACTCACCTGGGGGAATCATGGCTAAACCGCGTCTTCGAGACCTTGGCATCCGACTGGGCCAGATCGCCCCCGGCCCGCTCAACGCCATCACCGACGTGGCCGGCGTCAAGGTCGGCTTCTCCACCCTGATCGCCGACCGGCCGCATGTGGTGCGCACCGGGGTCACCGCGATCTGGCCGGCGGACGACATCTACGGCAATTTCCGCTTCGCCGGCTTCCACAGCTTCAACGGCAACGGCGAGATGACCGGCACCATCTGGCTCGCCGAACAGGGCATGCTGGCCTCGCCGATCTGCATCACCAACACCCATGCGGTGGGCGTGGCGCGCGACGCGATCTGCGTGCATGCGTCGAAGCAGGGCATCCACCAGGCCTGGCACCTGCCGGTGGCGGCGGAGACCTGGGACGGCTGGCTGAGCGACGCCGAGAGCTTCCCGGTCACCCAGGCCATGGCGCTCGAGGCGCTCGCCGGCGCGACATCCGGCCCGGTCGCCGAAGGCAATATCGGCGGCGGCACCGGCATGATCGCCCACGAGTTCAAGGGCGGCACCGGCACCGCCTCGCGCCGGCTCAGCGCGGCGCAGGGCGGCTGGACCGTCGGCGCCCTGGTCCAGGCGAACTACGGCAGCCGCGAGCTGCTGCGCTGCGGCAGCATCCCCGTCGGCCTGGAGATCGGCAGCGACGTCGTGCCCAGCGCGCATCACGTCCCGCCGCCGGCGGCGAAGCCCACGGATGTGACGCCCGGCGAGCAGGGCTCGATCATCGTCATCCTGGCGACCGATGCGCCGCTGCTCCCGATCCAGTGCCAGCGCCTGGCGCGGCGCGCCACCACCGGCCTCGCCTGGGTCGGCGGCTTCGGCTCGAACGGCAGCGGCGACATCTTCCTCGCCTTCTCCACCGGCAACGAGGTGCCGATGAAATCCGGCATGGCCAATGTCCGCATGCTGGGGATCGACGACTGCACGCCGCTGTTCCAGGCGGCGGCGGAGGCGACCGAGGAGGCGATCTGGAATGCGATGGTCGCCGCCGAGACGATGACCGGCTTCGAGGGCCACACCGCCCATGCCATTCCGCACGACAAGCTGCTGGCGGCGGCGGCGCGCTACAAGCGTCGGGATTGATCGCGTCCGGGAACCGGATCTCCGGGGAACCAGCCGTGCAGGTCGGCTAGTCGAATTTCGGCTCGCGGCCGCGCACGTCGACGCGCAGCTGCAGCACCCCGTTGGAGATCAGCAGGGATTTCTCGGCGTTGCGCGGCAGCGGCACGCGCAGGCGCTGGCAATAGGCGATCATCGCGGCGCCGATCGTGCCGGCGGCGAGATTGACGACCTTCTCCTCGCCGGTCGCATCCTCGGTCACCTTGATGATCACGCCGATATCCGGCTCCTTCTGCACCTCGAAGGATTTCAGCATGCCCGGCGGCAGCGGCTTCTTGGTCGCCGCCAGATAGAGCTTCAGCGCCTCGAGCAGGGCATCCTTCTCGAAGCTGATGAAGCGCGTCTCGTTCAGCTGCGGCAGCCGCAGATCCGCCTGGCTGCTGTTGTCAGACCCTGGTCGCATGCGTGGTTCTGCTCACGAAACCTAACGTTGCCGCCGTTAACCGCGGCGATTCGACGGAATTCAGCGTAGCACAGCCCAAGCTCGCAACCAAAGCGGCAAAGTTCGCGGATTCCGGCGCTTTCCAGGATCTAATCCGGGCGGCCGTATTCGGCGGCCAGCTGCCGGACCGCGGCCTCGAGGGCGGCGGTGAAGTCGGCGCGGTTGCCGGTCCAGGCCACCGGCTCGCCGACGAAGATGTCGACGAAGAACGGTACCAGGACGATCTCGCCCTTCGGCAGGGCCTTGCCGAGGCCGTGCAGGAAGACCGGGACCACCGGCGCCTGCGGCACCCGCTCCTTCAGCCGCGCGACGCCGCCCTTGAAGCGCGCCAGCACCTCGGGATCGCCGCGGCTGCCTTCCGGGAACACCACCAGGATCTCGCCGCGCGCCAGCGCCGCGGCGCTGCCGGCCAGCGGATCCTCGCCGCGGGCCACGCCGTCGCGGGCCAGCGGCAGGATGTTCAGGATATGAGTCGAGAACCAGGCGAGGGCGCGGTTGCGCAGGAAATAGTCGGCCGCCGCCACCGGCCGCACCCGATCGATGACGGAAAGCGGGAACAGCGAGAGCAGGACCAGGGTGTCGAGATGGCTGTTGTGGTTGGCGGCGACGATCGCCGGGCCGCGCCGCGGCAGCCGCTCGCGGTGCCGCAGGTTGAGGCCGAGGACGAGCAGCGCCACCGGCCAGAGGACCAGGCAGTAGAACACCCGGCGCAGGATCCAATCCATCGGCTAGTAGTGCAGGTAGTAGACCGCGTGGAAGAACAGCGGCGCGGTGAAGGTGAGGCTGTCGACGCGATCCAGGATCCCGCCATGGCCGGGCAGGATGCTGCCGCTGTCCTTGATGCCGATGTCGCGCTTCACCGCCGAGATGGTGACGTCGCCGAAGAAGCCGGCGAAGCCCAGCAGCAGCCCGAGCAGCACCGATTCCGCCGGCGTCAGCGGCGTCAGGTAGGGGGCGGCAAGCACCGCCAGGAGCGTGGTGGCGATCACGCCGCCGATCACGCCCTCGACGGTCTTCTTCGGGCTGACCTTGGGGATCACCTTGTAGCGGCCCAGCATCTTGCCGCTGACATACTGCGCCACGTCGTTGAACTCGGTGAGGATCAGCAGATAGAGCAGCAGGCCGTCGCCGCCCGCCGCCGGATTGCGCTCGACCGGCAGGGCCAGGAGGAAGGCGGCGTGGCTGAGGCTGAAGACCGTGGTCATCAGGCCCCAATGCAGTGTGCCCGCCGCGCGGATGAAGCCCTGGGTCTCGCCGATCAGCACCATGCGCAGGGGCAGCAGCAGGAACATGTAGACCGGGATGAAGACGATGAACATCCCGTACCAGCCGGCCGAGGCCCAATAGTACTGCAGCGGAATCGCCAGATAGGCCCAGAGAAGCACCCGGTGATCGGCGCGGCGCGTCGGCACCAGCGTCAGATATTCCTTGAAGGCGAGGAAGCTGATGAAGCCGAGCAGCGCGATGGTGACGACCGGCTTCAAGAGCAGCGACACCGCGAACAGCCCGACGATCACCCACCAGGTGCGTACCCGCAGCCAGAGCTCGCGGTTGTCGCGCCGCCGGGCCAGCGGCCAGCAGACCGCCGTCGCCAGAATCAGCACAGCGATGACGGCGATCAGCGCATTCTGCGCATGCGGCGCGATATCGAGACTCATGCCGGCCCGGTGCCGCCGGCCGCCGCCACGCGCAGCGCATGGCGGCATCGGTTGGCGATGGTGAGCAGCAGCATGACGATGGTGACGATGACGGTCACGTCGAACCAGTAGTCCATTTGGTAGCCGACGCCGACCAGCAAAGCGAGGCAGCCGAAGGTCAGCGCCCGGTCGCTCTTGCCCATCGGCCCGTCATAGCGGCGCGGCACGCCGATCTGGATCGCCACCACGCCGGCCAGTTCCGAGATCGCCGCCAGGACGACCGCCAGGACCACCCAGATGCCGCTCGCCTCCGGCAGCAGGGCGAAGGGCAGGTAGAGCGCCGTATCCGAGACCACGTCGCCCAGCTCGTTGAGGATCGCGCCCAGGGGCGACTTCATCGCATGCTCGCGGGCGAGGATGCCGTCGATCGCGTTCAACGCCATGCGGATGAACAGGAATGCCGGGAGCAGCAGCCAGAGCAGCCGGGTTTCCGGGAACAGGGCGAGCAGCAGGCCGAGCGCGCAGGACAGCGCCGCTGCCGCCAGGGTGACCTGGTTGGCGCTGATTCCGGCGGCGGCCAGGCCGCTGGCGACCGGTCGCAGGGCCGCGACGAAGCGCGGCTTCAAGTCATAGACGCTCGCCATCCCCCAGGATTCCTTCCAGAGTCTCCGGCCTGCTTCTCAGTCGGCGGCCGTTCGCGGGGCCAGCTTACCAAAAGGCGAGGTTCCCGTCGCCAGGGACAATTGCCCGAGGCGTCTCAGTCCTTCCCGGCCCCAACGTTCCTTGATCGCCTGTTTCAGCCAGGCCTCGGCCTGGAGCCGCCGCTTCTCCGCCAGGCGGTCGCCGACGTTCAGCCAGTGCCAATGGGCGGCCAGCTCGCCGGTCAGCTCGGTGATGCCCTCGCCGGCGCCGGCGGCGACGATCTGCACCGGCACCCGCCACCATTCGCCGTGTTCCGCCGCAAGTCCCAGGGCGCCCTTCACGTCGGCGCGGGCGCGGATCGCCGCCTTGCCCATGTCGCCCTTGGTGACGACGATGATGTCGGGAATCTCGACGATGCCGGCCTTCATGAACTGCAGGCTGTCGCCCGAACCCGGCTGCACGCAGAACACCACGGTATCGGCGGCGAGGGCAATGTCGGTCTCCGACTGGCCGACGCCCACGGTCTCCACCAGCACCAGATCGAAGACCGCGCGCATCAGGATCATCGCTGCATAGGTCTCTTCCGCCAGCCCGCCCAGCTGGTCGCGCGCCGCCATGGAGCGTACGAAGGTGCCGCTGTCCTCGGGGTCGGTGCGCAGCCGCACCCGGTCGCCCAGCAGCGCGCCGCCGCTGCGCCGCGACGAGGGATCGACCGCGATCACGCCCACCGTCCTCCCCTGCTTGCGATAGCTGGAGACGAGTACGCCGGCCAGGGTCGACTTGCCGACGCCGGGCGGACCAGTGAGGCCGATCACCTGCGCCGTCGGCCGGACATAGGCATCGTCGAGCAGCGCCAGGACCTCGGGCGCGTCGGGCCGGGACTCGAGCGCCGCCAGGGCCCTGGCCAAGGCGGGCTTGCCGCCGGATCGCAACGCGACGAGATCGCCGACGGGCTCCCGGTTCATCGCGGCGTCATGCCTTGCCATGACGCGAGATGCGCCGTGTCCTGCCCATCCTCTCCCCCCTTATGGGGGAGAGTTAGAGAGGGGGGCGGCAACCGATGAACAGTAGAGTTTGGCATCACCCCCACTCCTGCTCTCCCCCACAAGATGGGAGAGGGACGTGAATGCGTGTCGCGCCTATGGCAATCCTCACCCTTCGCCCTTGCGCCCGCTCTGGTCGCCGACCAGGGCGGCCTGGGCGGCGGCGAGCTTGGCGATCGGGACGCGGTAGGGCGAACAGGAGACGTAGCTCAGGCCGACCTGGGCGCAGAAATGGATCGAGGCCGGATCGCCGCCATGCTCGCCGCAGATGCCGAGCTTGATGTCGGGCCGGGTCCGGCGGCCGCGCTCGCTGGCGATCTTCACCAACTCGCCGACGCCGTCGGGGTCGAGGCTGATGAAGGGATCCTGCTTGATGATGCCCTGGCGCTCGTAGGCCTGGAGGAAGCGCCCGGCATCGTCGCGGCTGAGGCCATAGGTGGTCTGGGTGAGATCGTTGGTGCCGAAGCTGAAGAAGGCGGCATCCTTGGCGATCTCGCCGGCCAGCAGGGCGGCGCGCGGCAGCTCGATCATGGTGCCGACCGAATAGGGGAGATCGGTGCCGGTCTCCTTCTGCACCTCGCCCGCAACCCGGTCGATGATCGCCTTCATCAGCGTCAGCTCCTTGGGGATGCTGACCAGCGGGATCATGATCTCGGCCTCGGCGGTCTCGCCGAACTTGCGCTTGATCTCGGCGGCGGCCTCGAAGATGGCGCGCGCCTGCATCTCGTAGATCTCGGGATAGGAGATGCCGAGGCGGCAGCCGCGATGGCCGAGCATCGGGTTGGATTCCTGCAGGTTGGCGGCGCGGTGCGCCACCACGTCGACCGAGAGACCGGAGGCGGCGGCGACCTCGGCGAGCTCGGCCCGGGTATGCGGCAGGAAATCGTGCAGCGGCGGATCGAGCAGCCGGATGGTGACCGGCAGGCCCTTCATGATGTGGAAGAGCTCGACGAAATCCTGGCGCTGCATCGGGAGGATCTTCGCCAGGGCCTTCTTCCGGCCCTCGACATCCTCGGCCATGATCATCTCGCGCATGGCGACGATGCGGTTGCCCTCGAAGAACATGTGCTCGGTGCGGCAGAGGCCGATGCCCTCGGCGCCGAACTGGCGCGCGGTGCGGGCATCCAGCGGCGTCTCGGCATTGGCGCGGATCCGCAGCACCCGCACCTCGTCCGCCCAGCCCATCAGGGTCTCGAAATCCCCGCTCAGCACCGGCTCGATGGTCGGCACCTCGCCCAGCATCACCTCGCCGGTGCCGCCGTCGATGGTGATGACGTCGCCGTCCTGCACCCGGTGGCCGCGCACCGTGATCAGTTTCTGCGCCGCGTCGACGCGGAGGTCGCCGGCGCCGGAGACGCAGGGCCGGCCCATGCCGCGGGCCACCACCGCCGCGTGGCTGGTCATGCCACCGCGGGTGGTCAGGATGCCGACGGCGGCATGCATGCCGTGGATGTCCTCGGGACTGGTCTCGACGCGGACCAGGATCACGCGCTCGCCCTTGGCGGCGCGGTCCTCGGCCTCGTCGGCAGTGAACACCGCCTTGCCGGAGGCGGCGCCGGGGCTGGCCGGCAGACCGCGCGCCATCACCTTCTTCTTCGCCTTGGGATCGAGGGTCGGGTGCAGCAGCTGGTCGAGCGAGGCCGGGTCGACCCGGGCGACCGCGGTCTTGCGGTCGATCAGCCCGTCATGGCAGAGGTCGACGGCAATCTTCAGCGCCGCCTGGGCGGTGCGCTTGCCGTTGCGGGTCTGCAGCATGTAGAGCTTGCCGCTCTGCACGGTGAACTCGATGTCCTGCATGTCGCGGTAGTGGCGCTCGAGCTGGCCGCGCACGGCGTCGAGCTGCTTGAAGACCGCGGGCATCACCTCTTCCATGGCCGGCAGGCTGGAATTGTTCGCCTTCTTGCCGGCGACGGTGAGGTGTTGCGGGGTGCGGATGCCGGCCACCACGTCCTCGCCCTGGGCGTTCACCAGGTATTCGCCGTAGAACTCGTTGGCGCCGGTCGAGGGGTTGCGGGTGAAGGCGACGCCGGTGGCGCAATCGTTGCCCATGTTGCCGAAGACCATGGCCTGGACGTTGACCGCGGTGCCCCAATCCTCGGGGATGTTGTTGAGGCGGCGATAGGTGATGGCGCGGTTGATGTTCCAGGAGCCGAACACCGCGCCGATGGCGCCCCAGAGCTGCTCCAGCGGATCCTGCGGGAAGGGTTTGCCCAGTTCCTCCTCGACCTTCGCCTTGTAGTCGGCGATCACCGCCAGCCAGTGCTCGGCGGTGAGGTCGGTGTCGAGGCCGACGCCCTTGTCCTGCTTGTGGAAGTCGAGGATGTCCTCGAAATTGTGGTGCTCGACGCCGAGCACGACGTTGCCGTACATCTGGATGAAGCGG
The DNA here is from genome assembly GCA_964551505.1 of uncultured Rhodospirillaceae bacterium. Taxonomy (GTDB): domain Bacteria; phylum Pseudomonadota; class Alphaproteobacteria; order Dongiales; family Dongiaceae; genus Dongia. Next base: position 47,269 of record CAZKDH010000115.1, read on the forward strand.
CGGTAGGAATCGTAGGCGAAGCGCGCATCGCCGGATTTCTTGGCCAGGCCCTTGGCGGTCTCGTCGTTGAGGCCGAGATTGAGCACGGTATCCATCATGCCCGGCATCGAGACCCGGGCGCCGGAGCGCACCGAGACCAGCAGCGGGTCGGCCGGGTTGCCGAATTTCATCCCGACGATCTTCTCGATATGGGCGACGCCGGCGGCGACCGCCGCCTTCAGCTCGGCCGGATACTGCTGCCGGTTGGCGTAGAAATAGGTGCAGACCTCGGTGGTGATGGTGAAGCCCGGCGGCACCGGCAGGCCCAATGCGCTCATCTCGGCGAGGTTGGCGCCCTTGCCGCCCAGCAGGTTGCGCATCTCCGCGCCGCCTTCCGCCGCCCCGCCCCCGAAATGATACACCCACTTGGTCATGGTCGTATTCCTATCCAAATTGACGACTGCCACGTGCCTATCCTTCGATCTTCGAAAAATCCGCCACCGCCGACAGGGTGGCGTTGATCGCCGCGAGCATGCGCAGGCGGTTGGCCCGCAGCTTCGGCTCCTCGGCGTTCACCGTCACCTTCTCGAAGAAGGCATCGACCGGCCGGCGCAAGGCGGCGAGCGAGCCCATCAGCGCGCCGTAGGCCTCGTCGGCCAGGGCCGCCTTCGACTGCGCCTGCGCCCGTTCGATGGCGGCGAACAGCGCCTTCTCCTCGTCCTGCGCCAGGGCCGCGGCGTCGACGCCGCCGCCATAGACGGCGTTGTCCTTCTTCTCCTCGATCCGCACGATGTTGTTGGCGCGCTTGTAGGCGGCCAGCAGGTTGGTGCCGTCGGCGCTCTCGACGAAGCCCTTCAGCGCCTCGACCCGCGCCAGCAGGCGGGCGAGGTCGTCCTCGTCGCCGAGCGCGAAGACCGCGGCGACGAGATCGTGGCGGATGCCCTGCTCCTTCAGCGCCACCTTCAGCCGGTCGGCGAAGAAATCCATCAGCAGCGCGATCACCGCCTTCGACTGGTTCGGCGCGAAGCCGCCGCCCTGGCCGTCATAGCCGCCATAGGCGAAGGCCAGCACGTCGCGCAGCTGCAGGCGCAGGCGGTTCTCCAGGATCAGCCGGATGACGCCCAGCGCGGCGCGGCGCAGGGCGAAGGGATCCTTCGAGCCGGTCGGCCGCTCGTCGATGGCGAAGAAGCCCACCAGGCTGTCGAGCTTGTCGGCCAGCGCCACGGCGACGCTCACCGGCGCCGTCGGGCAGGCGTCGTTCGGCCCCAGGGGCTTGTAGTGATCGGCAATGGCATCGGCGACCGCCTCCGGCAGCCCCTCCAGCCTGGCGTAATAACGCCCCATCACCCCCTGGAGTTCCGGAAATTCGCCGACCATGCCGGAGACGAGGTCGGCCTTGGCGAGCTGCGCCGCCTTGTCGGCAAGGCCGGCATCGCCGCCGGCGATCTTCGCCGAGAGCATCGCCGCCAGGGCGCGGATCCGCTGCACCTTGGCCCCGACCGAGCCCAGCCTGGCGTGATAGGTGATGCCGTCCAGCGCCGGCAGGCGGTCGGCGAGGCGGAGTTTCTGGTCCTGCTCCCAGAAGAACTTGGCATCCGAGAGCCGGGCGCGCAGCACCCGCTCGTTGCCGGCGACGATCGCCGCCCCGCCGTCCTTCGCCGCCAGGTTGGCGACCAGCAGGAAATGCGGCGCGAGGCGGCCGGCGGCGTCGGTCAGGGCGAAATACTTCTGGTTCACCCGCATGGTGGTGGTCAGTACCTCGGCCGGCACCGCCATGAATTCCGCATCGATCCGGCCGCTCAGCACCACCGGCCATTCGACCAGGCCGGTGACCTCGTCGAGCAGCGCCGGGTCGGGCTTCACGGCAAGGCCGAGCTTCGCCGCCGCCGCTTCCGAAGCCTCGGCGATGAGTGCGCGCCGCTCGGCCGGGTCGAGGATCACGAAGGCCGCGCGCAATTTCGCCTGGTAGTCGGCAAAACCGGTGACCGTGATCGCGCCAGGGGCGAGGAAACGGTGGCCGAAGGTGGTCGCGCCGATTGGTATTCTTCCGCGTGCCGCATTGCCGGTGACGCCCAACTCGAAATCAGTGGTAGGGACCGGCTTGCCGTCGAGAACAGCGACAATGCTGTGTAACGGGCGCACCCAACGAAAATCATTCGACGCCCACTTCATCGATTTTGGCCAGGCAAAATCCATCAGCACGGATTCGATCATGCCAGCGACGATCGCTGCCGTCGGGCCGCCCTTCTTCTCGATCACCGCCACATAGAACACACCCTTGCCGGTGTCGCGCTGTTCGCATTGCGCGAGCGAGGCGAGGCCGTATTTCTTCAGGAAACCGTCGATCGCCGGTTGCGGCGCACCGACCTTGGGGCCCTTCTCCTCCTTGCGTTCGTCGGCGGAATGGGCCGGCATGCCGTCGACCACGAGGGCCAGGCGGCGCGGCGTCACGCAGGCGCGGGCACTTGTATATACAAGTCCGGCGGCCTTCAGTTTTTCGCATACCAGGCGCTGCAGATCCTCGGCGGCGCGCGCCTGCATGCGGGCCGGGATCTCTTCGGAAAACAGTTCCAGCAGCAGCTCAGCCATGTTGCGTCGCTTCCCAGGCCTCGCAGCAGCCCTTGGCGAGGGCCCGCACCCGGCCGATATAGGCCTGGCGCTCGGTCACCGAAATGACGCCGCGGGCATCCAGCAGGTTGAAGAGATGGCTCGCCTTCAGGCACTGGTCATAGGCCGGCAGCGGCAGGGATTTTTCGCCGAGCAGGGCCTGGCATTCCCGTTCCGCGTCCTGGAAATGCCGGAACAGGAGGTCGGTGTCGGCGCGCTCGAAATTGAAGGCGGAATATTCCCGCTCGGCCTGGATATAGACGTCGCGATAGCTCATGCCGGCGCCGTTGTAGTCGAGATCGAAGATGCTCTCGACCCCCTGGACATACATCGCCAGGCGCTCCAGCCCATAGGTGAGTTCGGTGGAGACCGGGTTGCATTCCAGGCCGCCGACCTGCTGGAAATAGGTGAACTGGCTCACCTCCATGCCGTCCAGCCAGACCTCCCAGCCGAGGCCCCAGGCGCCCAGGGTCGGGCTCTCCCAGTCGTCCTCGACGAAGCGGATGTCGTGGAGCAGCGGGTCGATGCCGATCGCGGCCAGCGAGCGCAGATAGAGGCCCTGCAGGTCCGGCGGGTTCGGCTTCAGGATCACCTGGTACTGGTAGTAGTGCTGCAGGCGGTTCGGGTTCTCGCCGTAGCGGCCGTCCTTCGGCCGCCGCGACGGCTGCACATAGGCTGCGTTCCAGCGTTTCGGTCCGAGCGCGCGCAGCGTCGTCGCGGGATGGAAGGT
>CAZKDH010000116.1:0-15246 GCA_964551505.1 uncultured Rhodospirillaceae bacterium
GGGAAATACCGGCAGGAACCGCGCGATTTCTTAGCCGCCATGCAGCGAATAAGCAAGCGATCCCGAGGGTTAAAATAACACCGCAGAGTTGTTTAACAAGCATGCCGCCTGTCCGCCGGCAGCGCGGATGCTGGCGGCATCGATCCGATGCTCGGGCATTTCGATCTGGATTCCAAAGAGTTGGCGGATCGCGATTCCGCCGAGCCGAGAGCCGGATGAACAGGGAAGCCCCGCCTATCGACGGCCGGATCCTGGAGAAGGAGGTGGCCGGCGGGTCAGATCCGGGTCAAGAAGGGCCGGCGCCGCCCCAGCCGATCCTCGGCCTCGGGCGGAAGCGCGCGGCGCGTCGCAGCGATATCCCCTGCGGCGCCGCGACGTCCGGGAAAGAGTCGCGGCGCCGCGCGGCGATCTCACTCGCGGCAATGCCGGTGGGTGGCGCGCGATGGGTGACCGCGATCACAGATTTCACGATGATGTGATGCGCCTAATGCCGTGGATTGTGGCTGGATTCAGCGGGTAGAGGATGCCGGCCGGCGGATCCGCCGCAACCGCATCGAACTAGTTTGCGCCGCCGCTCGTCCATCAGGTATCCGCGCAAACCACAGCCACCGAGGTATGTCGATGAAACTGCTCGATCCGAAAATCCTGCTCGCCGCAGCGCTGCTGGGCGCGACCCTCGCGACCGGTGCCGCGCCGCTCGCCCGCGCCGTCACCTCCGACAGCACACCGGAGGCCGATCTCCCGGATTCCTACAAGGACGCCAAGGAGATGGTCGAGGACGAGGAATACAACGAGGCGATTCCCCTGCTGGAGAAGTCCATCCAGGAGAAGGGCGGCGACTTCGCCGACGCCCTCAACATGCTGGGCTATTCCTATCGCAAGCTCGGCGACATGCCGAAGGCGCTCGACTACTACACCCGAGCCTTGGCCCTGGAGCCGAAGCATCTCGGCGCCAACGAATACATGGGCGAGCTCTATCTCGAGATGAAGGATCTGCCCCATGCCGAGGAGCGTCTGGCCGTATTGAAGGCCGCCTGCGGCGATTGCGACGAGATGGAGGACCTGGAAAAGGCCATCAAGAAGTACAAGAAGAACAGCTGAGCCGAATGACCGCCGGGAGCGGAGACCGCGCGGCGCCGAAGGCCGGCGCCGGGACACAACGAGACGGGAGAACGACGATGAAATACCTCACTTCGACGCTGACTGCGATGACCCTGGGGGCGATGACGCTGGCCGCCGCGGTCGCCCTCGGCACCGCGCCGGTCCTGGCGATGAGCACCAGCAGCACGCCCGAGGCGGCGCAGACCGATTTCTACAAGGACGCGAAGAAGCTGGTCGACGGCAAACAGTACTCCAAGGCGATTCCGCTGCTGAAGCAGTCGCTCGTGCAGCAGGGCGAGACGGCCGACACGCTGAACCTGCTCGGCTTCAGCTACCGCAAGAGCGGCGACCAGCTGACCGCGCTCGACTACTACACCAAGGCGCTGGCCAAGGAGCCCAAGCATCTCGGCGCCAACGAATATCTGGGCGAGCTCTATCTGGAGATGAAGATGCTGCCCAAGGCGGAAGAGCGCCTCGCCGTGCTGAAGGATGCTTGCGGTTCCTGCGAGGAGCTCGACGAGCTCACCGCCGCCATCGACGACTACAAGAAGGCCAACGGCGCCTCCTAGGCGTTCGCCCGCGGCCGGGGCGGGTCGGCTCGGCCCGCCCCGGCCGTTGCCTCCGCGTTGGCCTCAGCGCAGCGCGCCGAGCTGCTTCGCGTCCTTGATCGCGTAGGCGACCAGCATCTCCGAGCGCCCGCGCAGGCTGACGTCGTGGCGCTCGGCGATCGCGAGGTCGAGTCCCCCGGCGCGGGCCACCGGCTCGGAAATCATCAGCTGGCAGTGGAACTCCTTGGTCGCGGTCTCGAGCCGGCTGGCGGTGTTCACGGTATCCCCGATCGCGGTCAGGGACTGGGTCTGGCCGAAGCCCATCTCGCCGACGATCGCCGGGCCGAAATGGATGCCGATGCCGATGCGCAGCGGCGTCTTGAGATCGGCCATGAAGGCCATGTTCATCGCCTCCAGGTTCTCGCCCATCCGCCGCGCCGCATCCAGGGCCTGGGCGCAGGCCAGCTCCGGCTTGCCGTCGACCCCGAACAGCGCCATCACCCCGTCGCCGATGAACTTGTCGAGGTGGCCGCCGGCCGCATTCACCGCCTCGCCCATGGCGCGGAAATAGCGGTTGAGCAGGAAGACGACGTCGTAGGGCAGGCGCTGCTCGGAGAACTGGGTGAAGCCGCGCAGATCGGCGAACAGGATGGCGATCTCCTGCTCCTTGCCGGAATGATAGTCCGGCCGGGCCGCAGAATGGCGCGGACCCGCCGTGGCCGGCAGCAGCGGCGCGATCTTGATCGGCCCGGTCGGGCGCGACTGGCAGGCGAGGCGGGTGCCGGGGGCGGCGCCGACCCGCGCCAGCACCTTCACCTCGTCCTCGTCGGGCGGGGCCAGTCTGGCGGAGCCGGCCAGGATCTTCACCCGGCAGGTCGAGCAGCGGCCGCGGCCGCCGCAGACCGAGGCATGCGGGATGTTGCCGATGCGGCTGGCTTCCAGGAGCGTGGTCCCCGGCTGGATCTCCACCACCTGGCCGTCCGGATAGCGGACCTGGATGGCGCGGCGCCGGATCAGGCGCGAACGCAGAAGGCGCAGCGCCAGTACCGCCAGCAGGATGCCGAGATAGAGCCAGAGGCCGGTTTCGAGCCAGGCATAGAGCCGGGCACCGGCCTCGGGCCCGGGAATATGGCGCCGCTGCACCAGATCCTGGAACCAGGCGGGATCGCGCGCCTGCTCCAGGACCTCGCGTCCGGCCTCGGCGAAGCCGAGCAGGGCGAGGACCGGGATCAGCAAAGCGGCGGCGAAGAGATAGGGCCGCGCCCTGGCGAACCAGGGCTTCAGCCGGAGCCAGTAGGCAAGGCCGATGCAGCCGTGGCTCCAGGTGACCAGGACGGCCGAGGTCTGCACCAGGATCAGCATCGGATTGGAGAACAGCGAGAGCAGCACGTAGTCGTAGCCGTCTTCGATGCCGAAGATGTCGCCTGCGATCGCCGTGCCGAGGAAATGCAGCATCAGCAGCGGCGGCGCCGACATGCCGAGGATCAGCTGGGCGGCCTCCCAGAACGGCATGTGCAGGCTGTGGCGATTGTAGAGGGCGCGCAGGGCGAGCAGGAAATGCGTGGTCGCGGCCAGGTAGAAGGCCCATTGGATCGGCGGATTGCGCCAGAAGGCGACGAAAGGCTGGCGGCCGGCCTCCAGCGCGTCCAGCGAGACCAGGCCCAGGGCATGATTGAGATTGTGGGTCAGGACGTAGAAGAACAGGATCAGGCCGGATACCAGGCGCGCCCGGCCGAAGAGGTGGTTCCAATGGGCGCGCAAGCCTGCCTCCTGTTCAGTCCAACCGCCCTGTGATATTAGACCCCGCCATGCCGACTTGGAACCCGCAGCTTGCGCCGGAGCCGAAACCGTGACGCTCGACCCGAAGACCGATCCCGAAATCCAGCGCCGCATCGATCGCGAGCGGCGCCGGGACGAGCGCCGTCGCCTGCTGGCGAGCGGCCCGCCTTCCCCCTGCATCAGCGTCTGCCAGATGGATGCGGCGACCGGCTATTGCATCGGCTGCACGCGCACCATTGACGAGATCCGCGACTGGATCATCTCGACGCCCGACGAGCGGCACCGCATCCTGGCCCGCATCGCCGAGCGCCGGGCGAAGGCCGCCACGTGAGCGATCCGGCGGCGGCCCGCGCCCGCACCCGAGCCGGCCTCATTCTGCTGCTCAGCCTGACCCTGTTCTGGGGCATCAACTGGCCGGCGATGAAGCTGTCGGTCAACGAGGTGCCGGTCTGGGTGTTCCGCACCATCTGCCTGCTGACCGGCGGCATCGGCCTGCTCGGCATCTGCCGGGTCATGGGCATCCCGATTCGCGTGCCGCGGCGCGAATGGCGCGACCTGGCGGTGGCCGGCCTGTTCAACATCACCGGCTGGCACCTGTTCTCCGGCCTCGGCGTCGCCCACATGGCGCCGGGACGGGCCTCGATCCTCGCCTTCACCATGCCGCTCTGGGCGGCGCTGGTCTCGGCCTTCTGGCTGAAGGAGCGCCTCACCGCGCTGACCCTGACCGCCCTGGCGATCGGGCTCCTCGGCTTGGCGGCGCTGGTGGCGCCGGACTGGGCGAATGTCAGCGCCGCGCCGCTGGGGCCGGTCTTCATGCTGGCGGCGGCGGTGTCCTGGGCGATCGGCACGGTGGCGTTGAAGCGCGCCCGCTTCACCATCCCGACGGCGACCCTGGCCGGCTGGCAGATGCTGATCGGCGGCGTGCCGATCTTCGCCGGTGCCCTGATCTTCGATCGCGGTTTCGATCCCGGCCTGGTCAGCGGCACCGCCTGGATGGCGGTGCTCTATGCCGCCCTGATCCCGATGATCTATTGCCACTGGGCCTGGTTCCGCGTGGTGCAGCTCTATCCGGCGGTGGTCGCCGCCATCGGCACGCTGGCCATTCCGGTGGTCGGCGTATTGTCGAGCGCGCTGGTCACCGGCGATCGCATCGGCGGGGCCGAGATCGTCTCGCTGGCGCTGGTGCTGGCGTCGCTGGTGCTGGTGTTGGTGGTGCCCAACCTGCGGCGCGGCCGGGGCGAGCCGGTCCCCGAACCGGAATAGCCGCGCGCCGCCGGCACCGGCACGCGCGAAAAGGGGAAACCCCTCCCGCCGGCATCGGGGGGATCCGGCGGGAAGGGGGAGACATGCGGCACGGGGCGGTGCCGCATGGGAAATCCGGGTCGGCGCGTCGCTTCGGCTCAGGCCGCGGCGGCGATGCAGTCCGAGATCGCCTCGAGGATCTTGTCGGGGCTGAAGGGTTTCTGCAGGACGGCGTCGGCGCCGAAATTGCGGGCGACGTTGAGATAGTCGCCCGGCACCCGCGGCGAGCCGCCGGAGATCGCGATCAGCGTCGGGCCATGCGGCTCAGCCTTCACCTCGCGCAGCACCTCGAGCCCGTCCTTGCCCGGCATGAAGATGTCGCTGATCACGATGTCGGGGCTCAGCTCCTGGTTCATCCGCAGGCCCTCGGCGCCGTCGGCGGCGACGCTGACGTCATACCCGGCCCGCTGCAGGACCAGGGCGATATAGCCGCGCACCTGCGCGTCGTCGTCGATCACCAGAACTTTCATCTTCGTCATCCTGAACTCTCGATGCTGGCCCGCGGTCGCTGCCCTGCGGGGTTTTCATGCCGTCGGTTTCGATGCGCCGAATCTGCCCTGCCTTGCCGGCAATCGCCAGGAAGCGGAGGTATGGTCCGACCATGCGGGCGGATAGGGGCAGGGCTTAGGACATACTTAAGCATAGGCGCGGCATACTCCTGCGGCATTGCCGCGACCGGCCGACCTAGGATGATATGCCCCGATGGGCCATGCGGCATGCCGCCGCCTGCCGTCGAACGGAAGGTAGATATGAAACAGCTATTCCTGATACTGGCAGTGGTCGGGACGATCCTCGCCGGCCGGATGCCGGCGCAGGCGCTCGAGACCCCGGCCGGACCGGTCATCCTCACCGTCTCCGGCATGATCGGCGTCAAGAACCGGGACGCGGCCGCCGCCTTCGACCTCAAGATGCTCGAGGCCATGCCGGCGGTCACCGTGGTCACCGCGACGCCCTGGACCGAGGGCGACACCACCTTCGTCGGCGTCGCCCTGAAGGACCTGATGGCCGCGGTCGGTGCCGGCGGCAAGACCATCCACGCGATCGCCCTCAACGACTATGCCGTGGACGTGCCGATGAGCGATGCCGACGATCCCCAGGTCATCATCGCCTATAGGATGAACGGCGAGCTGATGAAGATCCGCGACAAGGGTCCGCTGTGGCTGATCTATCCGCTGTCCGCCCATCCGGAGCTGCAGAACCAGGAGACCCACGGCAAGATGATCTGGCAGATCAAGCAGCTGACCATCAACTGATCGGACCCATGCATTGATCCTGGCCTGGGCGAAGCGACCGAATTTCTGGCTGTTGATCGCCACCGTCGTGTTCTTCGCGGCGGCGTCGATCAGCGCCGGGCGGATGGTGGCCGAGCAGCGCACCCTGTTCTGGAGCTATCGCACCGGCACCTGGCTGGTCGCCGAGGCGCAGACCGAGATGCAGCGTACCATCATCCGGTCGCGCGAGTTCCGCATCGCGCCCTCCCTCGCCAGCCTCGATGCGCTGAAGGTGCAGTTCGAGGTCCTGTGGTCGCGAATCCCCCTGATCCTGGAATCCGACGAAGGCCGCGAGATCCGCAAGATCCCGGTGGTGGTGGCGAATGCCGAGCGCATCGCCGCCGCGCTGCCCGCGCTGGAACGCGCGCTCGATGCGGTCAACCCCGCCGTGCCGCAGTCGATCGCCGCCTTCGACGCCGCCGTCGAGGAGGTCGATCCGCTGTTCGACGAGATGGTCCAGGTCGTCCTGGTGCGCGACCAGGTCCGCGACCAGGCCAATGCGATCGCTCGCAACCAGTGGGTGACCCTCGGCGCGCTGATCGTCGCCATTCTCACCGGATTTGCGCTGATCATTGGCAATCTGCTGCAGACCCGCCGGATCGGCCGGCTCTACAAGAACCTGGTCAGCAGCGAGGAGGCCCAGGCCACCAAGCTGATGGCGATCGCCGCCAGCGGCGACGGCATCGCCATGTTCAGCGAGGCCGGCGTGTTCGAGTATTCCAACGAGGCCCTGCGCAAGCTGATCGGCGCGCGCATCGACCGCGACGTGCAGCTCGCCGGCACCCACTGGCGGCGCTTCATCCATCCGGAGAGCGCGCGCCTGCTGATGCGGGCGATCGCCGAGCTGCCCGCCGGCGGGCACTGGAGCGGCGAGGTGCGCGGCCTGACCCTCTACGGCGAACCCTGCGACTGGGACGTCACGGTGATGCGGCGCAGCGAAGGCGGCTATGTCGCGGTGATCCGCGACCTCGCCAACCGCAAGTCGGTCGAGCGCCAGCAGCACATGCTGCAGGACCAGCTGCACCGCGCGCAGAAGATGGAGGCGATCGGCGTGCTGACCGGCGGCGTCGCCCACGACTTCAACAACATCCTGGCGGCGATCTCCGGCTACGGCTCGCTGCTGCAGGACGACCTGCGCGACCGCCCCAACGAGGCGCAGATGGCGCAGCAGATCCTGGTCGCCGCCAGCCGCGGCGCCGAGCTGGTGAAGAGCATGCTGGCCTTCAGCCGGCCGGACCAGGGCGATTTCGGGCCGATCGACTTCACCGCCGCCTGCCGCGAGGCGGCGGCGATGGCCGGCAGCTCGGTGCGTGGCTCGGCCAGCTTCGAGGTCGAGATCGAGGACCGGCCCCTCCGCGTCATGGGCGATGCCACCCAGATCGTCCGCGCCATCGTCAATCTCTGCGTCAATGCCCGCGATGCGGTCGAGGGCGGCGCCGGGGCGGTGAAACTGGAGGTCTCCAGCACCTCGATCGACGGCGGCTGCGCCGAGGGCCTGCACAAGTTCGCCGCCGAGTTCAAGCTGGCCGAGGCGACGCCGATGTCGGCGGAGAAGGACGGCACGCGCGCCGGCGCCATCCGCTTCCAGAAGCTCAATGACGGCCGCAGCCGCGCCTGGATCGGCGGGCTGCCCGGCCGCGGCGAATACATCCGGGTGCGGGTCGCCGACAACGGCTCCGGCATCCCGTTCAGCATCCTCGAGCGGATGTTCGACCCGTTCTTCACCACCAAGGACGTGGGCCGCGGCACCGGGCTCGGCCTCTCATCGGTGCTCGGCGTCGTGGTCGCGCATCAGGGCGCCATCGCGGTCGATACCACGGTCGGCAAGGGCACCACGATCGACCTGATCTTCCCGCTGCTCGCGGCGGCCGGGACCCAGGCCGAGGCGCCAGCGCCGGCGGTTGCGCAGCCGGCGGCGGCGGCACCGGAAGCCCGGCGCATCGCGCGGCAGGTCCTGGTGGTCGACGACGATGCCGCGGCGGGCTCGGCGCTCACGCTCATCCTGGAGCGGCTCGGCTGCGAGCCGGTGTTCTGCGCCGACCCGCGCGAGGCCCTGGCGGCGGTGCGGGAAGCGCCGGATGCCTTCAACCTGGTGATCACCGATCTCACCATGCCGCATCTCACCGGCATCGAACTGGCGCAGCAGCTGCGCGACTGCGGCTATCGCGGCCACCTGGCGCTGGCCACCGGCCGGCCGCAGGACATCGACCATGCCGAGCGGCGGCGTTTCGACGTCGCCAACGTGATCAAGAAGCCGTTCACCGTGATGGCGATCGCCGAGACCCTGGCGGTGATCGACCGGCTGGAATCGGACAGCACCCCGACGGAGACCCGCGCCGCGGCGGGCTAGGCCTTCTGCGGCGCCGTGCGCAGGCCGGCGAGCAGGGCCTTGGTGGCGAGCTGGGTGCGGTTGTTGACGCCGAACTTCCGGCACAGCGACGAGACGTGGATCTTGATCGTCACTTCCTGCAGGCCGAGCGCGCGGCCGATCTCCTTGTTCGAATCGCCGTCGATGACGAAGTCCAGCACTTGGCGCTCGCGCTCGGTGAGCGGTTGCGACGGTCCGGCCGCGGCATCGACCGGCAGGCCCGACGGTTGCGGCTCGGTCTCGATCCCGGCCAGGTCCTTCGCCCAGGGCACATAGACCTGCCCGCTCACCGCCAGCTTCATCGCCATCAGCAGCGAGGGGCCGGACATAGTCTTCGGGAACACCCCGACGGCACCGGCCTCGATCAGCCCGTTGGCGGAGTCCTTCGGCACGTAGCCGGTGATGATGCCGATGCGCAGTCCGGGGAAGTCGCGGCCGAGCCGGCCGAGGCTGGCGGCGCCTTCCATCCCCGGCATCCGGTAGTCGAGCAGCAGCAGGGTGAAATCGCGATCGGCCTTGAGCCTCGCCTCGGCCTCGAACAGGTCGCTCACCGTCTCGACCGACAGGCTCGGATCGAGCCGCTCCAGCATCTGCTTGATCGCGTCGCGCACCAGGGCGTGGTCGTCCGCGAGGAGGACCCGCCAGGCCGGAACCGTACCGGCAGTCTGCCCTGTCACCGGCTTGCATCCTTCGTCGGGCCGCGGGCGGAATCGCCCGGACGCCATGCCGGTCAGCATCGCGGCTGCATGGTTAGGATTCGGTTAACCGCCGGGGCGGCGGCCAGGCGCGAGTGGGAGCTATGCGCGGGCGGCGGCGATCTTGTCGACGAAGCGCTGGAACAGGTAGTGGCTGTCCTGCGGTCCCGGCGAGGCCTCGGGATGGTATTGCACCGAGAACACCGGCTTGCCGTCGAGTTCCAGCCCCTCGACCGAGTTGTCGAACAGCGAGCGATGGGTGATCGAGACGCCGGCCGGCAGGCTGTCGGCCATCACCTCGAAGCCGTGGTTCTGGCTGGTGATCTCCACCTTGCCGGTGGTGAGGTCCTTCACCGGATGATTGGCGCCGCGATGGCCGCGCGGCATCTTGCCGGTGCGCCCGCCCAGCGCCAGGGCCAGCATCTGATGGCCGAGGCAGATGCCGAAGACCGGCAGGCCGGACTTCACCAAGTCGCGGATGACCGGTACCGCATAGCTGCCGGTGGCTGCCGGATCGCCCGGGCCGTTCGACAGGAAGACCCCGTCCGGCTTGTGCCGCAGCACGTCCTCCGTGCTGGCGGTCGCCGGCACCACGGTGACCGCGCAGCCGGCCGCGGCGAGGCAGCGCAGGATGTTGCGCTTGGCGCCGTAATCGACCGCGACCACCTTGTATCGGGGCGCCGTCTGCTTGCCGTAGCCCTGGCCGAGGACCCAGCTGGTCTCGGTCCAGTCGTAGGTCTGCCGGCAGGTCACGTCCTTGGCGAGGTCCATCCCCTCCAGCCCCGGCCAGGCCTTGGCCTCGGCGGTCAAAGCGGGGATGTCGAAGGCGGCATTGCGGGCATGGACGATGACGCCGTTCGGCGCCCCGCCGTCGCGGATCTTGCGGGTCAGCGCCCGGGTGTCGATGCCGGCGATGGCGGCGAGGTTGTGCGCCTTCAGCCAGGCATCGAAATGCTGGGCGGCGCGCCAGTTGGACGGCTCCGTGATGTCGCTGCTGATGACGCAGCCGCGCGCCGCCGGGGTGACGGTCTCGATGTCCTCGGCATTGGCGCCGACATTGCCGATATGCGGGAAGGTGAAGGTGATGATCTGCCCGGCATAGGACGGATCGGTCATGATCTCCTGGTAGCCGGTCATCGAGGTGTTGAAGCAGACCTCGCCCACGGCCTTGCCCTCGGCGCCCAGCCCGTGGCCCTTGAGGACCGTGCCGTCGGCCAGCACCAGCAGCGCCGTCGGGGCCGGGACTTCGGTCCAGCTGGCGCCCGTCGCTGCGGTCGTCGATGCGGTCGGTCGGTTCATCCGGGCAGCCTCGGGCTCTGGGGTCGTGCGGGCGGCGGTGCGGCAGGCTCTGGGTGGGTGAAAATGCTGCCGGTTTCTAAGCCCTGGGAGGTCTGGCGTCAAGCGCTAGATCGGCCGAAAAACTGCATCCGATCAATTGCTTATGGAATCGTCGCGGAAATTGCCAGGGTGCGGCGAATCCTGTACCTTCGGCTCTTTCCGGTATCACCCTGATGAAAAGAAGCAACGCCCATGCTGCGCCAGCGTCTCAGTGACGAACTCAAGGCGGCGATGAAATCCCGCGACCAGCTGACGACCTCGACCCTGCGCCTGGTCCTGGCGGCGCTGAAGGACCGCGACATCGCGGCGCGGCCGCGCGGCGTCACCGACGGCGTGGACGATGCCGAGATCGTCGACATGATGCAGAAAATGGTGCGCCAGCGCCGGGAGAGCATCCTGCTCTACCGCCAGGGCGGCCGCCAGGAGCTGGTCGACAAGGAGCAGGCCGAGATCGGGATCATCGAGAAGTTCCTGCCGCAGAAGATGTCCGACGCCGAGCAGGACCAGGCGATCGCCGCCCTGATCGCCGAGCTCGGCGCCACCACGATCAAGGACATGGGCCGGGTGATGGCGGCGCTGAAGGAGCGCTATGCCGGGCGCCTGGATTTCGCCAAGGTCGGGCTGCTGGTCAAACAGAAGCTCGGCTGAGGCCGCGGCAGCGCGGGCCCCGGGAAGCTGAGGAAGCGGCAATGGCCTTCGGACCGGGATTCCTCGACGAATTGCGGCGGCGGCTGTCGATCATCGACATCGTCGGGCGCAAAGTGCGGCTCAACCGCCGCGGCGCCCAGGCGACCGGCCTCTGCCCCTTCCACAACGAGAAATCCCCCTCCTTCCACGTCTATGACGACGGCGAGCCGCATTACCACTGCTTCGGTTGCGGCGCCCATGGCGACGTCATCACCTTCGTGATGACCAGCGAGGGCCTGGACTTCCGCAACGCCGTCGAGAAGCTGGCCGGCGAGGCCGGGCTCGAGGTGCCCAAGGACAGCCCGGAGGAGCGCGAACGCGCCGAGCGCCAGGCGACCCTGGGCTCGGTGATGGAACTCGCCTGCAAGTACTTCGAGGCCCAGCTGGGCGGCTTGGCGGGGCGCGCCGGCGCCGACTACTTCCAGCGCCGCGGGCTCTCGGCCGAGGTGATCCGCAAGTTCCGCCTCGGCTTCGCCCCCGACGGCCGCACCGCGCTGAAATCCAAGCTGGAGAAGGAGCAGGTGCCCGAGGCCCTGGCGCTGGAGGCCGGGCTGCTGGTGAAACCGGAGGACGGCGGCGCCAGCTACGACCGCTTCCGCGGCCGGGTGATGTTCCCGATCATGGACGCCAAGGGCCGGGTCATCGCCTTCGGCGGCCGCACCCTGGGCGACGACAAGCCGAAATACCTGAACTCGCCGGAGACGCCGCTCTTCTCCAAGGGGCGGGTGCTCTACAACCTGAACCTCGCCCAGAAGCCGGCCCGCGACAAATCCGAGGTGGTGGTCGCCGAAGGCTACATGGATGTCATCGCCCTCTCGGAATTCGGCTTCCCCCAGGCGGTGGCGCCGCTCGGCACCGCCCTGACCGAGGACCAGATCCAGCTCCTCTGGCGCCTCGCCCCCGAGCCCATCCTCTGCTTCGACGGTGACGAGGCCGGGCGCAAGGCGGCGGCGCGGGCGGCGGAGCGCGGCCTGCCCATCCTCCGCCCCGGCCTGTCCTTGCGTTTTGCCTGGCTGCCGGCGGGCGAGGACCCGGACAGCCTCGCCCGCGCCCGCGGCCCCGAGGCCCTGCGCCAGGTGCTCGACGCCGCCGAACCCTTGGTCGACATGGTCTGGGCCCAGGTCCTGGCCGGCCGGCCCCTGGACACGCCGGAACGCCGCAGCGGCTTTCGCAAGGATCTCGTCCAGGCGGTGGGGCGGATTGTGGATAAGTCAGTCCAGGACGCCTACCGCGAGGAGATCCACAACCGCTTCGACGCCCTGTTCGGCCGGCGGCCGGCGGCCGATGGCCGCGGCCAGGGGGCGATTGGCCAGGGCAAAATCGGCCAATGGGCGGCAAAAGGCTTGAAAGGCCGCCCCGGCACGCCACCTTTCATGCTCGGCGGCGATGCAGCCAAGCAGGGTCTGGGCGGCATGCGGCGGATGGGGGTGGAGACGGTGATGGCGACCGTGATTAACCATCCCGAGTTGCTGCATCGCCACAGCGAGGCCCTGGCCGCGCTGCACCTGGCGGGCGGTCCGCTTGACAACCTTCGGGCGGCCGTTATAGACCTCGCAGCCCGGCACCCGCAGCTTGACTCCGGCCAATTGCAGAACCATTTGAGAGACTTGGGCTTTTCAGCCGCTCTTGACGGCCTGATGGCGCGGACCGGCAGCAGTAAATTCACCCTTCCGTCGGCCGGGGTCGCCCAGGCCGAGGAAGGGCTTTTGCATGTTATGGCCGTGTTGCGCGAGCCGGAAGTCGACGCCGAATTGCAGGCGGCGGCGCGCGCCCTGGCCGAGGACATGTCCGACGAGAACCTCGCGCGGTTCGAAGCTGCCCGGCAGTTGAAGCTGGAAGTCGAGAGCCGCCGCAACGACCTGGATCGGGACGATCTGGGGCTGATCTACAAGCCGTGACGACGCCGAGGGCGACCCGGCGGCGGGCACGCGACGACATAGCTGGAACAGGTGACGACAGATGGCAGTGAAACCGCAGGCCAAGCCAGAGCCAGCCAAGAACAAGGACGAGGCCCAGGACGGCCCGCTGATGGACGGCATGAATGCCGCCGTCAAGAAGATGCTCGGCAAGGCCAAGGAGCGCGGCTACGTCACCGTCGACGAGCTCAATGCCGTGCTGCCCCAGGACCAGATGTCCTCGGAGCAGATCGAAGACATCATGGCGATGCTGAACGAAGCCGGCATCAATGTCGTCGAGAACGAGGAATCCGAGGAGGCCGAGGAACCGGCCGCCGCCGCCTCCGGCGAGGCCGAGGAGGAAGGCCGCGTCGCCGGCAACCTCGATGACGCCGATGTCGGCCGCACCGACGATCCGGTGCGCATGTACCTGCGCGAGATGGGCTCGGTGGAGCTGCTGTCGCGCGAGGGCGAGATCGCCATCGCCAAGCGCATCGAGGCCGGCCGCGACATGATGATCGGCGGCATCGGCGAGAGCCCGCTCACCCACCGCGCCATCGTCGAATGGCGCGACCGGCTGAAGGCCGGCGAGATCCTGCTGCGCGACATCATCGATCTCGACGCCACCATGGGCGGCGCGCCCGGCGAGGGCGACGGCCTGCCGACCCCGCCGCCGGGCGAGGCCGGATTCGAGGAGGAGGAACCCGAGGCCGAGGGCGATGCGCCGAAACCGGAAGGCGAGGGCGAGGCCGAGGAGGGCGACGAGGCCAACCTGTCGCTGGCCTCGATGGAGCTGGCACTGCTGCCGCAGGTGATGGAGACCTTCGACAAGATCGCCGCCCTGCACAAGAAGCTGGAGAAGGTGCAGGCCAAGCGCCTCGACACCATCCGCGCCGGCGAGGAGCTCAACCCGCGCAGCGAGAAGAACTACGAGAAGCAGAAGGCCGAGATGGTCGAGCTGATGCGCTCGATCAAGCTCAGCAACGCCCGCATCGAGGGCCTGGTCGACGAGCTCTACGGCCTCAACCGGGCGCTGATGGGCCTCGAGGGCCAGCTGATGCGCCTGACCCAGAAGGCCGGCGTGAAGCGCGAGGAGTTCCTGCAGCGCTACTACGGCGCCGAGCTCGATCCGAAATGGTTCCAGCGTCTGGCCCGCCTGACCTCCAAGGGCTGGAAGAACTTCAGCAACGACTACAAGGACGACGCCAAGACCATCCGCAACGGCATCGCCGAGATCGCCGAGAAGGTCAACCTGCCGGTCGGCGACCTGCGCCGCATCGTCAACGTGGTGCAGAAGGGCGAGCGCGAGGCCAGCCGCGCCAAGAAGGAGATGGTCGAGGCCAACCTCCGCCTGGTGATCTCGATCGCCAAGAAGTACACCAACCGCGGCCTGCAGTTCCTCGACCTGATCCAGGAAGGCAATATCGGCCTGATGAAGGCGGTCGACAAGTTCGAGTACCGCCGCGGCTACAAGTTCTCGACCTACGCCACCTGGTGGATCCGCCAGGCGATCACCCGCTCGATCGCCGACCAGGCGCGCACCATCCGCATCCCGGTGCACATGATCGAGACCATCAATAAGCTGGTCCGCACCAGCCGCCAGATGCTGCACGAGATCGGCCGCGAGCCGACGCCGGAGGAACTGGCGGAGAAGCTGCTGATGCCGCTGGAGAAGGTGCGCAAGGTGCTGAAGATCGCCAAGGAGCCGATCAGCCTCGAGACGCCGATCGGCGACGAGGAGGATTCGCATCTCGGCGACTTCATCGAGGACAAGAACGCGGTGCTGCCGCTCGACGCAGCGATCCAGGCCAACCTGCGCGAGACCACCACCCGGGTGCTGGCCTCGCTGACGCCGCGCGAGGAGCGCGTGCTGCGCATGCGCTTCGGCATCGGCATGAACACCGACCATACGCTTGAGGAAGTCGGCCAGCAGTTCTCGGTCACCCGCGAACGCATCCGGCAGATCGAAGCGAAGGCCCTGCGCAAGCTCAAGCACCCCAGCCGCTCGCGCAAGCTCAGAAGCTTCCTCGATACCTGATTGCCGAGATCCGGGCCTGTAGTTCAGCTGGTTAGAACGCGCCGCTCATAACGGTGTTGTCGGGGGTTCGAGTCCCTCCGGGCCCACCACTCAATATCGCCCCTTCCCGCCGCCATTCGGGTTTTGCGAGAAACCCCCGGCTTCCGGGCGGTTTCGGGGGTTATTTGGCGGAGCTGCGCCGACAGAGACGCCGGATTTGTAGCCGCGGGGCATTAATTGGAGAT
>CAZKDH010000117.1:0-124311 GCA_964551505.1 uncultured Rhodospirillaceae bacterium
CCGGGACGGCCGGCGCGCGCGACGTGGAAGGCCTCGTGGACGGTCCGCGCCAGGGCCTTCGCGTCCTTCACCAGATAGTTGTGCTTGGTGCAGGGACGCGTGATGCCGGTGGTGTCGGCTTCCTGGAAGGCGTCGTTGCCGATCAGATGCGTCGGCACCTGCCCGGTGATGCAGACGATCGGAATGGAATCCATCAACGCGTCGGTGAGGCCGGTGACGGCATTGGTGGCGCCGGGGCCCGAGGTGACCAGGACCACGCCGACCCTTCCGGTCGAGCGGGCATAGCCCTCGGCCGCATGCACCGCCGCCTGTTCGTGGCGCACCAGGATGTGGCGGATCTGGTTCTGCTTGAACAGCGCATCGTAGAGCGGAAGGACGGCGCCGCCGGGATAGCCGAAAATGACCTCAACCCCTTGATCGATCAACGCTTTGACGATGATCTCCGCACCGGTGATCGGTTCCGTGGCCATGTCCCAAACCCTTCCAACAGCCTTTTCTCGGCCAAAAACAGCAGTCTGCGGCCCGAACTTCGAGCGGCAGCGGGCGCACCCTAGTAACTCACTTATTCAGGGTCAACAGGAAATCGCGAATATTCTGGCGTAATCCCGCATGATAACTTTGCGAAAATTTCATGGCTGCCGCATCCGGCGATATGAAAATTGCGTCCGGAGCCTGGGTCCGGAACCAGGTGGACTGCCGCTTGGCATAGTTCCGGGTGGCCTGCCGGGCCGCGGCCGTCGCCGCCTCAAGGCTGACCGTCCCCGCCAGAACCCCGGCGAGTTCCCGGAAGCCCAGGGCCTTGAACCCGGCCCCCGCCCGGCTTGCCGCCGGGTAGAGCGCCACCGCCGCCCGGACCTCGTCGAGCGCGCCCGCCGCCAGCATGGCATCGAAGCGCCGCTCGCAGGCGTTATAGAGGGCCGGGCGCGGCGGCAGCACCACGAAGCTCTGGAAGCGCAGGGGCTCGCCCGCGCCGCTGCGCGGCGCCGTGCCGGGCTGCTGCTGCCACCAGGCGAGGGAGCGTCCGGTCGCCTGCAGCACGTCCCAGGCCCGCATCACCCGCTGCCGGTCGTTGGGCTGCAGCCTGGCCGCCATCTCCGGATCTGCGACAGCGAGGCGCGCATGCAGTCCAGGGGCGCCCAGCGCCGCGACCAGCTCCTGGGTCGCCGCGCGCCGGGCGGCAGGAATCTCCGGGATCGGCGACAGGCCCTGGATCAGCGCCTTGAGATAGAGGCCGGTGCCGCCGACCAGGATCGGCAGGCGGTTTTCGGCCAGGGCGCGGTGGATCTCGCCCAGCGCCATCTCTGCCCAGCGGGCCGCGGTGCAGGCATCGTCGAGGGCCAGGGCGCCATAGAGCCGGTGCGGTGCCGCTGCCAGGGAGGCGGCATCGGGCTGCGCGGTGAGGATCGGCAGGTCGCGATAGACCTGCATCGAATCCGCATTGATCACGGTGCCGTCGAAGTCCCGCGCGAGATCCAGCGCCAGGGCGGATTTGCCGCTGGCGGTGGGGCCGGCGATGACGATGACGGCACGCTCGCTCATGTCCCTCCAGCTTTCGTCTTGTGGCGGCGGAGGGCGTCGCCCATAGTGCCGCCCGCAACGGAATCCGAGCCCAGATGACCGCCATCCTGACCCTGGTCGCGCCCGACGGCGCCCCCCTCACCGACCGCCGCATCGCCGCCGCCGCCCGCGCCCTGGAAGCCGCCGGCGCCGGCCTCGGCACCTGGCACTGGCTCGCCCCCGATCGCGCCGGCGATCTCCCCTTCACCGGCCTCGCACCGGAGGCGGCGCATCGCGCGGCCGCCGCGACGCTAGCCGATCTCCCGGTGGATTTCCATGCGCAGCCCGCGGCCAACCGGCGCAAGCGGCTGCTGCTCTCGGACATGGATTCCACCATCCTGACCAACGAGACGCTGGACGAGCTCGCGGATTTCGCCGGCATGAAGGACCGCATCGCCGCCATCACCGCCCGCAGCATGGCGGGCGAGATCGATTTCGCCGCCGCCCTCATCGAGCGGGTCGCCATGCTGGCGGACCTGCCGGAGGACGCCCTGGGCAAGACCGCCGCCGGCATGACCTATTCCCCGGGCGCCATGACCCTGGTGCGGACCATGCGCCGGCACGGCGCCTTTACCGCGCTGGTCTCCGGGGGCTTCCGCTATTTCACCGGCCTGGTCGCCCGCGAGGTCGGCTTCGACCTCGACCTCGCCAACGAGCTGGAGATTTCGGACGGCCGGCTGACCGGGCGCCTGGTCGGCGCCATCCTGGACCAGAACGGCAAGGCCAACGCGCTCAACCATCTCGCCGTCGAACGCGGCCTGACCCCGGCGGATGCGGTGACCGTGGGCGACGGCTCCAACGACCTCGCCATGCTGCGCGCCGCCGGCCTCGGCGTCGCCTATCGCGGCAAGCCCATCCTGCGCCGCGAGATCCGCTGCCAGGTCAACCACGCCGACCTGACGGCGCTGCTGTATTTCCAGGGCTATGCGCGGGACGAATTCGTCGGCTGAGGTGTGGGACCCGCGGCCTCAGCTCTTGCCGATCTTCACCGCGACCCACTGGAAGTCGCCCTTGCGGTTGATCAGCAGGGTGACCACGCGATAGCCGTTGTCCTGGGCGGCCTTCACCCGGTCGCGGACGTCGTCGGGCGATTTCACCGCCTTCTGGTCGACCTCGACGATGACGTCGCCCTGCTGCAGGTCCTTCTCCGCGGCCGGGCCGTTGGCGTCGATCGCCGTCACCACCACGCCCTCGGTATCGTCGGTGAGGTCGAAATCCTTGCGCGTCTTCTCATTGATCACGGTGAGCTCGACGCCCAGCGCCTCGACCTTGGCGCCCTGCTCCGGCGCCTCCGGCGCGGCCGCGGCCGGCGCGGCGCTGGCCACCTCCTCGGCATCGGGGAACTCCGCCACCGTCGCCGTCAGCACCACTTCCTTGCCCTGGCGCCAGACCACCACCGGCACCGCCTTGTTGACCGGCGTCTCCGCCACCATCCGCGGCAGGCCGCGCATCTCGGTGACCTCGCGGCCGTCGAATTTCAGCACCACGTCGCCCTGGCGGATGCCGGCGGTCTCGGCCGGGCCCTTCGGGCTGACGCTGGCGATCAGCGCGCCCTTGGCCTCGGGCAGGCGCAGGCCCTCGGCCAGCTCCGGGCTGACGGTCTGGATCCGCACGCCGATCCAGCCGCGCCGCGCATGCCCGAATTCCCGGATCTGGGCGATGATCGGCTTGGCGAGATTGGAGGGGATGGCGAAGCCGATGCCGACCGAGCCGCCGGAAGGCGAGAAGATCGCCGAATTGATGCCGACCACCTCGCCGTCCATGTTGAACATCGGTCCGCCGGAATTGCCGCGGTTGATCGAGGCGTCGGTCTGGATGAAGTCGTCATAGGGGCCGGCGCTGATGTCGCGCTGCCGGGCCGAGACGATGCCGGCGGTCACAGTGCCGCCGAGGCCGAAGGGATTGCCGATCGCCAGCACCCAGTCGCCGATCCGCATCTTCTCGGAATCGCCCCAGGGCACGAAGGGCAGCTTCTTGCCGGCCTCGACCTTCAGCAAGGCGAGGTCGGTCTTCTCGTCGCGGCCGATCAGCTTGGCCTTGAATTCCTCGTTGTCGTGGGTGATGACGGTGATCTCGTCGGCATCCTCGACCACATGGTTGTTGGTCACCACATAGCCGTCGGCATCGATGATGAAGCCGGAGCCGAGCGACGTCGCCTTGCGCGGCTTCGGCCGGTCGCCTTCCTGGCGATCGAGGAACTGCTTGAACATGTCGTCCAGGTCCTCGACCTGGCTGTCGCCGGCGATCGTCTGGCTGGTCGAGATGTTGACCACCGCCGGCAGGGCCTTCTCGGCCAGGTCAGCAAAGCTCTCCGGCGCCGAGCGGGCGTGGGCAAGCTGCAGCGCGCCCAGGCTGAGGAGGGCGGCAAGCCCGGCGACCCAGAGGGCGCGGCGCAGCGGGCGCGGGTCGGCGGCGCGGGCCATAATCCTGGAACGGCCGGATGGCTGAATGGACACGTCTCATACTCCATGGTCGCGAGCGGGCACGGCCGGCGGCGCGGCCCGGCCACTATACCCCATTATACGGCCTTGCCAGCCGGCCCGACCACCGCCCGCATCACGATCGCGTCAGGCAAAACGCGGCGGTCCGCCGCGCTATTTCGCCGGCGCCTTGCCGCCTTCGGTGCCGAAGTAGCGGAAGAAGTCGCCGGTCGGGGAGCCAACGAAGGTGGTGTTGTCGCCACCCAATCCCTGCCGCATCGCTTCCAGCGAGCGGTAGAAATCGAAGAACTTCGGATCCTTGCCATAGGCCTCGTTGTAGACCCGCGTCGCCTCGGCATCGCCTTCGCCGCGCAGGATCGCCGCCTTGCGCTGCGCCTCGGCCAGGGTCACCACCCGCTCCTTGTCGGCCTCGGCCCGCATCTGCAGCGCCTTGTTGCCGCCCTCGGCACGGGTCTTCGCGGCCTGCTGTGCGCGCTGGGTGCGCATCTGGTTGAACACCGCCTCGCTGTTGGCGGCCGGCAGGTCGACGCGCTTGAAGCGCACATCGATGATGCGGATGCCGTAGGGGGCGGCCGCCTGCCGGGTAAGCTCGGTGGTGATCTCGGTCATCAGCACGGCGCGCTGCGGCGTCAGGATGTTGGTCATCGGCGTGCTGCCGATCACCGAGCGCAGGGTCGACCCCAGGACCGAGCGGATCTGGCCCTCAGCATTCACCGTGGTCTTGCCGACCTGGTAGAAGGTCAGCGGTTTGTCGATCTGGTAGCGCACGAAGGCGGAAATCACCACCCGCTTCTGGTCGAGCGTCAGCAGTTCCTGGGTCGGCGCATCGAAGTTCAGCACCCGTTTGTCGAGCTTCACCACGTTCTCGACGAACGGCCATTTCAGGTAGAGTCCGGGCTCGGTGATCGACGTCTGCGGATTGCCGAGCCGCAGCACGATGGCGTTCTCGCTCTGGTGCACGATGAAGGCCGACATCGTCAGCAGGATCGCGCCGAGCACGATGACGACGACGGCGCTGAGCATGGCGCGGTTCATTGCGACACTCCCGACGGCGCGGCCGTCTGTCCATCGCCGGGCGCCGGCAGGGGTTCCGGCTGCTGCGCCTTCTTCAGCATCTGGTCCAGCGGCAGATAGGGTACGGCGCCGGTGCCGGAAACCGAGGGGTCGAGAAGGATCTTGTTCATGTTGCCGAAAATGCTGCTCATGGAGTCGAGATAGAGGCGGCGCTCGGTCAACTCCGGGTTGAGCCGGTACTGCTCGTAGACCGACAGGAAGCGCTGGGCGTCGCCCTGGGCGATGGCGACTTTCTGGGCCTTGTAGGCTTCCGCCTCGCGGACCATCTGCACCGCCTGGCCTTCGGCCGCCTGGACCACCTTGTTCTGATAGGCCAGCGCCTCGTTGATGGCGCTGTTGGCGTCGTTGCTGGCGCGCTGCACGTCGCGGAAGGCCTCGAGCACGTCCTGCGGCGGGCCGACATCCTGCGTCGAGATCTGCTCGATGGCGATGCCGGCATGATAGGAATCCAGCATCTTCTGCGCCAGTTCCGTCGCTTTGCTCTCGACCTCGCCGCGCAGGGTGGTGGTCAGCGGCTGGAAGTCGTTCTGGCCGATGATTTCGCGGATGGCCGCCTCGACGGCATTCTTCACCGATTCTTCCGGATCCTTGATCTCGAAGAGGTACTGCTGCACCTGCTCGACCCGGACGCGCCAGAGCACCACCGCCTTGATGTCGATGATGTTCTCGTCCTTGGTCAGCATCAGGCTTTCTTCCTGCACCTCGGCCCCGCCGCTGCTGCGGAAGCCGATCTCGGTGCGGTAGCGGGTCGAGACGTCCGGCGTCTCCACCTCGCCGATCGGCGAGGGCCAGTTCCAGTGCAGGCCCGACCCGGTCTGGCCGCGATAGGCGCCGAAGACCAGGTTGACGCCGACCTGGCTGGGATCGACGACATAGAAGCCGGTGGCGAGCCAAAGCGCCAGGGCGGCGACGCCGATGAAGGCCAGCGCCCGGCCGGAGCCGAAGCCCCCGGGCAGGATCGACTTCATCCGGTCCTGGCCGCGCCGCAGCATCTCCTCGAAATCGGGGGGACGGTTGCCGCCGCCGCTGCCGCCCGGGCGGTTCCAGGGGCTGTTGCCCCCGCCCCCGCCCCACGGGCCGCCGGAGCCGCCCTGATTGTTCCAAGCCATCGAATACCCCGAAATGGTGATCAGTGAGTGGTGTGGATGATCCGGTCGGGCCCTGGCCCGTCTTATTCGTTAACCCATTGACCGGGCGGTGGTTTGCAAAAGCTGTTAAGGCCTTATATGACACAGACGCCGCTACCGCAACGCAGTGCGCGCCGCGGGCGCCCGCCGTGGAACGGGTCATATCGGAACCAAATCGAGGAAAATCAAGCATGCCGGCCGTCACCGAAGCGCAAATTATGACTGCCCTGAAGACCGTGGCCGCCCCGGGCGGCGGCGACATCGTCGGCGCCGGCCTGGTCACCGGCCTCGCCGTCCGCGACGGCCATGTCGGCTTCTCGATCGAGGTCGATCCGCGCCAGGGCCCGGCCCTCGAGCCCCTGCGCAAGGCCGCCGAAAAGGCGGTCGACGCCCTGCCCGGCGTGCTCAGCGTCACCGCGGTGCTCACCGCCCATCGCGGTGCCCAGCCGGCGCCGAACCAGGCTACGCCCCAGGCTTCGCCGGCCCGGCCCACCGCAAACAAGCCGGAGGTGCCGGGGATCCGGCACATCATCGCGATCGCCAGCGGCAAGGGCGGGGTCGGCAAGTCCACCGTCGCGGTCAATCTCGCCCTCGCCTTCAAGGCGGCCGGCCTCAAAGTCGGGCTGATGGATGCCGATATCTACGGGCCGTCGCAGCCGCGGCTCATGGGGATCAGCGGCAAGCCGCAGAGCCTGGACGGCAAGCGCCTGGAACCGATGCAGAATTTCGGCATCAAGGTGATGTCGATGGGCTTCATGATCGCCGAGGACACGCCGATGATCTGGCGCGGCCCGATGGTGATGAGCGCCATCAACCAGCTGCTGCGCGAGGTGAACTGGGGCGAGCTCGACGTCCTGGTCTGCGACCTGCCGCCGGGCACCGGCGACGCCCAGCTCACCATGGCGCAGTCGGTGCCGCTCTCCGGGGCGGTCATCGTCTCGACGCCGCAGGACATCGCGCTGCTCGATGCCAAGAAGGGGCTCAACATGTTCCGGAAGGTCGACGTGCCGGTCCTCGGCATCGTCGAAAACATGAGCTATTTCAACTGCCCGCATTGCGGCCAGCGCAGCGACATCTTCTCCCATGGCGGCGCCCGCCTGGAGGCCGAGCGCAGCGGCGTCGACTTCCTCGGCGAGATCCCGCTCGACATCCGCATCCGCGAGACCTCCGACGGCGGCCAGCCGATCGTCGTCTCCGACCCGGCCTCGCCGCACAGCGCCGCCTTCCGCGCCATCGCGGAGAAGGTCTGGAGCAAGCTGGGGACGGCGCCGCAGCGCACCGCGCCGCGCATCATCCTGCAGTAACGCGGCCGCTCCCGATCTGGTTTTCCGGCGTTATTCCAGGGGTTTAGGCAGGTTGTATAGACAACCTGGCAGGGTCTAGTCGCGGCTCTCGATCACCGCCATCAGCTCGGCCCATTCCCGCTTGCCGAGGCCGCTGGTCTCCGCGCTGACCGCCTCGCCCTTCAGCATCCGCTTCATCACGCCGAGGGCGCCCTTGGAGAGGGTGACGGCGTTCAGCCGGTGCTGCTCGAAGGCCTCGCAGGTGAGCGGCGTCCAGCGCTTCAGCACGTCGAGCATGGCCTCGGCATAGACCCGGATCTCGTATTGCGCATGCGGATCGGCGCGCAGGCTGAGGAAATGCATGAAGTTGTGGAGATCGATCTTCCAGTACCACTGGGTATAGAAATTCAGGCTGAGATTCATCCGTGCGAGTTCGCGCGCCAGACCTTCGCGATGTGCATCGACCCGGCTGCCGTCCTCGCGCTCGTTCAGCATCTCGGCATAGTGGTCATAGACCTGGGTCGAATCCGATTTCAGGATATCGAGCACCCGCGCCGCCTCGGCGCCCTGCAGGACTTCGCCGCGGCCCTGCCGGTTGGCGGCGGATTGCGCGGCCAGCAGCTCAGGCGCCGGAATATAGAATTCCCGGTCGAGAATCGAATAGCGCGCGGAATATTCATTCACATTGGCGGTGCGGTGGCGGATCCACTGGCGCGCGACGAAGATCGGCAGCTTCACGTGGAACTTGATCTCGCACATCTCGAAGGGCGTCGAGTGCCGGTGCCGCATCAGGTAGTGGATGAGGCCCTTGTCCTCGCTGACCTTCTTGGTGCCCTTGCCATAGGAAACCCGCGCCGCCTGCACCACCGCATTGTCGTCGCCCATGTAGTCGATGACCCGGACGAAACCGTGGTCCAGCACCGGCAGCGCCTGGTAGAGGATCTCCTCCAGCGCCGGGGCGACCGGCCGGCGGGTCGGCTGGTTTTCGGCGCGCAGGCGGTCGATTTCCGATTGCTGGTCGGCGGTAAGCGGCATGGACTCGGGCCCGTCTCTTGCGATGGCTCAGGCGGCCCTTATGCCCGGATTGCACGGCTTAGACAATGCCCCGGCAGCCGCGCCCGACCGGCGCCACCGGCGGCCTGCTCAGCCCCGCCAGAACGGCTTTTCGATCTCGCTTTCGACGTCGGCGCGGGAGAGGCCGATGTCGCGGAGGAGGTTGTCGTCGAGGGCGACAAGGGCAAACCGCTGGCGGCGGCGCTCGGCCCAGGCCGCGATGCCGTCCAGCAGCCCGGCGAGACGGACGCCGGGGCCGCGGGCCGGCCGGGTGTTGCGGGTTGCGGGGGCGGTGCCTGCCTGGATCGTCATCGTCGGTCTCCTCCGGATCGCGCTGCGGGATCGGGATCCAGCCTAGGTCGCGCGCCGGGCCGACGTTTCACGCGATGCTGTAGCCTTCGCCTGTGGAAATGCCGATGATGGAGCCATGATCGGGATCCCCAACATGGCGGCGATGGCCGCGCTGATCGCCGACCCAGTGCGGGCCGGCATGCTCTATGCGCTGATGGATGGCAGCGCCCGCCCGTCGAGCGATCTCGCGGCGCTGGCGGGGGCCTCGCCCCAGGCCGCGAGCAACCATCTGGCGAAGCTGCTGGACGGCGGGCTCCTCAAGGTGAAGGCCGCCGGGCGCCAGCGGCTCTATGCCCTGCGCGGGCCGGCGGTGGCGGCGGTGCTCGAGGCGCTGATGGCCGCCAGCGGCGCGCCCGAGGCCCGCGGCCAGCGCATCGATCCGGCGCTGAAGCAGGCGCGGCGCTGCTACGACCATCTGGCGGGGAGCAGCGGCGTCGCGGTGCTGAAGGCCCTGGTCGGCGGCAGGTATCTCGCCGCCGATCTCGACGGCTACCGGCTGACGGAAAAGGGCCGCGCCTGGTTCGAGGCGGCCGGCGTCGACCTCGCGGCGGCGGAAGGTGCCAGCCGCACCTTCGCCCGCCCCTGCATGGACTGGACCGAGCGCCGCTCGCATCTCGCGGGCGCCCTGGGTGCCGGATTACTCGCCGCCCTGACGGAGCAGGACTGCGTCCGCGCGGCCGCCGTCCCCCGCGCCCTGACGATCACGCCGAAGGGACGGGCGTTTCTGAGGAAGTCGCTGAGGATCGCGTCTTAGGGGCCGCACCCCCTTTTGATTCCGGGGAAAGCAGCCTATATTAAGAATTGTCGGGAAACCGACTATGGCGATAAACGCTTTGCGGAATAAGCGTTGCGGACCCGGGGGCGGTACCCGGCGCCTCCACCAATTCGCCGGCTTTCGTTCCGGATCAGGAACTTAAGCCGGCCCTGCGGGGGCGAAATAGGCTCGACGCGCGTGGTAAAGACAAAGCTTTTGCTCGGCATGGTTCCGCCGTTATCGGGCCAATCCTAGAGATGCCAACGACAACGTTGCATCCGATCTGCGTCTGGCGGCCTAATAGCCCTCACGGGCTATAAGCTTCTGACATAGAACGCGGTCCGGGGGGCGCCGGGCAACAGAAGGCCCCCCACTTGCTGCTGCACCGAGAAGATCCCGCATGGACGCCGGTGGACGCGACGGAACGGCTCGGGGCTTGGGCCGTTGACGCTGAGGGGGATACGGGTCGCACAGGCCGTTTCGGGCTATCCTGCCCGGAGGCCGGCACCTCCAGGGGGAGATAGGCTTCGCCATGGCGAAGGATTGGCTCAGATACGATCAGATCGTCGAGCGCCAGTTGCGGGGCGTGGTGCGGTATGTCCTGGCCGAGGTCGCGGCCAACGGCCTGCCTGGGGACCATCACTTCTACATCACCTTCAAGACCGGGCATCCCGGCGTGTCGATGTCGCCGCACCTGAAGGCACAATACCCGCAGGAGATGACCATCGTGCTGCAGCACCAGTATTGGGGCCTGGAGGTGCTGGAGGATTCCGTCACCGTCACGCTGAGCTTCGGCGGGCGGCACGAGCGCCTGCAGGTACCGTTCGCCGCGGTCGTCAGCTTCGCCGATCCCTCCGTCAAGTTCGCGCTGCAGTTCGAGGCGAGCAGCCAGGACGGCGACGGCGAGGACGATGCCGAGGGCGACGACGAGAGCTTCGAGACCGACGGCACCCTGGCGGCCGGCCGGTCCAAGCCCGCCAAGGACGGGCACGGCCTGCCGCGCGATCTCAACGACCTGCCGCCGGTGGCGCTGAAGCCGGGCATCGGCCGCACCGATGCCGCGAAGGCGGAAGGCGCGAAGGTGGAGCCGCGGGAGAAGACGGTCGACCGTGCCGAGGAGGCGCGCGATGCCGGCGCCGAGAAGAGCGGCACCGTGGTGGCGCTGGACAGTTTCCGCAAGAAGCAATAGACGCCGCGGCCTCGGCACCGCGCTTGTTGCAGCGACGCAACAGATTTGTGACATTCATCACGCGTCGGCGCTTGCCGGCTTGACGCGAATCCCATGCCTCAGTATTTTGCGCCCACCTCTCAATCAAGGAGGAGGACGTCGAATGACCATTTATACCATGCAGGGCTCACCAGAAGCCTGAGTTTCGATGTCGGCGGACGCCCCGCGGGCGTCGCGCAGCTCTTTGATTTTCCTGGAACAGACTAGAACCCAAGACCACCACTGACGACGGCGACGTCGGATTCGCCTGTGGATTCCGCTGTGGACTCCATGGGCAGTCGACTCGCAACGTCACTGTTCCCCGATCGAAGGCCGCACGACGCAATCCGTTTCCCCGCAGGGCAACGCTGCCGTCGAGAGTCGAATTGTCGTCAACCCGTCACCATCGCCGGTCGCGCGCGCCGAAAAAGGTCGTTCGACGGAACGGGAGAATCTGTCCCGAACGCCCGGCCAGCGATGCAGACACATCGGTAAATGGAGATCAAAATGCCGATCCACGTGAATACCTGGAACTACCTCTTCCGTCGCTGGCTGTCGCGGGACCAGGCCTTCCTGCCCTTGACCGCCGTCGACAGAACGCCCGACCGCAAGGGCGACCGGGCCGACAGACGGCCAAGGCGCGGTCAAGCGCCGCCCCTGCAGGCCGCCAATCTCTCGGCGCATCTGCGCCGGGATATCGGGCTGGACCCGCACTAGAGCGCGCCGCCTCGCGCGATCCTTGGGGATCGCGCGAGGCCACCGCTCCTCGTTCCGCGGCACGCACCGGCTGCGCCGGCGGGAAAAATCCGCTAGGGTTCCCTCCGGACCGGGACAACGACGGGCGCAGGCCGTGAGCGAAGACTCCGTTGCAAGGCTGATCAAGTCCCTCGATGCCAAGCTGGCGCCGTTGGGGCATTTCCGCGCCCGGCGGATGTTCGGCGGCTACGGCCTCTATCTTGACGACACGATCTTCGGCCTGATCATCTGGGACCGGCTGTGGCTGCGGGTCGACGACCGCAACCGCGCGGATTTCGAGACGGCGGGGATGGAACCCTTCACCTACGCGCGCGAAGACGGCAGGGAGATCTCGATGACCTACTGGTCCTGCCCGGCCAGGGTGGTGAAGGACGCCGCGCTGCTGCGCGACTGGGTGGCAAAGGCGAGAGCCGCCAGCGCCGAACGGAAGACCGCGGCGCGCAGGAAGAAGCCGAAGAAGACGGCGGCGGGGCCGAATCCGTTCCTGTAGCGGCAGCGGTCCCCAGGATCCGTTCCCCGCCCTCCCCTTCCCCGTGGAGCCAAATCCCGGTAAAACCGCTGCATCGCAGCAATCCTCCGGAGGAACCTCATGGCCAAGGGCCCGTCGAAAACCAGCGGGGCGACCCGCATCGAATCCGATTCGATGGGACCGATCGAGGTGCCTGCGGACAAGCTCTGGGGGGCGCAGACGCAGCGCAGCCTGCAGAATTTTCGCATCGGCGGCGAGCGCATGCCGGACGGGCTGATCCGCGGCTTCGGCCTGCTGAAGCAGGCGGCGGCCGAGGCCAACATGAAGCTCGGCAAGCTTGACCGGAAGCTGGGCAAGGCGATCGTCGCGGCGGCGGGAGAAGTCGCCGACGGCACCCTGGCGGCGCATTTCCCGCTGGTGGTCTGGCAGACCGGCTCGGGCACCCAGACCAACATGAACATGAACGAGGTGCTGGCCAACCGCGCCAACGAGATGCTGGGCGGCAAGCGCGGCGAGAAGAAGCCGATTCATCCGAACGACCAGGTGAATTACGGCCAGTCGTCCAACGACAGCTTCCCCACTGCCATGCATATCGCGGCGGTCCAGCAGATCAACCGGGACGTGCTGCCGGCGCTCGTGCATCTCCAGGCCGCGCTGGAGAAGAAGACCCGGGAATTCGCGAAGATCATCAAGATCGGGCGCACCCATCTGCAGGATGCGACGCCAGTGACCCTGGGCCAGGAATTCTCCGGCTATGCGGCGCAGGTCAAGAGCGGCATCGAGCGGGTGAAGAACTGCCTGCCGCATCTCCTCGCCATCCCCCAGGGCGGTACCGCGGTCGGGACCGGGCTCAATGCCGCCAAGGGCTTCGACAAGCTGGTCGCCGCCGAGTTGAAGAAACTGACCGGATACAAGTTCGTTGCCGCCCGGAACAAGTTCGAGGGCATGGCCGCGCACGACGCCTTCGTCGAGATCTCCGGCGCCTACAACGTGCTGGCCTGCTCGCTGATGAAGATCGCCAACGACATCCGGCTGCTGGGATCGGGTCCGCGCTCGGGCCTGGCCGAGATCAACCTGCCGGAGAACGAGCCCGGCTCCTCGATCATGCCGGGCAAGGTCAACCCGACCCAGGCCGAGGCGATGACCATGGTGGCGGCGCAGGTGATGGGCAACAACGTGGCGGTCACCGTCTCCGGCTCCAACGGCCACCTGGAGCTCAACGTGTTCAAGCCGGTGATCATCCACAACGTCCTGCAGTCGGGAAAGCTGATCGCCGATGCCTGCATGAGCTTCACCGACAACTGCGTGGTCGGAATCACGCCCAACCTGCCGCGGATCAAGCAGTCACTGGACCAGTCGCTGATGCTGGTGACCGCCCTCAACACCCATATCGGCTACGACAATGCCGCGAAGGTGGCGAAGAAGGCGCATAAGGAAGGTACCAGCCTGAAGCAGGCGGCACTCGCCCTCGGCCTGCTGACCGCGGCGCAGTTCGACCAGTGGGTCCGCCCGGAAGACATGCTGGGGCCGAAATAGGGCCGCGGCCGGAGCGCCGGGGCGCCGATGTCCTCGCCCACCGAATTGCAGAAGCATTCGGTGACCATCGCCGGGCACCGCACCAGCGTGACGCTGGAGGCGGCGTTCTGGGCGCGGCTGCAGGCTATCGCCGCGCAGCGCAGCACCACGGCGGCGCGCCTGATCGTCGAGATCGACCGGCGCCGCGCCGAGGATCCCGCGACACCCAATCTCTCCAGTGCCATCCGGGTCTTCGTGCTGGAGGCCAATTCCAGCCGGACCTGACGGTCCAGCCGACTTCCTTCCTGGACATGGAGGCGGGGTGACTGCCCGGGTATGACCCGAGCATCACCCATCGCCGATCGCCGCCGCTAGTTGCCGGTAGCGCCCGGCTCCAGGGCCGGCGTGTCGACCGGCGGAATCACGTCTGCCGGGGCGGGTGCCGGCTCGGCGGGCGCGGGTGCCGGTTCGACCGGCGCGGCTTCCACCGGGGCCGGGGCAGCCTCGACCGGGGCCGGGGCGGGTGCCGGCTCCACCGGTGCCGCCTCGACGGGAGCCGCCTCGACGGGAGCCGCGGGTGCGGCGGCGCCGGGCTCGGCCGCCGGTGCGGCATCGACGGGGGCCGGAGCAGGTTCGACGGGAGCCGCTTCCGCTGGGGTAGCTTCCGCTGGGGCCGCTTCCACCGGGATTTGGGGAGCCGCTTCTGGAACGGCGGCCGGCACGGATTCCGGCACCGCCGCGGGCACGGACTCGGGTACCGCCTGGGGCAGGACTCCGGCGGCGCCGGGCTCGATCGGCGCGGCGGCCGGGGCCGCAGGGGCTGCGGCGGGCACGGTCGCATTGTTCTGCTTCTTGGTATTGAGGCCCGGGATCTGGAGGCCCGGAACCTGAATGCCGCCCGGAAGCTGCAGGCCGGGTGCCTCGGAACCCGCCGGGGCCGGCGCGCCGCCGCCCAGAACGTTGCCGAGGCCGGGAACCTTGTCGAGGCCGGGGATGGCGCCGAGGGCGCCACCGACGGCGGCTCCCGCCGTGCCGCCCAGGCCCGGGAGATTGAGGCCGGGAACGCCGATGGCGCCGGCCGGGCCGGCGGCACCGCTGCCGGTGAAGGCCGGTTTCGGCGAATCCACCGGACCGGTCAGGTTGATGCTCATGAAGGCCTGCTGGGCGCCGGCGCCGTAGAGATCGACCAGCAGCTTCAAGACCCAGGCGCCGAGATCGACCTGGCCCGTGGCCCGGCCGGAGGCGCGGGGATTGACGAAGCTGGTGTCCTGGGTGTCGAGCACACCCTGGGCGATGTTGAAGGTGCCGCTCACCTGGTTGTCGACGCCGGTGAAGGAGGACACCACGCCGTTGATGGTCTGGGTGACGCCCTGGATCGCCTTCACCTTCTGGCCGAGCACGCCGAGGAGAGCCGAGCCGACCTGCTGCTCGACCTTGCCGATGATGAGGATGGTGCCGTTGAGATCGCCCTTGCCGGTGAGCGAGCGCACCAGGGCCGCCTGCGAGGCGCCGCTGCCCATCGCCGCGAGGTTGAGCGAGAGCGGCCCCTTCACTTGGCTGCCGGCGATGCCGCCGCCGAGCAGCTGGCCGATCTGCAGCTGCTGGATCGCCACTTTGGCATCCACCGCCGGGGTGCCGCGGCCGTTGACCGTGGTGCCGGAGAGGTCGAAGCCGCCGCCATAGATCTTGCCGGTCAGGGTGTTCATGCTGAGGACGCCGTCCTTCAGCTTGATCTTCGCGGTGAGGTCGTCGATCCGCTTGTCGGGCAGGATCAGCGACGATGCCCTGAAGTCGATGTCGGCATCCTGCTTGTCGAGGGCGGAGAGATCGAGCGGCGCCTCCGACCAGGGCGATCCGCCGGAACCTCCGCCGCCGCCGCCGGAGCTCTTGGCCTTCGGCGCCGGCGCCATGAAGGGCACCAGGTTGACCGTGCCGCCGGAAAGATTGGCCCGGATATAGGGGCGCCCGGAACTGGCGTCGTAGTCGCCGGTGCCGGTGATGCTGGAATCGCCCCATTTGGCATCGAGCTGGCTCAGCTTCGCCTGTTTGGTGGTGCCCGAGGCCGCCACCGCCACCGCCAGAGGCCCGGCCTTGGCGCCGGAACTCGGCAGATCGGCCATGGCCAGGAGCTCGGTGAATTCCGGATGATTGGCCTGGACGGTGAGATCGAAGGCCATCGGGTCGGCCTTGGCCTTGATGTTGCCGGCGATCTTCGCCGTGCCGCCGATGCCGCTCAGATTGAGGTCGAGATTCATGTTGTCGGCGCCGCCCTTCAGCGTGCCGGCGACCGCGAGCTCCCCCATGGCCTTGGCCTTGGGCCCGGCGAGACCGGCCAGCTGCAGGATCGGCGCCGGCTTGCTGGCCTTGAGATCGAGCACGGTATCGACCTGCGGGGTCGAGGAGATGCCGGTCACCTTGCCGGAGAGCTTGCCGCTGCCGCCGACGCCGCCGATCGAGAGATTGACGTCGTAGGTCAGATCGTCGGCGCCGCTCTGGGCGGTGCCGGCGAAGGCGACGGCGCCCAGCTGTTTCGCCGCGTCGACCGGGCCGCCGGTCAGCGCCACCAACGAGGCCACGTCCTTGGCCTTGATGTCGAAGGTCGAATTGATCCGCGGGATGCCGCCGGACAGCAGCCCCGCCGCCCCGCCCTTCGCGGTGCCGTTCAGCCCGACCCCGGCCATCGACATGGCGACGTCGTAGGATACATCGTCGCCGCCGCCGGCGGCGCGGCCCTTCAGCGCCAGGGCGCCGAACTTGCCCGGCGGCTGAGCGCCCATGCCGGCCATCTGCAGCACCCGCCCGGCATCCTTGGCGGTGATGTCGAAGGTGGTGTCGAATTTCGGATTGCCCTTGAGATCGGTCACCTTGCCGGCGATCGCCCCCTTGCCGCCCATCAGGTCCTTCACCGAGAGGTCCTTGATGTCGAGAGTGCCGTCCTTCAGCCCGACCAGGACATGGAGGCCGTTGATCTGCTGCTGGTTGAGGGTGAGGCTGCCGGCCTTCAACTCGATATTCGCATCGAGGTCGCCGAGCGGCGCCAGGGCCTTCAGCGGATTGTCCTTGGGCTTGGCGGCACCGCCGGCATCGCCCGCGGCTGCAGCGGCCGGCTTGGCGCCGGCCGGCAGATAGCCGTCGACGTTCAGCTTGTCGACCGAGAGGCCGACGCCGAAGGCCATGCGCTTGCGCTTGGCGCCATCGGGCAGGGCCACGATCACGCCGCCGGACAGCTTGGAGGAATCCAGCTGGGCGGCGATGTCGGCCAGTTCCACCTGGGTCGGCGTGTAGTTGAGCCGGCTGGTCAGGGCCAGCTTCCGCAGCCGGTCGCCGGGGACCGTCGCGACCGCGCCCTTGGCGAAGGTGTCGATGAGTTCGCGCAGGTTGTCGGAATTCGCCTTCACCGCGCCGGTGAAGCTGGGCTGGCCGTCGCGCGGCTCGAGGATACCGGAGAGGGTGAAGCCGGTATTGCCGGGAAGCTGCGCCGAGAGCTGGCTCACCTCGACCTGGCCGTCCTTCAGCTGCGCCACTAGCTTGGTGGCGTCGATCGACTTGCCGCGATAGGCGATCTGGGCGATGCCGACGTTGAGATTGGCGGTGACGTCCCGCGGCAGGGAGAAGCCGCCGGCCTTGTCGGCCGGGGTCACCGGGGATTCCGCCGCGGGAGCTTCCGCCGGGGCGGAAGCCGGGGTCGCCTCGCCCGCCGGCAGCAGCTTGTCGAGATCGATGCGTACGACGTTGATGTTGGCCTCGGCCTCGGTCGTGGCGCCGAAGGTCGCCGCCACGTCGCCCTTGCCGGAGACGTCGCCGTAGGTGAAGGACAGTTCCTTCACCGCGGCGGCGGCCTTGCCGGCGGTGATCGCGCCGCTGATCGAGAAGCTCTGCGCCAGTGCCGTGGGCTGGGACTTCTCGTCCACCCCGGAGATCACCCTGCGCAGCTTGGCGATGCTCTCGCCCTTGCCGCTGAGCCGGCCGGTGACGATGGTCTTCGACGGGTCGTTGGCGGCGGCGAGATCGGCCTGGCCGTTGAATCCGAGCTCGGCCTTGGCCTCCTCGATGTTCAGCGTGACGTCGATCGGCAGCGGCTGCGCCGGATCGAGCTTGCCGAGCTTCAGGGCGAAGCCGAGCACCGTGCCGAAGGTCTTCAGGTCGCCCTTCGCCTCGAACGGCCCCTGCAGGCTGGCGAGGGCGAGATCGACATTGACGTTCTCGACCTTCTGCTCGGTGTCGGCGCCGATATCGCGATAGATCACGGTGCCGTCCTCGATCGTCGCGCCGTCGACCGCGACATCGAAGCTCCCCGACCCGCCGCCCGTCCCGGCCGCGACGGAGTCGGTCGCCGGCGCAGCGGCCGCATCGGCCGCCGGCGCGAATTCCCAGTTGCCGCGGCCGTCGGCCAGCTTCTCCAGGACGATCACCGGCTTCTGCAGCACGACGCTCTCGACCTTGACCTTGCCCGAGAGCAGCGGCATCAGCGCCACCTTGATCCTGACCGCCGCCAGTTCCGCCATGTTGGCGGCCTTGCCGCCCGCCGCGTTGCCGAATTTCAGCCCCTCGACCGAGATCGCAGGGGTGGGCAGCAGGGACAGCGAGATGTCGCCGTCGATCGTCAGGTCGCGCCCGGTCGCCGCCTTGGCCTTCTCGGCGATCAGGGCCTTGTAGGTATTGAGGTCGATGAAAAAGGGCACCACCAGGGCCGCAACGACCACCAGGGCGACGATACCGCCCAGGATCATGCCGAATTTCTTCATGGTCGCGCTTCCTTCTGGTTGTCCCGGTGCTTTTTTGGTGGTGCCGCCCCGGCACTGCGTCGGCGATCCTGCCGCTTGCCCGCATTATCGCCGTGGGAGAGAATGCGGGGCAAGCCGTTCCTGGCCGGAATCCGGTGAAATCTTCGCGAGGGCACCGTGTCGGATATCGTCAATCTTAACCGGTTTCGCAAGGCGCGGGGCCGCGACGACAAGGAAGAACGGGCCCGCGCCAACCGCATCAAGCACGGCCGGACCAAGGCGGAGAAGGCAAACGACCGCCGGGCGGCGGAACGCCGCGACGCGGAGATCGCCGGCAAGGAACTGGCGAAGCGCGAGGAATAGCGGTGCGGGACAGCTTCAGCCGGCGCCGATCAGGGCCAGCCATTCGTCTTCGCTGAGGGTCTTCACGCCGAGTTCGGCGGCCTTCCTGGCCTTCGATCCGGCGTCGGCCCCGACCACCAGGTAGTCGGTCTTCGACGACACCGAGCCCGCCACCTTGGCGCCGAGCGCCTCGGCCCGCGCCTTGGCCTCGTTGCGCGTCATCTTCTCCAGGGTGCCGGTGAAGACCACGGTCTTGTCGGACACCGCGCTGGCCACGCCGCTCGGCGCCGCCGCATCCTCCACCTCGACCAGCGCCGCCAGCTTGTCGACCACGGTCCGATTGTGCGGCTCGGCGAAGAACTCGATCAGGTCCTCGGCGATCGAGGCGCCGATCTTGCCGATGGTCAGCAGATCCTGGCGGGCGTCGCTGCCGACGACCCGGGCCTCGACCATGCCCCGGCGCCAGGCGTCCAGCGACCGGTAGTGCCGGGCCAGGAGCTTCGCGGTCTCCTCGCCGATCTGTGGAATGCCCAGGGCATAGATGAAGCGTTCCAGCGCGATGCGCCGCCGGGCGTCGATGGCCACCAGCAGATTGTCCACCGAGGTTTCGCCCCAGCCCTCGCGGTCGAGCAGCGCCGCCCGCTTCGCCTTCAGGTGGAAGATGTCGACCGGCGACCTGACCAGCCCTTCCTCGAAGAACGCGCGGATATGCTTCTCGCCCAGCCCCTCGATATCGAAGGCCATGCGGGAGACGAAGTGCCGCAGCCGCTCCACCGCCTGGGCCGGGCAGACGAGGCCGCCGGTACAGCGCCGCGCCACCTCGCCCACCTCGCGCACGGCATGGCTGCCGCATTCCGGGCAGGCCGGCGGCATGGCGAAGGGCCGTGCCCGGCCCTTGCGCTGGGGATCGACGACCGCGACGATCTGCGGGATGACGTCGCCGGCGCGCTGCACCACCACCCGGTCGCCGACCCGGATGTCCTTGCGGGCGATCTCGTCCTCGTTGTGCAACGTGGCGCGCCCGACCACGACGCCGCCGACGGTGACCGGCTCGAGCTCGGCGACCGGCGTCAGCACGCCGGTGCGGCCGACCTGGATCACGATATTCTTCAGCACCGTCTCGGCCTGCTCGGCAGCGAACTTGTGGGCGATCGCCCAGCGCGGGGCGCGGCCGACAAAGCCGAGGCGATCCTGCAGCTTCAGGTCGTTGATCTTATAGACGACGCCGTCGATATCGTAGTCGAGGCTGGCGCGGTGGCTGGCCATGTCGTCGTAATAGGCGATGGCCGCATCGAGATCGCGCACCACGCGGCTGCGCGGATTGACGGCAAAGCCCCAGGCCTTCAGCTGGCGCAGCAGGTCGGCATGGCTGCCCGGCCAATCGAAGCCCTCGGCGGCCCCGAAGGCATAGGCAAAGAACTGCAGCGGCCGGGCGCGGGTGATCGCGGGGTCGAGCTGGCGCACCGAGCCGGCTGCGGCATTGCGCGGATTGGCGAAGACCGCCTCGCCCGCCCTTTCGCGCTCGGCATTCAGTTTCGCAAATCCGGCCTTGGACATATAGACCTCGCCGCGGATCTCGATGCGGCGCGGCCGCGCTCCGGCCTTGAATTCATGCGGGATTCCGGCGACATGCCGCAGGTTGGGCGTGATGTCCTCGCCGACGGCACCGTCGCCGCGGGTGGCGCCGAGCACCAGCTTGCCGTCCTCGTATCGCAGATTGGCCGACAGCCCGTCGATCTTCGGTTCGGCGTTGAGCTCCAGCTGGGCGCCCTCGCCGAGCCCCAGGAAGCGCCGGATGCGGCCGAGGAAATCCGCCACGTCGTCGCGCGAGAAGGCATTGTCGAGGGAAAGCATCGGCTCGAGATGCTTCACCTTGGCGAATCCGGCGGAGGCCTCGGCCCCCACCCGGTCGCTGGGGGAATCGCCCCGCTTCAGCTGCGGGAAACGCGCCTCGATGGCGCTGTTGCGGCGCTCCAGCGCATCGAACTCGGCGTCGGAGATCTCCGGCGCGTCCTTCTGGTAGTAGAGCTTGCGATGCCGTTCGATCTCGCGGGCAAGATGCGCCAGTTCCGCCGCCGCCTCGATCTCGTTGAGCTCGGCGACCGGGCGTGCCGCGGCCTTGGCCTTTTTCGCCCTGGAGGTTCCGCCTGCGACCTTCTTCGCGCTCATGCCGCCCCCAGCAGAAGCTTCTCCGCCGCGGCGCGCGCTTCGTCGGTGATCGTCGCTCCCGACAGCATGCGGGCGATTTCCTCGCGCCGGCTGCGGGCGTCGAGCGGCACCAGGGTGGTCGCGACGACACCCTTGGCGGCCTTCTTCTCGACCCGCCAATGATGCGCGCCGAGGGCCGCGACCTGCGGCGAATGGGTGATGACCAGGACCTGGACGTTGTCCGCCAGCCGCCGCAGCCGCTCGCCGACGGCGGCCGCCGTGGCACCGCCGATGCCGGCATCGACTTCGTCAAAGATCAGGGTCGGCACCGGCTGGCCCTTGGCCAACGTGACCTTCAAGGCCAGCATGAAGCGGGCGAGCTCGCCGCCCGAGGCGATACGGTTGATCGGGCCCGGCGCGGCCCCCGGATTGGTCGCCACCTCAAAGACGATGCGGTCCCAGCCGCCCTCGCCCCAGTCGCCTTCCGGAAGGGTCTCGATTCTGGTGTTGAAGCGGGCCTTTTCCAGCTTCAGCGGCGCCAGTTCCTTGTTGACCGCGGCATCCATGGCCTTGGCCGCCTTGGCGCGGGCCTCGCCGAGGGCCTTGGCCGCCGCCACATAGTTGTCGCGTGCCGCCTTGGCAGCCAGGGTGAGCTTGCCGAAATCGGCACTGCGCCCGTCGATGAGACCGAGCCGCTGCTTCATATCCGCCAGCAGGTCCGGCAGGCCCTCGACCGCGATCCGGTGCTTGCGTGCCAGCTCGCGCAGCAGATGCAGGCGGTCCTCAAGCTTTTCCAGCCGGCGCGGATCGGAATTCAGTTCGGTGGACAGGCGTTGCAGCGCGTCTATCGCCTCGCCGAGCTCGACGCTGGTGCGCTCGAGCGCAGCCAGCACGGGTTCGATCAGGCTGCCGGCCTTGTCACCGAGGCGCTGCAGGCGCCGTTGCGCCGAGTTCAGGGACCGGTCGGCACCGCGGTCGCCGGCCAGCTCGTCGCCGGCCGCCGAGATGGCCTCGACAAGCTGCTCGCGATGCATCAGCAGCTGCCGTTCCGCCGCCAGCGCCGTCTCTTCGCCGGGTTTCGGATCGGCCAGCTCCAGTTCGCCTACGGCATGGCGCAGATAGTCCTCGTCGGCGCGCGCGCGCGCGAGCTCGGCCTGGGCACCCGCCAGCTCGGCTTCGGCCGTGCGCCAGCCGCGATGTGCCGCCGCCGTGGCTGCCGCCCGGCTCTGCAGGCCGGCGAAGGCATCGAGATGGGCGCGGTGGGTCGCCGGATCGATCAGCCCATGCGCCTCGAACTGGCCCTCGATCTCCAGCACGGATTCGGCCAGCTGCTTCAGCAGTCCGACACTCACAGGCTGGTCGTTGACAAAGGCCCGCGACCTACCGTCCGCATTGAGCTGACGACGCAGGATCAGGGCGTCATCGGGTTCAATGCTCTGCGCTTCCAGCAGCCGATGCGCGGGATGGCCCTTGGGCAGCAGAAATTCCGCACTGACCGTGGCCTGGGTGGCGCCGGCGCGCACCAAGGTACTGTCCGCACGCGCCCCCAAGGCGAGCCCGAGCGCATCCAGCAGGATGGACTTTCCGGCGCCGGTTTCGCCGGTGAGAACGGTGAGGCCGGGCTTGAACTCCAGTTCCAGCCGATCGATGAGGACGATGTTATGGACGGTGAGCCCGGCCAGCATCGGGTCGAATTACGGCGTCGGCTGGGGCGCAGCCGGATCCAGCACGTCTGCGTCCGGTTGGAGCGGGTCGGGCGACGTGGGATCGGGCACGGTCGGGTCCGGAACCGTGGCGTCCGGCGTCGTGGCATTGGGCAGGCCGGCATCGGGCGGCGGCGGCGCCTGGGTGGGGGCCGGCGGGGCCGAATTGGGCAGGCTCACCACCGGTGGCGCTTCCATATCGTCGGTGGTGAGGCCTCGGTTAACCAGCAGGTTATAGGCGTCCATGTACCAGTCGGTACCCGGGTAGTTGTAGCCGAGGACGGCGGCGGTCTTCTGCGCCTCCTCGAAGACGCCGAGGGAGACGTAGGATTCGGTCAGGCGCTCCAATGCCTCGGGGACATGGGTGGTGGTCTGGTACTGATCGACCACCGTCTTGAACCGGTTGATCGCCGCCAGGAACTGCTCGCGCTTCTGGTAATAGCGGCCGATCTCCATTTCCTTGCCGGCCAGATGATCGCGCACCAGATCGAGCTTCAGCGTGGCATCGCGGGCATAGGGCGTGTTCGGGAATCGGGCGACCACGTCGGAAAGCGCGCGCTGGGCGAGCTCGGTATTGCCCTGGTCGCGGGTGATGTCGGCGATCTGCTCGTAGTAGCACAGCGCCCGCAGGTAATAGGCATAGGCGGCGCTGCGGTTGCCCGGATGCAGGTCGATGAAGCGCTCGAGCGCCGGGATGGCATCGTCGTAAGCGTCGACCAGGTAGTAGGAATAGGCCGACATCAGCTGCGCCTGGGTCGCCCAGGTCGAATAGGGATGCTGGCGCTCGACCTCGTCGAACAGCTTGGCCGCCTTGCGGGTCTCGCCGACCTGCAGGGTATCGAGGGCGGTATTGTAGAGGACGTCGACGGGGGTATCCGGGATCTCCGGTTCGTCGCTGTTGCAGGCCGAGAGCAGTCCCAGCGCCATCGCCAGGACAAAGCACCGCGCCGCGCCGCCACCCCAAAACTCACTTGACCGCATTCCGCCCCACCCTGCTCGCCCGACCTAGTCCGGGCCCGCCAGACTATAGGCGGTGAGGCCGCCCCGCTCAAGCCCGGCTAACGCTCTCAAAAGGCTGTAAAAAAAGAGCGCCCGAGGCAGCGTGCGACGCGCGCCCCGGGCGAGTTAAGGAGGTACCTAGTCACGGACTCCGCCGGGGCCCGAAGGCACCCGGCAAAGCCCGGTCATCGACGGCGTGATGTCCCCACGCCGGACCTCAGTTGGCCTGCCGCCGCAGGAAGGCCGGGATGTCCAGCATCTCTTCCTCGCCCCGCTGGCCGCCGATCCGATCGGTCGGATCGAGGTTCAACGAGGTCTGCTGCACGAAGCTCGGCTCGGTACGCTGCGGTGCCGCCTCGCGCCCCTGCGGACGCGAACCGGCCTGGGTTTGACCCTGGGCCTGGGCATGACCCTGGGCATGTCCCTGGCCGTGCCCCTGGGCCGGCGGCGTCGCCGGACGCGACGCGGTGCCGGTGATTCGCGACGTCATCTTCTCGAACAGGGTCGGCGCCTTCTTGCGCTCCGGCTGCATCGAGGCCTGGGTCGCGGGCAGCGGCGGAAGCGCAGGAGCGGCCGGCATCCCGTGGGCGGGATGGTTCTGCGCGGCCTGCGGTGACGGCTGGGATGCCGCAGGCATCGGGGCTTCCATCCGCGGCGCCGGCTGGTTGACCCGGGCCTCCATTTGCGGCTGGGCGGTCATCGCGGCACGCGTTGCCGGTTCGACCGCGGGCGGGGCGAAGAAGGGCCGATCGTCGATCTGCCGCTCCGCCGTCTTTGCCGGACTGAGCCGGCCGAGATCCGCCATGTCGTCGCGGAGCATCGGTGCCCGGCTGGGCTGAGCCTGGAGCGCGGTGGCGCCGAACGACGGCGTCGTCATGCCCGGCTGGCTCATCGCTGCCTGGTTCATGCCTTGTGCCGC
The DNA here is from genome assembly GCA_964551505.1 of uncultured Rhodospirillaceae bacterium. GTDB lineage: Bacteria > Pseudomonadota > Alphaproteobacteria > Dongiales > Dongiaceae > Dongia. Next base: position 24,423 of record CAZKDH010000117.1, read on the forward strand.
CATGGCATGGGTCACCGCCGACTTGGCGGCCGTCAGGGGTTGCGCCGTCAGGGGTTGCGCGGTCAGCGGCATCGACTGGCCGCCGCCCTCGCCGGCCGACATCGCCGATGCGGCCTGCATGCCACCGCTCTGCGCCGCCGGTTGCGGATGGGCATTGCGGGCGACGACGCTGAGATTGGCGCCGCCGAAGACACCCGGCCGCTGGGCTTGGGCAATGCTCTCGATCCCGGTCGCGACGACCGAGATGCGGATCTTGCCTTCCAGCGACTGGTCGAAGGTCGAGCCGAAGATGATGTTGGCGTCGGGGTCGACCTCGTCGCGAATCCGGTTCGCCGATTCGTCCACCTCGAACAGGGTCATGTCCATGCCGCCGGTTATGTTGATGAGCACGCCGCGCGCGCCCTTCATGCTGACTTCGTCGAGCAGCGGGTTGGAGATGGCGGCCTCGGCGGCGGCGATGGCGCGGTTCTCGCCGGTCGCCTCGCCGGTGCCCATCATCGCCTTGCCCATCTCGCTCATCACCGCGCGGATGTCGGCGAAGTCGAGATTGATCAGGCCCGGCATCACCATCAGATCCGTGACGCCGCGCACACCGGAATAGAGCACCTCGTCGGCCATCTTGAAGGCGTCGGCGAAGGTGGTCTTCTCGTTGGCAATGCGGAACAGGTTCTGGTTCGGGATGATGATCAGGGTATCGACGTATTGCTGCAGCTCGGAGATGCCGCTTTCCGCCAGGCGCATGCGATGCGCGCCCTCGAAGTGGAACGGCTTGGTGACCACGCCGACCGTCAGGATGCCCTGTTCGCGGGCGATCTGGGCGATGACCGGTGCCGCACCGGTGCCGGTGCCGCCGCCCATGCCGACGGTGATGAAGGCCATGTTGGAGCCGGCCAGCTGGTCGGCGATCTCGCGGATCGCCTCTTCCGCCGACGCGCGGCCGATATCCGGCCGGGCCCCGGCGCCGAGCCCCTTGGTCACGGTATTGCCAAGCTGGATGCGGCGCTCGCACATCGACTGCTGCAGGGCCTGAGCGTCGGTATTGGCGATCAGGAACTCGACGCCTTCCAGCTTCGAGCGGATCATGTTGTTGACCGCATTTCCGCCGGCGCCGCCGACGCCGATCACGGTGATCTTCGGGCGGATGTCGAACGGATCCTGCGGTAACGAGAGGTTGAGAGTCATAGGTTCCTCCTAGGTTTCTTGGGTCTGGTTTGCGTTGGTGGTCAGAAGTTCTCTTTCAGCCAGGTGCCGAATCGCCCGAAAAGACCGGCTGAGAGGTCGCCTTCGGGACGGGTGGGCTTCATGGTTTCGGGTTCCGCCTGCAGGGCGTAGGTCAGCAACCCTGCAGCCGTGGTGAAGGCGGGCCCGCCGGTGGCATCGGCGAGACCGTGGACGCGGATCGGGCGGCCCATGCGGACCTGCTTGTCGAGTACCAGCGCCGCCAGCTCGCGGACGCCGCCCAGCTGGCTGGCACCGCCGGTGAGGACGACGCGACGACCCGCCACCCGGTCAAAGCCGCTGGCCTCCAGGCGCGAGCGCACCAGCTCGAAGGTCTCCTCCAGCCGCGGCTGGATGATGCCGATCAGGATCGACCGCGGGATCGGGTTGGTGATGCCGGTCTCCTCCTCGCCGACCTGCGGTACCTGGATGATCTCGCGCTCGTCGGCGGGGGTCGCCAGGCAGTTGCCGTAGAGCGTCTTCATACGCTCGGCATGGGCAAGCGGGGTCGACAGGCCGCGGGCGATGTCGTTGGTGACGTGGGCACCGCCGATCGGCACCGAGTCGGTATAGACGACGTGACCGTCGAAGAACACGGCGAGCGAAGTGGTGCCTGCCCCCATGTCGATGACCGTGACACCGAGGTCCATCTCGTCGTCGACCAGGGCGGCGAGACCCGAGGCATAGGGCGAGACCACCAGGGCCTTGATGTCGAGATGGCACTTGGCGACACAGGTGGTGAGGTTGCGCACGGCACCGGCGGCGGCGGTCACCACATGCATGTCGACGCCAAGCCGGTCGCCGAACATGCCGCGCGGATCGCGGATGCCGCGCGAGCCGTCGATCGAGTAGCCGACCGGGATCGAATGGATGAGTCGACGCTCCGAGTTCCCGTTGATCTGGCTGCCGTGCATCAGCACGCGATGCAGATCGTGCTCGCCGACCTCGCGACCGGCGAGCGGCACCTCGACGCCGACGGTCTGCGAGGCGGGATAGCCGCCGGAGAGGTTGAGCACCACGTCCTCGATGGTCTCGCCGGCCATCTGTTCGGCGGCATGCACTGTGGTCAGCACCGCCATTTCCGCCTGCTCCATATCGATGATCGCACCGCCGCGCACGCCGCGCGACAGGTGATGGCCGATGCCGACGACGTGCGGCCGGCCGTCCTCGCCCATGCGCGCGATGAAGCAGCAGATCTTGCTGGTACCGACGTCGATCGCCGCCATCAGGCCGTTCTTCGAGGCGATGCGAGGCTTCTTCATGACTTCATCCTCTTGCGCATGGCGCTCATGTCTCGTTGCTCTTTGCGGCACCGGCGCCGTTGCCGCCGTCGGCACCGGTCGGCTGGGCGCCTTCGGCCGGCGCCGCCGCCGGAACCTGGCGGACGACAACCTTGTCGGGACTGCGCAGGTCGATGGCGACGATGTTCTTGCCGAGCAGCTGGTGCTGGCGGTCGAGATCGGCGAGCCGGCGCCAGGCGTCCGGCGCGCCTTCCTCGGGCAGCTTCACGTCGATGCCGTTGTCGAGCCGCAGGTTCCAGCGTCGCTTGCCGACGAAGACCGCCGCGGCCACGTGGCTGCGCAGCGCCGGCTCCAGCGCCAGCATGTCGAACAGGGGCTGCGCGTGCTGGGGCGCATCGTCGCCGACGATGATCAGCAGCTTGGCGTATTTCTTGATGTTGGCGGCCTCGATCACGTCGCCGTCGCGGCTGACCAGGAACAGCTGCTGTCGCTTCTGCCAGAGCGCCATCGGCTCGGCTTCCTTGACCGCGACGACGAGTTCGTCGGGGAAGCGGCGCTCGACACTGGCCTCGACGATCCAGGGCAGCGCTACCAGCCGCTCGCGCACCGCCTCGATATCGAGGCCGAGGATAGGATCGCCCTTGCCGGCGGCGACGGCAGCCAGGATGTCCTCCTTGGCGGTCTCATTGCGGCCTTCGACCTTGAGTTCGCGCAGGGCAAAGCCGGCCCGGGCGGTGGCGTTCAGCATTGCGTAGTGCGCGACATCGTAGAGCCCGCCGGCCCAGCCGCTGGCGATGCCCCAATAGCTGGTGCCGCCGAGCAGCAGGGCGATGCCGAAGGCGATGCCGCCGGCCTTGAGGCGACGCTCCAGCGCCGAACGCGGCCGCCGGCGCGCGGGCGGCCGCGGCCTGCCGGCGAGGCGTGCCTTGGGCGAGACGCCGTGGTTGGCGAGCGGCGGCAGCTTCATTCCTATGCGTCCCATGCGGCGTTCTCCACCATCCAGCTCACCAGATCGGGATAGGAAATCCCGAGATGCCTGGCCTGTTCGGGCACCAAGCTGAGTTCGGTCATGCCCGGTTGGGTATTGATTTCGAGCAGGAAGAGCTTGTCCTTGCCGCCGCCGGCGGTGTCGTCGTAGCGCAGGTCGCAGCGCGCGACACCGCGGCAGCCGACGGCGTCATAGGCCGCGAGCGACATCCGCATCACCTCGTCGTAGACGTCCTTCGGCAGCGGGGCCGGGCAGAGATGCTCGGTCTTGCCGCCGGTGTATTTGTTGGCGTAGTCGTAGAAGCCGGATTTCGGCCGGAGTTCGGTCACCGCCATCGGCCTTTCGCCCATGACGCCGCAGGTGAGCTCGCGGCCGGGAATGTAGGGTTCGACCAGCACGCGTGCGCCGAAGGGCCAGTCGATGCCGGCGAAGGGATTGGCATTGTCGCCGGACCTGATGATGCAGACGCCGACGCTGGAGCCCTCATTGGCCGGCTTGGCCACGTAGGGCCGTTGCAGCGGATCGCCCTTCTGCATTTCCGCCTGGCTGACCAGCCGGCCGGCGGGGCAGCGCAGGCCGGCAGCGGCGAAGACGGTCTTCGCCATCGGCTTGTCCATCGCCACGGCGGAAGCCATCAGTCCGGAATGGGTATAGGGGATTTCCATGAAGTTCAGCACGCCCTGGATGTTGCCGTCCTCGCCGAACCTGCCGTGGAGCGCGTTGAACACCACATCAGGCTTCTGCCGGGTCAGCCCGTCGATCACCGCCCGGATATCGTGGCCGACGTCGATGGTCTGCACCGCATAGCCGGCCTGCGTCAGGGCGGCGGCACAGTTCGCCCCGGAAGTCAGCGATACCTCGCGCTCCGCCGAAGGCCCGCCCATCAATACCGTCACGCGCTTCATGCTTCCGCCTTTGCCGGGACCGCCAAGGGCGAGTCCGCCGGCACGCCGATCCGCTTGATTTCCCACTTGAGGTCGACGCCGCTGGTTGCCGCCACCCGGCGGCGGACTTCCTCGCCCAACGCCTCGATGTCGGCGGCCGTCGCCGCCCCGGTGTTGATCAGGAAGTTGCAGTGTTTCTCGGAGACCTGGGCGCCGCCGATCCGCAGCCCGCGGCACCCCGCCTCGTCGATCAGTTCCCAGGCCCGGCGGTGCGGCGGATTGACGAAGGTGCTGCCCCCGGTCCGCGCCCGGATCGGCTGGCTTTCGCCGCGCGCCGCCTGGATTTCCTGGATGCGCTGGTGAATGACCGCGGGCCGGTCGGGGCTGCCGAGCATTTCCGCGCCGACAAAGATCCAGTCCTCGGGGACGGCGCAATGACGATAGGTAAAGCCCATATCATCGTGGGCGAGATGCTGCAGGCGGCCGCCGGCGTCGATCGCCGTGGCCCGGAACAAGGCTGCCGACATCTCGCTGCCATAGGCGCCGGCGTTCATCCGCAGGGCGCCACCGATGGTTCCCGGAATGCCGGAAAGGAATTCCAGCCCGGCGATTCCCGCATCGCGCGCCGCCAGCGCCACGTTGAGATCAAGGGCCGCGGCGCCGGCATGCACCCGCATGCCGTCGGCGCGAATTTCCGCAAACGCACGGCCCAGCCGGATCACCACACCGGGAATGCCGCCGTCGCGGATCAGCAGGTTGGAGCCGACGCCGAGAACGGTGACGGCTACGTCCGCCGGCTTGCCGGCGACGAAATCCTGGAGGTCGAGGAGGTCGGCCGGCTTGAACATCACTTCCGCCGGCCCACCGACCCGGAACCAGGTGACGCCGGCGAGCCGCGCGCCTTCGGTCAGGCGTCCCCGCACCTTGGGCAGCCGGTCGATCAGTGTAGGCCGGTTCACCATCAGCGCCCTCATGCTCCCGCCCCGTGAAGCGCCTGCAGTTCCGCCGGCAGGGCGTGCGCCCAAGAGGTGATGCTGCCGGCCCCCAGGCAGACGACGAAATCTCCCGGCCCCGCCATCGGCGCCACCTGCCTCGCCAGGCCCTTCGGATCCGGCATGTATTCGGCATGGCGGTGGCCGCGCTCCTTCAGGCCCTGGACCAGCGCCTCGGCGCTGGTGCCGTCTATCGGCATCTCGCCCGCGGCATAGACGTCTGCTACCAGCACGACATCGGCATCGTTGAAGCAGGTGCAGAATTCCTCGAACAGGTTATGCAGACGGGTGTAGCGGTGCGGCTGCACGACGGCGATGACCTTGCCCTTGGTCGCCTGTCGTGCGGCCTTCAACACCGCCTTGATCTCGACCGGATGATGGCCGTAATCGTCGATCACCACGACGCCATTGGCCTCGCCGGTACGGGTAAAGCGCCGCTTGACGCCGCCAAATCCGGCGAGCCCCTTGCGGACGGTGGCGTCGTCGACGCCCATTTCCGTCGCAACAGCGATCGCGGCCAGGCTGTTCTGGACATTGTGCTGGCCGACCATCGGCAGCTTGACTGCCTCGATCTCGCGGCTGGTCTCGCGGAAGCGGTCGGTGATCACCACCTTGAAGATCGCGCCGTCCGGGTTCATCTGCAGATCGACCGCCCGGACGTCGGCCTGGGGCGAGAAGCCGTAGGTGATGATCCGGCGATCCGCCAAGCGGGGGATCATCGCCTGGACCACGGGATGGTCGATGCACAGGGCGGCAAAACCGTAGAACGGAATGTTCTTCACGAACTCCTCGTAGGCGTGGTTCATCGCCTCGACCGTGCCGTAGTGGTCGAGGTGTTCCGGGTCCATGTTGGTGACGATGGCGATCGTCGACGGGAGCTTGACGAAGGTGCCGTCGCTCTCATCGGCCTCGACCACCATCCAGTCGCCGGCGCCCAGGCGGGCGTTCGTGCCGTAGTTGTTGATGATGCCGCCATTGATCACCGTCGGATCGAAGTGGCCGGCCTCGAGCAGCGCCGCGACCAGCGAGGTCGTCGTGGTCTTGCCGTGGGTTCCGCCGATGGCGACCGACCACTTCAGGCGCATCAGCTCCCCGAGCATCTCCGCCCGCCGGACCACCGGCAGCAGCTTCGCACGTGCCGCCTGGACCTCTGGATTGTCGGCCTTCACCGCTGACGACACGACGACGACTGCGGCATCGGCAAGGTTCTCGGCCTTGTGACCGATGTCCACCGGGATGCCCTTGTCGCGCAGGCGCTTGGTGTTGTAGCTGTCGGCAAGATCGCTGCCGCGGACCTTGTAGCCGAGATTGTGCAGGATCTCGGCGATTCCGCTCATGCCGATTCCGCCGATGCCGACGAAGTGAATGACGCCGATGTCCAGGGGAAGCGCGCGCATCAGGCGATCTCCCGCTGCAAGTCCGGCCGGCCGGCGACCGAAACGAGGCCTGTAACGACATCCGCGAGACGCTCGGCCGCATCCCGTCTGCCGAGGGCACGCGCGGCGGCGGCCACCTGCTCCAGCCGGTCCGGCTGGGCAAAGATCGTGGTGAGGCGTTCTGCAATTGCTGCCGGGGCGAAGTTGCCCTGCAGCAGGACCCAGCCGCCGCCGCGCTCCTCGATGGCACGGGCGTTCGCGGTCTGGTGATCGTCGATCGAATTGGGCAGCGGCACCATCAGCGAGGGCCTTCCGGCGGCGGTCAGCTCGGCGATCGAGGATGCCCCGGCCCGGCAGATCACGAGATGGGCCGCGGCAAGCCTTGCCGGCATGTCGTCGAGGAACGGCTTCAGTTCGGCGCTGAGCCCGGCCGCCCGGTAGACACCTGCCGCCCGGTCGAGATCCTCCGCCCGGCATTGCTGCACGATGCGCAGGCGCCCGCGAAATTCCGCGGAAAGCAGGGTGATCGCCGCCGGGACCTGTTCACTGAAGACACGGGCACCCTGGCTGCCACCGAATACCAGAAGGCGGATCTCCTCGGCCTGGCGCGGCGCGCTGTAGGGAAGTTCGCCGATGCGCGCGATTGCCGGGCGCACCGGATTGCCGGTGAAGGCCAGCTTGGCCGCCGGCACCTTCTCCAGCAGCTTCACCTTCTCGAAACTCAGGGCGATCCTGCTGGCGCGCCGTGCCAGGAAGCGGTTGGCACGCCCCGCGACGGCATTCTGCTCGTGCAGCACGGTGCGGATCTCGGACTGCTGCGCAGCGAGGATCGGCGGAATGGAGGCATAGCCACCGAAGCCCACCGCGACATGCGGGTCGAGCCGCTTGATCAGGCGCCGGCATTGCATCAGGCCGTGCAGCAGCCGGAGAGCGCCCTGGGCCTTCGCCAGGATCCCCTTGCCGGCCAAGCCGCCGGATGCGACCTGATGCACCGTCACCTGAGGCAGGCGCTCGCTGAAGACCTGCCCACGCTGGTCGGTGATCAGGGCGACCTTGCAGCCGCGCCGCAGCAGGGCGTCGGCCAGCGCTTCCGCCGGGAAGAGATGTCCGCCGGTTCCGCCTGCGGCGAGCACGACCTGGATCTGGATGGCGCCCGCGCTCACAATTCGACACTCCCGGGGAAGCGCTTGCGCGTCAGCGCCAGCAGCATGCCGACGCCGAGGGCGACCGCAATGATCGACGAGCCGCCATAGGATATGAAGGGCAGGGTCATGCCCTTGGTCGGCATCAGGTGCAGCGTCGATGCCATGTTCACCACCGCCTGAAGTCCGAAGCTGGTGACCAGGCCCACCGTCGCCAACAGCACGAACATGTTGCTCTCGCTCATCAGGCGCACCAGGCAGCGCAGTACGATGAAGGCGAAGAGGGCGACGATCACCAGGCACACGATCAGGCCGAATTCCTCGCCGGCGACGGCGAAGACGAAATCCGCATGGGCATCCGGCAGCACCAGCTTCACCGTCCCCTCGCCCGGGCCGCGGCCGTAAAGGCCGCCGTTGGAGAAGGCCTCGAGGGCCCGGTCGATCTGGTAGTTGTCGCCGGTGGACGGATCGAAGAACTGATCGACGCGCTCGGTGACATGCGGCAGCGTGAAATAGGCCAGCGTCAGGCCTGCCACGCCGAGCCCCAGGAGCAGGACGACGGCGAAAATCGACAGGCCGGCGATGAAGAACTGGGCCGCCCAGGTCGCCGTCAGGACCACGGTCATGCCGAGATCCGGCTGCTTGACGAGCACGGCAACGACCATCAGGAAGACACCGATCGAGATGACGTTTCCGGGAATGCGCTGGCCCGAATGCTGCAGCGAGAACAGCCAGGCGGCGAAGACCGCGAAGCAGGGCTTGAGAAATTCCGATGGCTGCAGGGACAGCGGCCCCAGGTTGATCCAGCGCGTCGCGCCCTTGATCTCCATGCCCATGAACAATGTCGACACGGTCAACGCGAAGAACACGAAGAACAGCAGCACGCCGAGGCGGTGGATCTGGCGCGGCGACAGCATGGAGACGCCGAACACCGTGCCTGCCGCCAGCGGCAGCATGAAATAGTGGTGGCGAACCAGGTAGAAATTGTCGAGGCCGATCCGCGTCGCGACCGCGGGGCTCGCGGCAAGGACCAGGATCGCGCCGATGAACATCAGACCGACCACGGCAAACAGCGCCCAGCGGTCGACCGTCCACCACCATTGGCCGAACTGGGAGCGATTGGTGCGGGCGAAGCTGGTCATGCCGCCCCCTTGCCGCCGGAAACGGGGCTCGACCCGGCCGGTTTGGCGGCGGGTGCCAGCGCACCGACCAAGGCACGGAAATGATCGCCGCGGGCCTCGAAGTTCGGATACTGGTCCCAGGAGGCGCAGGCCGGCGACAGCAGAACCGTGGCGCCCTTCAGCCGATCCTTCTGCGCAAGCGCGTTCGCCGCGGCCACGGCCTTGTCGAGCGTGCCGCATTGGGTCCAACGCACGGCGCTGCCGAGATGGCGGGCAAAGGCCGGCGCGGCCTCGCCGATCAGGTAGGCATGGCGAATGCGCGGATAGAAGCTTTCCAGGCCGTTCAGCCCCCCGACCTTCGCGCGCCCGCCGATGATCCAATAGATGTTGTCGTAGCAGACCAGGGCCTTCGCCGCGGCATCGGCATTGGTGGCCTTGCTGTCGTTCACGAACCGCACGCCGTTGATCGTCGCCAGCAGTTCCTGGCGATGGGCAAGGCCGGGATAGGTCCTCAATCCGGCGACCACCTCGTCGATGCCGAGACCGAGCGCCCGGGTCGCCGCATAGGCGGCGGCGGCGTTCTGCCAGTTATGGCTGCCGGGCAGGCTGGCGATGGTCTTCAGGTCGACGACATCGATGGGCTTTGCGCCGATCGCGTCGACCAGCTTGCCGTTCACCGCATGCACCCCGCCCTCGACCGCCGCGGCGACCGAGATCGGCACCAGGCGCCGCTTCCCCAGGGCCTTCAACTCGTCGAACAGCTTGCGCGACGGCGCGTCGTCGATGCCGACGATGCCAAGGCTGGACTTTCCCTTCTGCGCCAGGATCAGCTTCTTCGACTCCACGTAGCCTTCCATGCCGCCGTGGCGGTCGAGATGGTCCGGGGTGATGTTCAGCAGGATGGCAATGTCGCTGATCGCTGTCGGCGTGATCTCGAGCTGGTACGAGGACAGCTCCAGGACGTAGATGCCGTCGGGTCCCATCGGCTCGAGCGACAAAGCGGGCTGCCCGAGATTGCCGCCGACCGCCGCCTTGCGACCGGCGGCGACCAGGATATGGTGGACCAGCGTCGTGGTGGTCGATTTGCCGTTGGTGCCGGTAATCCCGACATAGCGGGCCTTCGGCTGACTGCGATGGAGGAGCTCGATGTCGCTGATGATCGGGCAGCCGGCCGCCTTGGCGGCGGCGGCCACGGGATGCGGCTTGGGGTGCGTGTGCGGAATGCCCGGGCTCATCACCAGCGCCTGGATCTTCGACCAGTCGACCTTGCCGAGATCCGCCAGGAGATCCGGGGCCACCGCCGCGCGCGCGGCCTCGGCGTCGTCCCAGGCAAGGACCACCGCGCCCGAGGCGCGCAGGGCCTCGGCCGTGGCGCCGCCGGACTTGCCGAGGCCCAAAACCGCCATCGGCTGGCCTTCCAGTCCCGGGATGCGGATCATGCCTGGCACCGTGCTTTCACCTCAGCTTCAGGGTTGCGAGTCCGATCAGCGCCAGCACCGCGGCGATGATCCAGAAACGGATGACGATCGTGGGCTCGGCCCAGCCCTTCTTCTCGAAATGGTGATGCAGCGGCGCCATCCGGAAGACGCGGCGCCCGGTGGTCTTGAAGCTGACCACCTGCACGATCACGGAAACCGTCTCCAGGACGAACAATCCGCCGATGATGGCCAGCACCAGCTCGTGCTTGGCGATGACGCTGATCGCCCCCAGGGCACCGCCCATCGACAGCGAGCCGGTATCGCCCATGAACACCATCGCCGGCGGCGCATTGAACCAGAGGAAACCCAGTCCGGCGCCGCAGAGCGCACCGCAGAACACCGCAAGCTCGCCGGCACCGGGCACGAAATGCAGCTGCAGGTATTCGGCGAACACGGCATTGCCAACCAGATAGGAGATCAGCGCGAAACAGGCGGCGGCGATCATCACCGGGACAATGGCCAGGCCATCCAGTCCGTCGGTCAGGTTGACGGCATTCGACGCCCCCATCATCACCACGGCGGCGAAGGGGATGAAGAACCAGCCGAGCGGCACCACCAGGTCCTTGAGAAACGGCACGGCGAGCCCGAAGGCGAGCGGTTCCGGGGTCAGCTTGGTGGCCGCGACCGCGGCAATGATGCCGATGATCGCCTGGCAGAGCAGCTTCAGCTTGCCCGGCAGCCCCTTGGTGTTGCGCCGGGTCAGCTTCAGGAAATCGTCGCCAAAGCCGATCAGGCCATAGCCGATGGTGACCAGAAGCACGATCCAGACGAAGCCGTTGGCGAGGTCCGCCCAGAGCAGCGTGGTGACGGAGGCGGACAGCAGGAACATCAGCCCGCCCATCGTCGGCGTACCCTTCTTGGTCAGCAGATGCGATTCCGGGCCGTCGTCGCGAATCGGCTGGCCTTCGCGCTGCAGCTTCTTCAGCCAGCGGATCATGCCGGGACCGATCATCAGCGTCAGGCAGAGGGAGAACAGGATCGAGCCGCCGGTCCGGAACGTGATGTACCGGAAGACGTTGAGCGGCTGGAAATCCTGTGCCAGCGGTGCCAGCAGGTTGTAGAGCATCCCCCGAAGACCCCTCCCCCTCAGTGACCGTTCGCGGCTTTTGGCCGCGGCGGCGCGGTAACGTCCAGGCCGCGCAGCGCCTCGACCAGCGGCGCCATCCGCGTTCCCAGCGATCCCTTCACCAGCACCAGGTCGCCGGCGCCGACGGCGCGAAGCAACGGATCGACCATGGCGCCCGAGGTCGCCGTCCAGGCACCGCGCATCGCCGGTGGCAGGCCGTCATGCAGCCCGCGCATCAGCGGTCCGACGAGAAACGCCCGATCGATCCCCGCCGCCACCAGATCGGCAGCCAGCTCGCGGTGAAGTTGCGGACCGGCATCGCCCAGTTCCCGCATATCGCCGAGGACGGCGATGCGGCGGCCGCGGCCTTCGGGCTCGATCCCGCCCAGGACAGCCAGAGCGGCGCGGACTGCCGCCGGATTGGCGTTGTAGGATTCGTCGATCAGGATCAACGTGCCGCCGGCCACCGCGATCGACTCGCGCTTGCCACGACCCTTCAATGGCGCCACCTCGGCATAGGCGAGCGCGGCCCGGGCGACATCGGCGCCAAGTGCCTCGACCGCCGCCAGGACCGCGAGGCTGTTGAGCGCGAAATGCCTTCCCGGAGTGCCCATGCTGTAGGCCAGGCGGCGCCCGAACATCTCGGCCGTCACCCGGTTGCCGTCGGTTCCGACCTGGCACTCGATCAGCCGGACGTCTGCCGCCGCGTCGGCGCCAAAACTCAGGATGCGCTTGATGCCGCGGTCGCTCGCGTGCCGCACCAGCCGCGCGAAATGCGGGTTGTCGCGGGGCAGCACCACGGTGCCGTCCGTGCCCAGGCCATCCATGATCTCGGCCTTGGCATCGGCGATCTCCGCCACGGACTTGAAGAACTCGATGTGTACTGCCTCAACATTGGTGATGACCGCGACCTGCGGCCGCACCATCTGCGAGAGCGGCGATATCTCGCCGGCATGGTTCATGCCAAGTTCGAACACGCCGAAGGCGACCTCGCGCGGCATCCGTGCCAGCGACAGCGGCGCCCCCCAGTGATTGTTGAGATTGCCGATGGTGGCGAAGGTCGGTGCCTGGGCCTGGAGCACCGATCTCAGTGCCTCCTTGGTGCTGGTCTTGCCGACACTGCCGGTGACCGCGACGATCCTCGCGGAGGTGCGGCCGCGCGCGGCGCGCCCGAGATCGCCAAGCGCCTGCAATGTGTCCGCGGCGACGACCACCGGCGCATCCGCGGCCAGCCCGGCCGGGAGACGGTGCACCAAGGCGCCGGAAGCGCCGGCGGCAAGGGCGGTGGCGACGAAATCATGACCGTCGAAACTCGGCCCGGCGAGGGCCACGAAGAGGTCGCCCTTGGCAATGCTGCGGCTGTCAATCGAGACGCCTGTCGCCGCGAAGTCGGCGGTCGCCCGGCCCCGGGTCGCAGCGGCGATCTCGGCGCTGGTCCAGAGCGCACTCATGCGGCCCCCGCCGCAAGGTCGCCGACCACCTGGCGCGCGACCTCGCTGTCGTCGAAGGGATACTTGGTCTCGCCGATGATCTGGTAGGTCTCGTGACCCTTGCCGGCGATCACCAGCAGGTCGCCGCCCGACAGATCGCGCATGGCGACACGGATCGCCGCCGCACGGTCGCCGATCTCCTCGGCTTGCGGGGCGCCGGCAAGGACCTCGCGGCGGATCGCCGCCGCATCCTCGGTCCGCGGATTGTCGTCAGTCACGATCACCCGATCGGCGAGGCGCGCGGCGATCTCGCCCATCTGCGGACGCTTGCCCTTGTCGCGATCGCCGCCGCAGCCGAACAGCACCACCAGCCTGCCGCTGGTATGCGGCCGAAGCGCCTGCAGCACCGCTTCGAGCCCGGCGGGCTTGTGGGCATAGTCGACATAGACTGCGCCGCCGGCCGGCGTATTGGCGACATGCTCGATTCGGCCGTGCACGCCGCTGATCCCGCCGATCATCGCGGTTGCGGTCTCGGGATCGGCGCCGCTGCCGATGGCGAGGCCGAGCGCCGCCAGCAGGTTCTGCGCCTGGAACAGCCCGACCACCGGGAAGACCAGCTCGTGGTGGCGGCCCAGGACGTCGAGCTCGAGCAGCTGGCCGGAAGCCGTCGGCGTCTGCCGCAGCAGGCGGATCTCGCGCCCGGCGCGGCCGAAGGTGATCACCTGCTGGCGGCGCGCCCGCGCCACGGCGATGACCGCCTCGGCGGCATCCATGTCGGCGTTGATAACGGCACCACCGCCGGCCGGCAGCAGGGCGCCGAACAGCCGCAGCTTGGCCGCCAGATAGGCTTCCATCGTGCCGTGGTAGTCCAGGTGGTCGCGGCTGAGATTGGTGAACGCGGCCGCAGACAGCTGCACGCCGTCGAGGCGGAACTGGTCGAGGCCGTGGCTCGAGGCCTCCATGGCCAGATGATCGACATCATGCGCCGCAAGCTCGGCCAGGATCTGGTGCAGCTCGATCGGATCCGGCGTCGTCAGCGATTCGCCGCGGTCGAGACCGGGCGCCACCAGACCGATGGTGCCGAGGCTGCCGGCACGGTGCCCGAGCAGCGACCAGAGCTGCCGCAGGAAGACGGTGGTCGAGGTCTTGCCGGCGGTGCCGGTCACCGCGGCGATCACCTTCGGCTGCGCACCGGCATAGCGTGCGGCCAGCAGAGCCAGCGACCGGCGCGGGTTTGCCGACGGCAGGAGTGCGACATCCGCCGGCACGGATACCACGCTGCCTTCGGGCAGCAGGATCGAGCGGGCGCCCTGCGCCACCGCCGCGTCGATGAAGCTGCGGCCGTCGACCTTCGATCCGGGCAGGGCCGCGAACAGGAAGCCCGGCCGGACCTTGCACGAGTCCGCTGTCAGCCCCGTGACCACGATATCGCTCTGCAGGGCGGTCAATCGCGCCAAGGTCTCCGCGCCTCCGATCAAGTCATTCAGCGTCAATCGGGGTCTCCGACTGGATCTCTTTCTTCTTGCCCGCGGCCGGCTTCGACTCGCCGGCGGTCGCCTTCACTTCCATCACCAGGGAATGCGGTTTTTTCGAGGCGACGGAATCGTAGTCCGCGACCATGGTGACCAGCGGGTTCTGCGCCTCCGGCGCATCGTCCGGGATCGGCGTCAGGCCCATCAGCGGCGCGATGCGCGCGACCACGGCGCCGACCGCAGGGGCAGCGACCCAGCCGCCCGTGGCATAGCCGTAGCTGCTGGCATTGGGTTTCGGCTCGTCGACCATGACCAGGATCGCGTAGTGCGGATCGTTCATCGGAAATGCGGCGATGAAGGACGCCATGCGCGCGTTTGCCGCATAGCCGCGGCCCTGCTGCTTGTCGGCGGTGCCGGTCTTGCCGCCGACCAGATATCCCGGCGCATTTGCCTTCTTGCCGGTGCCGACCTGCACGACCAGCCGCATCAGCTGGCGCAGCTGGTTCGAGGTCTGCTCGCCGATCACCCGGGTGCCGTCCGGCACTTCGCCGATGCCGCGCTTCAGCAGCGTCGGCGCCTGCATGATCCCGTGGTTGACCACGCCGGCGACGCCGGCGATCAGCTGGATCGGGCTGACCGAGATGCCATGGCCGTAGGCGACAGTCATGGTGTTGATCCGCCGCCAGGACTTCTGGTCCGGGAACAGCGGCTCGCCGACTTCCGGCAATTCGATCGGCGACTTCGTCAGCATGCCGAAGCGCGCCATGTAGGCCTGCTGGCGCTCGGTGCCGAACTGGTCGGCCATCTTCGCCGAGCCGATGTTCGAGGAATAGGTGAAGATCTCCGGGATCGACAGGAACCGGTGCTTGCCGTGGAAATCGTCGATGCTAAAGCGCCCGATCTTGATCGCGTGGCTTGCATCGTAGCCGTCGGCCAGGGAGGCGACGCCGCTGTCGAGCGCGATCGCGGTGTTGAAGATCTTGAAGACCGAGCCCATCTCGAAGACGCCGAGTGTCGCCCGGTTGAAGCGCGCATCGGGTACCGCTTCGCCGGCCTGCGCGGGTTCGAAGTCCGGCAGCGAGACCATCGCCAGCACTTCGCCGGTCTTCACGTCCATCACCACGCCGGCACCGCCGATGGCGGAGAAATCCGTCATCGCCCGCGACACTTCCTCGTGCAGGATGTGCTGGATGCGGACGTCGATCGACAGCTGCAGTGCGCGCTGGCCGCCGGACAGCAGGTCGTCGAACGAGCTCTCCACGCCGGCGATGCCGCGGCTGTCGAGGTCGGTGAAGCCGACGACATGGGCGGTCAGGCTGCCTTGCGGGTAGACGCGCTTGGTTTCGGACTGGAAATAGAGCCCCGGGATGCCGAGCCGATTGACCGCCTGCTGCTGTTTCGGCGTCAGGTTGCGTCGGATCCAGGCGAAGTTCTTCTTGCTGTCCAGCTTGGCCGCCGTCGAGGCGATATTGAGATCCGGCAGCACCATGTTGAGCAGTTCGGCGACGTTGTCCGGGTCCTTGATCTGCTCGGGATTGGCAAACAGCGACGCGGTGGTCAGTGACGTCGCCAGCACCACGCCATTGCGGTCGAGGATGTCGGCACGGTCGGCGATCGGCTGCTTGGCGGTCGCCTGGGCGAGCGGGCCGTCGCGGTCCTCGGGGAGCATCGTCACCGCGGCGAGGCGGGCGGCGATCACCAGGAACACCACCGCGAACAGGCCGGCGCCGAGCATGACCCGGTTGTGGCTGACCTCGAGGGCGCGGGCCTGCGGCCCGTCCGGCTCCGGACGCAGGTCGATCGGGTTGATCGCCGGCTGCGGGCGGCGCGCGTCGAAATCGTAGATCGGCTCGCGGATCTTCCGGCGGCCGATCATTGCTGCGCCTTTTGCATGTCGGCGAGGATGGCGTCGATCACCGCATCGGCATCGCCGGCCTCGTCGGTCGGGCCGGCGGCGGCCGGCGCGGTCGCCGTGGATACGGCCGGCACCAGATCGCTGCCGCCGTCGGGTGCCGAGGCATTGCCGGCCGGCGCATTGCCGGCAGGCGCACTCGAGAGCAGCGCCGGCGGTGCGGGCTGGTCGGGCGCCTTGGTGGCGGGAGCCGGCGGCACCGTCGCATCGGGAGCCGGCACGGCCATCGGCGGACGCGCCGGCAGCTGGTCAAACGTGGCGATCTGGCTCGACATCGCCGGCACCAGATCGGTGTGGCGACGGGCCAGATCGGCCAGGCGCAGCGGATCGTTCAGATAGCTCCACTCGGCTTCCATGACGTGGAGCGCCTCGCGATTGGCGTCGATCTGCCGGGTGATCTGGCGCAACTCGGCTTCCTTGCCCTGGACGCTGTATTTCACCTGGAACAGGCCGACGCTGAGCAGGGCCAGGACGCCAAGCCAGATGAAGGCGCTCATCCTGATCATGCCGCCGCCTCCAGCACCGCATCGGTCCGTTCGGCGACCCGCAGCCGGGCCGAGCGCGCGCGCGGATTGCGGGCGATTTCCGCTTCGCCGGCGACGATCCCGCCGGGCGATATCAGCCGGAAGGTCGGCGGGCGGCCGGTGCCGGCCTCGGGAAGGTGCCGCGACAGGCGCGGCGCGGCGCCGGCGCGGTCGCGCAGGAATACCTTCACCCGCCGATCCTCCAGCGAGTGGAACGACACCACGGCCAGCCGGCCGCCGGGCGCGAGAAGGCGCTCGGCCGCCTCGAGGCCGCGCTCGATCTCGCCGAGTTCGTCGTTGACCGCGATCCGCAGCGCCTGGAAGGTCCGGGTGGCGGGATCGGTCTTCTCCGGAGTATGGCCGATGGCGCGGCGCACGATCTCGGCCAGCTGCGCCGTCGTGGTAATCGGCGCCAGCGCGCGGGCGGCGACGATGGCCTTGGCGATGCGGCGCGACTTCTTCTCTTCGCCGAAGGTGAAGATGAGATCGGCCAGCGGCCGTTCCGCCATCTGGTTGACCAGGTCGGCGGCGCTCTTGCCGTCGCGCTCCATGCGCATGTCGAGCGGGCCGGACAGTCGGAACGAGAATCCGCGCGCCGCCTGGTCGAGCTGCATCGAGGAGACGCCGAAATCGAAGGCGACGCCGTCGACCGTGTCGACGCCCCGGTCGCGCAGCAGCTGCGCCATGTCGCCGAAGCGCCCCTGGATGACATGCAGGCGGCCGGGATACCGATCGACCATCATGGCTGCGCCCTTCACCGCATCCGGGTCGCGATCGATGGCGAAGACCGTGCAGTTCGCCGCTTCCAGCAGGGCGCGGCTGTAGCCGCCGGCACCGAAAGTGCCGTCGACGTAGATGGCGCCATCGCGCGGCATGACCGCTGCCACCACCTCCGACAGCAGGACCGGCTGATGCGCGGAGGCGTGAGCGGTCTCGATATCCGACATCACTTGCCTCCGGTGTCGCCGGTGGGCGCCTGGCGGAGGGTGCGGCCCTTTTCCAGGGCGCGCTTGCGCGCCTCGGCCTTGTAGGCTTCGAAGCGCGCAGGCTCCCAGATCTCGAAGGTCGGGCCGCGGCCGACGAAGGCGGCGGCGTCGGTGATGCCGGCGTGGCGCGTCAGGACTTCCGGCAGCATGATGCGGCCTTCGCCGTCGAAGGCGAGCTGCTTTGAATCCGCGAAGACGGCAGCGGTCAGGTCGTCATGTGCATCGGAAAAGATGTCGACGTTGCCGAGGCTGGCGAGAAGGCTCGCCATCCAGTCGAGTCCGCCGCATTGAATCGCGGGAAACTTGAAGCTCGGGAAGGCCGCGATGCCCTGGAACACCTGACCGGCCAAGGCGGCACGGAAGCTCGCCGGGACGGAGATCCGTCCCTTCTTGTCGATCCGGTTCACGAAGGTGTCGATGAACAGGGCCATCGATCCCCATTTCGCGCCCTGAGACGCGCCCCTCGGATGGCCGGCGTCGCCATCGGAAAAGCTGAAACGACCAGAACCGCCCGCCCGACGATCCTGGGAAATCCCACAGTGTTAATGGGATAACATGGGATAATATGGGGGTCAATGGGAATGAGCGGTAAATCTATGGAATGCCTTGGATTTTTGCCAATTACCGGAATTCGTTAATAACCCGAATGCAATCTTACCAATCGGTTACGCGCAGCTCTTCACAGGGGGCGTTAATCTTTGTAACCAGCTGATCTCATTGATATTCTAGTTTTGTTCTAATTTAATTCCAGAAAAGTACCCGAATACTCGACTGGGTCGGGCCGTGTTTCTAAATTATTGCGTCCTTCTCGGTAGTTTCATCCCGAAATAATTGAACCCCGGCCTCAGCCCGTCGCCTAGAGGGGCGGGAACCCGATGCTTGCCGGCGTTCCGGGCCCGCATGGCGTCCCGGGGCGGAGGGGCCGAAACCGGTGGGAGATTTGCCAGATGGCCTGTAAGCCGGGTTCTGTCCGGAGCCGTGCGGCGGGCGATATGCCGGCCGGGTTTCCCCGGGCGGCATCATTCTCGCTTTCGCGGCCCCTGGATGGCCATTCATCTGGGACGATCGTCGCCGATCGCCTCGCGCGACCTACCCGAGGATCCAGCGCGGAAAGCGCCCGATCCGGTTGCCCGGATCCATCCTCCTATCTGGTCTTGCTCCCGGCGGGGTTTGCCTTGCCGCTGGCGTTGCCGTCAGCGCGGTGCGCTCTTACCGCACCCTTTCACCCTTACCTGCGTCCGGCGGGTCGCCCCATCGTCCGCGCGGCGGTCTGCTCTCTGTGGCACTTTCCCTAGGCTTTCGCCCGCCGGCCGTTAGCCGGCGCCGTTTTTCCGTGGAGCCCGGACTTTCCTCCCCTGCCTCTCGGCAAGAGCGGCCATCCAGCCATCTGGCAGGGGGGAGTTAGGCCTTAAGCCCGGCCAAGTCAATGAGCCCGTTGAGGATCGCCTTCAATTCGGGATCCGGCCGGCCGGTCATCCGCAGCGGCCGGAAATGCCGCTCGAAGGCGACAATGGCGGCGTGGCGCGCGCGCGCAGGCTCGGTCCCCGGCGGCCCGTCCAGGTCATAGCCGTAGCTGTGCAGCGCCGCGAGAAACGCGGCATCGTCCCATGCGGCGGGTTTCGGCTCCGGCCAGAGACCGATCCCCGCGGCGGCGAGACCGGCCCAGTCGAAAAGTTCGCCCGGATCCTCCTTGCGAAGCGGCGCCACGTCGGAATGACCGAGCACCCGATGCGGCGCGATCCGGTGCCGGGCCAGGATCCCGCGGGCAAGATCGCGGACCGCCTGCATCTGCGCCTCCGGAAACGGCCGATAGCCGAATTCGTGCCCCGGATTGACGATCTCGATCCCGACCGAGCGCCGGTTGATATCCCGGGCGCCCGCCCAGCAACTGACCCCGGCATGCCAGGCGCGCTTTGCCTCGTCAACCAGGCGATAGATCGCGCCATCCTCGCCGACGACGTAATGCGCACTCACCTTGGCGGCAGGGTCGCGGAGCCGGTCGAGAGCGGCCTGCGCCGTCAGCATGCCGGTATAGTGCAGCAGCAGGATGTCGACCGCCTGGCCGTCACGGTCGTCGGCGTTCGGCGAGGGGAGTTCGACGATGGTCATAGGCCGGTCTTGGTGGAAGGCGCGATGACAGCCGGGCGCCGGATGATGATGATGCCCACGCCGATCAGGATGGCGATCCCGCCGAAGATCATGCGCGGTGTCACCTCGTCGCCCATCAGCAGATAGCCGGCGGCGACGCCGATCAGCGGCTGCAGCAGCATGAAAGGCATGATCTGATTGACCGGGTAGCGACGCATCAGATTGTACCAGACCCAATAGCTGAAGGCGGCGACGATCACCGACTGGTAGAACAGTGCGAAGACCGCCGGCCAGCTGATCTGCAGCAGGTTCGGCCACTGATTCCCTTCCAGGAAATAGGAGATGATCAGCAGCTGCGGGGCGGCCAGCACCGCGATCCAGCCGTTGAGGCTCACGGCATCGATGTCGTCGCCCAGTGCCTTCACCTGCATGTTGGCGATGGCCCAGACCAAGGCGGCGGAAACGACCGAGAGCAAAGGCCAGGGGTTGGCGGTGAATCTCGGCTGCCCGGCGATCAGGACGATGCCGGCGAAGGCGATCACCATTCCGGTGATCCGCCGCCAATGCAGCGTCTCCTTGAAAATGAAGGCGGCAAGGATCGCGGCGAACGGTACCTGGAGCTGGACCGCGATCGATGTCGTTGCGGCGTCAAGGTAGTGCATGCCGGTGAAGATCAGCGTGAAATGCATGACGCCCAGCGTGATCGACAGCGGGATCACGCGCTTCAGATGTCGGCGCGGCAGGCCGACGATCGGCAACAGGATCAGCGCCGCCAGGGTGAACCGCAGGGCAACGAAGAACAGCGGCTGCATGTGCTGCAGGCCGACCTTCACCACGACGTAGTTGACCCCCCAGATGAACTGGATCAGCAGCATCAGGGCGAGGTGGTGGAGTTTCATGGCGGTTCCACGGCGGGAAGGATGGCGGCCCCGACCAGCTGCGCGCTATTGCCGATGGTGCGGGACATGACGGGTGAGGCTACCAGCTTGGGTGCCCGAAGTCATGTCCGGGCCGACCTGCAATCGGTATCAGGTGCCGGGTCCGACGGGCTGCACCACGGCTTCCGGCCGTCGCAGGATGATAATGGCCAGGCCGGAGACGGTCACCAGGCCGCCCAGGACCATGACCCAGTCCCAGGTCTCGTGCAGCAGCAGGACCGCCGCGGTCGCGCCGAAAACCGGCTCCAGCAGCGTGAACGGCATGACTTGGCCGATGGGATAGCGGCGCATCATCGAATACCAGAGCCCGTAACAGACCACCGTAACGACACCGACCTGATAGGCCATGGCGATCCATGCGCCGGGCCGCGCATGTCGGATCGCCTCGACATGGCCGGATTCCGTCAGCAGCGACAATGCCAGCACCATCGGTGCGGAGAAGAGGCCGACCCAGGCATTCAGCTGCCAGCCGCTGATCTCGCCCTCCAGCTTCTTGATCTGGATGTTCGCCGCCACCCACGAGACGGCTGCAACCAGGATAAGAAAAATCGCCGGAAGGCCGCCCTGGAACGACGGCCGTCCCACCAGCAGGGCGATGCCGGCAAGCGCCAGGGCCATGCCGGTCCAGCGGCGCCAATGCAGGGTCTCGCCGAACAGCCAGGCGGCGACTAGCGCGGCGATCGGCACCTGGATCTGGATGACGATCGAGGTCGTCGCCGCGTCGGCGAGATCGAGGCTCGCGAACAGGGCGCCGAAATGGATGATTCCAAGGACGCCGCAGATCGCGATCAGGCCCGGCAGCTGCGTCCGCTTCGGCAGGCCGACGAACGGCGTGAGGAGGAGCCCGACGGCAATCAAGCGCAGGGACACGAAGAACAGCGGCGGCCAATCTGCCAGCCCGAACTTCAGCACCGCGAAATTGGCGCCCCAGAGCACCTGGGCGAAGGTCAGCGCCAGAACGTGCGGCAGGCGCATATCACGCTTTCGCCGCGGCCAGGGTGGCCTGGCGCTCCTCGAGTTCCAGCCAGCGGTGCTCGGCCGCCTCCAGAGCCCGCTTCTTGGCCAGCAGCAGGGCGCTTGCCTTCTCGAACTTGGCGGGATCGCGGGCATAGAGGTCGGGATCGTGCAGGGCATCCTCCAGAGTGCGGATATCCGTCTCCATGGCGGCGATCTTTCCCGGCAGCTCGTTCAGTTCCTTCTGATCCTTTGCCGCAAGCCGGGTCTGGACGCGGGCGGCCGTGGGTTCCGGCGCCGGCCGTCGTTCCGGGCGCAATTCGGGCTTCCCCGCGCGCGCCGGACGCTGCGCCAGGTAATCGGTATAGCCGCCGGGATATTCCGCGACATCGCCGTCGCCCTCGACGGCAATGATGCTGGTGGTCAGCCGGTCGAGGAAATCGCGGTCATGGCTGACGATCAGCACGGTGCCGTCGTACTCGGACAGCACCTCCTGCAGCAGATCCAGCGTATCCATGTCGAGATCGTTGGTCGGCTCGTCGAGCACGATCAGGTTCGAGGGCTGAGCGAACAGCTTCGCCAGCAGCAACCGCGCCCGCTCGCCGCCGGACAGGGTACGGACCGGCATGGTCGCCTGCTTCTCGTCGAACAGGAAGTCCCGCAGGTAGGAGACCACATGCCGCTGCTTGCCGCGCACCATGATCGAATCGCCGCCGCCGGAGGCCAATGTCTGCCACAAAGTGGCATTCAGATCGAAGCTTTCCCGGCGCTGGTCGAGGTAGATCGGCGTCAGGCCGATGCCGAGCCGCACCGCGCCCGAATCCGGCGGCAATTGCCCGGTCAGGATCTTCAGGATCGTGGTCTTTCCGGCGCCGTTGGGGCCGATCAGCCCGACCCGGTCGCCGCGCAGAATCCGGGTGGAGAAGTTCTTCACGATCTGGCGGGCGCCGCCACCCGGCAGCGCATAGGACTTGGCGATATTTTTCGCCTCGATCACCATCTGGCCGCCGGCCTCCGCCTCGCCCAGAGCCAGCTTCGCCGTGCCCTGCGCCTTCAGCTGTTCGGTGCGCTGCTTGCGGAGCGCCATCAGCCCGCGCCGCCGCCCTTCGTTGCGCGAGCGC
This sequence comes from uncultured Rhodospirillaceae bacterium, assembly GCA_964551505.1. Lineage (GTDB taxonomy): Bacteria > Pseudomonadota > Alphaproteobacteria > Dongiales > Dongiaceae > Dongia. Next base: position 47,354 of record CAZKDH010000117.1, read on the forward strand.
CGGGCGGTGACGCCGCGGGCCAGCCAGTATTCCTCCTGCTCGATGCGTTTCTGCAACCGTCGGGATTCCGCCGCCTCCTGGGCGATGATCTCCGCCGACCAGGCCTCGAAATCCGCGAAACCGCCGTCATGCTCGAACATCCGGCCGCGATCCAGCCACAGCAGGCGGCTGGTAAGGCGGTTCAGGAAGGTCCGATCATGGCTGATCATGAGGACGCCGCCGGGATAGGCCTGGAGTTCCGTCTCCAGCCACTCGATGGTCGGCAGGTCGAGGTGGTTGGTCGGTTCGTCCAGGAGCAGCAGATCCGGCTCGGCCACCAGCATGCGCGCCAGGGCGGCGCGCCGCCCCTCGCCGCCCGACAGGGAATTGAGGGCGGCATCGCCGTCGAGCCGCAGATGGTCGAGGGCCCGTTGCACCCGATAGTCCGCGGCGTCGATCCCGGGCAGGCCGCCGGCCACGTAGTCGCCGACCCGGCCCGCGGCATTGAGATCGGGGCTCTGCGGCAGGTAGCCGATGCGGATCCCGGGCTGGCAGAAGCGCTCGCCGCGGTCGAGGTCGATCTGCCCGGCCAGGGCCTTCAGGATGGTGGACTTCCCGCTGCCGTTGGCGCCGACCAGGCACACCCGCTCGCCCTTGCCCAGCGACAGGGAAATCTCGGAAAAAAGCGGCTTGCCGCCGAAGGTTACGGCGGCATTGCGCAGGGCGAGCTGGGGAATGGCAGGCGGCATGATGGCGGTGTTCTAGTGGATGCCGCGTTCTTTCGCCACCCTGTCATAGGCGGCGTTGATCGCCGCCACCTTCTGGTTCGCGAGGTCGACGAATTCCTTGGGCAGACCCTGGGCGGTCAGCTTGTCCGGGTGGTTCTCCCGCACCAGCTTGCGCCAGGCGGCCTTGATCTCCGGATCGGACATCTCCCGGGTGACCCCCAGCATGGTGTAGGGATCCGCCTTGTCGGGGCCCAGATTCGCCTCCCGGATGCGGACGAATTCGCCCTCGGTAAAGCCGAAGATCCCGGCCACCTGGCGGATGAAATCGACCTCCGCCTCGTGCACATGGCCGTCGGCCCGGGCGATGTGGAACAGGCCGTCGAGCAATTCCTCAAGGACCGGATGGTTTTTCTGGAACATCTTGGCGATCTGGCGGGCATAGGGCTCGAAGCCGCCGGAATCGCGGCGCGCCAGGTCGAAGACCCGGGCGACGTTCTTCATTTCCGCCGGCGGCACCTTGAAGACCTGCTTGAAGGCGGTGACTTCCGACTTGCTGACCACCCCGTCGGCCTTGGCCATCTTGGCGCCGAGCACGATGACGGCGACGGTGAACGCGACCTGCTTGGTGGCCGAGCGGTCGTCCGCATTGGGCGCGTCGAGGATGTCCGCCTCGACGCTGCGGTCCACGGCATGGCCGGCCAGCGCACCCAGCAGGGCGCCCAGCGGTCCGGCCGTGGCGAAGCCCGCAGCCCCGCCGATGATCTTTCCCCAGATGCTCATTTTCGGAACCCACCGTCACCGCGAACGATATAGCTTAGAGAGGGCCAATGCTAGTAGTCTCGCCCTGCAACCACCCTCTCACGAAGACTTGAAATGACCGGTTCCTGGCAGTTCTGGATCGATCGCGGCGGCACCTTCACCGACATCGTCGGCAAGCGTCCCGACGGCACGCTGGTCACCCATAAGCTGTTGTCGGACAATCCGGAACGCTATCGCGACGCCGCCATGGCCGGCATCCGCAGCCTGCTCGACCTGCGCGACAATGCGCCGCTGCCGGCGTCAGTCGGGGCGGTGAAGATGGGGACGACGGTCGCCACCAACGCGCTGCTGGAGCGCAAGGGCGAACGGGTCCTGCTGGTGGTGACCCGCGGCTTTCGCGACGCCCTGCGCATCGCCTATCAGAACCGGCCGAAGATCTTCGCCCGCCGCATCCAGCTGCCGGAACTGCTCTACGCCGCGACGGTCGAGGTCGACGAGAGGGTGGATGCCCGGGGCCAGGTCCTGACGCCGCTCGACGAGACCGCGGCCGCCAGCGACATGCGCCAGGCCTTCGACCAGGGCATCCGCGCGGTCTCGATCCTGCTGATGCACGGCTACCGCTACACCGATCACGAAAAACGCCTGAAGGCGATCGCCCGGGAGATCGGCTTCACCCAGATCTCGGTCAGCCACGAGGTCTCGCCGCTGATGAAGCTGGTCAGCCGCGGCGACACCACGGTGGTCGACGCCTATCTCTCGCCGATCCTGCGGCGCTACGTCGACCAGGTGGCAAGCGAGATCGGCAACAGCTCGACCCGCCTGATGTTCATGCAGTCGAACGGCGGCCTGACCGACGCCAGCCAGTTCCAGGGCAAGGACAGTATCCTGTCCGGCCCGGCCGGCGGCATCGTCGGTGCGGTCGAGACCTCGCGCCAGGCCGGCTTCGACAAGATCATCGGCTTCGACATGGGCGGCACCTCGACCGACGTCTCGCACTACAACGGGCAGTTCGAGCGCTCCTACGAGAGCCAGGTGGCCGGGGTGCGGATGCGGGCGCCGATGATGCAGATCCATACCGTGGCCGCGGGCGGCGGCTCGATCCTGCATTTCGACGGCGCGCGCTTCCGCGTCGGCCCGGATTCCGCCGGCGCCAATCCGGGTCCCGCCTGCTATCGCCGCGGCGGGCCGCTGACCGTCACCGACTGCAACGTCATGCTGGGGCGGCTCGATCCCGCCTTCTTCCCCAAGGTGTTCGGGCCGGACGGCGACCTGCCGCTCGACCGGGATGCGGTGGTCGGCAAGTTCCGCGACCTCGCCGCCCGCATCTCCGCCGCCACCGGCAAGCCGCGCCGGCCGGAGGAGGCGGCGGAGGGCTTCCTGCAGATCGCCATCGCGAACATGGCCAATGCGATCAAGGAGATTTCGATCCAGCGCGGCTATGACGTCAGCCAGTACACCCTGGCCTGCTTCGGCGGCGCCGGCGGCCAGCATGCCTGCCAGGTCGCCGACGCCCTCGGCATGACCCGGATCTTCCTGCATCCCTTCGCCGGCGTGCTCTCGGCCTATGGCATGGGCCTCGCCGACATCCGCGCCATCCGCCATCGCACCGTCGAGGCGCCGCTCGATGCCGCCTTGATGGCGCGCCTCGAGCGCGACATCGCCGGCCTTGCCGCCGAGGCCCGAGCCGAGATCGCCGCCCAGGGCATCGCATCCGAGGCGATCGAGCTGCTGCCGCAGCTGCATCTCAAGTATGCCGGTACCGACGCGCCCCTGGTCACCGCCTTCACTGCCCTGGCCGGGATCGTCTCCGGCTTCGAGGAGGCGCATCGCCAGCGCTACGGCTTCGTGGTGGACAAGCAGATCATCGTCGATTCGGTCTCGGTCGAGGCGGTGGGCAAGTCGGAACGCGTCGCCGACCCGCTGCTCGAGACCGGCACCGGCGAGGCCGCCCCGCTGGCGACGACGCCGTTCTGGACCGGCGGGCGCACCTGCGAGGCGCCGATCTACGACCGCGCCCGGATGCGCCCCGGCCAGACGATCGAGGGGCCGGCGGTGATCCTGGAATCCACCTCGACGACGGTGGTCGAGCCCGGATGGAGGGCGCGGATGAACGATCGCGGACACCTGGTGCTCGACCGCCATGTGGTCGCCGTGCGGCAGGCCGCGATCGGCACCTCGGTCGATCCGGTGATGCTGGAGATCTTCAACAACCTCTTCATGTCGATCGCCGAGCAGATGGGCTCGACGCTGGAGAAGACCAGCCATTCGGTGAACATCAAGGAGCGGCTGGATTTCTCCTGCGCCATCTTCGACCGCCTCGGCCAGCTGATCGCCAACGCACCGCACATGCCGGTACACCTGGGCTCGATGGGCGAGAGCGTCGAGACGGTGATCCGCCAGAACGCCGATGCCGGCGGCCGGACCCGGATGCAGCCGGGCGACGTCTACGTGCTGAACGCGCCCTACAACGGCGGCACGCATCTGCCGGACATCACCGTCATCACCCCGGTCTTCGACGCCGAGGGCCGGTCGATCCTGTTCTACGTCGCCAGCCGCGGCCACCACGCCGATATCGGCGGCATCACCCCGGGCTCGATGCCGCCGGACAGCCGCACCGTCGAGGAGGAAGGCGTCCTCATCGACAACTTCAAGCTGGTCGACCGCGGCCGGCTGCGCGAGGCCGAGCTCCGCGCCCTGCTCGCCAGCGGGCCCTACCCGGTGCGCAATGCCGAGCAGAACGTCGCCGACCTCGCGGCCCAGGTGGCGGCCAACGAGAAGGGCGTCCAGGAGCTGCGCCGCATGACCCGGGATTTCGGCCTCGACGTGGTGCAGGCCTATATGGGCCATGTCCAGGCCAATGCCGCCGAGCAGGTGCGCCGGGTGATCGACCGGCTGAAGGACGGCAGCTTCGTCTACGAGATGGATGACGGCGCCAGGATCGCGGTTACCGTCACCGTCGACCACCGGGCGCGCCGGGCGAAGATCGACTTCACTGGCACCAGCCCGCAGCAGCCGAGCAATTTCAATGCCCCCTCGGCGGTCGCCAAGGCGGCGGTGCTCTATGTCTTCCGCACCATGATCGACGACGAGATCCCGATGAATGCCGGCTGCCTGGAGCCGCTGGACATCGTCATACCGGAGGGCTGCATGCTGCGGCCGGAATATCCGGCGGCGGTGGTCAGCGGCAACGTCGAGACCTCGCAATGCATCACCGACGCGCTCTACGGCGCCATGGGGGTGATGGCGGCCAGCCAGGGAACCATGAACAACTTCACCTTCGGCAACGACACTTATCAGTACTACGAGACGATCTCCGGCGGCTCCGGCGCGGGACCGGATTTCGACGGCACCGATGCCGTGCAGACCCACATGACCAACTCGCGCCTCACCGATCCCGAGGTCCTGGAATGGCGCTTCCCGGTCCTGCTGGAGAAATTCGAGATCCGGCGCGGCACCGGCGGCAAGGGCCGGCATCGGGGCGGCGACGGCGTGATCCGCCGGGTGCGCTTCCTCGAGGCCATGACCGCCGCCATCCTTTCCGGCCATCGGCGCATCCCGCCCTACGGCATGGCGGGCGGCGGGCCGGCGGCCCTGGGGCGGAACTGGGTCGAGCGCAAGGACGGGTCGGTCGTCGAGCTCAAGGGCACGGACAAGTGCGAGATGCGGCCCGGCGACACCTTCAACGTCGCCACGCCCGGCGGCGGAGGCTACGGTCCGGCCTAGAATCCGATTTTGCAGGGAGAGCGCCATGCTGCCCAATCGACGCATCGAGAACATCCCGGGCCTGATCGCCGATTTGACGGCCCTGCTCGGCCCGGATCGCGTCAGCACCAATGCCGGCATCCTCGATCGCCACGGCCGCGACGAGTCCTATCATGCCACCCATCAGCCCGACGTCGTCGTCTTCCCCGATTCGACCGAGCACGTCGCCGGCATCGCCAGGATCGCCCGCCGGCACAAGGCGCCGGTCATTCCCTTCGGCGTCGGCACGTCGCTGGAGGGGCATGTCGCCGCCCTCGAGGGCGGGGTCTCGATCGACATGGGGCGGATGAACCGCATCCTCGAGGTCAATGCCGACGATCTCGACGTGAAGGTCGAGGCCGGCGTCACCCGCAAGCAGCTGAACGCCTATCTGCGCGATACCGGCCTGTTCTTCCCGATCGATCCCGGCGCCGATGCCACCCTCGGCGGCATGGCGGCGACACGGGCGAGCGGCACCAATGCGGTGCGCTACGGCACGATGCGCGAGAACGTCCTCGGCCTCACCGTCGTCCTCGCCGACGGCCGCGTCATCAGGACCGGCGGCCGGTCCCGGAAATCGGCGGCGGGCTACGACCTCACCCGCCTCTTCGTCGGCTCCGAGGGAACGCTCGGCATCATCACCGAGATCCGCCTGCGGCTCTATGGCATCCCGGAGGCGATCGCCGCCGCCGTCGCCTCCTTCCCCAGCATCGGCGACGCCGTGAACACCGTCATCCGGGTGATCCAGACCGGAATCCCGGTGGCCCGCATCGAACTTCTCGACGAGGTGCAGATCGATGCCATCAACCGCTATTCGAAGCTGGATTATGCGGTGAAGCCGACGCTGTTCTTCGAGTTCCACGGCACCGAGCGCGGCGTCCAGGAGCAGTCGGAACTGGCCGGCGCCATCGGCGCCGAATACGGCATGGGCGCCTTCCAGTGGACCCAGAAGGCCGAGGAGCGCAACAGGCTGTGGCAGGCCCGCCACGACGCCTATTACGCCGGCCTCGCCTTGCGCCCGGGCGCGAAGGGCTGGCCGACCGATGCCTGCGTGCCGATTTCGCGCCTCGCCGATTGCATTCTCGAGACCAAGGAGGATGTCCGCCGGTCCGGCCTGCTGGCGCCGCTGGTGGGCCATGTCGGCGACGGCAATTTCCACCTCTCGCTGATCATCGACCCGGCGGACCCCGCCGAGCTGCGGACCGCCGAGGCGCTGGTCGAGCGCCTGGCCCTGCGCGCCATCGCCATGGGCGGCACCTGCACCGGCGAGCACGGCGTCGGCTCCGGCAAGATCCCGTTCCTGCAGGCCGAGCACGGCGATGCGGTGGCGGTGATGCGGATGCTGAAGCAGGCCCTGGACCCGGAGAACCGGATGAACCCCGGCAAGATCTTCTCCAGCTGAACCGGAGGGCTGCCGGCCGGGCGACGGAACCGGCTCAATGCTTGCGCGGCTGAACCAGGCTGGCAAGGATGGTGGTTTCGCCCAGCGCCTTGCAGGCCTCGATCCGGTGCAGGCCTTCGACCAGCACATAGCGGGCGGTGTCGGCACGGACCAGGATCGGCGAAGTCTGGCCGGTCTCCGCGATGCTTTCGGCCAGGGCCTGCACCTTGGCGTCGTCGATCGGCCGGCGCAGGGCCGCCGGGACATAGATGTCGGCGATATTGATCTTTTGCAGCTTCATCGCAGGCCGGCTCCTGTGCCGTTGATCCCAAGGCCGACCGCAGGGTCGACCGCGGGGTCGACCGCGGGAGGCGCTTGCCCCGCGGCAGGCGAAGACTATCTAATACAGGGAATTGCCGGGAGAGACAGGGATGAAAACGCGCCAGCTTGGATCCAGCCTGAAGGTTTCCGCCGTCGGCCTCGGCTGCATGGGGATGAGCCATGCCTATGGCGGCCAGGAGGAAGCCAAGTCGATCGAGACCCTGCGCCATGCCGTCGATATCGGCGTGACCTTCTTCGATACCGCCGAGGTCTACGGTCCCTTTACCAACGAAAGTCTTCTCGGCAAGGCGTTCAAGGGGATGCGCGACCGGATCGTCATCGCCACCAAGTTCGGCTTCAGGATCGCGCCCGAGGGCCAGGGCACCGACCGCATGGTCGGCCTCGACAGCCGGCCGGAGCATGTCAGGGAGGTGGCCGAGGCCTCGCTGAAGCGCCTGGGCATCGAGGTGATCGATCTTCTCTACCAGCACCGCGTCGATCCTGCCGTGCCGATCGAGGATACCGTCGGCGCCATGGCCGACCTGGTGCGGGCCGGCAAGGTCCGCACCCTCGGGCTTTCCGAGGCCAGCGCGGCCAGCATCCGGCGGGCACACAAGGTGCACCCGATTTCCGCCGTCCAGAGCGAATATTCGCTGTGGACCCGCGACCATGAGAAGGACGTCATTCCGACGTGCCGGGAGCTGGGGATCGGATTCGTGCCCTACAGTCCGCTCGGGCGCGGATTCCTGACCGGCGCCCTGAAAAGCACCGAGGGCTTCGGCGAAAAGGATTTCCGCCGCTCATTGCCGCGTTTCCAGGAGGAGAACTTCAAGGCCAACCTGGCCTTCGTCGAGACGCTGAAGCGGATCGCCGCCGGCAAAGGCGTCACCGCGGCGCAGCTGGCCTTGGCCTGGGTCCTGCACCAGGGCGATTTCATCGTTCCCATCCCCGGAGCAAGGACCGTCGGGCACCTGGAGGAAAATGCCGCGGCCGCGAACGTCGTCCTGGCGGATGCGGATCTGGCGGCGATCGCCGCGGCGATCCCCGCCACCGCCATCGCCGGGCCACGCTATGCCGAGGCGATGATGCGGACGGTCAACGGCTGACATCGCTCCCGGCGCGCCCCCGGGCTCCCGGCACGGGAACCAATTCGCCGCCCATCGGTTTACCTCTTGCTGAGGTCGGGCATCCGGCGTGGACGTCCGACCCAAGCCTGCTTTAACCGCCGGGCCCGTCAGGAATTGCGCGTTGATCGCGCAACGTCGGCGCGCGGCCGACGGAGGGAAAACCATGCTGCTTATCCTTGTCATCGTCCTGCTGATCGTGTTTTCGGGCGGCGGCTACTACGGTTACCGGCGCAACTACTATGGCGGCGGCGGCCTCGGGCTGATCGGGGTGATCCTGCTCGTCCTGCTGGTTTCCGGCCTGGTCGGCGGGCCCTACCTGGGCCTGTATCATTGAACGCCTGCGCGAGGAGAAATCGCATGACGCATTTTCGTCGATTGGTGCTGCTGCTCGGACTGAGTGTCCTGGCGGGCTGTGTATCGGAATCCCGGGTCTTCGACAATAACTGCAGCGGCAACGGCTGGATCACCAATGTCGGCTATTGCCAGAACGAGCTGCATCCGAACGCCGGGCCCTGGGCGACCCACTAGGCGCCGGGAGTTTCAGCCTGCGCGGATCTCGCTGAGCCGATCGACCCCGCGCAGGCCCGGAAACAGCCGCATCCACAGGGCGACCACCGCCAGCGTTCCGAGGCCGCCGATCACCACCGACGGGACCGTGCCGAACAGCGCCGCGGTCATGCCGGATTCGAATTCCCCCAGCTCGTTCGATGCCCCGATGAAGAGCGTGCTGACGGCACTGACCCGCCCGCGCATGTCGTCGGGTGTCGCCATCTGGATCAGAGTCGTGCGCACGAAGACGCTGACCATGTCCGATGCCCCGAGCACCATCAGGGCGGCGAAGGACAGATAGACGTTCTCCGAGACGCCGAAGGCGATGGTGGCGATGCCGAACAGGGCGACGCAGCCGAACATCCACGGCCCGGTCCGTCGGTCGAGCGGCCGATGCCCCAGCGCGACCCCCATCAGCATGGCCCCCACCGCCGGCGCCGCGCGCAGCAGGCCAAGCCCGATCGGGCCGACGAAGAGGATGTCGCGGGCATAGATCGGCAGCAGGGCGGTGGCACCGCCCAGCAGGACGGCAAAGAGGTCGAGCGAGATGGCGCCGAGCACGATGGGACGGGCCCTGATGAACCCGATGCCGGCCAGGGCGCGCCGGAAGCCGCTGCCGACCATCGCGGCCGGATCCGCCGGCACGGTTCGCGGACCCTCGATGTCGATGCGCGAGAACAGGAAGGCGACCGCGACGGAAAAGACGAGGCAGGCGAGATAGGCCGCCATCGGCCCGAAGGCATAGAGGGCGCCGCCCATGGCCGGCCCGGCGATGATCGCGGTCTGGAAGGTCGAGGCGTTCCAGGCGATGGCCCGGGCGAGGTGCGCCGGCGGAACCACGCGGGGCAGCAGCGACTGCTGGGCCGGCGCCGCCAGGGCCCGGCACATGCCGAACAGGGCCAGGACCAGGTAGAAGGGCCAGAGCGCCGTCACGTCGAACAGCGTCAGCAGCAGGAAGCCGGCGGCGACGGTCGCCTCGATCGCGCAACTGACCACCATCAGCGTCCGGCGGTTGAACCGGTCGGCGAGATCGCCCGCCGGCAGGATCAGCACCAGCATCGGCAGGAACTGGCACAGCCCGACATAGCCGAGGGCCATGGGATCGCCGGCGATATCGTAGACCTGCCAGCCGACCGCCACCGATTGCACCTGGATGGCCACGGTCAGCAGCAGGCGGGCGCCGAGAAAATATCTGAAATTGCGCAGCCGAAAGACCGATCGCGCCTCGAGCAGGCTGGGGCGCGACCCGGTCATTGCTTGCCGCCGGTCCGGCGCCGCCGCTCAGATCGCCCGGGTCGAGTCTTCCAGCCAGGCCGCCGTCGCCGGTTCGACCAGCGGCAACATGGTGTCGCGGACCCGCCGGTGATAGGCGTTCAGCCACGCCACCTCCTCGGCGGACAGGATGCTGCGGTCGACCAGGTTGAGGTCGATCGGCGCCAGGGTGATGGTCTCGAACTGCAGCATGCCGGGATGGCCCTCCATCGGCTGCACCACGACCAGGTTCTCGATCCGGATGCCGTACTCGCCTTCCTTGTAGTAGCCGGGCTCGTTCGAGACGATCATGCCGACGTCGAGCGGCGTGCGGTTGGGGGCCTTGGAGATGCGCTGCGGCCCCTCATGCACCGAGAGGTAGCTGCCGACGCCATGGCCGGTGCCGTGATCGTAGTCGAGGCCGATATCCCAGAGCGGGCGCCGGGCCAGCGCATCCAACTGGTTGCCGGTCGTCCCCTTGGGGAACTTCGCCGTCGCAAGCGCGATATGGCCCTTCAGCACTCGGGTGAAGCGGTCCTTCATCTCGGCGGTCACCCGCCCGACCGCGACGGTGCGGGTGATGTCGGTGGTGCCGTCGAGATACTGCCCGCCGGAATCGATCAGGTAGATCGAATCCCGCTGGATCGGCCGGTTGCTCTCCGGCGTGACCTTGTAGTGGCAGATCGCGCCGTTGGGGCCGGCGCCGGAGATGGAATCGAAGCTGAAATCCCGGAACAGGTCGTTGCGCCGGCGGAAGTCGGCGAGCTTTTCTGCCGCCGAGATCTCGGTCAAGTGGCCCTTCGGCGCCTCGACCGCGAGCCAGGAGAGGAATTCGCTGACCGCGGCGCCGTCGCGGCGGTGCGCGGTCCGGGCGCCTTCGACCTCGACCGGGTTCTTGCAGGCCTTGGGCAGGGCGCAGGGATCTTCCGTCACCTTGACCTGGGCGCCCGCCTTGATCAGCCGGTCGTGGATCCAGATGCCGGCCGTGGCGGCATCGACCGTCACCTTCGCCTGGGCGGCGCCCAGCGTGTCCAGGGCCTTGCCGAAGGCGCTGGGCGGCTGCACCGTCACCTCGTTGCCGAGATGGGTCAGGGTCGCCGGCGGGAACTTGCGGGGATCCATGTAGACGTCGACCCGGCCGTCATTGTGCAACACCCCGTAGCCCAGGGCGAACGGCGTGCGCGGCACGTCGCCGCCGCGGATGTTCAAGAGCCAGCACAGCGAATCCGGCGCCGAGATCACCGCCGCATCCTTGCCCTCGGCCTTCAGCCTCGCCCCCAGGTCATGGCGTTTGTCGGCCGCCGACCGGCCGGCATAGCGCAGGTCCTGCGGCCAGACCGGGGCGATCGGCGCCACCGGCTGGTCGGGCCAGGCGGCGTCCAGCGGGTTGCGCTCGGAGGCGACGAATTCGCCGCCGGCGCGTTCGACGGCGGCGCGGTAGCGGGTCGCCTGGTCGACGGTGAGCAGCCAGGGGTCGAAGGCAAGCCGGCCGCACTTGGGCAGGTTGGCCTCGATCCACTGCTCCGGCGGCTGGTTGATCAGGTGGCGGATCTCGAACAGCTTCTCGTCCACCTGCTCCCGCACCTGGATGGTGTAGCGACCGTCGACGAAGACCGCCGCCTTGTCCAGGAGGACGATGGCGAGGCCGGCCGAGCCGGTGAAATTGCTGATCCAGGCCAGGCGGTCGGCCCGCTTGGGAACGTATTCTCCCTGATGCTCGTCGGCCCGCGGCACCAGCATGCCGGTGAGTTTCTGGGCGGCGAGTTGCTTTCGCACCGCAGCAAGGCGGTCCTTGACCGCGCCAGACGAGGTCTTGGCCGTCGGCATCGCCCGCGCGGCCACCTGGGCCCGGAAGGCCATCAGCTGGGCCCGGATCGCCGGGCTGGGGTCGGGTGCGACCAAGTTGACCCAATCCTCCGCCAGTTCGGCCTCTGGCGCCGCCACGACCCCCTCCACGAGTGCCTTCAGCCCCGCCAAGTCCACATAACACTTATGCTTTTTGAGCAGGCCGGCCAGGGCTTCATCACCCTGATAGGGCTCACCAGTTAAAGACATGGAGGCTCCTGTTAACGAATTGGGACATTGATCGACGAACTGTCTTGGAACCGACTCTTTTTTGCCAAGTTATGCATCTAAATGACAGATTAACTTTAGTTCATGCAGATCCTGCATTGCTGCGATGCAGCACAACCCCTGCCTGAAGGCCGATCCGGCCCCTATATTTCGTCATGTCGAGAGCGATGGCAATAGAGCCGTCGCCGATAATCGGATGTGTGAGATCATGAATCGGATGACTTTAAATCAGAAGGTGGCGTTCGGCCGCGCGCTGACCCCGGCGACGGCGACGATCACCCGCGAGACCGGTATTGCGGCCGCCGCTCGTTTCGGCCGTGTCCTGGTCAACTCGGTGCGCGGCTATCTGAAGCGCACGGCGATCGAAACCGAGCTGGCCCGTCTGGACAGCCGGATGCTGTCGGACATCGGCCTGACCCGCGGCGAGATCGCCAGCGTCGCCAGGGCTGCGGTCGAGCAGCCGGCCGAAGGCAGCCTGTTCGCGGAATTCAGCCGCATGCTGGTGAATCTGGTGATTCGCCCGGTGGTCGATTGGAACCGCCGCCGCCATGTCTACGACACCCTGATGTCGATGGACGAGCGGATGCTCAGCGATATCGGCCTCGCCCGCTACGAGGTCGCGGATTATGTGCGCACGCTCGGCCAGAAGGCGGCACAGCCCCTTCCGGAGACGCTTGCCGCGATGGAACAGGACGTCACCGCGCCGATCCGGGCCTGGAGCCGGGCGCGCCTGACGGCCAAGCAGTTGAGCCGCCTCACCGATCGCCAGCTTCTGGACATCGGCGTGGTGCGCGGCGACATCGAAGAACTCGCCCAGGACGTGGCCCGCAAGGCGACGCTGGTGGCGAACTTCAACCAGTCGCCGAGCGCCCCGAAAGCGGCCTAAGTCCTTAGGTCCTCTCGAGAACCTGAGATTTCCTCCCTCCCTAGACTCGGCGGTCCGCATCCCGGACCGCCGTTTTTCTTTGGGGGGTCCGCCCGCGGCGGCGCAGCACCAGGACCGACCATTCCTTGAGGTGCAGGCGGAAGTCGAGCTCCAGCCCGGCCGCCCGATGCGCCGCCAGGACGTCCTTCTCCTGGCTGCGCAGCAGTCCCGACAGCACCGCCCTTCCGTCCCTTGCCAGCACCGCCGCCAGGTCCGGCGCCAGGCCGATCAGGGGGTTGGCCAGGATATTGGCGGCGATCACGTCATAGGGCGCGCCGGCACGGATCGCCGCGGCCCGGTAGCCGTCGGATTTCACCACCTTCACCCGCTTGCCGAGGCCGTTCAGCCGGGCATTCTCCCGGGAGACACGGACCGCATCCGCGTCCAGGTCGGCGGCGAGAACCGGCTGGCCCCATAGATGCGCCATGGCGAAGGCCAGGATGCCGGTGCCGCAGCCGACGTCCAGCGGCCGCTTGAACCGCCGGGTCCTGGCCAGGCGGGACAGGGCCAGGAGGCAGCCGCGGGTGGTCTCGTGGCGGCCGGTCCCGAAGGCCATGCCAGCGTCGATCTCCAGGACGATCCGGCCGCGGGGCGGCTTGCCGGCAAAATGCGAGCCGTGGATGAAGAACGGCCCGGCGGCCAGCGGCGGCAGGCCGCGCTGGCTCTCCGCCACCCAATCCTTCGGCGGCACCGGCGCCAGCACCGGCTTCACCCCGCGATAGGGCTTCAACGCCGCCAGGACGGCCTTGCGGTCGGGTCTGGCGGCGGCGAAGACCTCGATGCGCCAGCCCCGGCCGCCGTCGGTCTCGAAGCTGGAGAGCGCCTCGCCGAAGCCTTCGAGGGCCGCCTCCAGGGCATAGCGCAGCTCGTCGCTGGGCTTGGCCGCGAGCGCCACCGTGATCGACCAGAGGTCCGCCGCCTGGGCCATCGCCTCATCCCGCCTTTTCCGCCGGCATGACGAAGCCGGCCATGACCTTCTTCACCCCGGCCTTGTCGAAGGCTATTTCCAGCTTGTCGCCCTCCGCGACCAGCACCTTGCCGTAGCCGAATTTCTGGTGAAATATCCGCGCGCCGGCCGGGAAACTGCCGCTTTTCACCGGCGATTCCACCGCGATTCCGTCCATTTCCACCGGTTTCGACACCATCGCCGCGCGGCGGGTGGCATAGCCCGGCGCGGCAGTCCAGCTGGAAGGCCCGCTGCCGAAACCGGCGCCGAAGCCGGCGGCCGGGCTGCGGTAGACGCGGTTCTCCTCGCGCGCCAGATGCGCCTTGGGGAGTTCGGCCAGGAAGCGCGACGGCAGCGCATTCTGCCACTGGTTGTGGATCCGCCGGTTGGCGGCATGGCTGATATAGGCGCGCTTGCGGGCCCGGGTGAGGCCGACATAGGCAAGGCGGCGCTCCTCCTCCAGGCCCTTGAGGCCGTTCTCGTCCAGGGCGCGCTGGTGCGGGAACAGCCCCTCCTCCCAGCCGGGCAGGAAGACGACGTCGAATTCCAGGCCCTTGGCGCCGTGCAGGGTCATGATGGTGAGCTGGTCGCGGTCGCCGGCCTCGGCATTCTCCATCACCAGCGCGACATGCTCCAGGAACCCGGCCAGGCTCTCGAACTCCTCCAGCGCGTGGATCAGCTCCTTCAGGTTCTCCAGGCGGCCGGGCGCCTCGATCGACTTGTCCTGCTGCCACATCGCGGTATAGCCGGATTCGTCGAGCACGATCTGGGCGAGCTCGGCATGGCTCATGGTCTCGGCCAGGCCCCGCCAGCGGGCGAAATCCTCCAGCAGCCGCGCCAGCATGCGCCGGGCCGCCGGCTTCAGCTCATCGGTTTCGACGATGCGCCGGGCGGCTTCCGGCAGCGGAATCGCCTGGGCCCGCGCCAGATCGTGCAGCCGCTTCACGGTGCTGTCGCCGATGCCGCGCTTGGGCGTGTTCACGATGCGCTCGAAGGCGAGCCCGTCCTCGGGCTGGTGCACCAGGCGCAGATAGGCCATGGCGTCGCGGATCTCCATGCGCTCGTAGAAGCGCGGCCCGCCGATCACCCGGTAGGGGATGCCGAGGGTGATGAATCGTTCCTCGAATTCGCGGGTCTGGAAGCCGGCCCGGACCAGGATGGCGATCTCGCGCAGATTGACGCCCTTGCGCTGCAGCGCCTCGATCTCCTCGCCGATCTGGCGCGCCTCCTCCTCGCCGTCCCAGGCGGCGGTGACCTTCACCAGCTCGCCCTCATTGGCCTCGGTCCACAGCGTCTTCCCGAGCCGGCCGTCGTTGTGGGCGATGAGCCCGGACGCGGCCGCCAGGATGTGCGGCGTCGAGCGGTAGTTCTGCTCCAGGCGGATCACCTTGGCGCCCGGGAAGTCGTGCTCGAACTTCAGGATGTTCTCGACCTCGGCGCCGCGCCAGCCATAGACCGACTGGTCGTCGTCGCCGACGACGCAGAGGTTCTTGTGGCCCTGGGCCAGCAGCCGCAGCCAGAGATACTGCGCCACGTTGGTGTCCTGGTATTCGTCGACCAGCATGTAGCGGAACTGCTGCTGGTAGCGGGCGAGCACGTCCGGCGAGGACTGGAAGACCGCGATGTTGTGCAGCAGCAGGTCGCCGAAATCGCAGGCATTCAGCGTCATCAGCCGCTGCTGGTAGTCGCGGTAGATGTCGAGGATGCGCCCCGAGGCGAGCTCCGCCTGCTCGGCCCGGCTGACCTTGTCCGGCGTCAGGCCGCGATCCTTCCAGCGCTCGATCACGCCATGAATCACCCGCGACGGCCATTTCTGGGTATCGATGCCCTCGGCCTGCATCAGCTGCTTCACCAGGCGCAGCTGGTCGTCGGTGTCCAGGATGGTGAAATTCTGCTTCAGCCCGACCAGCTCGGCATGGCCGCGCAGAATGCGCGCGGCCAGCGCATGGAAGGTGCCGAGCCACCAGTCTTCGACCGGCCGGCCGAGCATGGCGGCGATCCGCGCCTTCATCTCCAGGGCGGCGCGATTGGTGAAGGTCACCGCCAGGATCTGGTTCGGCCAGGCCCGCCCGGTCGCCAGGATGTGGACCAGCCGGGTGGTCAGCACCCGCGTCTTGCCGGTGCCGGCGCCGGCCAGGACCAGGACTGGTCCTTCGGAGGCCAATACCGCCTCGCGCTGGCGCTCGTTGAGCCCGGCGAGATAGGTGTGTTCGGAGGTGTCGGCGGCGATGCCGCGCGGGCTCGATTCGGTCATGGCCCGTTATAGCACCGGGCGCTCGGCTTGACAGCCGAAGCCGCGATCGGCTCTACTTCGGCGATCCCCAAATGCCCCTATTTCAGCGAAGGAGCGCATCCCGAAGCATGGCGCGCGCGGTCGAGCATATTGCCCTCAACGCGATGAGCCCCGGCTCCGCCCGGCACCTGACCGTCTTCCGCTACGGCACCGCCGGCGCGCGGCCCAAGGCCTATCTGCACGCCGCCATGCATGCCGACGAGCCGCCCGGCATCCTGGTCCTGCACCATCTCTGCCGGCTACTGGACGCCGCCGACCGCCGCGGCGAGATCCGGGGCGAGATCATCGTCGTGCCGACCGCCAATCCGATCGGGCTCGACCAGGTCATCAACACCACCCGTGCCGGTCGCCATGAATTCCGCAGCGGCATCAATTTCAACCGCGGCTTCCCGAATCTCGGCCCCGGCCTGGTCGAGCGGGTCAACGGCCGGCTGACGCCGGATCCGGCGCAGAACGTCGCCATCGTCCGCGCGGAACTCCGCGACCTGCAGGCGGGGCTGAGACCGCTCACGGCACTGGCGCGGCTGCAGGTCGAGCTGCAGAAGCTGGCGATCGACGCCGACCTCGTCATCGACCTGCATTGCGACGACGAGGCCGAGGCCTATCTGATGGCACGCGAGGCGCAATGGCCCGAGGCCCGCCAGCTGGCCGCCGATGTCGGCGTCAAATGGCTGCTGGAAAGCGGCGCCTCGACCCCCGCCGAGCTCTGCTTCGACGAGAGCTGCATCCATCCCTGGGCCGAGCTGCGCGCCGCCCTCGGCCCCGCCGCGCCGGTCCCCCTGGGCTGCCTCGCCGTCTGTTTCGAGATGCGCGGCATCAATGCCGTCGACGATGCGGTGAATGCCCGGGATGCCGCCGGATTGCTGCGCTACCTCATGCGGCTCGGACTGGTCGCCGGCGATGCCGGTGCGGTTTCGGCAGAGAGCGTGGCGACCGCGCCGGCCTATGAGTACATCGATGCGCCCAGGGCCGGGCTGGTGGTCTACGCCGTGCCCCTGGGGGCGACGGTGAAGGCCGGCGACCTGGTCGCCGAGCTCGTCGATCCGGTGGCGGAGGACCAGGAGCGCGGACGCCTGCCGCTGCGCGCCGGCGTTTCCGGCGCCGTCATCTCGCGCTGCCTCGCCCGTCTGGTGGCGCCCGGCGACTTCGTCGCCATGATCGTCGGCCAGGAATGGCCGAAGGCCCCGCCGGGCGGCACCGTCACCCTGGCTTGACAGCCTCGGCGCCCGCTGCCCTAATCCCCGCTTCTCAGATCAGAACGGCAATCATGAGCAAGAAAATCGAAAAGATCTCGCTTGGGTCGATGAGCCCGGGCACCGAACGGCACCTGGTGGCGCATCGCTATGGCACCAAGGGCGCGCGCCCGAAGGCCTACCTGCAGGCCTCGATCCATGCCGACGAGATCCCGGCGATGATGGCGGCGCATCATCTCATCCGCATCCTCGACGAGGCGGACCGGCGCGGCGACATCAAGGGCGAGATCATCGTCGTCCCGGTGGCCAATCCGATCGGCCTCAGCCAGAACATCAACGGCGCGCATCCGGGCCGATCGGAACTGCGCGGCGGCGGCAATTTCAACCGGCATTGGCCGGATCTGTTCGAAGGGCTGGTGGAAGCGGTCGAGAGCAAGCTCGGCAAGGACCCGGAGAAGAACGTCGCCGTGATCCGCGCGGCGATCGGCGACAAGCTGGCGAAGATGAAGGCCGATGCCGAGTTCCCGCGCCTGCGCATCGAGCTCTATCGCCTGGCCTACGATGCCGACTACGTGCTCGACATGCATTGCGACGACGAGGCGCTGATGCATCTCTACCTGACCCACGATTTCTGGCCGTCAGGCGCCGATCTCGTTGCCGACACCGGCTCGCATGCCGCCTTCCTCTGCCACGAATCCGGCGGCCAGAGCTTCGAGGAGCAGTTCTACCTGGCGTTCCGCAAGCTGCACCTGCATTTCGGCGACAAGTTCCCGATTCCGCCGACGGTGCTGACCTGCACCCTGGAATATCGCGGCCAGTCCGACGTCTATGACGAACTGGGCGAGCCGGACGCCAAGGCGCTCTATCGCTTCCTGCAGCGGCGTGGGCTGATCGCCGGCGACCCCGGCAAGCTGCCGCCGCTGAAATGCGAAGGCACGCCGCTCGACGGCGCCGACTACATGCGTGCGCCCGTCGCCGGCATCCTGGCCTACAAGGTGAAGCCCGGCGATACGGTGAAGACCGGCGACCTGATCGCCGAGATCATCGACCCGCTGGCCGATGACCAGTCCAGGGCTCGGACCGAGATGCGGGCGGTGACCAGCGGCCTGGTGGTTTCGACCTGCGCCAAGAAGCTGGTGTCGCCGGGCGACGGTATCACCATGATCGCCGGCAAGACCAGCCTGCCGCACCGCAAGGGTCCGCTGCTGTCGGACTAGGTCGCCGCGACTGCAGGATTCCTCCTGCTAGCGGGCGTCCCTGATCGCCTGGCCCAGCAGGCGGAATTCCTTCTCCCGGGCACTGGTCCTGCGCCAGGCGAGGCCGATCTTGCGGCTGGGATGGGATTCGTCGAAGGGCCTGGCGACCAGTTCGCCGCCCTTCAGGATCTTCGCCTGCAGCGCCATTTCCGGCAGCAGGGTGACGCCGAGACCGTTGGCCGCCATCTCGACCAGGGTGTGCAGGCTGGTGGCGGCGACGTCGGTGCCGGTCGCACGCTGCGGCAGGCGGCAGGCCGCCAGCGCATGGTCCCGCAGGCAATGGCCGTCGGTCAGCAGCAGCAGCGGCACATCGGCGAGATCGGCCAGCTTCAGCTTCGGCTTCCGGGCGAGCGGGTTGTCCTTGCGACAGACCAGCTGGAAGGCATCGTCGAACAGCGGCATTTCCTGCGCCTCGCCGAGCTCCGCGGGCAGGGCCAGCAGCAGGCAGTCGAGGCTGCCGTCGTGCAGCTGGGCGACCAGCCGGTCGGTGAGGTCCTCGGTGAGGAACAGCTTCAACCTGGGATAGGCCTTGCGCAGCCGGGGGAGCGCCCGTGGCAGCAGGAAGGGCGCAATGGTCGGAATGACGCCGAGGCGCAGCGCGCCCGACAGCGGCTCCTTCGCGGCGGCCGCCGCCTCGGCCAGTTCCTGGGCCTCCTTCAGCACCACCCTGGCCTTGGCGGCGATCTCGCGGCCGAGGGCGGTGAACACGACCGACCGGTTGCTGCGCTCGACCAGCGAGGCGTTCAGCAGCGCCTCCAGCTCCTGGATGCCGGCGCTGAGCGTCGACTGGGAAACGAAACAGGCCTCGGCGGCGCGGCCGAAATGCCGGTGCTCGTCCAGCGCCGTGAGGTAGCGCAGCTGCTTCAGCGTGGGCAAAAACATGATCGATCCTATCGATTGATATGAGAAATATAATCCATTGGATCGATTGTGCAAGAGCCGCCATGTTTACCGGCGAGGGCAAGCCGGACCCCGGCCTGCCGGTTCCGCATGGAGATAGAGACAATGCTGACCGTCGGCGACAGCTTCCCGAAATTCGATTTGACTGCAGTGGTTTCCAGCGACCTCGACACCGCCTTCCAGCCGCTCACCGACCGGAGCGATGCCGGCAAGTGGAAGATCGTCTTCTTCTGGCCCAAGGATTTCACCTTCGTCTGCCCGACCGAGATCGCCGCCTTCGGCAAGCTCAACGGCGACTTCAACGACCGCGACGCGGTGGTCTACGGCGTCTCGACCGACAGCGAATTTGTGCATCTCGCCTGGCGCAAGAGCCATGAGGACCTGAAGTCCCTGCCCTTCCCGATGCTCTCGGACATCAAGCGCGAGCTGTCGCAGGCCCTCGGCGTGCTGGACAGGAAGGAGGGCGTCGCGCTGCGGGCGACCTTCGTCGTCGATCCCGAGGGCGTCATCCGCTTCGCCTCGGTGAACGACCTCAATGTCGGCCGCAACCCGGCCGAGGTGCTGCGCGTGCTCGACGCCCTGCAGACCGACGAGCTCTGCCCCTGCAACTGGCAGAAGGGCCAGGAGACGCTGAAGGCCGCCTGAAACCGACCCCTGCCCCCTCTCCCCGGCGGAGAGGGGGCTCCCAAGAGGAGACCAGCAAATGACCATCGAGACCCTGAAGGCGGCGCTGCCCGACTATGCCAAGGACCTGCGGCTCAACCTCTCCAGCCTGGCAGCGGAGACCGCGCTGACACCGCAGCAGCTCGCCGGCAGCTTCATCGCGGCCGCCCTGGCGTCGCGCAACGACACGGTGACCCAGGCGATCACCGCGGAATTCGCCCCGCGCCTCGGCGCCGAGGCGCTGGAAGCCGCCAAGGCCGCCGCGGCGAGCATGGCGATGAACAACATCAACTATCGCGTCGTGCACCTGGCCGGCGCCAAGGACTACAAGACTCTGCCGGCCAAGCTGCGGATGAACGTCATCGGCAAGCCGGGCGTCGAGAAGGCGGATTTCGAGCTTTGGTCGCTGGCGGTGTCGGCGGTCAACGGCTGCGGCATGTGCATCGATGCCCATGAGCACGAGTTGCGCCGGGCCGGCCTCAGCGTCGAGGCGATCCAGGCGGCGGTGCGAATTGCCGCGGTGGTGCATGCCGTGGCGGCCGTCCTGGACGGCGAAGCGGCCCTGGCCGGCGGCCGGACGGCGCGCGCGGCCTGATGCTAACGCATTGAATCCCCTGATGACTTGGCCGCGGTCGGCATTGCCTGCCGCGGCCGCGGCCGGGCTGCATGGGAGCCATGCCGGCCGCCGCTAGCGGCTGCGATCCAAACTGCTATAGTCGCTCTCGACCCGTGCGGCGGCCGTCACCACGGCGCCCCGGGATTGTGCGTTTCAGAGCAACCTGCAGAGGGATTCCGTATCATGCCAACCAATGCCAGCCTGCATCAGCGGCGCAACGCCGCCGTGCCGCGCGGTGTCGGCAATGCCTTTCCGATCTACGCGAAATCGGCATCGAATGCCGAGATCACCGACGAGGAAGGCCGCCGCCTGATCGATTTCGCCGGCGGCATCGCCGTGCTGAACACCGGGCACTGCCACCCGAAGATCGTCGCCGCGGTCAAGGAGCAGGTCGACAAGCTGACCCATGCCTGCTTCCAGGTGACGCCCTACGAGCCCTATATCCGGCTGGCCGAGCGCCTGAACAAGCTCATTCCCGGCAGCGACCCGAAGAAGACGATCTTCCTCACCACCGGCGCCGAGGCGGTGGAGAACGCGGTGAAGATCGCCCGCGCCTATACCAAGCGCGCCGCGGTCATCGCCTTCTCCGGCGCCTTCCACGGCCGCACCCTGATGGGCATGGCGCTAACCGGCAAGTACCAGCCCTACAAGGTCGGCTTCGGCCCCTTCCCGACCGACATCTATCACGTGCCCTTCCCCGATCCGGCGCTGAAGGACGGCGGGGCGGCGGCGCTGAAGCACCTCGAGACCATCTTCAAGGCGGATGTCGGCCCGGACAACGTCGCCGCCATCATCATCGAGCCGGTGCAGGGCGAGGGCGGGTTCAACATCGTTCCCTTCGAGTTCATGCGTTCGCTGCGTGAGCTCTGCACCAAGCACGGCATCGTGTTCATCGTCGACGAGATCCAGTCGGGCTTCGCCCGCACCGGCAAGATGTTCGCCTTCGAGCATTCCGGCATCGTTCCCGACCTCGTCACCATCGCGAAGTCGCTGGCCGGCGGCTTCCCGCTGTCCGCGGTCACCGGCAAGGCCGAGATCATGGATGCGCCGGCACCCGGCGGGCTCGGCGGCACCTATGCCGGTTCGCCGATCGGCTGCGCCGCGGCCAACGCCGTGCTCGATGTGATGGAAGAGGAGAAGCTGCTGGAGCGTGCAGTGGTCATCGGCAAGAAGATGATCGACCGGCTGACCGACATGAAGCGGAAGAACAGCTTCGGCAATCGCATCGGCGATATCCGCGGCCTCGGCGCCATGGTCGCCTGCGAGCTGGTGAAGTCGGACGGGGCGCCCGATGCCGACCTCACCAAGGCGGTGGTCAACAAGGCGGCCGAGAACGGGCTCATCCTGCTGAGCTGCGGCGTCAATGCCAACGTGCTCCGCTTCCTGATGCCGCTGACCGCGCCCGACAAGCTGATCGACGAGGGCTTCGACATCCTGGAGAAGACCATCGGCCAGGCGATCGAAAGTTCGGCCAAGGTGGCCTGACCACCGGCTGCGGGACAAAGGAAAACGGCCGCCCCGAGAGACCGGGGCGGCCGTTCGATCTTGCGGCGTGACGCCGGAGGCTAGTTCACCGTCGCCTTCTTGTGCAGGAGGGCGATCAGCGCGTCGACGCTGCCGCCGTTCTGGCTGATGACCGAGGTGAATTCCTGGCGATGGGTTTCCGCGAGGCTCAGGCCCTCGACGCGGATGTCGGTGACCAGCGGCCGGTCGCCGTCGGTGCGGACGTCCCAGTCGACCCGAGGCGCCTGGCTGTCATTGGTGTCGACGGTGGCGAAGACGGTGCCCTTGGAGCCCTCGTCCCGCACCCGCTTCACGATCAGCTTCTCGCCGTTGTATTCCTTGAAGCGCTGGCCATAGACCACGCTCATGTAGTCGATGAAGGCCGCGATATAGGTCTGCTGCTGCTCGGGCGTCGCCTTCTTCCAATAGGCGCCGAGCGTGTGCTTGGCGATGCCCGGCATGTCGAAATACTGCTCGAGCACCGGCTTCAGCGCCGCTGCACGTGCGGCATCGGTCGCCGTGGCGCTGGAAAGGGCGGTGATCGCCCGGTCGGCGACCTCGGAAATGAAGGCCGCGAGGTCGGTCGACGCCTGGCTCGGCCGGGCGCCGACGGCGAAGATGGCCGCGGCACCTGCCGCGGCGAGGATGAAGCTGCGTCTGGATCTCATGGGGCGATACATCAATTGGCTTCGGATACCTGGTCCTGCGGCGTGGCCGGCGCAAGGAACGGCACCTGGCTGGTCGAGGGCGCCTGCAGGACGACGCTGGGACGCTCCGCCCCGTCCGAGGGGATCAGGTCCTCGCGGGTGATGCTCACCGCCTGGTCCGGATCCTCGCCGTTCTTGATCGCGTCGTTGCGATGCTGGCGATAGAGGCTGCGGATCGTCGCATAGAAGTCGACCGAGCCCTTCTGCAGCTCTGAGAGGGTGTCGAGGTTGCGGGCACGGGTGTCGAGGCCCTCGGCCACGACGCGGGCGGTGTTGATGTAGCCGACATTGTAGATGTAGCCGATCCAGGTCAGCGGATCGAGCAGGTAGTCGACGGCATGGCCGGTGGCATCGCGCGGATTGCTCGGGCCCAGGATCGGCAGCATCAGGTAGGGACCTTCGCCCGCACCATAAACGCCCAGGGTCTGACCGAAATCCTCGTCGTGATATTTCATGCCGACGCTGTCTCCGACGTCGATCAGGCCACCGACGCCGACCGTGCTGTTCACCAGGAACCGGCCGGCGGTGTCGCCCGCCCGGCCGAATTCGCCCTGGAACAGGTCGTTGGCCAGGATGGTCGGGGCGTGCAGGTTGCGCACCACGTTGCGCACCGCGTCCTCGGCGAAGTCCGGCAGCGCGGTGTGGTAGTAGCCGGCGAAGGGCTTCAGCAGGATCTCGTCGAGGAAATGGTTGACCTCGAAGAAGTAGCGGTTCATCGGCTCGAGCGGGTCATTGGCCTCGTTGTAGGCCTCGACCGCGGCTTCGTCGCTCGGATCCGGCGCTGACGCGCAACCCGCTGCCATGAGGGCCAGGGCGGCTGCGCCGACGGTGCCGATCTGCTTGCCGAACTTCATAACGACTGACATGGATGCTCTAACCCCTTACCGGTAGCCCGGTCTCTAAGTTTTGAACTCAGCGACGAACCGCTCCACCGTCCCCCGGTAGCCATCACCGCAAAGCCGCAGCGGCAGCACTAAAGCGAGTCTCAACCGATCTTACTGTATCCCTATGATCACAGCAAAACCTTAACTGATCGTAAGGACTTAGCCACGGTGTCCCCGCCGTGTCCCGCCATCGACCCGAGCTGTGATTATCACAAGGATCGGGCGAAAACCAGCCGGGTCGTGAGGTAATTGTGTGGACCTAGCCACTTACTGTTGCAGAAAAGCCGCAAGCCGCGTTTGACAATACCAACTGCCTAGAGGGTCTTCTCGGCATGGTGGCAGGCGACGGCCCGACCCTCGACCGGGCGGAGGTCGGGACGGTCGGTGGCGCAGACTTCGGTGGCATAGGGGCAGCGCTTGTGGAATGCGCAGCCCGGCGGCGGATCGATCGGCGACGGCAGCTCGCCTTTGACCGTGAGACGCTTCGACCGGAGCTTGGGGTCGACCGAGGGCGTGGCCGCCATCAGGGCCTGGGTATAGGGATGGCGCGGGGCGGCGAAGACCAGGTCCTTCGGCCCATGCTCCACCGGCCGGCCGAGATACATCACCATGACGTCGTCCGAGATATGGCGGACGACGCTGAGGTCGTGGGAGATGAACAGGAAGGCGAGGTTGAACTCGGCCTGGAGGTCCATCAGCAGGTTCAGGACCTGGGCGCGGATGGAGACGTCCAGGGCGGAGACCGGCTCGTCGGCCACCACGATCTTGGGATTGAGCATCAGCGCCCGGGCGATGGCGATGCGCTGGCGCTGGCCGCCGGAGAACATATGCGGGTAGCGGCTGTAGTATTCCGGGCGCAGGCCGACCCGCGCCATCATCGCCCGGGCCGCGGCAGCGCGGGCGGCGGCATCGAGATCGGTGTTGATCTCCAGCGGCTCCTCAAGGATCTGCCCGACCTGCTTGCGGGGGTTCAGCGAGCCGTAGGGATCCTGGAACACCATCTGCACCCGGGCCCGCATCGCCTTGATGCCGGCGGTGTCGGCGGCGACCACGTCCACCCCGTCGATCTCCAGCTGGCCGCTGGTCGGCTTCTCGATCATGGTGATCATGCGGGCGAGGGTCGACTTGCCGCAGCCGGATTCGCCGACCACCGCCAGGGTGCGTCCCGGGGTGAGCTCGAACGAGGCACCGGCCACCGCCTTCAGCGTCACGCTCGGGCGGAAAGCGCCGCGGCCGATGGAATAGTGCCGCTGCAGGTCGGCGGCGCGGAGGACGACGGGCCCGGTCATTCCGCCAGCTCCTTCGCCCGGCCCGGATGGCCGGCGGGCTGGCCGCGGTCGAGCGGGTAATGGCAGCGCACGAGATCGGGCTCGGCGCCGGAGAGGCCCGGCATCTCGGCCCGGCACAGGTCGGTGGCGAAGCCGCAGCGCGGGTTGAAGACGCAGCCGCGCGGCCGGTCGGCGATCCCCGGCACCACGCCCGGAATCGTCGCCAGGCGCCGCCGGCCGATGCTGCGTTCCGGCAAGGCCTCGAGCAGGGCCGCCGTATAGGGATGCCGCGGATTGTCGAAGAGGTTGGCGGCGAGCTGCTCCTCGACCTGCTGGCTGGCATACATCACCATGATGCGCTTCGCGGTCTCGGCGACGACGCCCATGTCATGGGTGATCAGCACCATCGCCATCCCGCGCTCCCGCTGCAGCCGGACCAGCAGGTCGAGGATCTGCGCCTGGATGGTGACGTCGAGCGCCGTGGGCGGCTCGTCGGCGATCAGCAGGCGCGGATTGCAGGCGATCGCCATGGCGATCATCACCCGCTGGCACATGCCGCCGGAGAGCTGGTGCGGAAAGGCCGAGAGACGGGTCTCCGGCGCCGGAATCCCGACCAGGCCGAGCAGCTCGACGGTGCGGTCGCGGCGCTGCGTCCGGCTGCCGCCCTCATGCACCTTCAGCGTCTCCATGATCTGGAAACCGACGGTGAAGCAGGGATTGAGGCTGGTCATCGGCTCCTGGAAGATCATCGCGATGTCCTTGCCGACGATCCGCCGCCGCGCCTTGGCGCTGAGCCCGAGGAGATCGATGCCGTCGAACGTCAGCTTCTCGGCGGTGACCCGGCCCGGCCAGGGAATGAGTCCCATGACCGCCAGCATGGTGACGCTCTTGCCCGAGCCGGACTCGCCGACCACGCCCAGGAGCTCGCCCTTCTCCAGAGTGACGTCGAGGCCGTCCACCGCGCGGAACGGCCCGCGATGGGTCTGGAATTCGACCGAGAGGTTGCGGATTTCCAGCAGCGCCATGGCCCGTCCCTCAGCGCTTCAGCTTGGGGTCGAGGGCATCGCGCAGCCCGTCACCCATCAGGTTGAAGGCCAGCACGGTGATCAGGATCGCCAGGCCCGGAAAGGTCACCACCCAGGGTGCCCGCTCCATGAACGCCCGCGAATCGGCGAGCATCGTGCCCCATTCCGGCGTCGGCGCCTGCGCCCCCAGGCCGAGGAATCCCAGGGCCGCGGCATCGAGGATTGCCGAAGAGATGCCGAGGGTCGACTGCACGATGAGCGGCGCGGCGCAATTCGGCAGCACGGTATTCAGCATCAGACGCAGCGTGCCGGCGCCGGAGACCCGCGAGGCAGTGACGTAGTCCTTGGAAAGCTCGGTCAGCACCGCGGCACGGGTCAGGCGGGCGTAATGCGGCACGTTGGCGATGGCGACCGCGATCATCGCGTTGATCAAGCCGGGGCCGAGAATGACGACGATGACGATGGCCAGCAGCAGGCTCGGCAGCGCCAGGACGATGTCCATCAGGCGCATCACCAGGGTGTCGATCCAGCCGCGGAAGAATCCCGAGACCAGGCCCAGGCTGATCCCGACCGACAGCGAGAGCGTGACCACGAGGCAGCCGATGAACAGCGACAGCCGGGTCCCGAAGATCAGGCGCGAGAGCAGGCAGCGGCCGACGGCATCGGTCCCGAGCGGAAATGTCCAGCTGCCGCCGTCATGCCAGACCGGCGGCACCAGAAGGTTTGTCGTGTCGGTCTCGATCGGGTTGTTCGGCGAGATCACGTTCGCCAGCAACGCGGCGAGGACGAGCAGGACGATGAAGATCAGACCGGCCATTGCGCCGCGATTGCCGCGCATCGCCAGCCAGACTTCACGGCGCGGCGAGATCACCTGGCTGGTGGACTCGGCAGCGGGCAGGGCGAGATCAGTCATCCTCCGGTCCCTCCCTCAGCGCCGATAGCGAATGCGCGGGTTGAGCAACCCGTAGAGCAGGTCGACGATCAGATTGACGAAGATGATCAGGGTCGCGATCAGCAGGACCCCGCCCTGGACGGCCGGGTAGTCGCGGCTGAAGATCGACCCGACCAGCCACTTGCCGACACCCGGCCAGGAGAAGATCGTCTCGGTCAGGATGGCGCCGCCCATCAGAGTTCCGACCTGCAGTCCGATGACGGTGACGACGGGGATCAGCGCATTGCGCAGCGCATGCACACTGACCACCCGCAGGTCGCTCAGCCCCTTGGCGCGCGCCGTGCGGATATAGTCCTCGCCCAGAACCTCGAGCATCGACGATCGGGTCATTCGGGCGATCACCGCCAGCGGGATCGTCCCGAGCACGATCGACGGCAACACGAGGTGATGCAGGGCCGAGGTGAAGGCACCTTCCTCTCCCGACGCCAGCGCGTCGTAGAGCATGAAGTTGGTGCCTTCGTCGAAGAAATAGTCGACGTCAATGCGGCCGGAAACCGGCGTCCAATGCAGCTGCACCGAGAACAGCAGGATCAGCAGCAGGCCCCACCAGAAGATCGGCATCGAGTAGCCGGCCAGCGATCCGCCCATCAGGGCGTGATCGAAGAACGAGCCGCGCCGTTCCGCGGCGAGGACCCCGGCCGGAAGCCCGATCAGCACGGCGAAGATCATGGCACAGACCGAGAGTTCCAGGGTGGCGGGGAAAAGCGTCAGGAATTCGTGCAGCACCGGCTGCTTGGTCACGATCGAATTGCCCAGATCGCCGTGCAGGACGCGCCAGACATAGTCCAGGAACTGCACATAGAACGGCCGGTTCAGGCCCATCTCGGTGAGCATCTGTTCGTGGCGCACCGGATCGATGACCTTGTCGCCGAGCAGCAACATGATCGGATCGCCGGGCACCAGGTGGATCAGGATGAAAGTCAGGAGGATGATGCCGAGAAAGGTCGGTATGACCAGCAGCAGTCGGCTAAAGATGAATCGGAGCATTGTTCTACCGGTCCGAAAAAGTGGGCCGGCGAAGCATAGCCTCGCCGGCCCAATTAAACCGGACTATTCGGCTTTGTCCACGCCTTCGAAGTTGTGGTAGCCGAGCGGGTCTTGGATGTAGTTTGAGACCTTCTTGCTCAACGCCATGTAGACGATCGAGTGTGCCAGCGGCACCTGCGGCGCCTCTTCATGGGCGATCTCCTGGGCCTTCTTGTAGTACTCGGTGCGCTTGCCGACGTCCGCCGTCTCCTTGGCGGCCTTCAGCGCGGCGTCGTAATCCGCGTTGCACCATTTCGAGTTGTTCTGGGTCGGCGCTTCGGCCTTGCCGTTGCAACCCAGCAGGAACAGGAAGTTGTCCGGATCGCCGTTGTCGCCGGTCCAGCCGATCTGCCCCATCAGGTGCTCGCCATTGCCCATGCGCTTGCGGTACTCGCCCCACTCGAAGGTGACGAGGTTCGCCTTGATGCCGACCTTGGCGAGGTCGGCCTGCATCAGCTCGCCCATCTTCTTGCCGTCCGGGTTGTAGGGGCGATACTTCGGCATGTACCAGAGGTCGACCGAGAGGTCCGTCACGCCGGCTTCGGCGAGCAGCTTCTTGGCGCCTTCCGGATCGTACGGATAGGGCTGGATCGCATCGTCATAGGACCAGATGGTGGGCGGCATCGGGTTCTTCGCCGCCTTGCCGCCGCCCAGATAGACCGCCTTGATGATCGCTTCCTTGTCGAAGGCCATGTTGATGGCCTGGCGCACCCGCTTGTCGTCGAACGGCTTCTTCAGCACGTTCAGGGCGAGATAGGCGATGTTCAGGCCTTCCTGACCCATGACGTTGACGTTCGGGTTGGCCTTCAGTGCCTCGATATCCGCCGGGGCGGGGCCGACGATGATGTCGCATTCGCCGGCTTCGAGCTTGGCCTTGCGGACCGCCGCGTCGGGCGTGATCGCGAAGATCAGCTTATCGATCGGCTGCTTGCCGCGGAAATAGTTGGCATTGGCCTTGTAGCGGATCGTCGCGTCCTTCTGGTAGTCGACGAAGACTAACGGGCCGGTGCCGATCGGAACCAGATCGATCTGCTCGGGCGTGCCGGCCTTCAGCAGCTGGTCGGCGTATTCCTTCGAGAGGATCGAGGCCCAGCCCATCGCCAAGTCGGCGAGGAAAGGCGCTTCCGGATTGTTGAGGGTGATCTTCACGGTGTAGTCGTCGACCTTCTCGACGCTCTTCATCGTGTCGGGCATGCCCATGCCCTCGAAGTAAAGGTACTGACCGCCGGAAACCCCGTTGTAGGGATTCTGCTTGTTCATCATGCGGTCGAAGCTGAACACCACGTCTTCGGCATTGAAGTCGCGGGTCGGGGTGAAGGTCTTGCTGCTGTGGAACTTAACGCCCTTGCGGAGATGGAAGGTGTAGGTGAGCGCATCATCCGAGACATCCCACTTCTCGGCCAGCGCCGACTGGATGTTCGTGGTGCCGAACTCGAAGTCGACCAGCGTGTTGAATACCGGGCGGACCACGTCGAGGGTGGTGCCGGTATCCCAGAGCTGGGGACTGAAGCCTTCGGGGCTTGCCTCGGAGCAATAGACCAGCGTCTTCGCCTCGGCCGCGAGCCCAAGACCTAGTGTCAGGGCAACCGCCGCGGCGGCCCCAAGAAGTCGATATTTCATCGGTATGTCTCCCACTTGCGTTTATCGGGCAGCCGGTTTGATCTTATAGGTTGGTAGGCCGCCTTGGCGGAAACCGTAGGCCCGATGCGCGGATGAAGTCAATTCCGACGTGAACCGGCACCGGTCAAACCCGCGTTAGGCGCATCCGGCCGGCATCCGGCCGCCGCCGATCCGTCGGGATATACCGGCGTTCCGCCGGCCCGCCACGTAGTCTCCCTAGCGTTCCGGCTTGACCTCGGCAGCGGCACCTAGCATGTTTCGCGCCATGATCATCGGCCCCGACAAACCCATCCCCACGCCCTTCACCTGCACCAGCCTCAAGGTCCTTCCGGAATGGATCGATGCCAACGGGCACATGAACGTTGCCTATTATCTGAAGGCCTTCGATCTCGGTTTCGACACGACCTATGATGCGCTGGGTATGGGCTACGACCTGATGGATCGGCAGAGCGCCTCGACCATGGCAGCGGAGATGCACATCACCTACCAGAACGAACTCCTGGAAGGCGACCCGATCCGTGTCGAAAGCCGGCTGATCGACTTCGATGCCAAGCGCTTCCACTGGTTCCAGACCATGCACCACGCCGAAAAGGGATTTCTCGCCGGCACCTGCGAATGGATGATCCTGTTCATCGACATGACCAGGCGCCGCGTCGCCGCGATGCCGGACGATCTCGCGGCACTGATGGCCCGGGTCAAGCAGGCGCATGACACCCTGCCGCCGCCGCCCGAACTGGGTCGCAGCATCTCGCTGAAGAACAAGCGCCGCGCCGTCTAGGGCGACGGCTGGGCCCTGACGATCTCGCCGTTGCCGGTGAACGCGGCGGCGGCGAGTTCGACAAATGCGTCGGTGACCGCCTCGGGCGCCGGAACGGATTTCGGGTCCTCGCCCGGATAGGCCTTGGCGCGCATGCTGGTGCGGGTGCGGCCGGGATCAATCAGATTGGCGCGGATCCGGGTCTGCTGGATCTCCTGGGCATAGACTCCGACCAGCATCTCCAGCGCGGCCTTGGAAACCGCATAGGTCCCCCAATAGGCCCGCGGCTTTCCGGCGGCGCCGGAGGTTACGAATATCGCACGGCCGGCTTCCGACTGGCGCAGCAGCGGATCGAGGCTGCGGATCAGCCGCCAATTGGCCGTCAGGTTGAGATCCAGCACCTCCTGGAACTCCTTCGGCGCGATATGCCCGACCGGGGAGAGGGTGCCGAGCTGGCCCGCATTGCCGACCAGGACGTCGAGCCGGCCGAAGCGCTCGTAGAGTGCCTGGCCCAGACGGTCGATCGCATCAAAATCCCGGAGGTCGAGCGGCACCAGCAGGCTGCTCCTGCCGCTGATCTTGCGAATGGCATCGTCGAGTTCTTCCAGCCCGCCGACCGTGCGCGCCACGAGGACCAGATCGGCACCCTCCGCGGCGAAGCGCCTGGCGACCGCGGCGCCGATGCCGCGCGACGCCCCGGTCACCAGGGCGATCCGACCCTGGAGCCGACCGGGTCCGATCGGCATCAGGCGCGTTCCGCCAGCAGCGAAAGCTGATGCGCGCCGTCGCCGCCGGTCTGGTCGGTCAGCGTCGTCGGATAGTCGCCGGTGAAACAGGCGTCGCAGAACTGCGGCTTCAGGTTGTCGCGGCCCTTGTGCCCCATGGCACGATAGAGCCCGTCGATCGAGATGAAGGCGAGGCTGTCGGCGCCGATGAACTCCGCCATTTCCCTCACGTCCATGCGCGAGGCCAGCAGGTGCTTCCGCTCCGGCGTATCGATCCCGTAGAAGCAGGAATGGCTGGTCGGCGGGCTGGAGATCCGCATATGGACCTCGGTGGCGCCGGCACCGCGCATCATTTCGACGATCTTCTTCGACGTCGTCCCGCGGACGATCGAATCGTCCACCAGGACGATCCGCTTGCCGGTGATGTTCACCCGGTTGGCATTGTGCTTCAGGCGGACGCCGAGATGCCGGATCTGGTCGGTGGGCTCGATGAAGGTGCGCCCGACATAGTGGTTGCGGATGATCCCGTATTCGAACGGGATCCCCGAGGAGGCCGCGTAGCCCAATGCGGAAGGCACGCCGGAATCCGGCACCGGGATGACGACGTCGGCCGGCGCCGGCGATTCCCGGGCCAGTTCCGCGCCGATCTTCTTCCGGGCCTCATAGACGCTGGTTCCCTCGATGACGCTGTCGGGCCGGGCGAAGTAGATGTATTCGAAGACGCAGAAGCGCTGCCGCGCCTGGCCGAAGGGGCGCATGCTGGTGACGCCGTTCTTGTCCAGCACCACCAGTTCGCCGGCTTCGATGTCGCGGACGAATTCGGCGCCGACGATGTCGAGCGCGCAGGTCTCGGAAGCCAGCATCCAGCCGTCGCCGAGCTTGCCGAGCACCAGCGGGCGGACGCCCAGCGGATCGCGCACCCCGATCACCATGTCCTTGGCCATCGCGACCAGGGAATAGGCGCCCTCGACCTGGTGCAACGCATGGATCAGGCGGTCGACCACGTTGCCGCGCAGATGGGTCGCCATCAGGTGCTGGATGACTTCGGTATCGGTGGTCGACTGGAACAGCGAGCCGCGCTTCACCAGCTCGCGGCGGATCGCGTAGGCGTTGGTCAGGTTGCCGTTGTGGCCGATGGCGAAGCCGCCGAAGGCAAGATCGGCGAACAGCGGCTGGACGTTGCGCAGGATGGTGTCGCCGGTGGTCGAATAGCGCACGTGGCCGATGGCCTGGTGGCCCTTCAGCAGTTCGATCACCGAATGCTTGGAGAAATTGTCGGCGACATGGCCCATGTCGCGATGGGCGTTGAAGCGCTGGCCGTCATAGGTGACGATGCCGGCCGCTTCCTGGCCGCGATGCTGCAGCGCATGCAGGCCGAGCACGGTGTGGGTTGCCGCCTCGTCCAGCCCGTAGATACCGATAATCCCGCATTCCTCCTTGAGATGGTCGTCGTCGAAGGGGTGCGTCGAGATCATCCTGGGGCGCCCTGCTGTTGAGCTATTGGGTGGCTATTGGGTGGTCTGAATCATGCGGTTAAGGTCGTTCCGCTCGGCGTCGTTATACCCCGTCCCGGCCGCTTGTCCACCGGGATTCGCCGCCTCGGGAGCAGGGCTGCCATGTGTCCCGGCATCGGCGCCGGACTGCCCGCCCTGGTTGAGGTCCTGGTACTGCTGATTCAACTCCTTGCCCTGCTCGATCGCCTTGACGCCCTGGTCCAGGGTGGTCTCTCCCAGCTCGCGCATGCCGGCCGGCAGCAGGGACTGCAGGTAGCCGGCACCCGACTCGACGAGCGGCAGGGTCCGGGCCTCGGTGACCACGCTCGGCCATTCGGCCCGGTCCTTGATGCCCCAGGCCAGCAGGATATAGGCGGCGCAGACGATGACCGCGCCGCGCGCCAGGCCGAAGACCAGCCCCAGGGTCCGGTCGATGGCGCCCATGGAGCCGCCGCGGATGCGGCTGGAGATCATCTGGTTCAGGATGCCGCAGAGCACGATCGTGATGACAAAGATGCCGACGCCGGCAGCGATATCGGCCAGCAGCGGCTCGGCGATGTAGGTCCGGACCACCGGCCGCGCATAGGGGAACAGCAGGATCGTCGCGACGACGGCGCCGATCCAGCCCAGGATAGACAGCAGTTCCTTGATGAAGCCCCGGGACACCGCGATCAGGGCCGAGAACCCAATCACCACCAGGACGGCGATATCGATGAAATTCACGTTTCGGCCATTCCCCTGTCGCGCGCCGCCATCCCCGGCGGCGCTGTTCACTGTTGTGCCCGCGTCCCCACCGAGCTTGCCCGCACCTCATTATAGAGCCAGTCGATCAGGTCTTGTAGATGGGCGATTTCCAGTGCCTCGAGCCCCTCGACCGCGGGTGCCGAGCGGTTCTTGCCGTTGCGGCTGAGGCGCCGCGGAATGATGGCGCGGCGAAAGCCGAGCTTGGCGGCCTCCTTGAGGCGCGGCTCGGCCTGCCCGACCATGCGCACCTCGCCGGAGAGCCCGACCTCGCCGAACACCGCCACGTCCTCCGGCACCGGCCGGTCCGACAGGGCGGAAACCAGGGCCAGGGCGCAGGCGAGATCGGCCGCCGGCTCGGTCACCCGCAGCCCGCCGGCGATGTTGAGATAGACCTCGTTGCCGGCGAGGCCGAGGCCGCAGCGCGCCTCGAGAACCGCCAGGATCATGGCGAGACGGTTGCCGTCCCAGCCGACGACGGCGCGCCGCGGCGTCGCCAGCGGCGAGGGCGAGACCAGGGCCTGGATCTCGACCAGTACCGGACGGGTACCCTCGATCCCGGCAAAAACCGTGGCGCCGGAGATGTTGCCGCGGCGCTCGGCCAGGAATAGGGCCGAGGGATTGGGGACTTCCATCAGCCCGCCATCGGTCATCTCGAAGACCCCGATCTCGTTGGCGGGGCCATAGCGGTTCTTCACCGAACGCAGGATGCGGAACTGGTGGCCGCGCTCGCCCTCGAAATAGAGCACGGTATCGACCATGTGTTCGAGCACCCGGGGCCCGGCGATCTGCCCCTCCTTGGTGACATGGCCGACCAGCATGACGGTGAAGCCGCGGCGCTTGGCCAGCCGGATGAGCTCCGCGGCGCAGGTGCGGACCTGGGCAACCGTGCCCGGCGCCGAATCCAGCGTATCGAGATACATGGTCTGGATGGAATCGATGACCACGACGTCCGGCGGGGTGGCGACGTCGAGGCTGGCGACGATGTCGCGCAGATTGGTGGCCGCGGCCAGTTGCGTCGCCTTGGCCGAGAGCCCGAGGCGCTTGGCCCGCAGCTGCACCTGCTCGACGGCCTCCTCGCCGGAAATATAGGCGCAGGTGAGCGGCTTTGCCTGTTTCCCGAGGGCCGCCACCACCTGCAGCAGCAGGGTGGACTTGCCGATTCCGGGATCGCCGCCGATGAGGATCGCCGAGCCGCGCACAAGGCCGCCGCCGGTGACGCGGTCGAATTCCGCCATGCCGGTCTCCCGGCGGATCGCCTCGGGTACCGCGCCGTCGAGACCGACGAACTCGATGCCGCGCCCCTTCTTGCCCGACAGGCCCTTCGGCGCAGCGTCCTGCGGCGCTTCCTCGACGATCGAGTTCCAGGCACCGCAGGCCTCGCACTTGCCGCTCCAGCGGGGATGTGCGGCGCCACAGCTTTGGCAGACGTAACGGGCCGCGGCCTTTGCCATCCGCGCTACAGCGGCCGGACCGGCATGCGGATGGGGCCGTCGGCGCGGCCCTGGACGAACTGCTCGACATAGGGATTGCCGGAATTGTCGATGGCACGGGCATCGCCGTCCCAGATGATCTTGCCGTCGTAGATCATCGCCGCCCGGTCGGCGATCGCGCGCAGGCTGTGCATGTCATGGGTGATCGAGAGCGCCGTGGCGCCGAGGTCGGTGACGCATTTCTTGATCAGTTCGTTGATCACCTGGCTCATGATTGGATCGAGGCCGGTCGTCGGCTCGTCGAAGAAGATGATCTCCGGCTCGACCGCGATCGCCCGCGCCAGGGCCACGCGCTTCTGCATGCCGCCGGACAGCTCGGCCGGCGACAACTCGCCGACTTCCGGGCCGAGGCCGACCGCTGCCAGCTTGCGCAGCGCCACTTCCTTGGCCTCGCGGCGCCTCGTCCCGCGTCCGGCGATCAGGCCGAAGGCGACGTTCTCCCAGACCGGCAGGCTGTCGAACAGGGCGCCGCCCTGGAACAGCATGCCGAACTTCTTCATCACCGCTTCGCGCTTCTCGGCCGAGGCCCCGACCACTTCCTCGCCGTCGATCTCGATCGAGCCGGAATCCGGCTGCAGCAGGCCGAGGATGCACTTGATCAGCACCGACTTCCCGGTGCCGGAACCGCCGATCACCACCAGCGACTGGTCCCGCGGCACGTCGAGGTCGACGCCGTTCAGCACGACCTTCGATCCGAAGGCCTTCTTCAAACCCCGTACCTTGATCTTCAGGCCGGTGCTGCTCTGGGTATCGGCGCTCATCGGGCGAAAAACAGCTCGGTGATGATGTAGTTGGAGATCAGGATCAGGATCATCGCGGTCGCCACTGCGTTGGTGGTCGCCTTGCCGACTCCCTGGGCACCGCCGCGCGAGTGGAACCCGTGATAGCAGCCCATCAGGGAGATGATGAAGCCGAACACCGCCGCCTTGACCAGGCCGGAAATCACGTCCAGCGGCTCGACGAAATCCACCGTGTTCTTCAGGTAGCTCGCCGGGTTGAAGCCCAGCTTGTAGATGCTGACCACGTAGCCGCCGAAGACGCCGATGATATCGGCCACCAGAACCAGCAGCGGCATCATCGTCAGCCCGGCGATCAGCCGCGGCGCGATCAGGTACTTGTAGGGGTTGGTCGAGAGCGTGCTGAGCGCATCGATCTGCTCGGTCACCCGCATGGTGCCGATCTCCGCCGCCATCGCCGCACCGATCCGCCCGGCGACGATCAGGCCGGCGAGAACCGGGCCCAGCTCGCGGCAGAGCGAGATCACCACGACATTGGGGATCGCCGTCTCGGCGTTGAACCGGGAAAAGCCGGTATAGCTCTGCAGCGCCAGCACCATGCCGGTGAAGATCGCCGTCATGCCGACATAGGGAAGGGAATAGTAGCCGATTTCGATCATCTGCCGGACGATGTGCCGCGGGTAGAACGGCGGCTGCATGCAGTTCAGCAGGGACTTCAGCGCAAACAGCGAAAGGCGGCCGGCGGCCTCGAGACCCGACAGGAAGGTACGGCCGATCGGCTGCAGGACCGCATTCATGGCGGTCACGCCGGATTCGCGAGGTAGCGCCGCTTGTAGCGCGATCCGAGCGACGTCAGCACCTCGTAGCCGATGGTGCCGGCGTCGCGGGCCAGGTCGTCAATCGGCTGCTGCGGCCCGATGATGTCGACCGCCTGGCCGACCTGGCAGGCCTGCGGCGGCAAATGGCCGATATCGACGGTGATGAGATCCATTGAGACACGACCCACGAGCGGCGACCGCTTTCCATCGATGTAGACGGCGCCCTTGTTCCCCAGCGCACGCGGAATTCCGTCGGCATATCCCGCGCCTATTGTCGCCACGCGGGACGGCCTCTGGAATTTGTGCGTGGCACCATATCCAACGGTCATACCCAAGTCAACGTCGCGGATTTGCAGGATTTTTCCCTGCAGACGCACCACCGCGCGCATCGGATTGGCGGCGCTGGCCGTCGGGGCGACGCCATAGAGCGCGGCGCCCGGGCGAACCAGGTCCTGGTGGAAATCGGAACCGAGAAAGATGCCCGATGAGGCGGCGATGCTGAACAGCGGCGGCGTGCCCCCGAAGCGCAGGGCCTGGCAGAGCTCGCAGAACAGGGCGAGCTGCCTGCGGTTCAGCGGGTGCTCGGGATCGTCGGCACAGGCGAGATGGGTCATCACCATGGCCACCGGCAAGCCCTGGAGGAGGCGCGGGTCGCCGATCAGCCGCAGCATCTCGCCATGGGAGAGGCCGAGCCGGGCGAGGCCGGTGTCGATCTGCAGGACCGCCGGCCGCGGCTGCCTGTCGGCGCAGTATTTCCGCCACTCCTCGATCTGGGGCAGGGTGTTCAGCACCGGCACCAGATCCGCCCCCGCCATCTCGCGTGCGGCGCCCGGCGGCAGGCCGTTCATCACGTAGACCGTTGCGGTCGGCAGCAGCGGCTTGATCGCCAGGCCTTCTTCCATCGTCGCCACGAAGAAATGCCTGCATCCGGCCCGGTGCAGCATCGGCACCACCATGGCCGCCCCCAGCCCGTAGGCATCCGCCTTGACCGCGCCGCCGCAGAGCGCCGGTTCGGCCATCTGCTGCAGCAGCCGATAATTGGCTGCGATCGCCCCCAGATCGATGGTCAGCACCGCCGAGGATTCATCGGGCATGGAGGTTCCGCGTCAGTCGTATTGCTCGGGCAGCGAGCCGTCATCCGCCAGATCGCCGAACCGCGTGATGCTGCCGTCGAAGTACAGGTGGACGGTGCCGATCGGGCCGTGCCGCTGCTTGGCGATGATGAGCTCGGCCTTGTTGTGGACCCGCTCCGCCTTGTTCTGCCAGTCCGACATCTTGGCCTGGTCCTCCTCGTCCGGCTTCTTCCGCTCGTGGTAGTACTGCTCGCGATAGACGAACATGACCACGTCGGCGTCCTGCTCGATCGATCCCGATTCGCGCAGGTCCGCCAACTGCGGCCGCTTGTCGTCGCGGAGTTCCACCGCACGCGACAGCTGCGACAGCGCCAGGACCGGCACGTTCAGCTCCTTGGCGATGGCCTTCAGGCCCCGGGTGATCTCGGAGATTTCCTGCACCCGGTTCTCGGCACCCTTGTTCGAGGCGGCGCGCATCAGCTGCAGGTAGTCGATGATGATGAGGTCGAGGCCGTGCTGGCGCTTCAGCCGCCGCGCGCGGGTCCGCAGCATCGGGATGTTGAGCGCCGGCGTGTCGTCGATGAAGAACGGCGCCTGGCTCATCGCCTGCGAAGCCTCGACGATCCGCTGGAAGTCGTCGTTGCGCACGTCGCCGCGGCGGATACGGTCGGAAGAGATGCCCGACTTCTCCGCCATGATGCGGGTGGCGAGCTGCTCGGAGGACATTTCCAGCGAGAAGAAGGCCACCTTGTTGTATTCGTTGGTATCCCGGTCCTTGACCGCCTGGGCGGCGTTGAAGCCGATATTGGTGGCAAGCGCGGTCTTGCCCATCGCCGGCCGGCCGGCCAGGATGATCAGGTCGGATTTCTGCAACCCGCCGAGCTTCGCATCCAGGTCCCGCAGGCCGGTGGTGACGCCGGTCACGTGGCCGTCGCGCTGATAGGCCGCCTCGGCCATCTTCAGCGCGCTGTTGACGACGATGTTGAAGGTCTTCGGTCCGCCTTCGGTCTGGCCGCTTTCTGCCAGGTTGAACAGCTTCATCTCCGCCTGCTCGATCTGGCTGAGGGCGGTTTCCTCGGCATCGAAGATATAGGCCTCGTTGACCACGGTCTGGCCGACATCGATCAGCTGGCGCCGCAGGAAGAGGTCATGGATGGCGTGGCCGTAGTCCTCGGCATTGATCACGGTGACGACGGATTGCGCCAGCTGCACCAGATACTGCGCGCCGCCGATTTCCGCCAGGGCCCCGTCCTGGTCGAACAGGTTCTTCAGGGTCACCGGATTGGCGATCTGGCCGCGCTGCACCAGCTTGCCCATCGCCTCGTAGATCCGGCCATGCAGCGGATCGGCGAAATGCTCGGGGCGCAGGAACTCGTTGACCCGGTCGAAGACCAGGTTGTTGGCAAGCACGGCGCCCAGCAGCGCCTGCTCGGCCTCGTAGTTGAGCGGCGGCAGGCGTGTCGGCAGGTTCTCGCCGCCGCCGCGAAGTCGGGTCACGTTGTTCGGTACGGGTGTTTCCATTTCGCGGACCTTAACAGGTCGGTTGCGCCAAAGCACCAAACTCCGCCCTGTGGATAGCGTGGATAGCCTGCATGGATTCTAGGCCGTGGCGCCGAGTCGCGAAAGGGTGACGGCGATGCAAAAGGCGCCGCCGCCGCCCCGGACCGGGGAAGGCGGCGCGATCCGCCCGCTATCGGTCGGCAAATTCAGGCCGGCCGGAACATCCGCTTGTAGAAATATCCGGTCAGCGTGCCGATCGCCAGCCAGAACAGGAGGCTGGTCACCGTCGCCGCCACGATGAAGCGCTGCGCCAGGAATTCCGGCGCGGCGCTGGCATGCTCGGCCGGCTGCGGCGCGCCGATCGCGTGCGGCAGGACGATCATCGCAACCGCCAGCACATGCCAGATCGCCGTCCGCTCGCGTTTCAGGAACACCAATGCGAGTCCGCCTGCGGTCAGTACAACCGTCGCCAGCCACCAGAGCTGACGGTCCAGCAGGGGCGCCGCCTCGGTTCCCGGCACTTCCGGCGGCAGTCCCAGGTTTGGCGCAAGGGTGAAGACGGCGAAAGCGGCAAGGCCCCAGGAAAAGCCGCGGCGCCAGTCGACGTCGCGGCCGAGGAAGGCATAGGCCGAGACCAGCAGCAGCGAGAAACCGATCCCGGTCAGGATATCGGCGAGACCGGTGAACAGGGTCCGCTCCAGCCCATCGGCCGGCGCCCAGGCACTCGCATCATGGTGGTGCTCTTGGCTCGCCGAGGGGTCGGCGGCCATGCCCGCCATCGGCTCGGCCATCGGCGCTTCCGCCGCGGCGTCGGCCGCATTTTCATAGACCTCGGCCGCGAGGATCACCGGAACCGTCGCGACCTGATGCACGCCCGTCACGAAGATGCCGGCCAGGAGTCCGGCGATGGCGGCGATCAGGAACAACTGCCGAAAGATAGTCATCGCACTGCTTCCCCTGTCCGGATCAATGGCAGGGAAAGGCGTTCGAATGCCGGGTGTCGTGCGCGGCATTGTGGAAGGCCTCGACCTGGGAAAACCCGACGCCCCAGACCAGCACCACCCCCAGCACCGCCGACAG
The DNA here is from genome assembly GCA_964551505.1 of uncultured Rhodospirillaceae bacterium. Classification (GTDB taxonomy): domain Bacteria; phylum Pseudomonadota; class Alphaproteobacteria; order Dongiales; family Dongiaceae; genus Dongia. The sequence goes on from CAZKDH010000117.1 coordinate 87,457, forward strand.
GGCGGCAGCGGCCAGGGTCCGGCCGCGGCTGGACACCGCGGAAATGGCGGAATTCACCGCGAGACTCGTGTCGTTCTGCATGTTCTTGCCTCCAAAATGCGGATGATTTGCGGACAATTCATGGATCTGCCGCGGTCAAACGCCGGCAAACCCTGGGTTCCGGAGGGGTGAAAACAGGTCGGTCGGGCCGAGATTCGCTCTGCCATTGCCAACGGGACTCCCCGCCCCGGGTATTGGATCCAACGTATCGACGGCAGGTTTCCTGACTCGCGGGTTGCTGCGCGATGCCTGCCTTCCCGGTCTCCCAGTGGCCATGTCGGCGTCGCACTATCCGCTTACAGTTGCGGGGGCAGTCACGGTTTTGGCCCCTATTGGGTCGTCCGCACCGTGTTCCCTATTAATCCCCTGGAATTCATCCGTCGGGGAACCATCGATGCCCGGACTATGGTCCGCGGGCCCGAAAGCTGTCAAGTCAGGCAGCGCCTTGGAACTGCCTGATCTCGACGGCTTGCTTCGGCGGTCAGTGCAAGGGCTCGCTCGCCCCCATGCCTTCCACTTCGACCTCGATCTTCACCTTCCCGGCATGCTCGAAAGTCAGGGTCATGTCGAAGGTGTCGAATTCGGCCAGCGGCGTCTTCAATCCGATCAGCATGATGTGCAGCCCGTGCGGGACGAAATCCGCGGCGCCGGCCGGGGGAATATCGACGCCGTCCAGATGCCGCATGGTCATGATGCCGTTATCCATGTTCATCAAGTGGATCTCAGCCGAAGCGGCGATGTCGGTCTCGGCGGCGATCAGGCGGTCGGGCTGGTCGCCCTTGTTGTGGATCATCATGTATACCGCAGCGGTCTGGGCGCCGCTCGGCGTCGCCCGCGACCAGGGGTGGTGTATGGCGAGACTGCCGGCGACAATCTCGTGCGCCAGGGCCGGCACGGCCGCAAGGGCAACGCCCAGCGCCAGCGCGGCGCGAAGAATGAGTCTGTTCATCTTCAAGATCCTTGATGCATGAGTTGGTTGAGGCGCTCGATCATCTGCGCCGGTTTGGCATCGCCTGGGATGATGCCGGCAAACTTGAAGTCCGGGTCCATCACCAGGATCGCCGTGCTGTGATCCATCAGGTAGTTGGCGCCCTCGCCCGCTTTCTTGTAGTAGACGCGGAAGGACCGGGCGACGGCATCGATCTCCGCCACGGTGCCGGTCAGGCCGACGATCTTCGGTCCGAAATTGCCGACATATTCCTTCATCACCTGCGGCGTATCCCGTTCGGGATCGATGGTGATGAAGATCGGCTGCAGGCGATCGGCCTCGGCGCCGAGGCGGTCCATGGCCTCGGCCATGGCGCTGAGGGCGGTCGGACAGGCGTCGGGGCAGAAGGTGTAGCCGAAGAAGATCATCAGCCACTTGCCTTTGAAATCGGCCTCGGTGACACGCCGGCCGTCGCCGTCGATGAGCGCGAACGGCCCGCCGACGGCAGCGGCCTGACGTAGCCGTCCGTTCTGCCACAGCAAGTAGCCGCCGGCCGCCGCGCTGATGGCCAGCGCCGACAGCCCGACGATGAAGGGTCTGCGTCTCATGAGACTTACCTCGATATGAACCGTTGGGAATCGCCGCCCTCGCCGCCAGTCGCGGCATGCGGGCGCGGCTGCGCGAGCCTGATCAGGCCTGATGCGGCGGCGCCCGAGAGGAGAAGCCGGCGACGGTCAGGCCGCCGGCCGCACGAACACCCTGTCCTTCCCAGGACGGTGCCGAGGCCGGAGGAGGCAAAATTGTACCGATCTGGCGGGGTGGGCTGGCCCAGCCCAGGGACTGCAATGTCTGGCAGATCTGGCACCGGTCGTGGCGGTGCTCATGCTTCTGCTTGGCCGGCCAGGAGCCGTTGGTCGGCGAAGCGCTGCAGAGATTCGATCCCCAGAGTTCCGTCGGCAGGCCGCCCGCCGGCGACATGGCAGCGGCCGGCAGCAGACCGGCCCAGAACTGGAGAAGAAGCGCAATGACCCCTGCCGCCGCCGCCCATCGACGGCGCCATATGCGCGACGGTAGGCGTCGGCGTCCGGCCGGCATTGCGCTGCCTCGGGATCAGGCGCCGAGCAGGAGGCCGAGCCCGAAGAGACCGGTCAGGCCGCCGACCAGGCGGGTCGCCCCCGCCGGCAGGCGCCTGTCGCCGATCCGGGACAGCCCGACGCCGAGCGCATGCAACAGGGCAGTCGCGATGACGAAGCCGATGCAATACATCACCGGATCGGCCGCCTCCGGCGCCTCGGCGCCATGGGCGAAGCCATGGAAGATCGCGAAGGCGGCGACCGTCCCCATGGAATAACCGAGCGGCATCCGGCTGCGCAGCGCGATCAGCAGGCCGAGCAGCACGATCGAGCCGCCGATGCCGAACTCGACCGCCGGCAGGCCGATGCCGCCCAGGCCGAGGGCGCCGCCCAGGATCATCGCCGCGACGAAGGACAGCGGCACCAGCCACTGGGCCCTGCCGCCCAGCTGGCCGGCCAAGATGCCGACGCCGACCATGGCGACGACATGGTCGAGCCCGAGCGTCGGATGCAGGAAGCCCTGCGGGAAGCCGGCGCCCCAGGCGCCGAAAGTATGGGCCGTCGCCGGCGAGGCAATGGTGGAAAGGGCAAGGAAAGCGAGCGCGAAGGCCCGGAACTGCCTGGTCATGCGATTCTCCACGGAAATGGATGTGCGAAAGAGACTCGACGTACGGCGATCTGTTTCGGCAATGCGGCCATCGACACCTCGCCCGGGACGCCCCGCCCGGCATTGGGTTGAACCTGTCGGACGGCAGGTCTCCTGGCTCCGCGGGTCTTCGCCTTCCGTCGCGCCTTCCCGGTTTCCCAGTGGCACGTCAATCGACGGAACGCTCGCCGCTCACAGTTGCGGGGGCAGCCTCAGCTTCGACTGAGTTCCCATTTGATCCCCTTGCGGGGAACCGTCCTGGAACCATGGTTACGCCCGGGAGGCCCGTCGCGTCAATCGCGATCCCGCCCGGGACTTTGGCCCTTGCGTCAAAATGCAATCGGCCGCCCGTCTTTCGAGGGGCGGCCGATCGATCGGGTTGCTGCAGGCAGCGTCAGGCTTCGCTGGGCTCGGCCGCGGCTTCTTCCGCTTCCGCCAGCAGCTTGTCGAGATCGCTCGCCGCCGCTTCCGCGGCGCTCTGCGAAATGAAGCCGCCGGATTTCTCCTGCGCCGCCGCCTCGTCCTCGGACTTCGCCACGTTGGCGGTGACCGAGACGATCACTTCCGGGTGCAGGGCGACGCGGACCGGATGCAGGCCCAGGGTCTTGATCGGCTTGTCCAGGATCACCTGGCGGCGATCGATGGTGAAGCCGGCCGCCGTGACACCGTCGGCGATGTCGCGGGTCGACACCGAACCGAACAGGATGCCGGTCTCCGAGGCCTGGCGAATGACCACGATCTTCAGGCCGTGGACCTTGCCCTTGATGCCTTCGGCTTCCTGGCGGCGCTTCAGGTTGGTCGCCTCGATCTGCGCACGCTGCGCCTCGAAACGCTTCCGGTTGTCTTCGGTCGCGCGCAGGGCCTTCTTCATCGGCAGCAGGAAGTTGCGGGCGAAACCCGCCTTCACCTTCACCACGTCGCCGATCTGGCCCAGCTTCTCGACCCGTTCGAGCAGAATGACGTCCATCTTCCCGCCCTCCCTACTTCAACACATAGGGCAGCAGGCCGAGGAAGCGGGCGCGCTTGATCGCCTGGGCGAGCACGCGCTGCTTCTTGGCACTGACCGCGGTGATGCGGCTCGGAACGATCTTGCCGCGCTCGGAGACGAACCGCCCCAGCAGCTTGATGTCCTTGTAGTCGATCTTCGGCGCGTTATCCCCCGAGAACGGGCAGGACTTGCGACGGCGGAAGAACGGACGGCGACCCCCGCCGCCACCGCGGCCGGTATCCTTTTCGGCGCTCATTCGCTTGCTCCTTCGCTGGGCGTACGGTCACGGGTCGGACGCAGGCGGTCATCTCCGCCGCCGCCGCCGCGGAACTCGCCACGCGGACGGTCCTCGCGATCCCGACGCGGCCCGTCACGGTCGCGGCCAAAGCCCCGGTCGTCGCGGTCGCGGCCCTTGCTCTGGAGCATGGCCGAGGGGCCTTCCTCCAGCGCCTCGACCTTCACCGTCAGCTGGCGCAACACGTCTTCGTGAATGCGCATCTGGCGCTCCATCTCGATCACCGCCGCGGCAGGCGCGTCGATGTTCAGGAGCATGTAATGGCCCTTGCGGTTCTTCTTGATCTTGTAGGTGAGGTTCTTCAGGCCCCAATATTCGCGCTTGGTGACATTGCCGCCATTGGCGGTGATGACCCCGGCGAACAGTTCGGTCAGGGCTTCCACCTGGGTGGCGGTCACGTCCTGACGCGCAATGAAGACGTTCTCGTAGAACGACATTCGGTTAAGCTCCCTATGGCTTTTCGCGGTCCGGAGCTGACGGCCTCAGGATGAGGACGCCGAGCCGGTCGGACCTAGCCGATATCACTGGCCATCAGGCTGTTTTCGGTCGGCGAGACCGGAAACGGGATATCGGCAGGGGTTTCAAGGCGGCGGAATATACACCGCGAAACCCGGAAAGCAAGGCGAATCGGCGGGCCCGACTGGCATAAGTAACTATATGATATGATAGAGAATATCGCCGCCTTGACAGGCCCGCCCCGGTAAGTGTCTAAGCGGCAGGGTTTTGAGGATCGGGGGATGGCATGATGCGGGCATTCGTTTTTCCGGGGCAGGGCTCCCAGGCAGTCGGCATGGGCAAGGCCCTGGCCGAGGCCTTTCCGGCCGCCCGGCTGGTCTTCGAGGAGGTCGACGAGGCCCTGAAGCAGAAGCTCTCCCGGCTGATGTTCGAGGGGCCGGAGGGCGACCTCACCCTGACCGAAAACGCCCAGCCGGCGCTGATGACGGTCAGCCAGGCGGTGCTGAAGGTGCTGGAGACGGAAGGCGGCTGGAAACTGGCGGACAAGGCCCAGTTCGTCGCCGGCCACAGCCTGGGTGAATATTCCGCCCTGGCCGCCGCCGGCAGCCTGCACCTCGCGGATGCGGCGCGCCTGCTGCGCCTCCGCGGCCTGGCCATGCAGAAGGCGGTGCCGGTCGGTGTCGGCGCCATGGCGGCGCTGCTCGGCCTCGACCTCGCCCAGGCCCAGGAGGTCGCCGCCGCCGCGGCCCGGGAATCCGGCCTGGTCTGCGCCGCCGCCAACGACAATGCGCCGGTCCAGGTCGTGGTCTCCGGCGCCAAGGAGGCGGTCGAACTCGCGGTCAAGCTGGCCGCCGAAAAAGGCGCCAAGCGCAGCATCATCCTGCCGGTATCCGCCCCGTTCCATTGCGCCCTGATGCAGCCGGCCGCCGATGCCATGGCGGAAGCCCTGGCGACCATCCGGGTCGCCATGCCGGTGGTGCCGCTCATTGCCAATGTGACCGCCCAACCGGTCAGCGATCCCGATACCATCCGCAAGCTGCTGGTCGAGCAGGTGACCGCCACGGTGCGCTGGCGCGAGAGCGTGCAGACCATGAAGGCCAAGGGCGTGCACCAGATCTTCGAACTCGGCGCCGGCAAGGTGCTGGCCGGCCTCGTCAAGCGGATCGACAAGGAGATCGAGGCGAGCTCGGTCGGCAATCCGGCGGATTTCGAAGCCGCCTTGAAGACCCTCTCCTGACTGGCACAGAACCGAAGGGAAGTTCGCATGTTCAACCTCAGCGGCAAGACCGCGCTCGTGACCGGCGCATCGGGGGGCATCGGCGGTGCCATCGCCCGGGCGCTGCACGGCCAGGGTGCAACCGTCGCCGTCAGCGGCACCCGGCGCGATGCCCTTGACAAGCTGGCCGCCGAACTGGCCGACCGGGTGCATGTCCTGCCCTGCAACCTGGCCGATGCCGCCGCCACCGAGGAACTGCCGAAGCAGGCGGAGGCGGCCATGGGCAAGCTCGACATCCTGGTCAACAATGCCGGCCTGACCCGCGACAACCTGGCAATGCGGATGAAGGACGAGGAATGGCAGACTGTCCTCGACGTCAATCTCACCTCGGGATTCCGCCTGGCGCGGGCGGCGATGCGGGGGATGATGAAGCGCCGCTGGGGCCGCATCATCGGCATCACCTCGATCGTCGGCGTCACCGGCAATCCCGGCCAGGCCAACTACGCCGCGGCCAAGGCGGGCATGATCGGCATGTCGAAGGCGCTGGCACAGGAGATCGCCTCGCGCGGCATCACCGTGAACTGCGTGGCGCCCGGCTTCATCGAGACCGCCATGACCGATGCCCTGAACGCCGATCAGAAGGCCCGCCTGCTGCCGTCGATCCCCGCCGGCCGGCTCGGCCAGAGCGCCGAAATCGCCAGCGCGGTGGCGTTTTTGGCCAGCGACGAGGCGGCCTATATCACCGGCCAAACGATCCATGTCAACGGCGGCATGGCCATGATTTAGCTTGGCTTTTCCGCCAGTATCCCGGAGTCTGGTCAAACCTGGGCAACTATGTTAATTGACCCCTCGGAATTCGCCGTTTACCGGTCTTTTCCGGAGATCCAGGCGCTAGAATATCGTGATCAGGCCGTCACTCCCGCAACCAGCGGCGGCCGCTGAGAAAGGAACGTCAAATGAGCGATGTCGCGGAACGCGTGAAGAAGATCGTTATCGAGCACCTCGGTGTCGAGGAATCGAAGGTCAGCGAGACCGCCAGCTTCATCGATGATCTGGGCGCCGACAGCCTGGACACCGTCGAGCTGGTCATGGCGTTCGAAGAGGAATTCGGCTGCGAGATCCCGGACGACGCGGCGGAGAAGATCCTGACCGTCAAGGATGCGATCGACTTCATCAAGTCGCGGCCGAGCTGATCTGCAGCGACATCTGCTGAGCGTCTGGGCCCCGCTTCGATCGGGGCCCAAACGATTTCTGGATCGCCTCCCGGACCGCGGCCTGCGTTCCTTCGGGGCGAGGCATAGGCAACAACGAGGCTGGGCATCATGCGTCGAGTGGTGGTCACGGGGATTGGACTGGTCACGCCGCTGGGCGTCGGCCGCGAACATGTCTGGAAGCGGCTGCTGAACGCCGAGTCCGGCATCAGCTCGATCCAGTCCTTCGACGTCTCCGACCTGCCGGCCAAGATCGCCGGCCAGGTGCCGCGCGGCGACATCGTCTCGGGCAAGTTCAACCCCGACGATTCGGTGACGCCGAAAGACCAGAAGAAGATGGACGACTTCATCGTGATGGCGATCGCCGCCGCACAGGAAGCCGTCGAGGATTCCGGCTGGAAGCCGACCGATGAGGAAAGCCAGAACCGCACCGGCGTGATGATCGGCTCGGGGATTGGCGGGCTGAACGGGATCTACGAGACCTCGATCATCCTGAAGGAGAAGGGACCGCGCCGGGTCAGCCCGTTCTTCGTCCCCTCCTGCCTGATCAACCTCGCCTCCGGCCACGTCTCGATCAAGTACGGCTTCCGCGGACCCAACCATTCCGTCGTCACCGCCTGCGCCACCGGCAGCCATGCGATCGGCGACGCCGCACGCCTGATCGCCTTCGAGGACGCCGACGTCATGGTGGCGGGCGGGACCGAGGCGACGATCAGCCGAATCGGCATTGCCGGCTTCGCCGCGGCGCGGGCGCTCTCCACCGGCTTCAACGACCGGCCGACCGAGGGTTCGCGCCCCTGGGACAAGGACCGCGACGGCTTCGTGATGGGCGAGGGTTCCGGCATCGTCGTGCTCGAGGAATACGAGCACGCGAAGAAGCGCGGCGCCAAGATCTATGCCGAACTCGTCGGCTACGGGCTTTCCGGCGACGCCTACCACATCACCGCGCCCTCGGAAGACGGCAGCGGCGGCTATCGCGCGATGGAAGCGGCACTGAAGCGCGCCAGGATGCCGGTGGACGCCATCGACTACATCAACGCCCACGGCACCTCGACGCCGCTCGGCGATGAGATCGAGTTGGGCGCGGTCAAGCGCATGTTCGGCCCGCATGCCTACAAGCTCACCATGTCCTCCACCAAGTCGGCGATCGGGCACCTGCTGGGCGCCGCCGGCGCAGTCGAGGCGATCTTCTCGATCCTGGCGCTGCGCGACCAGGTGGCGCCGCCGACGCTCAACCTGAACAACCCCTCGGACGGCTGCGACATCGACCTCGCCCCGAAGGAAGCCAAGCGCCGCAAGATCCGCGCCGCCCTGTCGAATTCCTTCGGCTTCGGCGGCACCAATGCCAGCCTGATCTTCGTTGGCCCGAACTGAGCCGGCGCCGACCGGGCCGGTGCAGGCGGGCCGGCAGCCGTCGATGAAGGATCCGGCATGAAGCGGCTGGCCAGGCTGGTCGGCACCCTGGTCCTCGCCGCCGGCATCGCGGCGCTGGTCGGCGGCATCTGGTTCTGGAACGCCTTCAACGCCGCCGGTCCGCTGGCCGACGAGAAGATCCTGCTCATCCCCAAGGGCAGCGGCGTCGCCGCCATCGCCGACCAGCTGGTGCATGAGGGCGTCATCGGAAGTGCCCTGGTGTTCAAGCTGGGCGTCAAGCTGACCGGGAAGAACCAGCCGCTGCAGGCCGGCGAGTTCCGCTTTCCGACCGCGGTCAGCCCGCGCGGCGCGATGCAGGTGCTGATCGAGGGCAAGTCCGTCCTGCATCGCCTGACCATCGCCGAGGGCTGGACCGTGGCCGAGGCCTTCCAGGTCCTGGCCGACAATCCGCTGCTCGACGGCCCCCTGCCGACGCCGCCCGCCGAGGGCAGCCTGCTGCCCGAGACCTATTTCTTCGTCCGCGGCGATGCGCGCGGCGCCCTGGTGGAACGGATGAAGGGCGACATGACCGCGGCGCTTGCCGAGATGTGGCCGAAACGCGATCCGAAGATCCCGCTCGCCTCCCCCGCCGAGGCGGTGATCCTGGCCTCGATTGTCGAAAAGGAGACCGGCCAGAAGGACGAGCGCGCCCGGGTGGCCGGGGTGTTCTACAACCGGATGAAGCAGGGCATGGCCCTGCAGTCCGACCCGACCATCATCTATGCGCTCACCCAGGGCAAGCAGAAGCTGGAGCGGGCCCTGACCTATGCCGATCTCAAGCTCGACAATCCCTACAACACCTATGTGGTGACCGGCCTGCCGCCGGGACCGATCGCCAATCCGGGACTGGCGGCGCTCACCGCCGTGCTGCACCCGGTGGCGACCAAGGAGCTCTATTTCGTCGCCGACGGGACCGGCGGCCATGCCTTCGCCAGCACCATCGAAGAGCACACCAAGAATGTCGCCAAATGGCGTAAGATCCAGCAGAGCCAGGGGAACTAGCGGCGGCGGGGCGGACATGGATGGCCGGACCGCCGCCCGACGGGTGGGGAGATGCCGATGACGAGGAAGCTGCAGCCATTGCCGATGGTGGCCGCCGTACTGCTGCTGGGCGCCCTTCGCTGGCCGGCCGCCGCCTGGGCCGAGGACCAGCAGCCGCAGCCCCTCACCGGCGACTTCTACGTCGGTCCCAGCGTCGAGGCGCAGACCGACGGCGGCGACAGTGCCCCGAAGGACCATTATTTCGTCACCCTGACCAACGCCGCCGCCAAGGCGATGTACGATGCGCTGGACGCCGAGGAGGTCCAGGACGAATGCGTCGGGCGTGTCGCGAAATGGGGCAACGGCCTGGTCTGCTACGGCGCCACGACGAGCGACGGCTCGGTGCCGGACCCGCTCTACGAATGCTACTTCTCGATCAACCTGAAGACCCAGACGCTTGAACTCGGTCAGGACTGCTGAGGCGATCCGGCGATGAGCGAACGCAGCACCCATCCCTCTTCCGGCAAGCACCGCCGGCGCCGGCTGACCGCGCCGGCCGAGCCCGGAGCGACGATGCGCCTGGAACTGCGCTACGACGTCGCCGCCTGGATCATCGCCGGCCTCGCCCTGTTCGCCGTGCTCAATCTCGGCCTGCTCGCCGGCCTGCTCGCCGGGCTGATGGTCTACGAGCTGGCGAATGCCGTCGCCTCCCGGCACTACCTGATCGGCGTCAGCTATCGCGGCGGCAAGGTGATCGCCGTCATCCTGGTGGCGACGGTCACCGTCGTGGTGCTGATGACCAGCATCGCCGGCGTGCATTCGGCCCTGACCGACAAGTCGGACAATCCGGCGGCGCTGCTGCAGAAGATGGCGGACATCATCGGCACCGCGCGGATCCAGCTGCCGCCCTGGATCCAGCACTACCTGCCGGCCAATGTCGACGAGCTGGAGACCCAGGCCTCGGACTGGCTGCGCAGCAATGTCGGTGCCCTGCAGCGCGTCGGGGAGAGCTTCGGCGGCGTGCTGGCGCATATCCTGGTCGGCATGATCATCGGCTCGCTGGTCACCCTGGGCGAGGTCTCCGACCGGCACCTGAAGCCCTTCGCCCAGGCCCTGGCCGACCGCATCGAGCTGCTCGGCAACGCCTTCCACCGCATTGTCTTCGCGCAGATCCGGATCTCCGGCCTCAACACCGCCCTCACCGCCATCTACATCCTGATCGTGCTGCCGAGCCTGGGCATCGACCTGCCGCTGAAGAAGACGATGATCGCCGTCACCTTCTTCGCCGGCCTGTTGCCGGTCATCGGCAACCTGATCTCCAATACCGTGATCGTCGTCGTCAGCCTCAGCGTCTCGGCCTATGCCGCCGTCGGCTCGCTCGGCTTCCTGATCGGGATCCACAAGCTGGAATATTTCGTCAATGCGCGCATCATCGGCACCCAGATCCGCTCGCGCGCCTGGGAGCTGCTCCTCGCCATGCTGGTGATGGATGCCTGGTTCGGCATTCCCGGGGTGATCGCGGCACCGATCTACTACGGCTATCTCAAGGACGAGCTGTCGCACCGCGGGCTGGTCTGAGGCTGCATCCGGCGGATCACCCCCCCCGGTGGATGAACCCCCGATGCCTCAACCCCCGCTGCTTCAACCCTCGGCGGCGACCTTGCCGTCCAGTGCCGTCTGCGCCTCGAGCCAGGCTTCTTCCGCCGCGGCCAGCTTCTGCTGCACCTCGGCGTGCTTCTTCTGCCATTCCGCGGATTCCGCCGGCGGGCCCTCGTAGAGCTTCGGGTCGGCCAGGCGCTTCTCGATCAGCGCCTTGGCCTGGCTCAGCTTGTTGACGGCGAGCGCCGCGCGCTCCTCCGCCTGCTTCAGCACGGCGCGCCGCTGCGCCCGGTCGTTCGCCGCCTGGCGCCGCTCGTCCTTGCGCGAGGGCTGGCTGCTCCGCACCTTCTCGCCGCCGCCGCGCGATGCGGTCCGCGCATCCTCCAGCAGCAGCTTGCGGTAGTCGTCGAGATCGCCGTCATAGCCGCGCACCGTGCCGCCCTTCACCAGCCACAGCCGGTCGGCGCAGAGCTCGATGAGATGCGGGTCGTGGCTGATCAGCACCACGGCGCCCTTGAAGTCGTTGATCGCCTGGACCAGCGCCTGGCGGCTGTCGATGTCGAGATGGTTGGTGGGCTCGTCGAGCAGCAGCAGGTTGGGGGCCGACCAGCTCATCAGCGCCAGCAGCAGCCGCGCCTTCTCGCCGCCCGACAGCGATCCCACCTTGGTGCCGATCTTGTCGGCGCCGAAGCCGAAGCGGCCGAGATGCGCGCGGCGCTTTTCTGGCAGCAGCTTGGGTGCCGCCCGTTCCATCATGATCAGCGCCGTCGCCTCGACGTCCAGCTCCTCGGTCTGGTGCTGGGCGAAATAGCCGACCCGGATCTTCGACGACCGCCGGACCTCGCCCTCCATCGGCGCGAGCTTGCTGGCCAGCAGCTTGACGAAGGTCGACTTGCCGTTGCCGTTGGCGCCGAGCAGGGCGATCCGGTCGTCGGGATCGAGGCGCAGGTCGAGTTTCTTCAGGATCGGCTTGCCAGGCTCGTAGCCGACCGCGGCGTGATCCATGGTGATCAGCGGCGGCGGCAGCTCGATCGGCTCCGGGAACTCGAACTCGACGCCGCGTTCCTCGGCGGCGACGGCGATCGGCTGCAGCTTGGCGATCGCCTTCAGGCGCGACTGCGCCTGCCGCGCCTTCGAGGCCTTGTAGCGGAACCGGTCGACGAAGGCCATCATGTGCTTGCGCTGGGCCTCCTGCTTCATCGCCATCGCCGACTGCAGGGCCATGCGCTGGCGCCGGGTCTCCTCGAACTGGTCGTAGCCGCCGCCGTACAGCGTCATCTTGCGGTCGTGCAGGTGGATGATCTTGTCGACCACGTTGTTCAGCAGGTCGCGGTCGTGGCTGACCAGCAGGATGGTGTGGGGATAGCTCTTCAGGAAGCCTTCCAGCCACAGCGTCGCCTCGAGGTCGAGATGGTTGGTCGGCTCGTCGAGCAGCAGCAGTTCCGGGCGCGAGAACAGCACCGCCGCCAGGGCGACCCGCATCCGCCAGCCGCCGGAGAAGTCCGTGCAGGGACGCGCCTGGGCCTCGGCATTGAACCCCAGGCCGGCCAGGATCTCGGCGGCGCGGGCTTCGGCCGAATGCGCCTGGATGTCGCTGAGGCGGGTGTGGATCTCGGCGATCCGGTGCGGGTCCCGGGCGGTCTCCGCCTCGGCCATCAGGGCGGCCCGCTCCTTGTCCGCCATCAGCACGGTCTCCAGCAGGCTTTCCGGCCCGTCCGGCGCCTCCTGGGCCAGCATGCCGAGCCGCCAGGCCCGGGGATATTCGATGGTGCCCGAATCCGCCTGGAGCTGGCCGGCGATGATCTTCAGCAGGGTCGACTTGCCCGCGCCGTTGCGCCCGACCAGGCCGGCATGGTGACCCTCGGGCAGGCTGAAGCCCGCCTCGGCGAGGATCTCGCGCCCGGCAATACGGTAGGTAAGGTCGGAAATGGTCAACATTAGGGTTAATCAGCCTGTTTTCCGGGACATTGCGGCAGTGCGGCGAAGTGTATATAAGCCAGCGCCAGTTTCGCCAAGCTAGGATTAGGAAAGCAAAGAATGGCCACCGAACGCACCCTGTCGATTATCAAGCCGGACGCGACCCGCCGGAACCTCACCGGCAAGATCAACGCCAAGTTCGAGGAGGCCGGCCTCCGGATCGTCGCCCAGAAGCGGCTCTGGCTCAGCAGCGAGCAGGCCGGCAAGTTCTACGAGGTCCATAAGGCACGGCCCTTCTACAATGATCTCTGCAAGTTCATGACCAGTGGCCCGGTCGTCGTTCAGGTCCTGCAGGGCGAGAACGCCGTCGCCAGGAACCGCGACGTGATGGGCGCCACCAACCCGGCAAACGCGGCGGCTGGAACGATCCGCAAGGAATTCGCGGAATCGATCGAGGCGAACTCGGTGCACGGCTCCGATTCCGCCGAAAACGCCGCGAAGGAGATCGCCTTCTTCTTCGCCGAGACCGAAATCGTCGGCTAGGGCGCGGGTTTCAAGCCCCCTTCCAGCCGGCCGGAAACGTCGACGGCGCTGCGAGCCTCGCAGCGCCGTTGGTGTTTGTGCGCACCCTCCGCCGGGTGCAGGGCGCTGCCGCCCCTAGCGGGCGAAGACCACCGCCCCGATCAGGGGCAGGATCGCCAGGATGAACGAGGTCACCGCCAGGCCCACCGACGGGCCGTTCACCGCGAACAGCACCGTGATCAGGGTCAGGACCGCCGATTCTACCGAGCCCCAGAACAGGAGCTTGGTCACGCCCTTCCAGGTCTGCTGGCGGTTGGCGAGAATCTGGTCATTCAGCGACATCGGTCTATCCCCTTCGAATTCCTGAGGTCCTGGCGGCTTTTTACCGCAGGTCGCCGCCCGGGGCAATGCGTTCGATGGCCGCCGGACTCGCTCCCCAAGACAAACTGCCGGATCAGTCGCCCGGCGCCGGAATCGTGATTTTCGGCACCACCGGCATATCGACCGCGGGCTTGTCAACCGTGGGGCCGGGAATCTTCGGGCTGTCGACCTCGGGCACGGCGACCTTGGGCGCCGGCACCACGGGCCCGGCATCGGGCTGGACCGGTTGGCCGGGCGGGACCGCTGCCGGCGCCGGCTGGTCGGTGTCCGTGGCGGCGGCGGGTTCCTGAACCAGGTCCTTCGGCCCATCGATGAAGATCTCGCTCGGGCACTTGCCGCGCAGCGGGGTGTCGGGCTTGAAGAGCTCCTGCCGGTCCAGGCCCTTGGTCAGGGCATGCGGCGTGACGGCGACCTGGACTTCCATCAGATGCGCCTTGCCGGAGCGGGTCTTGCAGACCAGGTGCAATGCCTTTGCCGAATTGTCGCCATATTGCATCTCGAAAGAGGAGATCAGCTCGCTCTGCTTGATCGACTGGCCGGCGGCGCCGACGATGCGCACGTTCAGCAGCGTCGCCGCCATGCTCTTGGCGAGCTTGACCCCGCGGCTGAAATAGTCGTTGGGCGAATAGAGCGAGCAGGTGCCGTAGCGCGCCCAGACGCCGCGTTCCTGGCAGGACTGGGTGACCGGCATCACCTCGGCCAGGGTGGCGCGCAGGTCGGCGCTCCGGATATGGACCTCGTCCATGTCGCACCAGCGCTTCGAGCGGTCGAATTCCTGGTCGCCCATCCCCGCGAAGCAATAGTCGTCGCGCATGTTGCCGGCCGGCGGATCCGGGCGCAGCGCCAGGAGGGCGAGGTTGCGGCCGTCATACCGGCGCAGGCTCAGCCCGGCGCATTCCTTGCGCTCCGGCTGGTCCCAGCACAATCCGGGCGTCCAAGAGAGGATCAACGTGTAATGGTCGATGGCATCGCCGTGGGCCGGCGCGGCGGCGAGGGCGAGGGCCAGGCATCCGGCGGCGGCCAGCCGGCGCATCCTAGGCGCCCAGCGGGTTGAGCAGCAGGCCGCCGGCGAAAGCGGCATCGCGCACCAGAGCCCGCTCCCCCTCCACCGCAACCTTGCCCTCGGCGATTAGGCGCAGCGCCATCGGATAGAGGCGATGCTCGGCCTCGAGGACGCGCGCGCCGAGGCTGTCGGGCGTATCGGTCGGCAGCACCGGCACCACCGCCTGGGCGATGATCGGACCGGTGTCCATTTCCGGCCGGACGAAATGCACGGTGCAGCCGTGGAACCGCAGCCCGCGCCGCACCGCGCGCTCATGGGTGTGCAGCCCCTTCAGCGCCGGCAGCAGTGCGGGATGGATGTTCACCATGCGATCGCGCCAGGCGTCGATGAACCCGCCGGTCATCAGCCGCATGAAGCCGGCCAGGGCGATCAGCTCGGCGCCCGCGGCCCGGATCTCGCGATCCATCGCCGCGTCGAAGAGGGCGCGCTCGGCAAAGGCCTTGTGATCAACGACGGCGGTCCGGAGTCCGGCCGCCGCGGCACGCTTCAGCCCCGGGGCCTCCGGGCGGTTGGAAAGCACCAGGACGATCTCGATCGGGCTGCCGGGAACCTGCGGGCCGAAGCCGTCGATGAGGGCCTGCAGGTTGCTGCCGCGTCCGGAGATCAGCACCGCGATCTTCAGCGGCGCCGGGCGACGATCCGGATCGGCCATTCCTACCATGCGGCCGTATTGACCACGCGGCAGCCGGGCTGGCCGGCGGCCCGGCGCGCGATGGCGCCGATCTCGAAGACGGTCTCGCCGCCCGCCTGCAGGGCAGCGCTCACCCGGTCGCGATCCGCCCTGGACACCACCAGGATCATCCCGATCCCGCAGTTGAAGGTGCGCGACATTTCCTGGTCGTCGATCCCTGCCGCCTGGCGCAGCCAGCGGAAGACCGGCGGCAATCGCCAGCTCTGCGCATCGATCTCGCAGGCCAGGGTATCCGGCAGGACGCGCGGGATGTTCTCGAGCAGTCCGCCGCCGGTGATATGCGCCAGCGCCTTCACCCCGCCGCCGCGGATCGCCTGCAGGCAGCTTTTCACGTAGATGCGGGTCGGCTCCAGCAGGGCGGCGCCGAGCGGCCGGGACGGGTCGAACGGCGCCGGCCGGTCATAGGCCAGGCGCTCCAGCTCGACGACCTTGCGGACGAGGGAATAGCCGTTGGAATGCACGCCCGAGGAGGCGAGGCCAAGGACGAGGTCGCCCTCAGCCACGCCGGCACCGGTGATCGCCTGGCCGCGTTCCACCGCGCCGACGGCGAAGCCAGCGAGATCGTAGTCCTCGGCCGCGTACATCCCCGGCATTTCCGCGGTCTCGCCGCCGACCAAGGCGCAGCCCGCCTGCCGGCAGCCGTCTGCGATGCCGGCGACGATCTGCCGGCCGGTCGCGACGTCGAGCTTGCCGGTGGCGTAGTAATCCAGGAACAGCAGCGGCTCGGCACCCTGCACCACCAGGTCGTTGACGCACATGGCGACCAGATCGATGCCGATCCGGTCGTGGGTCTTCGCCTCGATGGCGATCTTCAGCTTGGTGCCGACACCGTCGGTCGTGGAGACCAGGATGGGATCCAGGAAGCCGGCGGCACGCAGGTCGAAGAACGCGCCGAAACCGCCCAGCCCGGCATCGCTGCCGGTGCGCGCCGTGGATTTCGCCAGCGGCTTGATCGCCTCGACCAGCGCATTGCCGGCATCGATATCCACGCCGGCATCGCGATAGGTGACGCCGGCCTTCCGATTCCCGCTCGTTATGGCATCCTCCCGGGTTCTGGGCTATAAGCTCGGGCAGGGACAATAACGGTTTCGAGGCGGTTTTCAATGGTCGTTCCGGGCGGTTTTCGCCAGGGTTTCCGGGCAGTTATGCACCGGATCCTCCGCCGTTCGGGCGCCGCCCTGGTCCTCGGACTTTGCCTCGCCGCGGCGCCCGCCTGGGCGCAGCAGGATGTCTTCACCGCCACCGGCGTTCCGGTCGACATCACCGGCGATCTCGCGACCCTGCGCGACCAGGCGATGCTGCAGGCCCAGCGCGACGCCTTCCGCAAGATCCTGGCGGAGATCGCCCCGGCCCAGGATGTCGCCGCCCTCGCCTTGCCGCCGGACGACCAGCTGACCTCCTGGGTCCAGGACTTCGAGATCGAGAGCGAGAAGACCTCGGCCTCGCGCTATATCGGCCGCTTCACCTTTCGCTTCATGGCTGAACCGGTGCGCCAGTTCCTCTCCGAGAACGGCGTCTCCTTCGCCGAGACCTCCTCCAAGCCGGTCCTGGTCCTGCCCGTCTATACCGACGAGACCGGCACTACCGAGCTCTGGGGTCCGACCAACCTCTGGATGAATGCCTGGACGACGCGCCAGACCCCGCCCGGCCTGGTGCCGATCCTGGCGCCGCGCGGCGACCTCGAGGACAGCGCCGGGATCTCCGCCACCCAGGCCCTGGCCGGCGACCAGGAGCGCATCCAGGACATGGCCCAGCGCTACGGTGCCGGCGACGTGATGGTGGCCGAGGCGAACATCTCGCCGGCGACGCCGGAAGGCCGGCGCAGCCTCGCCCTGTCGGTCACCCGCTACGGCACCGAGGGCACGCAGAATTTCAAGGACCAGGTCGAGGGCGACGCCGCCAACATCGACCAGTTGATGCGGGACGGCGTCGAAAAGGTGGCGGCGATCGTGCAGAGCGCCTGGAAGGACCAGAACCTGGTCGATCCCAACCAGCGCCAGGAGCTGTCGGTGCATGTGCCGGTCACCGACCTCGCGCAATGGGTCGCGGTGAAGCGCCGCCTGGCCCGGGTCAGCTCGATCAAGGGGGTCAACCTGCTGGAGCTTTCCCGCAGCGGCGCCGAGCTCGAGGTGACCTATGTCGGCGACGAGGCCCAGTTCATCCGCGCCCTCGCCCAGGCCGATCTGCTGCTGACTGACAGCGGCGAGGGCCAGGCGACCATCACCCTGGCGCCCAACGCGGTGCAGCCGTAATGCCCTCCGGCACCCTGCCGCCGACCCGGACGGGGGCCCCGTGACCGCGGCCCGGCAGTGGCGGTTCTGGCTGATCGGCCTCATCGTCTTCCTGATCGCCGTCTATCTCCTCAGGGCCATTCTCCTGCCTTTCGTCGCCGGCATGGCGGTGGCTTATTTCCTCGACCCGGCCTGCGACCGGCTGGAGCGCTGGGGCTGCTCGCGCACCCTGGCGACCGCCCTGGTGACCGGCTGTTTCGCGGTCTTCCTCGTCCTCGCCTTGCTGCTGCTGGTGCCGCTGGTCGTGGAGCAGCTCACCGGCTTCCTGTCCAGCCTGCCCGACCTGCTCGGCGGGCTGCACGAGCGGCTGCTGCCCTACTACCAGGAGCTCCAGCAGCGCTTCAACCTGCCGGACCTGGCGGAGCTGGCCGACATGGCCCGGGCGCGGATGGGAACCGCCATGAGCTGGCTCGCCGCCGCGCTGGAGGGCCTGCTGAGCCAGGGGATGGCGCTGGCCAGCCTGCTCTCCTTGGTCTTCATCACGCCGGTGGTCGCCTTCTACCTGCTGCGCGACTGGGACCATATCGTCGCCAAGATCGACGGGCTGCTGCCGCGGGACCATGCCGCCACGATCCGGGAACAGGTCATCGCCATCGACCAGACGATGGCGGGATTCGCCCGCGGCCAGGCCACGGTCTGCCTGGTGCTCGGCGCCTATTACGCCTCCGCCCTGCTGCTCGTCGGCCTGCCCTTCGGGCTGTTCATCGGGGTGGCGGCGGGGCTGCTGACCTTCATCCCCTATGTCGGCGCCTGCACCGGCTTCGTCGTCAGCCTGGCCATCGCCCTGGGCAGTTTCGAAGGCTGGGAACGCACCGCCCTGGTGGTCGGCATCTTCGCCGTCGGCCAGGTCCTGGAAGGCAACGTGCTCACCCCGAAACTGGTCGGCGAGAAGGTGGGGTTGCACCCGGTCTGGATCATCTTCGCTTTGCTCGCCGGCGGCACGCTCTTCGGCTTCGTCGGCCTGCTGCTGGCGGTGCCGAGTGCCGCCGCCATCGGCGTGCTGGTGCGCTTCTGCCTCGGCCAGTACCGGGCAAGCACCCTCTATCTCGGCCACCGGCAGGTGGCGCCGGCCGGGCCTGCACCGGTTACGCCCCCGGCCAACCCCCCGGCCGACGCCGACGGCCGCTGATGACCGCGCCGGTACCGCCGTCCAACCGGCAAATACCGCTGGATCTGCCGGTCCGCACCGCGCTCGGCGCGGAGGATTACGTGGTTTCCGCCAGCAATCGCGACGCCGTTGCCTGGCTGGATCGCTGGCCGGACTGGCCCGGCCCGGCCCTGGCGATCTACGGGCCCCAGGGCTGCGGCAAGACGCATCTGGCGCATGTCTGGCAGGCCCGCAGCCGCGCCCGCTTCCTCGATGCCACCCTGCCCGACGGGCCGCCGCCGGCGGCCAACCTGATCCTCGACGAGATCCGGCTGCCAGAGGAGCGGCTGTTCCATCTCTACAACCATGTGACCGCTGCCGGCGGATCGCTCCTGATCCTCAGCCGCGAGGCGCCGGCCCGCTGGCCGGTCCGCCTCGCCGATCTCGCCTCGCGCCTCGCCAGCATCCCGGCGATCGCCGTCGCGGCGCCGGACGACGCGCTGCTGGCGGCGGTCCTCGCCAAGCATTTCGCCGATCGGCAGCTCGCGGTCGGCGCCGATGTGATCGATCACCTGGCACATCATATCGAGCGATCTTTTGCCGCAGCCGCCGAAACCGCCGCAGCCCTCGACAGCGCTGCTTTGGCTCAACAAAGGCGGCCAAGCCTCGCCCTGGCACGCGAAGTTTTAAAGCAGCTCGGCCACTGATTCGGTCGACAGCCTCGGCGCGGATCGCCTAACATCCGGCGGCAAATCACTGAGAATGGGAACGACCACCATGGCCCGCGACGCCCTCAAAGTTCACGATATCGCGCCCGACAAGCTGAAGACCCTGACCGAATGCGTCATGTCGACCTCGAAGGGCGACATCACCATCGAGCTCTACCCCGATGCGGCGCCGAACACCGTGGCGAATTTCCATGCCCTGGCGAGCGACGGCTTCTACGACGGCCTCAGCTTTCACCGTGTGATCCCGGATTTCGTCGCCCAGGGCGGCTGCCCGACGGGCACCGGCACCGGCGGGCCCGGCTGGCGGATCGCCTGCGAAACCAAGGGCAACCCGCATAAACATGTCGAGGGCAGCCTCTCCATGGCGCATGCCGGCACCGATACCGGCGGCTCGCAATTCTTCCTGGTCTTGGCGCCGCAGCCGCATCTGGACGGCCGGCACACGGTTTTTGGCAAGGTGACCAAGGGTTTGGACGTGATGCAGGCGCTCGAGATCGGCGACGAAATCGAGACCGTCAAGTTCTAGGCCGGCAGATGTCTGCAAGTTAGCCTAATTTTCCCACGAATCCCCTCAACGATAGGTGGCAACCCTTTGTTAATGCTTGAGGCAGAGAATAAGTCCCGTGACCTGACCGGGCAGCGTCGCCGTCGCAAAGAACAGATGCCCGCAGGCCGCCGACAAGGCCAACGCATAGGGGCAGTTTCATGATGAAGTTCTGGTCCGGGTTCGAAAAGAAGCGGCACTACAGCGTGCTCCACACCGAAGACACCGCACGCATCGACGTCGGCGCCGTCCTGCTGGAAACCTCGCCCTTCCTGCCGCGCCACCGCTTCCCGGAATGGCAGGTGGTGAAGCGCTTCAGCGACCAGTACGACACGCCCCATGTGGTGCTGCGCAACATCAACGAGCCGGGCAACAGCAAGTCGCTGTCGCTGCAGGGTCTGGTGGTGGCACGCAAATACGAGCTGAAATTCGCCGCCCTCGCGGCCCAGTAGTCCCGACCGCCGATCCGACCGTTTCCCCGGGGGCTTGCCCCCCGGCCGGGAACCCTAGTGCAGCAGCACGGCGCCCAGCGCCACCAGACTCACCGAAACATACCGCCGCCGCCGGAACTTCTCCTTCAGCAGATAGGCGCTCATGATCGCCGCGAAGATCACGCTGGTCTCGCGCAGCGCCGAGACATGGGCGAAGGGCCCGGAACGCATGGCAAAGATCGCGATGCCATAGGCGCAGCCGGAGAGCGCCCCGCCCGCCAGGCCCAGCTTCCAGTTCTGCAGGCCGAACTTGATCGCCGCCCGGCCCCGCCGCCAGAAGCAGAAGGCGATCAGCAGCGGGCCGTCGAGGACGAACAGCCAGACGATGTAGCCGAGCTGCTGCGCTTCCAGGTCGCCGGCATGGCGCACGCCCTGGCCGTCGCAGAGCGTGTAGCCCATGATGGTAAGGCCGGTCAGCAGCCCGAACACCACCGGCTCCCATTTGTGGACGCCGTTCAAGGGCTTGTCGACGGCCAGGCTGAGAATGCCGCCGGAAATCGCGGCGATGCCGAACATCTGCAGGGCGGTGAGGGTCTCGTTGGGCGGCAGCAGCCAGGCGGAAATGGCGACCAGCAGCGGCGCCGAGCCGCGGGCGATGGGATAGACCTGGCTCAATTCGCCGTGGCGATAGGCGAGCAGGAGGAACAGGTAGTAGCCGAGATGCGTCAGGATGGAGCCGAGCAGGAAGATCCAGCTCGCCGGCGCCGGAAAGGCCACGAACGGGGTCAGAACCAGTCCCAGCAGCGCCGCGAGGCCCATGATCAGCCCCATGTTGAGCAGGGCATCGTTGCCGAGCTTCACCATCACGTTCCAGCTGGCATGCATGACGGCGGCGAGCAGGACGAGCAGCGTCATGCCGAGGGACAGGCTCACGGGAGGGGGCTCCAGGGGATGTTGGCTATGGGATCGACAGTCATCTGCGCCGGCATTGTCACGAAACCGCAACATGCCATGCGGGCGGCGGCCTGCCCAATAGATTGTATCGATACCGCCATAGGCGCCGGCGCCGGGTAGACGGCGGCCTCAGACCCCCATCAGGGAGCGGGCGAAACTGTCGGCCGCGAAGGGCTTCAGGTCATCGACGCCCTCGCCGACGCCAATCGCCACCACCGGCAGCTTGAAGCGCTCGGCCAGGGCGACCAGGACGCCGCCCTTGGCCGACCCGTCGAGCTTGGTCACCACCAGCCCGGTCACTTGGCACATCTCCTTGAAGATCTCGACCTGGGAATGGGCGTTCTGCCCGGTCGTCGCATCCAGAACGAGCAGGCAGTCCTGGGGTGCCGCCGGATCCAGCTTCTTCAGGACGCGGATGATCTTGCCCAGTTCGGCCATCAGCCCGGCCTTGTTCTGCAGCCGCCCGGCGGTATCGATCAGCAGCAGGTCGATCCCTTCCGCCTTGGCCTTGGCCAGCGCGTCGAAGGCGAGACCGGCGGCGTCGGCACCGGGCGCGCCGGCCACCACCGGAACGCCGCTGCGCTCGCCCCAGATCTTCAGCTGCTCGACGGCGGCGGCGCGGAAGGTATCGCCGGCCGCCAGCATCACCGATCTTCCTTCCGCCTGGTAGAATTTCGCCAGCTTGCCGATGGTCGTGGTCTTGCCGCTGCCATTGACGCCAACCATCAGGACCACATGGGGTTTCGCGCCGCCGATCGTCATCGGCTTCGCCGCGGGGGCGAGAATCTCGGCGACCTCGTCGGCAAAGACCTTGCGGACCTCCTCCTCGGTGATCTCCTTGTCGAAGCGGTCCTTGGCGAGGGCGGCGATCAGCTTGGCGGCGGTCGCCGGCCCGAGATCGGCGGCGATCAGCTTCTCCTCCAGCTCGTCGAGCAAGGCGCGGTCGAGCTTGCGCTTGGTGAAGACCCCGGTGATGCTTTCCGTGAGCTTGGCTGAGGAGCGGCTGAGCCCGGCGCGCAGCTTCTGGAACCAGCCGCGCTTCTCGTTCGATGCGGCTTCGGTCATGCGGCGACGAGGTGATCGGCGGTAAAGGCGGAAATGCGCGTCTCGACGATGTCCCCGGGCCGGCCGGCGCCGGCAAGGCGGACCGGGGCGAAATGGTCGCTATGGCCGAAGGCGCCGTCGACCTCGGTCTTCTCGATCAGGACCCGTGCCGGGGCCCCCAGATTGCCGGCGAAGTACCGCTGCAGGGCCGCCTGCCCGGCCTGCCGCAGCCGCGCCGCGCGCTCCTTCCGCACCTGCCCGTTGACCTGGGGCATCTTCGCCGCCGGGGTGCCGGTGCGGGCCGAATAGGGAAAGACATGCAGATAGGTGAGGCCGCATTCCTCGATCAATTCCAAGGACTTCGCGAACATCGCCTCGGTTTCGGTCGGGAAGCCGGCGATGATATCGGCGCCGAAGACAATGTCCGGCCGGCGGCGGCGGGCCTCGGCGCAGAAGCGGATGGCGTCGTCGCGCAGGTGGCGGCGCTTCATGCGCTTCAGGATCATGTCGTCGCCGGCCTGCAGCGAGAGGTGCAGATGCGGCATCAGGCGCGGTTCCTCGCCGATCAGCCGCAGGAGATCAGGATCGACCTCGACCACGTCGATCGAGGAGAGGCGCAGGCGCGGCAGGTCCGGCACCAGGCCGAGCAGCCGCCGCACCAGCCCGCCCAGGCCCGGCTTGCCGGGCAGATCGGCGCCGTAGCCGGTGATGTCGACCCCGGTCAGCACGACTTCCCTGACGCCGTTCTCGACCAGCAGGCGCACCTGGGCGACGATGTCGCCCAGCGGCACCGAACGGTTGTTGCCGCGGCCGAAGGGGATGATGCAGAAGGTGCAGCGGTGATCGCAGCCCTGCTGGATCTCGACGAAGGCGCGGCTGCGCTCGGCAAAGCCGGAAATCAGGTGCGGCGCGGTTTCGGTCACCGTCATGATGTCCGCCACCGCCACCCGGGGCGCCGGCGCTGCGCCGGCCAGCCGCCGGAAGCTCTCGATCTGCAGCTTTTCCTCGTTGCCGATCACATGGTCGACCTCGGCGAGGGCGGCGAACTTCTCCGGGGCGATCTGGGCGGCGCAGCCGGTGACGATGATCTTGGCGCCAGGATTCTCGCGCCTCGCCTTGCGGATCGCCTGGCGGGCCTGGCGCTCGGCCTCGCTGGTCACGGCGCAGGTATTGACGATGATGGCGTCGCCGAGCCCGGCCGCCTCGGCATGGCCGCGCATCACCTCGCTCTCGAAGGCGTTCAGCCGGCAGCCCAGGGTGATCAGGCGGGGCGCGGTGCGGTGCGGTTCAGCCATGGACCCGCTCGGCATTCGCCCGCTCCAGCGCCGCCAGGTCGATTTCCCCGGCAAAACTCTGGCTCCAGGGCCCGGTCATCCGGACGTGGTTGTCGTTCAGCCATTCGATGAACAGCGAACCGCCGTCCAGCACGACCTCGGCGGAACGCCCGGTGAGCTTGCGTCGCGCCGCGGCGACCAGCGCCGCGCAGGCGCCGGAGCCGCAGGCGCGGGTGATGCCGGCGCCGCGTTCCCAGACCCGCATGCGCAGGCGCCCGTCGCCAAGTACCTGCACCGCCTCGATATTGGCGCGCTCGGGAAACAGGGGATGGCGCTCCAGCACGGGACCCAGCGTCGCCAGGTCGACGGCCGCAACGTCCGCGACGAAGAACACCGCATGCGGGTTGCCGACATTGACGCCGACCGGGTCGCGCAGCGGACCTAGGGCGAGCGGCATATGCAGCGTATCCTGGGCGGTGCCGAGGGGGATGTCCCGCCAGTCGAGCCGGACCGGCCCCATGTCGACGGAAATCTGGCCGCTGGCGTCGCGTTCGGCATCGAGCAGCCCGGAAACCGTCTCGACGATCACGTGATCGGTCGCCTTCTCGCCCATCAGGCGCGCGGCGATGCAGCGGGTAGCATTGCCGCAGGCGCCGGCCTCGCTGCCGTCGGGATTGTTGATCCGCATGAACACGTCGGCCTGGCGGTCGCGCGGGGCCTCGAGGGTGATCAGCTGGTCGCAGCCGATCCCCAGGCGCCGGTCGGCGATCAGCTGCTTCTGGCGGTCGGTCAGCCGAATCTCGCGCAATCGGGCGTCGAGCACGACGAAGTCGTTGCCCAAGCCGTGCATCTTGGTGAATGGCATCCTGTCCAAGGCCAAAGCCGTCATCGGTCTTCTCGCATCCGGGCCTGCTATATGACCCCGGCCCGGTCGCAAGTCCACCGATTTCCGCGGTTTTCCGCGCCCTTCACCGGGTCCGCCCGGACCCTGCGGACAGGCGGTCGCGGGCCCGGTCGCAGACCCGCCAGGAGGCCCGGCCGGCACCCCTCCGAGGGCGGGTTTCCGGCGGTTGACGGGTATCCGCCCGGCCTGTATAACCCGCCGCCTGCATTCATGGATTTGAACGGATCTAGACGTTATGGCCCATCATAAATCCGCGGAAAAGCGCATTCGCCAGACGGAAAAGCGCACCGCGATCAACCGCAACCGCGTCAGCCAGATCAAGACCGCGGTCAAGAAGGTCGAGACCGCGCTGGCCGCCGGCAACCGGGCCGACGCCGAAGCTGCGCTGAAGGCCGCACAGCCCGAACTGCACCGGGGCATCGGCAAGGGCGTCATCCACCAGAACACCGCCGCCCGCAAGATTTCCCGCCTGACCAAGCGCATCCGGGCCCTGAAGGCCTAACCGCCTCCGCCCGACGCCATCGGCGACACCATCCCTGCCGCCGTCCTGAAAAGGGCGGCGGCAGTCTGCTTTTGCACAGCTTGCAGCCGCGGATTTGCGCCACTCATCGTTGCATACCCAGTTAACTATACTGGGCCAAATCGGACGCCCGACTGTTGCGCTGGCGCAACAGCAAACCCGGCCAAATCCGATTCCGAAGCGTTCTTGATTCGGACATATTGTCAGTCCAAAGGACGCGGCGTAGAGTTATCCCCAGACGAAAAAAGGAAGCGGGTTGGTCAAAATCCGCCCTTCAGGGGTCTGGCGTAAGACAATAAAATCAAGAAGATATATAGATAATGCCTCACTTATGTAACGGCGTTAATGCCAGATTTTGCTGGCAGATGACAATGGACCCCAAGCCCTTGATCAAATCTGCTCTGTATCAAATTGGACACAGGCTGGCACAAAAGGCGCAGAGCCGCCGCAGCGACCGCGACCGGGCGCTTCTTCGAACAGGCCGTCGCCAGTATAAATTCTTATATTGGTTGTATTCCAACACCCCCTGGCCCTGCCCGACCGGCGGCCAGGGTTCCTAACAAAACCCCGTCCGCCGAAGCGCTTGCCCTCCGAACTTAGGGTTCGGGATGAGCCGGCGCTGGCGGATGGCATGCGAAGGCAGAAACGATGAGTTACGCAGGGGATCTGACGCCGCGGCAAGCCTGGGAGCTGCTGGTCAAGGAACCGCAGGCCCAGCTGGTCGACGTGCGCACCCAGCCCGAATGGTCCTTCGTCGGCGTGCCGGAACTGGCGACCGTCGGGCGCAAGGCCATCCTGCAATCCTGGCAGGTCTATCCGCAGATGACGGTCGATCCGGACTTCGCCGGCAAGGTGAAAGCGCGGCTCGGCGGCGACACCGCCGCGCCGGTGCTGTTCCTGTGCCGCAGCGGCGCCCGCTCGCGCGCCGCCGCCCAGGCGATGACGGCGGCCGGCTTTGCGCGTTGCTACAACGTGGCCGGCGGATTCGAGGGTGACAAGGACAGCGCCAGCCATCGCGGCCGGCTGGGCGGCTGGAAGGCAGAGAACTTACCCTGGGTACAAGAATAACCAAGACCCGGGGAATGGATTGCGGCGGGGGAAGCGTGATGGTGGAACTGAACACGGATGCGATGCTGAACGCGCAATGGGCGCGCGTTCGTGGCCGCCTGCGGGCGGAATACGGCGAAGCCACCTTCCGTAGCTGGCTGAAGCCGCTGACGCTGGCCGGCCGGCGCGGCCAGGACCTGCGCGTCGCCGTGCCGTCGCGATTCATGCGCGATTGGGTGGCCACCCACTATGCCGACCGCATCAAGGCGCTGTGGGCGACGGAAAATCCCGACATCCGGTCGGTTGAGGTGATCGTCGACGTCGCGCGGCCGAAGGTCGAGGACGACGGCGCAGCTGACGGCGCCGACCAGGCGTCGGCCGGCGCCGGCGCGGGCATTGCCGCTGGCGGTCAGCGGCTCAGCGAAGAGCCGGCCAGCCGGCCGGTTCCGCTTGCCGCCCCGACCGTGGTGACGCCGCGCGAGCCCGAGCTCGACAGCTTCGAAGTGGTGAACGCCCCGCTCGATCCGCGCCTCAGCTTCGACAATTTCGTCGTCGGCAAGTCCAACGAACTCGCCCATGCGGCGGCCCTGCGGGTGGCGGAAGCCGACCAGGTGCCGTTCAACCCGCTCTTCCTCTATGGCGGCGTCGGCCTCGGCAAGACCCATCTGATGCATGCCATCGCCTGGCACATCCGGCGCAAGAAGCCGGAAAAGCGGGTGATCTATCTCTCCGCCGAGAAGTTCATGTACCAGTTCATCCGGGCGCTCCGGAACAAGAACACCATGGCCTTCAAGGAGCAGTTCCGCTCGGTCGACCTGCTGATGGTCGACGACGTGCAGTTCATCATCGGCAAGGAATCCACACAGGAAGAGTTCTTCCACACCTTCAACGCATTGTTCGACCAGAACCGCCAGGTGGTGCTGTCGGCGGACAAGTCGCCGTCGGATCTGGAGGGCCTCGAGGAACGGATGCGCACCCGGTTCGGCTGGGGCCTGGTGGCGGACATCCATCCGACGACCTACGAACTGCGCCTCGGCATCCTGCAGGCGCGGGCCGAGCAGTCGCCGGTGGAGATCCCGCAGAAGGTCCTGGAATTCCTCGCCCACCGGATCTCCTCCAACGTCCGCGAGCTGGAGGGCGCCCTGACCCGGCTGATCGCCCATGCCACCCTGGTCGGCCGACCGGTAACCCTGGAATCCGGCCAAGAGCTGCTGAAGGACCTGCTGCGCGCCAATGACCGGCGGGTCACCATCGAGGAGATCCAGCGCCGGGTCGCCGAGCATTTCAACATCAAGCTGGCCGACATGCAGTCGCCGCGCCGGGCCCGGCAGGTGGCGCGCCCGCGCCAGATCGCGATGTATCTGGCCAAGCAGCTCACCACCCGTTCGCTGCCGGAAATCGGCCGGAAATTCGGCGGGCGCGACCACACCACGGTGATGCATGCGGTTAAGAAGGTCGAGGAACTGAGCGCCGGGGACATGAGCTTTGCCGAGGATGTCGACCTGCTGAAACGCATGCTGGAAGGCTAATTTTCCCTGTTGCCAGAGGCCTTAGTTGCTATAATCCCCCACTTGCTCGTCTGGCCCGGCCGATTCGGCCGAAATGCCCGTTCCGTGGGGTATTTTGGGGGCATCAAGCAAGGTGAAACAGGTGAACAGGGATCGACCGCGACTGGGTCCGGGCCCACGGCTTTTCGCCCCCGCAGCCTACCCAGAAATTAGCGCGGGATCGAACTGACGGTCGAAGCAAGAAACGGGTTGATAGGGCCATGAAACTTACCATCGAACGGACTGCCCTGCTGCGCTCTCTCGGGCATGTGCAGAGCGTGGTCGAACGGCGCAACACCATTCCCATCCTGTCCAACGTGCTGGTCGAGGCCAAGGGCGGCAGCCTGGCACTGACCGCCACCGACATGGACCTGGCGATCGTCGAAGCGGTGGCCGCGGAAGTGGCGCAGCCCGGCGCCGCGACGGTGCCGGCGCATACCCTCTACGACATCGTCCGCAAGCTGCCGGAAGGCGCCCAAGTGCAGATCGAGCTCGCCGCCGACGGCCAGCAGGTCTCGATCCGGGCCGGCCGGTCGCGGTTCAGCCTGTCCACCCTGCCGAAGGAGGACTTCCCGGCAACGGCGGCCGGCGACCTCGCGCACAAGTTCCCGCTCTCGGCCGCCGATCTCCGCGGCCTGATCGACCGCACCAAGTTCGCGATCTCGACCGAGGAGACCCGCTACTACCTGAACGGCATCTACCTGCATGCCTTCACCGCCGGCAAGCAGAAGACCCTGCGCGCGGTGGCGACCGACGGCCATCGCCTGGCCCGGGTCGAGATGCCGCTGCCCGAGGGCGCCGAGAACATTCCAGGCGTGATCGTGCCGCGCAAGATGGTCAACGAGGTGCGCAAGCTGATTGAGGAGGTCGACGGCACGGTGGCGGTGTCGCTGTCCGATACCCGGATCCGCTTCGCCTTCGACGACGTGGTGCTGACCTCGAAGCTGATCGACGGCAGCTTTCCGGACTACCAGCGGGTAATCCCGACCGGGAACGACAAGATCCTGGAAGTCGACCGCAAGGAGTTCCATGACGCCGTCGACCGCGTCTCGACGATCTCCAGCGAGAAGTCGCGGGCGGTGAAGCTCAGCCTGAAGCCCGGCTCGCTCACCCTCTCCGCCACCAGCGCCGAGAACGGCAGCGCGGTGGAGGAAATCGAGGTCAAGTACGACGGCGCGCCGGTTGATATCGGCTTCAATTCCAAGTACCTGCTGGACGTCGCCCAGCAGATCGAAGGCGAAGGCCTGCAGATGGTGCTGGCGGATTCGGTTGCCCCCACCCTGCTGCGCGACATGGCGGATGCCATGGCACTCTACGTGCTGATGCCGATGCGGGTATGATCCCGATGCGGGTGTGACATGAGGCTGGGCTGAGATTGGGGCGGATTCGAACCGATCTGGAAACGGCATCCGGCGCTGCGGGCCAGCCCCTACCGGGCGCGGCGACGGGGTTTGCGCATCTGACGCTGACCGCCTTCCGGAACTTCCGCGAGCTCTCCATCGAGCTGGAGCCGGCCCCGGTGGTGCTGACCGGGCGGAACGGCGCCGGCAAGTCCAACCTGCTGGAGGCGATCTCCTTCCTGGCCCCCGGCGCCGGCATGCGCAATGCCGCGCTGGGCGAGGTGGATTGCCGGGGCAACAGCAACCAGGCCGGCGGTCCGGCCTGGGCGGTGCACGGGCTCTATGCCGGGCGGCGCGGCGAATTCGGCCTCGGCACTGGACGCGATCCCCTGGGGCCGTCGCAGACCGGGCGCGAGCGCCGGGTCTCGCGGGTGAACGGCGCACCGGCCCGCAGCCAGGCCGCCTTCGCCGAGATCCTCACCGTGCTCTGGCTGACCCCGCAGATGGACCGCCTGTTCAGCGACGCCGCCTCCAGCCGCCGGCGCTTCCTCGACCGGCTGGTCTACGGCCTCGACCCCAATCACGCGGCGCGGATCGGCGCCTACGAGCAGGCGATGCGCGAGCGGGCGAAGATCCTGCGCGGCGAGGTGCCGGAGACCGGCAGCGAGGACCGCGCCGCCTGGCTGTCCGGCCTGGAGGGCGAGATGGCGGCCCAGGCGGTGGCGATCGCCGCCGCCCGGCTGGATGCCGCCACCCGGCTGAACGAGGCCATGGCCGAGGCCGTCGGCCCCTTCCCGCGCGCCGGCCTCGCCGCCGACGGGGCGGTCGAGGCCTGGCTGGGCGAGATCCCGGCCCTGGAGGCCGAGGAGCGGCTGAAGCAGCGCCTCGCCGATACCCGCCAGAGCGATGCTGCCGCCGGGACGACGCAATGGGGCGCCCATCGCTGCGACCTCGGCGTGGTCTATCTCGGCCGGCAGCTTGGATCGCAGCCGCTGCTGGCGGCGGAATGCTCCACCGGCGAGCAGAAATCGCTGCTGATCGCCATCCTGCTGGCCCAGGCGCGGCTGCTGCGCAACCTGCGCGGCGAGGCGCCGGTCCTGCTGCTCGACGAGGTCGTGGCGCATCTCGACGCCGAGCGGCGGGCCTATCTGTTCGGCGAGATCCTCGGCCTCGGCGCGCAGCCCTGGCTGACCGGCACCGAGGCCGAGCTGTTCCGGCCGCTGCGCAACCGGGCGCAGTTCTTCACCGTTTCCGAGGCCCGGCTCAACCGGGACCTGGTTTGATCCGGGCCGGCCGCAAGGCCGCCCCGCAAAACATTCGACCACAGGACTTTTGACCACAGGACTTTCGACCACAGGACTTTCGACCACAGGGCTTTCGACCACAGGGCAGACCGATATGACGACGCAAGACGATGACAATGCCAACGGCTCCGATTACGGCGCGGATTCCATCAAGGTCCTGAAGGGCCTGGATGCGGTGCGCAAGCGGCCGGGCATGTATATCGGCGATACCGACGACGGATCCGGCCTGCATCACATGGTCTATGAGGTGGTCGACAACGCCATCGACGAGAGCCTTGCCGGCTGGTGCGACCGGATCGACGTCACGCTGAACGGCGACGGCTCGGTGACGGTGCGTGACAACGGCCGCGGCATACCCGTCGACATCCACAAGGAAGAGGGCGTCTCCGCCGCCGAGGTCATCATGACCCAGCTGCATGCCGGCGGGAAGTTCGACCAGAATTCCTACAAGGTTTCCGGCGGGCTGCACGGTGTCGGCGTCTCGGTGGTCAATGCCCTGAGCGAATGGCTCGACCTGCGCATCTGGCGCGACGGCAAGGAGCACTACCTCCGCTTCCGCCACGGCGTGCCGGAGGGCGCCCTGAAGATCGTCGGCGAAGCGCCGATGGCCGAGCGCGCCGACGGCAGCCGGCAGGTGAAGCGCGGCACCGAGGTCACCTTCCTGCCCTCGACCGGGACCTTCACCAAGACCGAATACGACTACAACACCCTCGAGCACCGGCTGCGCGAGCTGGCCTTCCTCAATTCCGGCGTGCGGATCATCGTCACCGATGCCCGCGGCGTCGAGCCGAAATCGACCGAGCTCCACTACGAAGGCGGCACCGAGGCCTTCGTGCGCTATCTCGACCGCAACAAGACGCCGGTCCATGCGCCGCCGATCGCGATGCTGGCCGAGAAGGACGGGATCACGGTCGAAGTCGCGATGGAATGGACCGACAGCTATCACGAGACGATGCTGTGCTTCACCAACAACATCCCGCAGCGCGACGGCGGCACGCATCTCGCCGGCTTCCGCGGCGCCCTCACCCGGCAGGTCAACAAATATGCCGAGGACAGCGGTATCGCCAAGAAGGAGAAGATCGCGCTCACCGGCGACGACGCGCGCGAGGGCCTGACCTGCGTCCTGTCGGTGAAGGTGCCGGATCCGAAGTTCTCCTCGCAGACCAAGGACAAGCTGGTCTCGTCGGAGGTCCGCCCGGTGGTTGAGAACATCGTCAACGAGCGCCTCGGCCAGTGGCTGGAAGAGCATCCCGCCGATGCCAAGCGCATCGTCTCAAAGGTGGTGGAAGCGGCGGCGGCCCGCGAGGCCGCCCGCAAGGCGCGCGACCTCACCCGGCGCAAGGGTGCGCTCGACATCTCGTCGCTGCCCGGCAAACTCGCCGACTGCCAGGAGCGCGACCCGGCGCTCTCGGAACTCTTCATCGTCGAGGGCGATTCGGCCGGCGGCTCCGCGAAACAGGGCCGCCACCGCAAGTCCCAGGCGATCCTGCCGCTGCGCGGCAAGATCCTCAACGTCGAGCGCGCGCGCTTCGACAAGATGCTCTCCTCGGCCGAGATCGGCACGCTGATCGCCGCCCTCGGCACCAGCATCGGGCCGGAGGAGTTCGACATCGCCAAGGCGCGCTACCACAAGATCATCATCATGACCGACGCCGACGTCGACGGCTCGCACATCCGCACCCTGCTGCTGACCTTCTTCTATCGGCAGATGCCGCAACTGATCGAGAAGGGCTACCTCTACATCGCGCAGCCCCCGCTCTACCGTGCCGCCAAGGGGAAGTCCCAGCGCTACCTGAAGGACGACCGGGCGCTGGAGGACTACCTGATTACCGCCGGGCTCGACGGCGCCATCCTGAAGCTGGCCGACGGCCAGCAGCTGGCGGCGGCCGATCTCCGCCGGGTCGTCGACCACGCGGCACAGGCGAAGCACCTGATGCAGCCGGTGATCCGCAAGGTAGGCTCCGCCGCCGTGGTCGAGCAGGCCGCGATCATGGGGGCGCTCAACCCGCAGACCGCCAGCGACCCGACCATCGCCCAGGCGATTGCCCGGCGCCTCGACGATCTGTCGCCGCTCTCCGAGCGCGGCTGGACCGGACTGTCCGACCAGGATGGCGGCCTCGCCTTCAACCGGCGCCTGCGCGGCGTCCTCGGCAGCCATGTCATCGACGCCGCCATGATCCGCTCGGCGGAGTGCCACCGCCTCGACCAGATGAAGGCGGAACTGACCGAGACCTTCGGCCAAGCGGCCGCTCTCCTGCTCAAGGATCGCGAAGTCGTCATCCAGGGCCCGATCGCCCTCGCCGATGCGATCATGGAGCAGGGCAACAAGGGCGTCGCCATCCAGCGCTACAAGGGTCTCGGCGAGATGAATCCCGAGCAGCTCTGGGAAACCACCCTGGACCCGCAGGCCCGGACGCTGCTCCAGGTCAAGGTTTCCCATGCCGACGAGGCCGAGGAGATCTTCTCGACGCTGATGGGCGACGTGGTCGAGCCGCGGCGCGATTTCATCCAACAGAACGCCCTCAACGTCGCCAATCTGGACGTCTGACCGGCCGCTTTGACCGGATGGCGCCGCCCGGCTTGGGCGGTGCAGCATCACAGAAGTGACGCAGCAATGTCACGGCCTTTGCACTGGCGGCCGGGCGGCCGCTCTTCGACGATTTCTGGATGTGCCGCTGAACGTTTTAGGAGGCCGCTGTGATCCGCATACTCGGCGCTGCGCTGCTGGTCCTCGGCCTCTATGGGCTGGTCGGCATGCCGCATGAAATCGGCTTCTTCTGGGGCGGCATTGCCGGCGTCGCCATGGGCTCGATGCTGATCGCCTTCAGCTTCTCCGCGGCGACCGCCGATCGAATCCTGAAGATCGAGCCGAAGATCCTGCGAAATTTCGACGCTTTCGATGGTCCGGAGGGGAAGCCGGCGGCGCCGACATCGCGCGTGGCGCCGTCCACCGCCGCGCCGGTGCCACTCCGCCCGGTACCGGTAGATCTGCGGCAGGCACTGGGTATTCCGGTCCAGCTTGCCGAATCCCGGCCGGACCCGACAGCGGCGGTGACCCCGTTGCCGAACCAGCGGGCGGGGCGAAATCCGATGGCCTATGGCTGGTTCGGACCGGACCGGACGATCCAGATGGCCAGCGGCCTCGGCGAGATAACCGCCGCCATCCGCAGCGGGACCCTGAAGCCGCAAACCTCGGTGCATTGCATGGATGCCGCCGGCAAGACCGGTCCGGTGATCGCCGCCAATACCGACCCGCTATTGCGGGCCCTGTTCTGGGCGATCGAGGCGGAGATCCCAGAGGCGGCCCTTCCGGGGCTGGTGAAATCGCTGACCGAGGCAGGGTCACTCGCCGACTTGCCGGCGCGCAAGGCCGTCGCCAGCTAGCGGCGCGGCGCCGCCTTCGTCTTGCCGCCCGCCGCAAGCCGCACCGGGCGGCGCATGATCGCCCGGGCATCGCTCGGCTGCGCCACGATCCGGAAGCCGCTACGCGCGAACGTCGTCACGGTCCCGACAAAGAGCTCGCCCGACGACCGCTTGCCGTCGGCATATTTCGGATAGGCCTCGATGAGGTCGGCGCCCTGTCCCGCCGCGAAGGCGACGGCCGCCTCGATCAATGCCGCCATCAATCCCGCCCGCCGCGCCGAGCGGTGGACGAAGAAGCAGGTGATCGACCAGACCGGAAGATCGTCGACCGGCTTCAGAACCCGGGCCTCTGCCAGCCGGCGATAGGCGGCACGCGGCGCCACCGCGACCCAGCCGACCGGTACGTTCTCCCGATAGGCGATCAGGCCCGGCGGCACCTCCGCGCGGCAGCAGGCCTTGAACGCCTTGCGCCGGTCCGCCGCGGCGCTGCGGCGGAACTCCGGCCCGGAGAGGCGCCACCACATGC
This sequence comes from uncultured Rhodospirillaceae bacterium, assembly GCA_964551505.1. Classification (GTDB taxonomy): domain Bacteria; phylum Pseudomonadota; class Alphaproteobacteria; order Dongiales; family Dongiaceae; genus Dongia. The sequence continues at coordinate 121,780 of CAZKDH010000117.1, forward strand.
ACCAGCAGCCGGCGCAGGCCCCGTTCGGACCGAACAGCCGCTCGAGATCCGGCCAACGGTCGGGGGTCAGCGGCTGGAATGCGACATCGGGTTTCCGCGCCATGTTTCTTCCGTCTCGCATTAGATGCCTGCGGCAGAGGCGGATACAACTTCCCGCTTCGCCTGCCCGCCGGTCCCGGCTATGCTGCGCGCCATGCAGAATGCCTTGAAGACCGCCAACGCCGCCATCTATTACCAACCCGAGGGATTCGATACCAGTCGCGAGAAGCTGATGGGCCGGCACGCCGCCGGCGAAGGCTTCCTCAAGGGCTTCGTCGAGCACGCCGCCGCCGACACGCTGTATTGCTATGCCAAATCCACCGAGATCGTCCAGCATTTCAGCACGGCGGCGGGAAAGTTCGGCAACACGCGGCCGGTCAAGTGGCTGAACGAGAATGCGCCGGCCGGCCTGGCGGAGGTCGGCGCGCTGCACCTGCCCGATCCGAGCCTGTCGCTGCAGGCCTGGCGCCGCCGTGCCGGTGACCAGCGCGCCTATTCGATCACCGGCCTCACCCATACCACCGCCTCCGCCGGGGCGATGGAGTGGATGACCGGGCTGCTGACCGCGCCGGTGCAGGATTGGGATGCCCTGATCTGCACCTCGAAGGTGGTGAAGGACACCGTCGAATTCGTGCTCGATGCCCAGGCCTATTATTTCGCCGAGCGCCTCGGCGCCACCCGGTTTCCGCGGCCGCAGCTGCCGGTGATACCGCTGGGCGCCGATACCGACGCCCTGGCACCCACCCCGGATTCGCGCGGCGCCTGGCGCCAGAAGCTCGAGATCGGCGCCGACGACATCGCCGTGCTCTTCGTCGGGCGGCTCAGCTTCCACGCCAAGGCGCATCCGCTGCCGATGTATCTCGGGCTGGAACAGGCGGCCAAGGCCAGCGGCAAGAAGATCCACCTGATCCAGTCCGGCTGGTTCGCCAACGATTTCATCGAGAAGGCGTTCAAGTCCGGCGCCAAGACCTTCTGCCCGTCGGTCAACTGCATCTTTCTCGACGGCCGCCAGCGCCAGGTGCGTGCCGGCGTGTGGCAGGCGGCGGACATCTTCACCTCGCTCTCCGACAACATCCAGGAGACCTTCGGCCTGACGCCGATCGAGGCGATGGCGGCCGGCCTTCCTTCGGTGGTCACCGACTGGAACGGCTACAAGGACACGGTGCGCGACGGGATCGACGGGATCCGGATTCCCACGCTGATGCCGCCAGCCGGCTGGTGCGCCGATCTCGCCGACCGGCATGCGGCGGGACTGGACACCTACGATCTCTATTGCGGCTTCACCAGCCAGTTCGTCGCGGTGGAACCCGCCGCCTGCGCCAAGGCCTATCTCAGCTTGATCGAGAGTCCGGAACTGCGCGCGAAGTTCGGGGCGGCGGCACGGCAGCGGGCGCGAGACGTCTTCGATTGGCGCGTCGTGGTCGGCCAGTACCAGGCGCTATGGGCGGATCTCGCCGAGCGACGGGCCGCGGGCACCGAATCCGCGATGCGGCGCGGCGACCAACCCGGCAATCCGGCACGGGCCGATCCCTTCCTCGCCTTCGCCTCCTATCCCACCGAGACCCTTTCCGACGACCACCTGATCGAAGCCATGCCCGGCGCCACGCCGCAGATCTTCGATGCGATCTACAAGTCGCCGATGATCAGCTTCGTGCGCCCGGTGGTGCCGTCGCAGAACGATTGCCATCGCCTGCTGGTCGAGCTGGCCCGCGGCGGCCGGCAGCGGATCGGCGACCTCGCCGCCGCCTGGCCTGCCGACAAGCGGCTGTTCCTGCAGCGCAGCCTGATCTGGCTGGCGAAACTGGGGCTGGCCCGGATCCGAAAACCCTGACCGGTGCGGCGCGCCGACGCCGCTCAGGCGCGGTGGCGCGACCAGTCGTCGACGACGGTGGCCACCGCCGCCGTGAGGCGCCGCAGATCGTCCGATGCGATGACGAAAGGCGGCATCAGATAGACGATGTCGCCGAACGGCCGGATCCACACGCCCTGCTCGACGAATTTCCCCTTCAACCAGGCGGCCTCGCCGGCGCGGTCGAGTTGGACCACGCCGATGGCGCCCTTCACCCGCACATCGACCACGCCCTTCATCCTGCGGCAGGGCGCGAGCTCGACGGCCAGCTGGCGTTCGATCGCCGCCACCTGATCGAGGCGCGGCTCGCGCTCGAAGAGGTCGAGCGAGGCATTGGCGGCGGCGCAGGCCAGCGCGTTTGCCATATAGGTCGGGCCGTGCATCAGCGCGGCCGCGGAATCGTCCGACCAGAAGTTGTCGAAGATGCGCCGGCCGGCGACCGTGGCGGCAAGCGGCAGCGTGCCGCCGGTCAACGCTTTCGACAGGGTGATGATGTCGGGGGCAACGCCCGCGCTTTCGCAGGCGAACATCGTGCCGGTACGTCCGAAGCCCGTGAAAATCTCATCGCAGATCCGCAGCAGATCGAAGCGGTCGGCAAGGCTGCGCAGCCGCCGCAACACCTCCGGATCGTGAAAGCGCATGCC
>CAZKDH010000118.1:0-5490 GCA_964551505.1 uncultured Rhodospirillaceae bacterium
TAAACATTCGTCATGGCCGGGCTTGGCCCGGCCACCCACGAATTCTTCATTGGCGCGCCTACTCGTGGATGGCAAGACCAAGCCTTGCCTTGACGCGGATGGGATGGGGTTGGGGCGGGAGACGGCGGGATATTGCATGCGCGCTTCCCACCAACCCGGCGTAATCCCAAGGCTTGGCCTTGGGATCCACGAGTTACCTTCCGTCACGCGCGAGGAAACTCGTGGGTCCCCGGGCCGATCCCCGGATCAAGTCCGGGGACGGGGATGACGGGGTCTTGCAGCAACTGTCCTCGGGCCAAAGATCGCCGGCGAGAATGGCGCCCTTCAGCCCTCAATCGTCACCGCATCGACCAGCTTGGCGCCGCGGGAGGCCATGAAATAGAGGCCCATGTGATGGGCGGCGTCCTGGGGATGGCCGGCGGTGGCGGGGAGGCCGAGCCTCTCCGCCGTGGCGCGGGGCAGGTCGTAGGTAGCGCAGCCCGCCTCGTAGACCCGGATCTCCTTCAGGCTCGGCATCATGTCGTGGTTGCGGGCCGAGAGCAGAGTGAGGACGAAATCCATGACGCAGATGTCGGTGCAGATGCCGACGACCAGGATCTCCTCGAGCCGGTGGGCATTGGTCCAGTCGACGATGCGGTTGCGGCCGTCGGGGCCGATCGCGCCGACGAAGCCGTTGATGCAGTCCTTGCGCACCAGGGTGGCGTTGCGGTCGTCCTCCAGCCAGGCGAGCTGCGGCACCAGGTCTTCCTGGCCGGTGCCGGCCTCGCAATGCGGCGGGTAGGGCGGCTCGGCCTTGCCCGGGACATGGGTGTCGAGGAAGGCGAGGATCGGCCGCTTGCCGGCGGCGAAGGCGCGGGCGAGGCGATCGGTCTCGGCGACCATCCGCGTCACCTGCGGATTCTCCACCGGCGGGGCGAGATAGCCGGCGCCGACCGTGGCGAAGCCGTTGACCTCGTCGACGATGACGAGGCCGGTGCGCCGGGCGCCGACGGCCAGCGGTTCGAGGGCGATCGGCATCGCCTCGCGAAGCTGGCGCAGAAGGGGACTCGCTGCCGTGGTTTCCATGTTCATCCGGGCCTCCTGGGTCCGCATCGGGCAGACCGGTTCGGGGCGGAAGTGTGGCCCAGAGAGGCCGCCCAGGCAAACCCTTCCCGGGCCCGGAACCGGTCGGGGAAGGCGGCGGAGAGGAGCGGGCCGGCGGGCCGGGCGCGCGCGGCGCTTGACAAGGCAGGCCGGGGGCGAAACTATTTGCATACAAACAATCTCGGCAGCGGATTTCGGGCGACTGATCTAACCGGAGCGGCGGAAGCACGATGCAGGCACGGCCGCACTATGCGAGGCCGACCACCCTCGACCAGGCGCTTGGCCTGCTGGCCGCCGGCGACAGCCGGATTCTGGCTGGCGGCACCGACGTCTTTCCCTCCCTGGGCAGCCGGCCGCTTGCCGGGCCGATCCTCGATCTCTCGCGGCTGACGGCGATCCGGGGCATCGCACAGGCAGGCGGCCAGATCCGCATCGGCGGCGCCACCACCTGGTCCGATCTCATTGCCGCCGACCTGCCCCCGGGCTTCGCCGGGCTACAGGCGGCGGCGCGGGAAGTGGGCTCGGTGCAGATCCAGAATCGCGGCACCCTGGCCGGGAATCTCTGCAACGCCTCGCCGGCCGCGGATGGCGTGCCGCCGCTGCTGGCCCTCGACGCCGCAGTCGAGCTGCAGTCCGCAGCCGGGCTCAGGGTGCTGCCGCTCGGCGCCTTCATCACCGGCAACCGCCAGACCCTGCGCCGGCCCGACGAACTGGTGACGGCGATCCTGGTGCCGGAGGCGCTGGCCCGGGGGCGGAGCAGCTTCCTGAAGCTGGGGGCGCGGCGCTACCTGGTGATCTCGATCGCGATGATCGCGGCGACCCTGGTCGCCGGCGAAAGCGGCGCCATTGCCACGGCCCGCGTCGCCGTCGGTTCCTGCTCGGCGGTGGCGCAGCGGCTGCCGGCGCTGGAGGCGGCGCTGATCGGCCGGCCGCTGGCGCCCGGACTGGGCGCTGCCGCTGCCGCGGCGCATCTCGCGGCGCTGGCGCCGATCGACGATCTCCGGGCCAGTGCCGATTACCGGCGCGACGCGGCCCTCGTCCTGCTGCGCCGGACGCTGGAGGCCTGTGCCGCGGGTGTTGCGGGAGGCATGGCCTGATGTACGACGCGGTGGCGAAGATCGGCTTCACCCTCAACGGCCGCGCGGTCGAATCCGCGGCGGCGCCGTTCCGGCGGCTCTCCGAGGTGCTGCGCGAGGATCTCGGCAACCGCGGCGTCAAGGTCGGCTGCGACGCCGGCGATTGCGGTGCCTGCACGGTGCTGATCGACGGCGCGCCGGCCTGCGCCTGCCTGACCGCGCTCGGGCAGATCGAGGGCTGTGCCGTCGAGACCGTCGAGGGCCTGGGGACGGAGGGCATCGTCGGCCGGCTGAAGCGGGCCTTCCTGCATCATGGCGCGGCGCAATGCGGCATCTGCACGCCGGGCATGCTGACGGCGGCGACGGCGCTGCTGCGGCGGAACCCGGCGCCGAGCGAGGCGGAGGCCGGCGAGGCCCTGGGCGGCGTGCTCTGCCGCTGCACCGGCTATCGCAAGATCCTGGCGGCGGTGACCGAGGCGCATCGCTTCACCGCGCCGCCGCTGGTGGCGCCAGCGGGTGCGGCGGTCGGCGCCAGGCTGGAACGGCTCGACGGCGCCGGCAAGATCGACGGCAGCGAGATCTTCGGCGCCGACGACTGGCCGGAAGGGGCACTGGTGCTGATCGCGATCCGCTCGCCGCATGCCCATGCCCGTTTTGCCTTCGGCGACATCGCCGCCTGGGTGGTGGCCCATCCCGGCATCCTGCGGGTGCTGACCGCGGCCGACGTGCCGGGGCGGAACCGCTTCGGCGTCATTCCGCATTTCGCCGACCAGCCGGTCTTCGCCGTCGATGCCGTACGCTTCCGCGGCGAGGCGGTGGCGGCGGTGGTCGGCGAGGCGGCGGCGATGGCCGATCTCGATGTGTCGGATTTCCCGCTGCGCTGGGAGCCGCTGCCGGCGCTGACCGACATCGATGCGGCGCTGGCCGCAGGTGCAGAGCTCTTGCATGCGGCGCGCGCCGGCAACATCCTCACCACCGGCCGCGTCGCCAAGGGCGACGTCGCTCAGGGACTGGCGGCGGCCGCGGCGACGGTCGAGGGCAGCTTCGAGACCGGCTTCGTCGAGCATGCCTATATCGAACCCGAGGCGGGCTTCGCGCGGCGCGTCGGCGACCGCATCGAGGTCCAGGCCTGCACCCAGTCGCCGCACATGGACCGCGACGACATCGCCGTCATCCTCGGCATCGGCCGCGAGCAGGTGCGGATCCTGCCGACCGCGGTCGGCGGCGGCTTCGGCGCCAAGCTCGATCTCTCGCTGCAGCCCTTCGTCGCCCTCGCCGCCTGGCTGCTCGACCGGCCGGTGCGGATGACCTACAGCCGCGGCGAATCGATCATGACCACCACCAAGCGGCATCCCTCGCGCATCACCCTGCGGGTCGGGGCGACGCGCGACGGGCGCCTGACCGCGGTCGACTTCGCCGGCGATTTCAATACCGGGGCCTATGCCTCCTGGGGGCCGACGGTCGCCAACCGGGTGCCGGTGCATGCCTCGGGTCCCTATGTCGTGCCGCACTACCTGGCGCGGACCCGCGCCATCCATACCCACCTGGTGCCGGCCGGCGCCTTCCGCGGCTTCGGCGTGCCGCAGGCGGCGATCGCCCAGGAGCAGCTCTACGACGAGCTCGCCGACAAGCTGGGGCTGGACCGCCTGGAATTCCGCATCCTGAACGCGCTGACCGACGGGCAGCCGACGGTGACCGGCCAGGTCTTCGCCACCGGCGTCGGCTTCAAGGCCTGTCTCGAGGCCCTGCGCCCCGCTTGGCAGGCGACGCGCCGCAGCACCGCGGCCTTCAATGCCGGTGGCGGAACCCGCCGCCGCGGCGTCGGCGTTGCCGGCATGTGGTACGGCTGCGGCAATACCTCGATGCCCAATCCCTCCACCATCCGGGTGGCGCTGAAGCCCGACGGGCGGATCGCGCTGTTCCAGGGCGCGGTCGACATCGGCCAGGGCGCGAACACGGTGGTGACGCAGATCTGCGCCGATGCGCTGGGGGCGCCGGTCGGCCTCTTCGACCTCCTCTCCGCCGATACCGACCAGACGCCGGATGCCGGCAAGACCTCTGCCTCGCGCCAGACCTTCGTCACCGGCAAGGCGGCCCTGCTGGCGGGGCGGAAGCTGCGCCAGGCGATCCTGCGCCTCGCCAATGCCGGCGAGGACGCCACCATCGCCTTTGCCGGCGGGCGTGTCGTCGTCAGCGAAGGCGGGCGCCGGCAGGAGCTGGATCCTGCGCGCCTGCCGCGGGACGCCGCGGGCTTTGTCGCGGTGGAGGAGGCGGTGTTCGATCCGCCGACCACGGCGCTCGATGTCGACGGCCAGGGCGAGCCCTATGCGGTGTTCGGCTTCGGCGCGCATCTTGCCGAGATCGAGGTCGATCTCGCGCTCGGCACCATTCGCGTGCGGAAGCTGGTCTGCGCCCATGACGTCGGCCGGGCGATCAACCCGACCCTGGTCGAGGGCCAGATCGAGGGCGGCGCGGCGCAGGGGCTGGGCCTCGCGCTGATGGAGGAGTTCATCCCCGGCCGCGGCGAGAACCTGCACGACTACCTGATCCCGACCATCGGCGACATGCCGCCGGTCGAGTCGATCCTGATCGAGGCGGCAGCGGAGATCGGTCCCTTCGGCGCCAAGGGCATCGGCGAGCAGGCGCTGATCCCGACCGCGCCGGCGATCCTGAACGCGCTGCACGACGCGGCCGGCATCCGCGTGCGGCGCCTGCCGGCGACACCGGACCGGGTGCGCGCGGCGATCCGGGCCGGCGAGGGGAGGCAGCGATGAGCGAGAGCGAAGCCGCCGCGGATCATCCCGGCGTCGCCGGCGACGGGCGCATCCGCTGCGATGCCTGCCCGGTGATGTGCTACATCAAGCCGGGAATGGTGGGCGCCTGCGACCGCTATGCCAACCAGGACGGCGTGCTGATGCGGGTCGATCCGCATGTGGTGCTGGAGCGCACCGTCGAGGGCGGCGGGCGGCTGGTCTCGTTCTTCGGCCGCAGCGCCGACTGGGACGGCGACATCGTGAAGACGCCGGAGGCGGTCCCGGCCGCCTTCGTCACCGCGATCGGTGCCGGCACCACCTATCCCGACTACAAGCCGGCGCCCTTCATCGTCGCCTCCAAGGTCGACGGCGTCGACATGGTGACAGTGGTGACCGAGGGCATCTTCAGCTATTGCGGCGTCAAGGTGAAGATCGATACCGACCGCCATGTCGGGCCCGAGCGCAACCTGGTGCGGGTCGAGGGCGAGCCGATCGGCCATGTCACCACCGGCGAATACGGCTCGCAGATGCTCTCGCTGGGCGGCGTCAACCACCTCACCCATGGCGGCAAGAAGGAG
>CAZKDH010000119.1:0-16196 GCA_964551505.1 uncultured Rhodospirillaceae bacterium
GTCGGTGCGGCGGCCAAAGCCGCTGGAGATGTAGTACTGGTCGACGGGTGCGGTCAGCGGGATCGAGCGCAGGATGACCTGCAGCCGCTCCCAGCGCCCGACCTCGTCGTCCAGGGTGGCGACGCTCTCGAGCAGCTTCTGTTCGCCGGCATCCTTCAGGTCGGTGGCGGCCGGGACGAAGGGGCCGCCCCGGCCCTCGTTGGTCTGGTCGGCGACCTGCAGCAGCTTGTCGACATTGAGGCCGGTCATGTCGACCGTCTTCTCCATGTCTTCCAGATTCTGGCGGGTGCGCTCGGTCACGTTGGCGACGAAATTGGCCTGGCTCTCCTGGATCGATGCCAGGCGCTCCTTGAGATCGCCGATCGTCCCCGCCATGTCGGCGCGCGCCGTCTGCAGGGTGTTGCGCTGGGCGATCACCGTCTCCAGCGCCCGCTGGGTCTGCGCCACCTGCCGGCTCAGATCGAGGTTGCTGGCATTGGTCGCCGTCAGCTGGCCGCGCAGGGTGGCGACCGCCACATCCAGCGACACGACCTTTGCCGCCGCCGCGTCGTGCTTGGCCTGCAGTTCGGAAAGCGCGCCGGTGAGCTGCGCGACCTGCTGGGTCAGCGCCCCGTTCTCCTGCTGGCCCCGGGCCAGCCGGGCGGCGAGGTCGTCCCGCACCTGTGCCAGCCGATGGCGGTCGGCTCTGAGGCCGCGGATCTGCAGCTTCAGGTCGACGATCTGGCCGTTGAGCGACTGGTTGCGCGCGGCAATCTTCTGCAGGTCGGAATCAAAGGAGAGCAGCTTCTGCTGCAGCGCGACCCGCAGCTTCTCGCGCAGCAGGTCTTCGGTATCCGCCTGCGCAGTCCCGGCGGCCGGGGCGGTGTCCGGTTGGGGCGCCTCGGCCGAGATCGAACTCGCGCTGTCGCGGACCGACCCGTCCTCCTTGGAGAGTCCGAGCAGGAACGCCTCGTCGTCGTCCAGCCGGTCGGTGCTGCCCTTGAACTGGTCGAAATAGTCGGTCACCTCGGCCAGCAGTCCGGAATAGGCATCTTCCGCCTGGCGAACCGCGATGTCGCGGCTGTGCAGCGTCAGCTGCTGGATCGCCAGGCCGACCGACGTGGCCAGCGAGACCCCGGCAATGCCGGCCAGCAATGTCGCGCCGAGCAGCTGGCTCCGGGTCGACAGCCGGATGTACTTGATCTTGCCGCCGCTGCGAATGATGACTTCGCGGGGGGCGAAGTGCCGCAACACGCGGCTGCCCAATTGCGAACTCATTGATTTCAACACGACCCCATCCCCGCGACCTTAATGCAATTCGAAAAATGCTTAGCGACCTGACCATCCACTATCGACAGCCCAGCGCGTCCGCCCACACTCGTATTTGCACCAAGTCAGACTTGGCCACCCTGACATCGTCCAACTCGACACCGTTATCGCGGCGATCCGTCGGATCTTAACGAATTATTGACCGTACCATAGGCAGAGCGATCCGCAGGCGCAAGCCAAAATCACCCGCAATCCAAATTCGCGAGAACGCGAGTGAATACTACAAACGCATTTGAAAACAATCACTTCGCGTATCGATTTCGGGAGGCGACTCAAATCGTTGGGGAATTACTTTATGAATGCGCGCGAGTCGATCCGCGTATGGCGTGCCGCGTGATGTTCCCGCTGCAAGTCGATGGCGCGACATGAGCGCCGGCCAGGATGCCGCGGTCGCGTGCCTGCAGTATCGATAGCGACCGATCGAGGGCGCTCAATCCGCGTCGTGGCAGGCGCGAATCTGATCGCGCAATGACATATAGTCACGAACGACGCGGAACAGCGGGCTCGTCTCCGGGAGGGTGGCGACTTCATCTGCCAAGCGCAGGCTGAACGCGCTGTCGTAGACGGCCAGCGCCGGGCATTCCGCCACAGGAATCCCGCTGCACCCGGCAAGAACGCCGGCAAGCACCATCGACGCGGCGGCCCTCATAGCCCGCCGCCATGGCGCAGCCGCTCGATGATCGCGTCCCTGGTCGCCGGCGCCCGCGCGGCCGCCTCCTGTTCCCGGCGCAGCGCCCGGGCTTCGGTGCGATAGCCGTCGCTTGCGGTCGTCGCGATCCCGGTGCGCCGGCCGAGGACATAGGCGATGGCGATGACCGCGGCAAAGCCCGCCAGCACCGCCGCCATGACCGAGAGCACGCTCATTTCTTGTCGGCGGTGAAGGCCGCCACCAGTCCGCCCAGCGTCAGTCCGGTCGCGATGATCGCCGCCTGCTGGTCCGGCGAGAGCGCCAGGCCGAAGGCGGCGGCGAGGCTGACCAGGCCAAGCCAGGTGGAACGTTCCGCGAGCCTGTCGTAGATCCACCGCATGTTGCTTTCCTTTCCGGGTTGGAGAATTGCGCGCCGCGAACTTCCGGCATCTCGGGCTTAAGCGTCGGGTCCGGGGCGCTGTCGATCGATCTTGGATTCGAGCCGGGATATCGCCTCGAGGATCCGCTCTTCCAGCCGCACCACATCCTCCTTGGGGACGTAGTGCTTGATGACGTCGATCAGCCATTCCTGGTGCAGCAGTCGGTCGGCCTCCCGCTGCCGGTCCAAGCGCTCGACGGCCGCGTTGTGCCTCATTTGCACCCGCTCTATCTGGCCTTTCAACTCGCCATAGCCCCAGGCGACGGCAGCGAGAACGCCGAAGAAGGCGGGGATTTCCACCATCTGCATGAAATCGAGCCATTGCATCGGCATATTCCCTGCTGGCGGCAGACGGCGCGCCTGCGCTAGGCGAGGCCCTGGACGAAGAGCTGCCACTGGTTTGCCGCGATCGGAACCGGCGTACCGCCGCCGTTCGGCACGATCGGCACGGCGCCGCTGGCAGATACTTCCAGCCGCAGGTCGTTGCCGACGGTGACCACGATCGGATCGGACGGATTGCAGGACACCAGCCCCAGCGCGACGACGTCGCCCGGGACGAAGCCGTTGTTGGCAACCAGACAGCGTGCCATCGGCCGCGCCACGATGGCACGGCGCTCCGTCGGGTTCTGGAAGGCCTGGTAGACCGATGCGACGCTCGACAGCGTGCGCGCTTCAGTGACGAAGGGCCTGAGACCGCTGCGCGAAGCCCATGGCATTCCCAGGACGCCGGCGGATCGCGGCCCGATGAGATGCGCCTTCACCGCCCAGTTGGCGACAGCCAGGGCCGGCGTGGCGGTGGGATTTGACTTCGGGCTCGGCAGCCAGCCGGGACTGCCGATGCAAAGCGTGACCTCGCGCTCGCTGATGCCGACCGACATGCCCGTCGTCGTCGCCCCGGCATTGGCGATCAGCAGATGGACCTCGTCGCCGGGGCTGTAGCCGGCGCTGGCGAACAGGTTCCGGAGGACGATCGACATCGCCGCCGGCAGGCGTCCCAATGGATTGCGGATACGGAGAATGCCGGATCCGAGGCTGAGTTCTTCGGTTCGCCATACCGCCCAGTCGGCGTAGCCACGGCCGGCCGGCATGCCATAGATTCCGACATTCATCCGATCATCCTCACGCGCAGCCGCCACAGGCCGGATGTCATCGGTACCGGTGCCGCGGGTGCCGTCTTGCTCACGAGATTGCCGATGGCGCCGGCCGGCGCGCTCAACCTGACCTGCCCGGCGCCGTAGCAGACCTGGATCCCGGTGCCGGTGGCCGCGGCATCATGCGCCGAGGTTCCCAGCAGGACGATGTCCCCGGGCTGCCATCCCGCCTGGGCACCGATGCAGACCGCCTGGCATTGAACGAAGGGCAGGCTCTCGAAGCCATGCGCGACGACGATCTGGCTCGAAGGCGCGAGCGGGAAATCGCCGGCGACGATCTCGCGCAGCAGTTTTCCCTGGTTGTCGGACGGAAACCCGAAGACCCCGGGATTCATCAGAGGTCGGCCCCGTCGGCGGTCACGTGGAAGCCCTGTGCCTGCGTCGTGGCCACCCGCAGCGACCATCCCGCCGGGAGCATCAATCCGCCTTCGAAGGAAATCGTGCCCGAGCCGTCAGCGCCCCAGGTCGGCGACGTCGCCGAAGGGGCGCCCACTCCCACGATGATGGAGCGGATCAGGCGATGCACCGATCCGTCATGCAGGAAGACGTTGATCAGGCCGGCGACAGTCGCGCCAGAGCCCACGGCCCGCAGGCGCTCGACGCGTGATCCGTTTGCCCCCGCCAAGAAGACCACGCCGACGTTGATCGGTGCCGTCAGGCTCAGCTCGGTACTGGAAATGGATGCCTGGCCCTGGCGCGGCGTCGCCGCGAAACCCGGTTTGGTCGCCATGTTGCGCGCTCCTCAGATGAAGGATTGAAACAGCTGCAGGTCGTCGCCGGTATTGCTGCCGCTGCCGGCCACCTCGAACCAGCTGCCCTGCCGCTTGACGAACTGCTTCCACGTGCCGGGCAGGACGATCTCGTCGCCGCCGGCCAGCAGATTGATCGGCTGCGGCACCGCGGCCGCATGGTCGATCGTCACGGTGCCTCCGAAATAGAGAAGGAAGAACGCGCCGTCCTGCGGATTGCCAAGGCTGGCGATCGTCCCGTTACCGGTCACTTCCACCACGTTGCCCGTGGCGATCGCGAGATTGACGGTGCTGGCGACGGCAAGGTCGGCGGATTCCTTCAGCAGCAGCGCGCCGGCCATGCTGTCGCCGGCCTTCGCCACGGCGCCCAGAGTGGCCAGGGCCGCCGCCGCCGTTACCGCGTTGGTCCCGCCCTGGGAGACCGGCACCGGGACGCCGATGACGCCGGCCCCGACGATGCCCGCATGCTCGAACCCGTCGCCGGCGGCATTGCCGCGCAGGAACTGGCCGGGCACTGGATCGGGCAAAGGCTGCAACAGGCTGAGGGCCGTCGCCGCGGACAGCTTCGCGGCCCGGCCGATATCGTCGCCGATCTCCTGCATCTGCGCCTGCAGCCGGTCGAGGGCGCGCTCATGGGTCTCGGCGGGGAACGGGTCGTTGGCCGTGTAGTCGGTCAGCTGGCTGCGGCGGGTCAGGCGACGGATCGTCCAGGTGACGCCGGCCGGCGGCGCGACGGCGGCCGTCACCGTGCCGGGAGCGCCATTGCCCCCGGCGACATTGTAGTCGGCCGAAAGCGACCTTGGGATCTCGGCACGGGTTGCGGCCGTCCTCTCGATCACCTCCAGCTCGTCGGCGTCGAAGAAGGTGAAGGGAATCGGAAAGGCGGTCGTCGTCCCGTCGCCGGCATAGGCAACCCGGGTTGCCGTGGTCGATAGGGTCATGGCTTTCTCCGGCGGCTAGCGGGCGATGCGATAGGCCGCCTGGGCTGCCGCTTCGCCCTGCGCGAACGAGTCCGGGGGCATCTTGGTCTCGGCGCAGGCCACGGGCAGCCAGGTGGAAAGGCCGAGGCCGAAACAGAACTCCGACAGCCGGGATCCGACCGCGCCGCGATCGAGCGGCGCCACGATCAGGCGCTCGCCGCCGAGGGCGAAATAGATCCTGCTGATCTCCTGGCTCAGCCGATCCAGCTCCGTCAGGCCCTCGGCGAGTTCGCGAAGCCGGCCCTCGACCGCGGCTGCAAGACTGCCGCGCGCCGCTATCCGTTCCGCAAGCACGGTGACCTCAGCCGCCCGCCGCTTCGCGGCGGCTGCGAGCTCGAGCTGCGCGATCTCCGACTGCGCGCGGTCTTGCGCCAGCTGCAGCAGCGCCAGTTCCTGCTCGATCGCGGCATCGCGCTGCGCCAGGGCGGCAGCGCTGGCGATCGCCTCTTCCTCGCCGATCGCCGCGGCAAAGGCGAGCTCGCGGCGTCGCACGGCACTCGTCGCGAGTTCCGCCACGCGATCGCTGCGCTGGCCCGCCAGGTCCGCGAGCAGGGCCTGCCAGTCGTCGAGCGACGCCGGCGTCGGCTTCGTCGCCTTGCGCGCAGGGGTACGGGTCTTCATCGGCCATCTCCGTTCATCTGGTTGCGGGCCTCGCCCAGCGCCGCCAGCATGCGCAGCAGCCAGGCATTGTCGCCGAGGCCGGATTCGATGAGCGCCGCCGTCAGCGCATCGCCGCCCTGGCAGGAGGCGACCACGTCCTGGGCACGGGCCAGCTTGCGGTCGAAATCCGGGCCCCAGTCGCGGCGCAGCTCGGCCATCGTCGCCGCGTGCTGGCGCTGCCCGGCCGTCGCGTCCGGCGGCGCACAGACATGCCGGCAGTATTCCCGGGTGATCGCCGCCGCCAGGCTCTGCGGCAGGCCGGCGGCATGGAACCACCGGCGCGCCGCGGCCTCGAGTTCCGCATCCCGCTCGACGCCGCGCGGCAGGGCGAGGACATAGTCGGCGGGATCGGCCGGCGGCGCGAGGTCGAACGGCCCGGTGCCGTCCGGCTCCGCGCCTTCTGCGGCATCGGCGGCAAGGCCGGCAGCTGGATCGATCGGCGATCCGCGCTCTTCCATGCCCTGGCGCATCGCCTCCGCCAGCGATCGCGGCGGTTGCACATGGCGCTGGTTCATCTTCTCTGCAAGCATCTCTGCCTCTCCTGGCGGTTGCATGGGTCAGGGTTCCGCGGAACGCCACCAATCCTCGCGGTTGCCGAGATCGATGACGTTGCTGCCGAAGCCGTTCACCGACCTCAGGCCGTTGAGGAAATTCTGCGTGCGCTGGTAGCGCGCCTGGCGCAGCTGGCTGGCGGCCGCGTCGTCGCCCCGGAACCGGGCCGTCCGCGCCGCGAGGTCGCCGCGGCGGCTGAGATCCATCAGCACGTCGGTCGGCGTCCCCGCCGTCGTCACCCCGCCTTTGGCGAAGGCGACCTGCTGCCCGGCGATCCGGCGGCGCCAGTCGTCCGAGGTCTCGCGCTGGTCCTGCGCAGCGAGACCCTGGGCGGTGCGGGCGGCCTGCTTTGCCGCACCGGTCGCCTGGCGGCCCGCCACGGCGTTCTGCGCCAGGTCGAGCCCGGTGCCGAGCGCCGCCGGCAGCAGCCGTAGTGTCGAGATGCTGCACATGTCCCTATCCGTCCATGGTTGTCATTTGTGCGATCAGCGCGACGATCGTGCAGGGCAGCGGCTGGTCCTGCTCGACGGTGATGCTGGCCCGGCGGCCCCAGCCCTTCGGGAAGCTCACCACCTTGTCGCCGGTGAAGAGGTCCGGGCTCTGGTCCATCGGCATGGTGCCGTCGCGGAAGATCACCTCCTCCATCTGCCCGCCGTGCCAGCCGACCCGGCAGCCGAGGCTTTCGAGGAACCGCGCGACGACGCGGTGGATCTGTTTCGGCTTCCCCTGCGCCGTGCCGTCGGCGGCCCCGGCGTCGATGTCCATCGTGGTGAGGCGGCTGCTGTAGCCGAGGCCGACCTGCACCTTGGCCGCGGCCCGCGCCAGCGCCACCCGGCCGTCGACGACGGTGCAGTCCGGATGGGTCGCCCCGTCGGCCAGCACCTGGACGGTCTCGCCCTCCAGGTGCTCCAGGCCGGAGATCACTGTCGCCGCCAGCGCCCAGTCGCCGGCCGCGATGACGGCGGACGCCGGGAACGGCGCGATGATCCGGGCGCTGGCCGTCCGCGGGTCGACGACGGCCAGCACCCGCGCCTTGCCGGTGCGGTACCGGCCGGTCGCCGGATCGCGGAAGCGGACATGCACCTCGCGGCCGGCATCGCCGGCGGCGAAGGCGGCGTCGTCCGTCGCCAGCGTCACCAGGTCGCCCGCAGCCTGCGCCGCGCCGGCGACCCGCAATGCGCTGGCGCCGGCGCCGTCGAAGGTGAGTCCGGCATCGAGGAAGAAGGCATCCGCCTTGTCGGCCGGATGCGCCGGCGCGAAGGCGTATTCCAGGAACTCGATGGTGCGCCGGAGCGCGCCGTCGATCCGGCGCTCGACCGCCAGCCACAGCTCGTCCTGGCGGGTGCCGGCGATCACCGCCATGGCCAGGACCCGGGCCTCGGCGCCGGCGATGCTGTGGCGGTGCCAGCCGATCACGTCCTGCTCGCGCAGATAGGTGAGGCCGCGCAGCCCGCCTTCGCCGCCGATCGCCCAGACGATCGACCACGGTTCCTGCTGATAGGCGATGTCGCCGAGCCCGTCGCGCGCCAGGTGCCGGGCGAGCAGCGACATCTCCGGTGCGGTGAAGGCGTCCGCCTCGAGGCTGTAGGCGAGTTCGTAGAGCTTGCGCCGTGCCCGCTGGATGTAGAGCACCGCGCGCCCCACTCGGATCGCCTGGCTGTCGGCGCTGCCGATCGTGGTCTCGCGCCGCACCGTGATGTTGGTCGGCGTGATCGCCTCGTTCAGGTTGCTGGCCGCGGCGTTGAACTCGCCGCCGACCGTGCCGATCGCCAGGGTCTTGCCGGCGCTCAGCCAGCGCACCGCATTCACCCGGTCGTCGGCGATGGTGAAGTCGAGCGCGCTGTCGTCCTTCACGACGCCGTCGCTGGCGGTCGGGGCGAAGCTCTCATAGGCGCCCGAGGCCGAGCCCCAGAGCGTCTGCGGCTGCAGCCGGGTCCCGGCGAAGAACAGCCGCTCCTCGTAGAAGATGACGCAGGACGGCCAGCCGGTGGTCGCCGACCAGGCGCCGAGCCGCCAGGTGGTCACCGCGCCGACGCCGCCGAAATTCGCCTTGATGTCGATCAGCACCTGGGTCGGGCTGGTGAAGCCGACGATCTTCGCCCAGCCCCAGGTGCTGCTGTGCTTGATCCGCACCAGGCGGCCGAGATCCGAGGCGGCGAACAGCGCGGCCGAGGCGGTCAGCACGACGCCGCCGCCGCTGGCAGTCGCCGGCGCCAGGGTGACCGGCGTCGCGTTCTCGTCCAGATAGGGGCCGTCGAGGAAATCCAGCGGCGCCAGGCTCCACGCCGTATGGCTGCTGCGCGAGAGCTTGCGCGGCGGATGCGCCGGATGACAGATGTAGAGGACATCGGCCGACTGCGCCCATTTCAGCCCGGCGAGATCCGCCGCGGCATAGGGCGAGCCGAACTCGACCGGCACGCCCGGCGCCAACTGGATCTGCCCGCGGTCCTTGAAGAAGCGGAAATAGCCGTCCCCGGCCTCGATCACATAGGTCTGCTCGGTCGAGAACTCGAAGGGGATCAGCCGCACCCGGCCGTTCTCCCGGGTCGGCGCGACGAAGCGCGTCCCCGGCCGCCGCACCGCCGGCCCCTGCGCCAGCAGGATGAAGTTCTCCACCGTCTGGCAGGCGTTCCGGTACTTGTCGAGATCGACCCGGCCGAACAGGTCCGGCGACCATTCGCCGGCATTGAAGGTGCTGAGCAGCGTCGCGACCCGCGGCATGCGCCTAGCTCCGGCCCGCCAGCCAGACGTCCGGGTCGAGCGCCTCCGGCGTCCCTTCCTGGGCATCGGCGCTGCGCGCCTGGGCCAGCGTATCCTGGTAGTGCGCCCGCATCGCCTCGATGCGCGCCGCGCTCTCGGTGATGTTGCCGGCGAGGCTGACCGCGAGCCGCGCCGCGACCGCGTCGGAGAGCAGCGGGTCGAATTCCGCCGGATCGGCGATCTCGCCGATATAGAGGATGTCGAGCGGCGGCGGCGCATCGCTGAGCAGCCGCCGCCCCTCGATCCGGTAGTCGCCGCAGCCCTCGGCCCGGTAGACGCGCAGGCAGCGCGCCGGTTCCGGCCCGGCCGGCAGCGGATACTGGTGGCGGAAGCCCCAGGCCGGCGGCGCGGCGAGGGCCGCTAGGCGGGCCCGCCGCATCGCCGCGTTCCAGGGATAGCTGCGCAGCACCGCGTCGCGGACCGCGGCGAAATTGCGCAGGCAGAGATTGGCCGCCTTCGATCCGTCCTCCAGCGAGGTGATCGGATCGGCGCCGAGCAGGTCGAGCGCGCGGTTGCAGATCGAGACGACGGATACCGTCATGACGCTGGAGGCTCCCGGGATGAAAGTGGACGGCGGCCCGCCGCAGGCTGGGTCGGCGGGCCGCCGGCGCCGCGCCGGCGCGGACTAGTCGACGGCGTAGAACAGCTGCACGCGCAGCGTGCCGGCTGCCGGCAGCGCGGCGGTGCCGATGCCGAGGAGGACGATCTCCTCCGCCGCCAGCGCCTCGCCGGCATTGGCGGCGACGCCGAACGGCGTCGGCGTGTCGACCGCGGTGAACGCCGCCGCCGCACGGTACTTGCCGGCATTGCCGGCGATGCCGAGGGCGATGGTCGCGGTCGAGAGCGAGACCGTGGCGTTGAGCAGGCCGAACAGCAGCCGCGCGCCCTTGGGCAGGCGGGCGACCTCGATGGTGTCGCCGGCGGGCTGGCTGTTGAGGACGATCTTCTCGTTGAAACAGCGCACGCGACCGTGCACGTCGGAGACGACCGGCAGGTCGGCCGGCAGGGTGTTGCGCAGCTTGCCCATCTGCGTTCCGTATTGGGTGGCCATCTTCTTGCTCCTTTGCTGGGATTGGCGCGCCGGGAGGCGCGTGCGGCTAGGCGAGCGTCGCCACTTCCACCACGCCTTCCTCTTCCATGCGGGTGGCGCCGATCGACATCGCGTAATAGACCTGGGTCGCATAGGACTTGTCGGCGCGCTCGGTGATCTTCACCGTCGGGCTGAGGCCGAGCGCCAGGGTCAGCGCCGATTCCCGCCAGGCGAGGCAGGCGCGGTCGTTGCCGACGGTGAGGCCGAGGCGCTGGCTGCGGATGAAGCGGAAGCCGAGGAAGGTGTCGATCTGCCCGGCGGCCAGCGCCTTAACCGTGTTGTAGTCGCTGGAGGTCACCTGCACCGTGTTGAGCAGCACCGTGATGTCCTTCGCCGGACAGGCGACGTAGCGCAGCTCGTCGGGATCGTTCTCCGCCGCGTCGAGCAGTTCCTTCGCCTGCAGCAGCTTGCCGAGGGTCAGGCCCGAGGCGGCGACGGCGATCTTCTGGGTCGACGGCAGCGGCACCGCGTTCTGCCCGGTCTTGCCGGTGCGGGCGATGCCGCTGGCCGCGGCGATGATGACGTCGTCCATCGCCCGGCCCATGGCATAGGCCGCCGCCTGGCTGTAGGCGCTGGTCGGGTCGTTCAGCGTCTTCACCAGGTCGAGGCGGTCGACCAGGTCGGAATACTCGTAGTCCTCCAGGATCACCTGGCGGCGGGAATGCGGCGTCTCGGTGAACGGCGTGTCGGAATGGCGCGACAGGCGCCTGGTCGCGGTGCCGGCGCCGACCTGGTCGAAATAGGCGATCTCGCCGTGCACGTGTTCCTGGCGCACGGCATCGCGCAAGCGGCTGCCCTTCTGCTGCACCAGCATCTGGACATTCGCGCTGTACATGTTGGCGAATGCGGTCTGGATCTGGGACGACATGGTCCTCTCCTTCGGTTTCGGGTGGCGATGGATGACGCGGCGCGGTTGCCCGCCTCGGCGGACCGTCTGCCTCGGCGCTGACGCGCGCCGTCATCGGCCCGCTGTTCGGGCGGTCAGCCGGGCCCGCCGCCGCGGCAATGCTGCCGGGCGGGGGTTGTCCGGACTTCGATCCGGTTTCTAGCCGCCGGTCGGCAGGCCGGCCTGGGCACGCTCGAAGAGCGCTGCCATGCGCTGCACCGCCGCCGCATGCTCGGGATGCCCGCGGTCGAGATAGGGGTGCCGGGGATCTCCCTGCGCCGCCGCCTGGATGCGGCGGATCTCCGCCCGGGGATCGGCGCCGGCACCCATGCCGCCGCCGCCGACCAGGCTGTCCTCGCCGATGGCGGCGCCGACCCGGGAGAGCAGCTGCAGCAGCGGCACCTCGCCCACCGCCTCGGCGAGGGCGAAGACCGCGTCGTCCTCCGGCAGCACCGCGGCGATCGCGCGGCGCAGGTCGGCTGCCCGCGCCGGATAGTCCCGGCCCCAGACCGCGCGCAGCTTCGCCTCGATTCCCGTCTCGCCAGGGTCATCGTCTTCGCCCCCGACGCCCATCGCCGCTCCCGTCGCCGATTCCGGCGCCGCCGCCGCGACGCGGTCGAGGAAGGCGTCGTGCAGCTGCTGCGCCTGCCGGTCGCTGAGCCCGATCGCATGGGCGATGCCGCGGAACCAGTCGGCAGCTTCCGGATCGTAGGCCGCACCCGCCTTCGGCGGCACCAGGCTGTAATCCGCCGGCGCGGCCGGCCGGCCGAGCCGGTTCCACACCTCCTGCCAATCTTCCGCCGGCGCATCCGCCGCCGGCAGGGCGATCTTGTCGCCGCCGATCCGCCGCTCCAGATGCGCATAGCTGCGCAGCGCCTCGCCGGGATCGCGCCAGCCCTTGGCCGCGACCAGCGCCGCCAGGTCCGCATCCAGCCCGGCGCGCCAGTCGCCTTCGGCAGCCGCCGGCGCCGCTTCGATCGTCTCATCGGTCATCCCGGGCCTCCTCGATCAATGCCGGAAAATCCGCCGGCTTCAGCCCGGCCAGTTCGGCGATATGCAGGAAGGCGTCGCGCGCGCCCTCGTTGAATGCGGTCTGGTGCGGATCGCCGGGCACGAAGCTGGTCTGCCCCGCCCGGCAGTAGGTCGCGAGATCGGCGAGAATGAGCCGCGCCGCCGCGTCGTCGGGCGAGAGCCGGGCGCGATAGGCCATCGCCGTCCGCCGGCCGCGCGCCGCGCCGCTGAGCCGCAGCAACCACTGCACCCCCGCTTTCATCGATACCCCGCCTTCACGATCCCGCCCTCACGATCCCGCCATCGCGCCGCCCAGCATCTGCTGCAGCGCGCCGGCCGCGCCAGCCTCACGCTTGCGGGCGACGGCCGCGGGATCCAGCAGCAGGCGGTTCGGCACGCCGAAGGCCTGGGCGATCATCCGCGCCGTCGCATCGGCATCCAGGTTGTCGAAGATCTCCGGCCGCACCGCGCCCAGCGGCGCCAGCGCCTCCAGCGCCCGCACCACGGCGCTGCCCTCGCTCGCCCGCTGCGCCTTGGCCAGTGGCGAGACGTAGTCGATGCGCAAACCGGCTTCCGCCAGCTGCCGGGGCGGCCGCGGCAGCAGCCCGGCGCGGCGCATGATGCCGAACTGCCGGTGGATCAGCGGATCCAGGAACTCGCTCTGGATCCGGCCGAGATGCGGGCCCATCAGCCGCAGCTTCTCCTCCTGGCGCGCCAGCACCTCGGTCGCCGTCTGGTTCGGCTGCTGCACCATCAGCAGCAGCGAGAAATAGAACGCCTCGCGCACCGTCTCGCGGCGCTGCTGCTCCAGTTCCAGGCCGAGGCCGACATTGCCGCCGGTCTGCAGCGGCTCGTAGCGGCGCCGGCCGTTCTCGTCGAGCCCGCCATAGACGATGCCGCCGGGATGGGTGCGGATCCCCCGCACCGCCGTCTCGTCGACCGCCAGCAGCGGCGGGTCCACCGCCTTCTGCGCGGCGATGATCGTGGTCTTCGACATCGCGTTCAGCATCTTGACGTCGGGCAGCGCCAGCATCGCTGGGCTGTCGCCGTAGACCCCGCGCGAGGCCGTCGACCAGCGCGGCACCTGGAACGGGAACTCGGCATAGCCGCCCTCGCTCAGCAGCCGGCGCCCCTCGAGCTCGACATGGTAGCTGGCATAGGCCAGGGATCGTGCGTTGCGGGATCTTCCGTCGCGCTGCCCGGCCGCCGCTTCCGCCCGCGGCAGCACCGCATGCAGGAAGTCGAAGCGACGCTCCGGCTCCTTCGCCGCCGCGCGGATCACCGCGTCGCTGCAGCGCTCGCCCCATTTCTGCAGCGCCTGGCGCGCGGTGAAGCTGAAGCGCCGGAACAGGGTGTCGATCTCCTCCCGGTCGTTCTCGGCGATGAAGCATTCGGCCAGGTGCCGGCAGGAATAGTGCACCTGCCCGGAGGCCGGATCTTCCTCGACGTAGAACACCCCGGTGCCGAAGGTCACCAGGTCGGCATAGAGCTCCATCACCCGGCTGTAGAAGCGCTGGCCCTTGGCGCCGAAGGCGTCGCGCATGCGCCGCGTCACCTCCTCCAGCCAGGCCCTGGTCTCGGCGCTCTCCTCCGCCTCGTCGAGCCGTGCGCGCAGAGCGAACCAGTCGTTGGCCGAATTGGTGATCATTCCCCAGAGCCCGGCGGCGAGGTTGTCTGCGGCCAGGCCGGCGACGCCGTCGAACACCTTCTGCTGGCGCTTCTCGCCCGGGGCGCGGCGCAGCACGAAATCGGCGCGCATCGGCCGCACCAGGTCGGCAATCTCCTGCCACTGGGCGTCCAGGGTGGCGCGGGAAGCGGCCAGGGCCTCCTGGCGCCGGATCAGGTCTTGCGCTGTGCTGTCCATGGATCTCGCGGGGTGTGACGGTGAAGCAGAGGGTGGCGGCGGCGCTCCTCAGGCGGGCGCCCGATCAGGCGGGTGCGCCCTTCAGGCGCCGAGCGTGGTCTTCACCGCGACCGGGGCCTTGCCCAGCGTCTCGCTGCCGCCGGTCAGGATGGTCGAGGCCCGGCCCGTCATCAGCCGCAGCCTCTGGCGTTCCTTCTCCGCTGCCGCATCCGCCTTGCGGTCGGTCAGCTGCGGCACCGGCTGCGGCTTGGGTACCTTGATCTTCGGCTGCTTGAAGGGAATTGCGCACATCCTCAGCTCTCCAGATGAATCCGATGAAGGTCTCGCCGTTGCGTCCGTAATCCGGGTATTCCGCCTCGCGCCGGGCACCGAGATGCGCCAGCCAGCGATGCGCGACGTGATGCGCGGCACTGCTGCGGCATTCCGCCCGCCGCAGGCCGAGTTCCAGCAGCGCCGGCGCCAGCCGCCGCCTGGCAAAGCGCGTCGCATCGACCGCGACCTCGGGCCAGCGGTCGGTGGCGAACATCCAGACCGACCACACCGTCGGCCACATTTCCAGCGCGCCGATGACGGCGACCGGCGCCCCGTCCCTGCCCGCGATCACCGCCCCCAGGCTGCAGCTAGCGACGCAGTCCGCCGCCAGGCTGTCGGGATCGTCGTCCCAGCGCGTCGCGAAGATCTCCAGCCGGTCGCAGTCGCGCATCGCGCGGGCGACGGCCCGCACCGGGTCAAGCTCCAGCGGCAGCAGGATCATCCGCGGCCGCCGCCTCACCAGCGGAACGGATCGAAGATCGACGCCCAGGACGGCCCGGGCGCCATGGGCGCCACGATGCCTTGGCCGAGCGGTGCCTCCTTGAGGCCGGTCGCCAGGTAGCGGAAGGCATCCGCCGCATGCGTCGTCCAGTCATGCACCGGCCGCGGCCGGAAGGTGCGCAGGCGCTCGTCGTATTCGTGGCGGTACTGGCGCAGGGCCTCGAGGCCGCGGGCGCATTTCTCCGCGTCGAACCAGCTGCGCGCCAGCAGGTTGCGCGCCGCCTCGATCCCGTCCTCGACCTTGCCCGGCCGCAGGACATGCGCGCGGATCCCCAGGCTGCGCAGGGTGTCGACCCGGCTGACGCCGGTGCCGAGTTCGCGCACCGCCGCGTCATGCGGCAGGATGTGGCGGCCATAGGCGTATTGCACCTCGCCCAGGTGCTTGGCGTAATGCGCCAGGCCGACGCCGCTCGATTCATAATAGTCGATCAGCCGGATCTCCGGCCCCGCCTGCTGGCAGAACCAGATCGTGGTCGCATCGTCGATGCCCAGGTCCCAGGCGGTATGCACCGGCAGCCGGGGGTCCCAGGGCACCCGGCAGATCCGCCCGTCGCGCTCGGCGCTGTCGATCTGCCGCGCGAAATAGGCGCCGGGCACCGCGGCATCGAAGCTGCACTCGAATTCCTGGGCGAACTGCTCCTCCGACATCGCGCGCCGCGCCGCCTCGAGCTCCGCCGGCGGGATGACCGCGGTCTCGCTCGCCCGGAACCGCGCCGCCAGCCATTCCGGCTGGTACTGCGCCGCCTGGTAGAGCGCGCTGAACTGGTTGCGTCCCATCGGCGTGCCGATGAAGATCGCCCAGCCGCCGCGATCGGTCAGCGCCGGCCGGATCACCTCCGGCCAGATCCGGGGATGCATAAGGGCGTATTCATCGAGCACCACGCCGTCGAAATACAGGCCGCGCAGCCGGTCGGCGTTGTCGGCGCCGTAGAGGCGGATGCGGCCGCCGCCCGGCAGGTCGACGCGCAGCTCGCTCTCATGCGCCGTCGCCCCGGGGATCGGCGCGGTGTAGCGCTTCAGGTATTCCCAGGCCACGTCCTTCGCCTGGGTGAGCAGCGGCGCCACATAGGCATAGCGCGGCTCGGGCCGGGGATTGGCCGCGGCCTTGGCGATCAGCTCGTTGATGCAGAACACCGTCTTGCCGAAGCGCCGGTGCGCCACCAGCACGTTGAAGCGCTTCAGCCCCGCATGCAGCCGGGCCTGGTGCGGCCGCGGCGCGTAGAGCACGACGTCGATCACCCGCCGCCGCGCCGCCTTGCGCGCTGTCGCCTTCGCCGCCATGCGTCACCCGGATTCCGGTTCAGT
>CAZKDH010000120.1:0-1908 GCA_964551505.1 uncultured Rhodospirillaceae bacterium
CACCATTCTCGATGATGACCAACTCCTGGCATTGGCCGGCAGTATCTTTGACGGACTACTGGCCTCCTTTGAGAAAGGATCGAAATCATGAGTACGATCCTGACAGCCGCCGATTCCACCTCGCCAGAGTCCAAACCTGCCGAAGTCAGCTTCTGGCAGGCCTTCCTGTTCTGGCTGAAGCTCAGCTTCATCAGTTTTGGCGGGCCTGCCGGGCAGATCGCCATCATGCATCAGGAGCTGGTCGAGCGCCGGCGCTGGATCTCCGAACACCGCTACCTGCACGCCCTCAACTACTGCATGCTGCTGCCGGGGCCGGAGGCGACCCAGCTCGCCATCTACATTTCCTGGCTGCTGCACGGCGTCAAGGGCGCGATCGTCGCCGGCGTGCTGTTCTTCCTGCCGGCCTTCGTGCTGCTCTCGCTGCTGGCCGGCATCTACCTGAGCTTCGGCGACGTGCCTCAGGTTGCGGGCATCTTCTACGGCATCAAGCCGGCGGTGGTGGCGGTGGTGCTGTTCGCCGCCTGGCGCATCGGCTCGAAGTCGATCAAGAACGAAGTGCTGCTGGCCATCGCCGCGGCGGCCTTCATCGGCATTTTCTTCCTCAAGATCGATTTCCCGTGGATCGTGCTCGCCGCCGGCGTCCTCGGCGCGATCGGGGGCAAGCTGATGCCGGCCAAGTTCAAGGCCGGCGGCGGCCATGGTGCGTCCGACAAGGCCTACGGCCCGGCCATCATCGACGACGACACGCCGCCTCCGGCGCATGCGAAGTTCACCTGGCCCAAGCTGATCGCCACGACCGTGATCTTCCTCGCCATCGGCGGCGCGGGGCTCTTGGCGCTGGTCGGCAGCAACGACCTGTTCCACATGGGCGAGTTCTTCACCGGCGCCGCCTTCCTCACCATCGGCGGCGCCTATGCCGTGCTGCCCTACGTCTATCAGGGCGCGGTCGAACACTTCGGCTGGCTCACCGGCCCGCAGATGATGGACGGCCTGGCGCTGGGCGAGACCACGCCGGGGCCGCTCATCATGGTGGTGACCTGGGTCGGCTACCTCGGCGGCGTCACCAAATCCGTGCTCGCCCATCCCGTCGCGGCGGGCCTCGCCGGCGCCGCGGTGGCGACCTTCTTCACCTTCCTGCCGAGCTTTCTCTTCATCCTCGCCGGCGGCCCGCTGGTGGAGGCCACGCGCGGCGAGCTGAAGTTCACGGCCCCGCTGACCGCCATCACGGCGGCCGTGGTCGGCGTCATCCTCAACCTGGCCGTGTTCTTCGCCTGGCACACCTTCTGGCCCCAGGCCAGCGACGCCGCGCCCTTCGCCGGGCCGTTCGAGTGGCTGCCCGTCGTCGTCGCCCTCGCCGCCTTCCTCGCCCTGTGGAAGTACAAGCAGGACATCATGCGGGTGATCGGCGCCTGCGCCCTCATCGGCCTCGCCTATTCCTTCTTCATGTGAGCATGCCATGAGCCATGAACCGAAACCCCTGTCCTGCAATCCCGGCGCCATCGCCGGCATGTCCGAAAAGATCATCGTCAGCCATTACGAGAACAACTATTGCGGCGCCGTGAAGCGGCTCAACGCCATCGAAGCGCAACTGGCGGGACTCGACTGGGCCAGTGCCCCGGTGTTCGCCATCAACGGCCTCAAGCGCGAGCAGATGGTGGCGATGAACTCGATGCTGCTGCACGAAGTGTTCTTCGACAGCCTCGGCGCCAGCCAGGCCTCGGCCGCGCTCGCGGCGCGGCTCGATGCCGACTTCGGCGGCCTCGACCAATGGGCGGCGCAATTCTCGGCCATGGGCAAGGCGCTGGGCGGCGGCTCCGGCTGGGTGCTGCTGGCCTGGAATAGCCGCGACGGCCGGCTCGTCAACACCTGGGCGGCCGACCACACCGGCAACCTCGCCGGCGCCACGCC
>CAZKDH010000121.1:0-64477 GCA_964551505.1 uncultured Rhodospirillaceae bacterium
GGACGCGCGGAAGAAGCCTGCCGCCGCCTCGAGGGCGCCCGGCAGCTTGATCCCGGCCTCGGGCCGCCCTGGTACTGGCGCAGCCTCGGCCTCGCCTACTTCGTCGAGCGCCACTACGAGGCGGCCCTCGGCTGCTTCGAACTGGCGCATGCCGATGGCGCCGGCGCCGGCGCCGGCGCCGATCCCGCGACCGGCCCGGCCCCGGGCTATGCCAAGCTCGTCGCCGCCGCCTGCTGTGCCAAGCTCGGAGACCGCGCCAAGGCGCGCACCATGGTCGACCGCGCATTCCCGGGCCCCTCGAAGGCGGCCGCGAAAATCCTCATCGCCAAGATCCCCTTCGAGCGCGAGGCGGACCGGCGCCATCTCCTCGATGCCCTGCATCTCACGGAAGATCGGCACTGATCCATCCCGGGCGGGCACCGGTGTCACCACGGATCTCCGCCGGCCTTCCGGCCCGGCCCAGGCCCTTCCCCGCCTCTGCCGGCAAGCCGTTGTGGGAGGGGCGGCGAAGATCGGCTATCATGCTCGGTCTGGCGGCGGCTGCGACGTCGCCGATGCGATGACCCCGGGGGAGGGAGGCGCGGCATGAAAAATCCGGAACGCGCGGCCGAGATTGCCGGGCTGACGACCGCGGCGAAGGCCTTGCTCGCCGGGCAGGCGCCGACGCGGGAGAAGCTGGCGGCGATCCTGGCGCGGCTGGAAGTGCTGGCCGCCAAACGGCACCTGTGGGGCGAGCGCGACTATCCGGTGCCGGTCGGGGAAAACGCCGGCCTCTATCTGATCGGCGAGGAACCGGATCGGGGTTTTGCCGTCTATCTCAATGTGATGGGGCCCGGGAAATATGTGGCCCCGCATAACCATGCTACCTGGGCCTGTGTCGCCGCGGTCGAGGGGTGTGAATACAACTACCTCTATGACCGGCTCGATGACGGCGCCCTGGCGGGCAGGGCACAGGTGCGGGAAAGCAGGACCGTGTTGGTGGAGCCCGGCCGCGGCATCGCCCTGATGCCGGACGACATCCATGCGATCGAAGGCAAGGATGCCGGGATTATGCGCCATCTGCATTTCTATGGCCTGGCGCTCGAGGTGTTGCATGGGCGGCTGGTCTTCGATCCGGTTGCCGGTACCTGCAAGCCGATGCCGCTTGCACAATCGATCCGGAGTTGAGCCGGGGCACCGCTTTTTTCTGCAGACAGGGCGCTTCCCTCGCGCTGCCGCCGTGGTAGAAAAGGCGTCCGACGATATCGTTCCCGACGCCGCTGCCCCATCGCTGATCCGGATCGCCCCATGACACGCAAATCGCCGCGCAAGGTCCTCTTCATCTCCGCCGACCAGTGGCGCGCCGAATGCCTCGGCGTCCTCGGCCATCCGGTGGTGAAGACGCCCAATCTCGATGCCCTGGCCGCCGAGGGCGCACTGTTCCGCAACCATTTCACCCAGTGCACGCCCTGCGGCCCGGCGCGCACCAGCCTGCTGACCGGCCTCTATCTGATGAACCACCGCTCGGGGCGCAACGGCACGCCGCTCGACGACCGGCACACCAATCTGGCGCGGGAGGCGCGCCGCGGCGGCTACGATCCGACCCTGTTCGGCTACACCGATACCAGCGCCGATCCGCGCCTGCGCCATCCCGACGATCCGGCGCTGAAGACCTATGAGGGGCCGATGCCCGGCTTCACCGTCGGCATGCTGCTGCCCGATCACATGATGCCCTGGATGGCGCATCTGAAGTCGCGCGGCTACGACTTCCCGCGCGGCCGGCCCGATGCCTACAAGCCGCGCCCGGATTTCCCGCTGCCGGCCGATCGCGGCTTCCGCGCCATCCCGACGATCTTCGCCGCCGCCGACAGCGAGACCGCCTTCATGGCCGACACCGTCATCGACTGGCTGTCGGTGCGGCGGCAGCAGGACTGGTTCGCGCATGTGGTCTTCCTGCGGCCGCATCCGCCGATCATCGCGCCGGAACCCTACAACCTGCTCTACCATCCGAAGGACGTGCCGGCGCCGGATCGCGCGCCGAGCCTCGCGGCCGAGGCGCAGCAGCATCCCTTCCTCGCCTACAAGCTCCGTCGCCTGCGCCCGGAGGACGGCTATGACGAGCACAACCCGCAGGAGCTGGCCGCGATCGGCGATCTCGACCTCCGGCAGATGCGGGCGACCTATTACGCGCTGATGACCCAGGTCGATGCCGAGATCGGCCGCATCGTGGCACACCTGAAGGCGAGCGGCGAATACGACGAGACGCTGATCGTCTTCACCTGCGATCACGGCGAAATGCTCGGCGACCACTACATGTGGGGCAAGCAGGTCTATTTCGACCCGTCGTTCCATATCCCTCTCATCCTGCGCGACCCGCGCCGGGCGGCGGATGCGGGCCGCGGGCGGCAAATCGAGGCCTTCAGCGAGGCAGTCGACCTGATGCCGACGATCCTCGACTGGCTGGAGCTGCCGACGCCGCGGCAATGCGACGGCCGCTCGCTGCTGCCGCTGGTCGAAGGCCAGGTGCCGGCCGGCTGGCGCGAGGCGGTGCATTGGGAACACGATTTCCGCGACATCCCGGATCTCGATCCCGAAACCGAGCTCGGCCTCGCCTCGGACGACTGCAGCTATGCGGTGATCCGCGACCGGCGCTTCAAATACGTGCATTTCGCGGCGCTGCCGCCGCTGCTCTTCGACATCGCCGCCGATCCCCAGGAGACCCGCGATCTCGCCGGCGACCCGGCCTATGCCGGGGTGATGCTGGCCTATGCGCAGAAGATGCTCTCCTGGCGGCTCACCCATGCCGATCGCACCCTGACCGGGATGCACCTCACCAGCCGCGGCGTGGTCGCGCGGCCCTGAAGGGGCGCCAGGCGCGGTCTACTTGTCGAAGACCGTCAGCCGCGCCTTGTCCTCGGCAACGAAGATCGCAAGCAGGCTGGCGGGCTCCGTGGCGCTGGCATTCTCGCTGATCAGATGGGCGCTGCCGGCCGGTTCGAAGAAGCTTTCGCCGACCTTGTAGATGCGGGCCGGGCCGGTGGCGGAATTCTGCGAGCGAATCTCGCCGCTGAGGACATAGGCGAATACGCTGCCGGCATGACGGTGGCTTACCGACCTGCCGCCCGGCGCGTAGGTGACGACCACCGCGGTGAGGCTCTGGCCGCGAAGGTTCGCCAGTTGCGATTGGAAGACCGGCGTCACCTGGTCGCCGCCCGCCGCGTCCTCGGCCCGCAGGCTCGGTGCGGCGAAGAAGATGGCGCCGGCCAGCAAGGCGATGCCGGTCCGGACGAAGGATGAACCACGAGTCGGGCTTTTCATGACGTTGCTCTCCGTCTTCGGGTCAAGCCGCCGCAGTGGCGGACGTGGTGGGGTGGACCGCCCGGAAGCTGATCGCGATCCGGTTCCAGGCGTTGATGGTGCCGACGAGGAAGGTGAGTTTCACCAGCTCGCTCTCGGTGAAATGAGCGCGCGCCGCGGCATAGATGTCGTCGGGCACATGGGTCTCAGCCACCAGCGTCACCGACTCGGTCCAGGCCAGCGCCGCCCGTTCGCGTGCGGAATAGAGCGGGGATTCCCGCCAGGCGGAGAGCAGGTAGAGGCGTTCCTCGGTCTCGCCATGGGCCCGCGCATCGCGGGTATGGAGATGGATGCAATAGGCGCAGCCGTTGATCTGCGAGGCGCGGGTCTTCACCAATTCGATCAGCGGGGCTTCCAGTCCGCTGGCGACGATCTGTCCGTCCAGGGCTGCCAGGGCCTTCATGGTCTCGGGGGCGGCCTGGTAGGGGTTCAATCTGGGTTTCATGGCGAGGCTCCTTCCGGGTGAATCTGCAGTGCCCGGAAGATGGATTATCTTATCAAACATGATAATATTGTAATTATTGGACAGATTACCACATAATAAGGGATAATCTCATGGATCGGCTCACCAGCCTGACGGTCTTCGCAAAGGTGGTGGAGAACGGCGGCTTTTCGGCCGCGGCGCGGCGGTTGAACATGTCGACCACCATGGTCAGCAATCACGTGCAGGCGCTGGAAGATCATCTGGGCGCGAGGCTGCTGAACCGCACGACGCGCAAGGTCAGCCTGACCGAGATCGGGCGGACCTATTACCAGCGCGCGACCCAGATCCTCAGCGAGCTCGAGGATGCCGACCGGATGGTGGGGGCGCTGCAGACCACCGCCCGCGGCATCCTGCGCCTCCATGTCGGCACCCATATCATCCGCTTCATCGCGCCGGTCGTCGCGGAATTCCTTGCCGCCAATCCCGAGGTCGCGGTCGACATGACCATGGGCGAACGGATGCCCGATCTGGTGGAGGAGGGATACGACCTGGCGATCCGGGCCACGCCGCCGCCGGAATCCAGCCTGATCGTCCGCCGGCTCAGCCCCTGGCGGCATGTCCTGTGCTGTGCACCGGCCTATCTCGCCGGGCATCCGGCGCCCCGGCAACTTGCCGATCTCGCGGCGCATAACTGCCTGCGCTACGCCTTCTACCCCTTCGGCGATGAGTGGCATTTCCGCGATCCCGCCGGCAAGCCGGCGACGATGCGGGTCGGGGGCAACCTGGTGACCAACAGCGCCGAGACCTTGCGCCTCGCGACCTTGACCGGCGGCGGGATCTTTCTGGCGCCGAGCTTCGTGGTGGCCGAGGACTTGCGGGACGGCCGCCTGGTGGAGATCCTGGAGGATCACCGGCCGGTCGAGTTCGCCATCTGCGCGGTCTATCCGCATCGCCTGCACCTTTCCACCAAGGTCCGCAGCTTCATCGATCGGATGGTCGCGCGCTTCACCGATTACCGCCGCTGGATGGATCCGGACCTGCCGGAATAATCAGCGATTGCCTGCCGGCTTTGGCAGCAGGTTCGTGCCGATCGATGTGGGGCCTGCTACAGTCGGACGGCGGTGGCGGGGTCGGTTGGCGGAAACCTGGAGGCGCGTTCATGAAGATCGTCATCACCGGCGGCGCCGGTTTCATCGGCACCCTGCTCGCCCGCCGGCTGGTAGAGGCGGGGGAGATCCCGGGTCCCGACGGCCGGCCGGCGCGGATCGACGCCATCGAGCTGTTCGACATGGCGGTGCCGGCCGCGCGCCCGGCGGGGCTCGACGACCGGGTGACCTTCACCGCCGGCGAGATCACCGACAAGGCGGCGATCCAGCGCCTGGTGAACCGCAGGGATATCGGCATCTTCCACCTCGCCTCGGTGGTGAGCGGCGGCGGCGAGCTGGATTTCGACCTGGCCATGCGGGTCAACCTGCTGGCCCATCTCGATCTCCTGGAAGCCGCGCGGGCCCTGGGCTCGGCGCCGCGGGTGGTCTTCGCCAGCTCGATCGCCGTCTTCGGCGGCAGCGCCATGCCGAAGACGGTGGGCGACGCGGTCAAGCAGACGCCGCAGACCACCTACGGCATGACCAAGGCAATGGGCGAGCTGCTGATCAACGACTACACCCGCAAGGGCTTCATCGACGGCCGGGCGGCGCGGCTGCCCACCGTCATCATCCGCCCGGGCAAGCCGAACAAGGCGGCGTCCAGCTTCGCCAGCGGGGTCTTCCGCGAGCCGCTGAACGGCGTCGACTGCGTGCTGCCGGTGGGCGAGGGGACAATCATGCCGGTCGCCGGCTATCGCAGCGTCGTCGAGGGGTTCCTCCGCCTCTACGCCGCCGAGGGCAGGGCGCTGGGCGACGACCGGGCGATCGGCCTGCCGGCGATCGACGCCAGCGTCGCCGAGATGATCGCGGCGCTGAAGCGCGTCGCCGGCAACCGGCACCTCGGCGCCATTCGCGTCGAGCGCGATCCGGCGATCGAGCGGATCGTCGCCACCTGGCCGGTCAAATCCAGCTTCGCCCGCGCGCTGGAGCTGGGATTGCCGCAGGACCCGGACCTCGATTCCATCGTCCGCGCCTATATCGCGGACTTCCTCTAGAGCGTTATGCCATTTGATCGGATTCCTGGGCGTCATGTCACTGGGCGTCATGCCCCTGTGCGTCATGCCCCTGTGCGTCATGCCACTGTGCGTCATGCCAAGGCTTGGCCTTGGCATCCACGAATTGCCTTGCAGCAGAGAAACCCGTGGACCCCAAGGCCAAGCCTTGGGGTGACGAATGCCCCTATGACGAATGAACCTGAACGCAACTTGCTCTAGCCGATGCCCCAGGGCCGGGCCCAGCCGAGGCCGGCGACGGTGCCGGCGCGCGGCCGGTATTCGCAGCCGACCCAGCCGGCATAGCCGAGCGCGTCCAGCTGCCGGAAGAGATGCGGGAAATTGATCTCCTGGTCGCCATCCGGCTCGTGCCGGCCGGGGACCCCGGCGATCTGGATATGGCGGATGCCGGCCAGGTTGCCGGCCAGGGTATCTGCCAGGCGGCCCTGCATCATCTGCGCATGGTAGAGGTCGTATTGCAGGCCGAGATTGGGCGCGCCCACCGCCGCGATGATCGCCAGCGCCGCCGGCACAGTGCCCACGACATAGCCGGGAAAATCCATCGGATTGAGTGGTTCCAGCAGCAGGTCGACCCGGCTTTTCGCGGCAACCTCCGCCGCCCAGGCCAGGTTTTCCACGAAGGTTCCCCGGTACCGTGCCGGATCGGCGCCGGCCGGCACCAGGCCCGCCATCACGTGGATCCGTGGGCAGTGCAATGCCGCGGCGTAGTCGAGCGCGGCGGCGATGCTGTCGCGGAACTCCGCCTCGCGGCCGGGCAGGGCGCCGATGCCGCGCTCGCCCTTCTCCCAGTCGCCGGGCGGGGCGTTGATGAGGACCAGCTGCAGGCCCTCGCCGTCCAGCCGCGCCGCCAGGTCGGCCTTGGAATAGGCATAGGGAAAGAGGCACTCGACGGCGGCAAAACCCCGGGCCCGCGCCGCGGCGAAGCGGCCGAGGACGTCGATCTCGGTGAACAGCATCGACAGGTTGGCGGCGAAGCGGGGCATGGCGGTTCCGTCGTCTGCAGGGGCGGCCGGCGGGCCATCCTATCGCGCCCGCTGCCAACATCGAAATTTCGTCTAAAAATACGACGAAATCCCGGCCGCGATCGGGCCGCCGCCGCCATGCCGCAATTTCTTAATAGAAATTACCATCGGTGCCGGCGGGAGGCCTGCGTCGGATTGTTGACGGGTACATAAAATACGATAATATACAAAAAACGGCCGCGCCGGAGCTAAACCGGCGCGACTTTCAGGGCGGGCCGCCACGGCATGAAGATCACCGACGTCGAGGCCATCTATCTGCGCCTGCCGAAGGTCGAGGCGCGCACCGACAGCTCGCAGGACGCGCTGATCGTCCGGCTGACCACGGATTCCGGCATCACCGGCTGGGGCGAGGTCGACGGGGCGCCGACTGTCGCCAAGGCGGCGATCGAGGCGCCCTACAGCCACACCATGGTGGCCGGGCTGCGCGAGATCCTGCTCGGCGAGGATCCGCTGAACATCAGCCGGCTCTGGCACAAGATGTACCAGCGGACGCTGTATTTCGGCCGCGAGGGCGCGGCGATCCAGGCGATGGCCGGGATCGATCTCGCCCTCTGGGACATCAAGGGCAAGGCGCTGAAGACGCCGGTGCACCAGCTGCTCGGCGGCGCCTTCCGCGAAAAGCTCCGGGTCTATGCCAGCAACATGTTCCAGTTCACGCCGCAGGCGACGGCGGAGCGCGCCCGCCAGGCGATGGATGCCGGCTTCACCGCGGTGAAGTTCGGCTGGGAGCCCTTCGGCAAGGATGCCCGGACCGACTGCACCTATCTGGAGGCGATCCGCCATGCGGTCGGCCCGGCGAACGACGTGATCCTCGACGTCGGCCTGGTCTGGAACCCGAAAACGACGATCCGCCGGGCGAAGCTGTTCGAGCCCTACGACCTGCTGTGGATCGAGGAGCCGCTGCATCCCGACAACCTCGCCGGCTATGCCCGGGTGGCGGAAAGCGTCGACACGTCGATCGCCGCCGGCGAGGAGGAATCCACCGTCGCCGGCTTCACTCGGCTGATGGACATCGGCAGGATCGACGTGGTGCAGATCGACATGACGCGCTGCGGCCTGACCCAGGCGATGCAGATCGCGGCACTCGCCCAGCAGCGCGGCCTGCCCTGCATCAACCACAACTTCACCACCGACATCAACACCGCGGCGTCGCTGCACTTCCTCGCGGCGATCCCCAATGCCTTCATCATGGAGTACTGCGTCGAACCGGGCGAGATCTCGCGCAGCCTCGCGCGCAACCCGATCCGCATCGTCGACGGCTATGCGCACGTTCCACAGGAGCCGGGCCTGGGCGTCGAACCGAATCCGGCGATCATCGAGAAATACCTCGTCAAGGCCGCGTAACAGGCACGTCGAGGTTGGAGTCGAAACTTGAGATGGGAGAGAGACATGACCGCGATGAAAAGCCTGTTTGCGGCGCTGCTGCTCGTGACGGCAACGCCGGCCTTCGCCCAGCAGGTCGAGGGCATTCCTAACTTCGAAGCCTGCGGCGATGGGTCCCTCGCCAAGGCGATGGAGGTCGGCGTCACCCTCGGTATCAGCCCGAGCCCGCCCTATTCCTCGCTCAATCCGGACGGCCAGAAGGCCGAGGGCCTCGACGTCGAGATCAACGAGGCGGTGCTGAACTGGATCGGCATCAAGACCATCAAGTACGAGGTGGCGGATTTCGGCCAGCTCATCCCGATGCTGCTGTCGAAGAAGATCAACGTGGTGGCGTCGAACATCCACCAGACCCCGAAGCGCCTGGAAGTGGTGGCGTTCACCACCCCGGCCTGGTGGTACGGGCCGGCGATCGCCGCGCAGAAGGGCAATCCGACCGGCATCAAGTCCTTCGACGACCTGAAGGGCAAGAAGGTCGGCGCCATCGCCGGCTCGGCGGCCGACGAATACCTGGGCAAGATAGGGGTGGAGATCACCGCCTTCCAGTCCGACGCCGAGGAATTCGCCGCCATCAGCACCGGCAAGGTCGACGCCATCCTGGACGATGACGTGAAGATCCTGGACTACATGAAGGCCAATGCCGGGGCGCCGATCGAGATCGTCGCCGGCGTCGCGGTGCCGGAAGAGCTGATCTTCAAGTACGGCTACGGCTATGCCCGCTATGCCCTGCGCAAGGAAGACTGCAGCCTGCGTCTCGCCTACAGCGTCGGCCTGCACGAGATGTGGGGTGCCGGCGTGGTCTCGAAGATCCTGAAGAAATACGGGCTCAGCGACCGTAACCTGACCTACTTCCCGCTGAACTGAGGTTCCTCCACTTGCAGGGCGGCCGGTGCTGCCGGCCGCCCTGCATATTTTCCGCTGTTGACGCCCGGGCCACCGGGCCGACAATTGCTTCCCGGCGGGGGACTCGAAGGCATGGATCTGCTCAATCTGTCGGTCGCGCAAGAGTACGGCGGCGTTCTGCTGCAGGGACTCGGCATGACGGTCATGTTGACGGTCGTCGTCATCCTGCTGGCACTGGTCCTGGCGATTCCGGTGGCGCTGCTGCGGATGTCGCCGTCGCTCGCCGTCCGCACCGCGATCGGCATCTATGTCGAGGTGATCCGCGCCACCCCGCTGCTGCTGCAGCTGGTCTACATCTATTATGTGCTGCCGAGCATCGGCATCAACCTCAACCCCATCGTCGCCGCCATCGTCGGGCTGACGCTGAACTACACCGCCTATATGAGCGAGGTCTATCGCAGCGGCATCATGGCCGTGCCGAAGAACCAGTGGGAGGCGGCGGCCACCCTGGGCATGACCCGCGCGCGCGCCTTCTGGCGCATCATCCTGCCCCAGGCCGTCCGCATCGTCACCCCGACCCTCGGCAACTACTTCATCTCTCTGTTCAAGGATACCGCCCTCGCCTCGGTGGTGACGGTGCAGGAGCTGACCTTCACCGGCCAGATCATCTCGGCCCGCTCCTACCAGTACTTCACCATCTACACCCTCACCGCGATCCTTTATTTCGCCGTCGGCTATCCCTCGGCCCTGCTGGTGCGCCAGATCGAGAAGCGGGCGCGCAGCGGCTATCGCCGCAGGCGGGTCCGATGATCGAGCTGGCCGGCATCGACAAGAAGTTCGGCGACCTCACCGTGCTCAGGGGGATCGACCTGAAGATCGCGCCGGGCGAGGTGATCTGCATCATCGGGCCGTCGGGTTCGGGAAAGTCGACGCTGCTGCGCTGCATCAACTTCCTCGAGCGGCCCTCGGCCGGGCGCATCCTGATCGACGGCGAGCCGGTCTATTATGATTTCGTCGCCGGCAAGATGCAGGTGCGCAGGGAAAGCGAGATCGCCCGGACCCGCCGCAAGCTCGGCATGGTGTTCCAGGACTTCGCGCTGTTTCCGCACCTGACCGCGCTCGGCAACGTCACCGAGGGGCTGACCCAGAGTCTCGGGCTGCAGGCCGCCGCGGCGCAGGACCGCGCCCTGAAGATGCTGACGCGCGTCGGCCTGGCGGATCGCGCCGACCATTTCCCGGAGGAGCTCTCCGGCGGCCAGAAGCAGCGGGTGGCGATCGCCCGGTCGCTGGCCATGGCGCCGGAGGCGATGCTGTTCGACGAGCCCACCAGTTCGCTCGATCCCGAGCTGGTGCAGGAGGTGCTCGAGGTCATGCAGACCCTCAGCCAGGAGGGCATGACCATGGCGGTAGTCACCCACGAGATGGGATTCGCCCGTTCCGTGGCGGATCGCGTGGTGTTCATGGATCAGGGCCAGATCCTCGAGGTCGGCCCGCCGGCGGAGATCTTCGACCGGCCGCAGCACAGCCGGACCCAGGCCTTCCTGTCCCGGGTGATGCGATGACCGGCGCCGCCGAGAACCGGACAAACCCGAAGGACCCAGCATGAAGATCGAGGCCGTGGACTTCTTCTATCTGTCGATGCCGCAGGTGACCGAGGAGGTCGACGGCAGCCAGGACGCCCTGCTGGTCCGCGTCGCCGGCGGCGGCCTGGTCGGCTGGGGCGAATGCGAGGCCTCGCCCCTGGTCTCGATCGCCGCCTTCGTGACCCCGATGTCGCACGGCGTCTGCAAGCCGGTGGCGGCCTCGGTCCTCGGCAAGCCGCTGGCCAACGCCGCCGACATCGCCCGCATTGCCGCCGCGGTGGAATACGAGAGCATGGACCTGTTGCAGGCGGCGCATACCTTTTCCGGCATCGAGATGGCGCTCTGGGACCTGCTCGGCAAGGCGACCTCCGAGCCGGTCTACCGCCTGCTCGGCTATCCGCGCGCCTTCCCGAAGACGCCCTATGCCTCGCAGCTCTTCGGCGACACCGCCCAGGAGACGCTGGAGCGCTGCCGCCGACAGCGGGCCGCCGGCTACCGCGCGATCAAATGCGGCTGGGGTCCCTTCGGCAAGGGCACGGTCGCGGAGGATCGCGACCATCTGGTGGCGGCGCGGGAAGGGCTCGGCGCCGACGGCACCCTGCTGGTCGATGCCGGGCAGATCTGGCTCGACGACGTCGCCGCCGCCGCGGCCCGGCTGCCGATCCTGGAGGAGGTCAGGGCGACCTGGCTGGAGGAACCGTTCCACGGCGGCGCCTACGAGGCCTACGGCGCCCTGGCGAAGAAGACGAAGACGGTGAAGCTGGCCGGCGGCGAGGCGGCGCATAATTTCCACATGGCGAAGCACCTGATCGACTATGGCGGGGTCGGCTTCATCCAGATCGACTGCGGGCGGATCGGCGGCCTGGGCCCGGCGAAGCGCGTTGCCGACTATGCGGTGCCGCGCGGCGTCACCTACGTCAACCACACCTTCACTTCGCATCTCGCGCTGAGCGCCTCATTGCAGCCCTATGCCGGGCTGGAGCGCCACCACATCTGCGAATATCCGGTGGCGCCGAAATCGGTCGCCTGGGATCTCAGCGCCAACCACCTGACGCCGGATGCCGAGGGCCGGATCCAGCTGCCCGACCGGCCGGGCCTCGGCATCGCGATCGATGCCGCGGCGCTGCAGCGCTATCTGGTCGATACCGAGATCCGGGTGCAGGGCCGGGTCCTCTACAAGACGCCGGCGGTTGCCTAGGGCGGCCCGCTTCGGCCAGTATCGCCACCACGTATTGCCAAGGGGAGAGCCGGATGACAGCGGGACCGGGCCGTTGACCAAGTCAGCCAAGAGGCCGCGCCAGGCCCGGCGCCCGGCCGGCGGGCAGCCGGCGGCCGCGGCCGCGATCTGGCCCGACGCCGCCGACCACCGGCCCTCCGGCTACCGGCTGCGCGGCCAGCAGGGCCGCCTGATCAACGCCCTGGGCGAGAGCATCGTCTCCGGCAAGTACCGGCCGGGCGGGGTGCTGCCGCGCGAGCCCGAGCTGATGAAGCAGTACGACGTCAGCCGCACCTCCTTGCGCGAGGCGCTGAAGGTGCTGGCCGCCAAGGGCCTGATCGAGACCCGGCAGAAGATCGGCACCCAGGTGCGCGCCAAGGAGCTGTGGAACATCTTCGACGCCGACGTCCTCGCCTGGCAGTCGGTGAACGGCCTCGGCGACGACATCCTGCGCGACCTGCTGGAGATGCGCCAGCTGATCGAGCCCGCCGCCGCCCGCTTCGCGGCGATGCGCGCCGGCCTCGACGACATCCGCCGGATCGAGGCCGCCTGCCGGGCGATGCGCGAGGGGATGAGCGACCATGCCAGCTATGCCAAGGCCGACGTCGCCTTCCACATGGCGGTCTTCGCCGCCTCGAAGAACCAGCTGCTCTACCGCTTCGCCTATATCATCGCCAATTTCCTGCAGATCAGCTTCCGCATCCAGCAGCAGACCCTGAACGAGGTCGACAACCGGATCGAGGACGACCACGAGATCCATGTCGAGATCTTCCAGGCGATCAACCTCGGCGATCCCGGCAGGGCCGAGGCGGCGATGCTGCGGGCGGTGATGAACGGCAAGACCTCGCTGCTGCGGGCGCGCGCCGGCGGCGCCCTGCGGCCGGGCGACCCGGCCGAGACCGAGACCCGCCGCCGCTAGCGGCGCCGATGCACCTGCAATCCCCGACGGAGTTGAACATGGGCCTGAGCTACATCGATCGACCTTCCTACAGCGTTGCCGTGGTCGGCGCCGCCAGCGGCATCGGCCTCGCCGCGGCGCAGTTCCTCGCCGGCCAGGGCGCGCGCATCGCCTGCCTCGACGCCAATGCCGCCGGCGCCGCCGCCGCCGCAAGCGCCATCGACGCGGCCGGCGGCCAGGCGATCGGCCTCGGCCTCGACGTCACCCGCGACGCCGAGATCGCCCCGGCCCTGCAGCAGGTGGCCGACCGCTTCGGCGGCATCGACGCGCTGGTGAACTGCGCCGGCATCACCGGCCGCACCAACATCCCCGGGCATCAGGTGGCGATCGAGGATTTCGACCTAGTCTACCGCATCAACCTGCGCGGCGCCTTCCTGCTGTCGCAGCACGTTCTGCCCTTCATGCTGCGGAAGAACTACGGTCGCCTGCTGCATGTCGCCTCGATCGCCGGCAAGGAGGGCAATGCCGGCATGGCCGCCTATTCCGCCACCAAGGCCGGGCTGATCGGCCTGGTGAAGAGCCTCGGCAAGGACTATGCCGAGACCGGCATCACGGTGAACGCCCTGGCGCCGGCGGTGATCCGCACGCCGATGGTGGCGGCGCTGCCGCAGGCGACGGTCGACTACATGACGGCGAAGATCCCGATGAAGCGCTGCGGCGATCTCGCCGAGGCGGCGCAGATGATCACCTGGATCGTCTCGCCGGCCAGCAGCTTCACCACCGGCTTCACCTTCGACCTCAGCGGCGGCCGGGCGACCTACTAGCCGCCGAAGCCGGGCCGGGCCGGGCGTCCGGTCAGCGGTATTTGTCGAGGATCCGGTCGATGCTGCCGTCGGCCCGCATCGCGGCGATCGCGGCATCGATCTTCGGCAGCAGTGCTGCATTGCGCGGCACCTGCTTGCTGAGGCAGACGTAATAGGGATTGCCGCGCAGCTCGGTATAGCGGAGCGCCGGCACGTCGCTGCGGTTCTTCTGCAGGTAGTCGATCGGCGCCCTGTAGGAATAGAGATAGTCGAAGCGCCGCTTGGTCAGCATCTCCAGCGTCGCGCGGTCGTCGACCACGGAATCCCGGTTGACGTGGAACTGGCCGAGATCGCTCTCCAGATTGTAGCCGGCGACCACGCCGACCCGGGTGGTATCGCCGACCTCGGCCTTCAGCTCTTCCAGCGATTTTACCTCAGGCAGGCTGCCGTCCTTGAGGGTGAAGAGGCCGACCGAGACCTGGCCGATTTCGGCGCTGAAGTGGAACAGGTTCTCGCGCTCGGCGACGTAGGAGCAGCTGCACAGGCCGTCGACGTCGCCGCGCTGCGCCTCGACGAAGGCACGCTTCCAGGGGAAATACTCGATCGCCAGCGCCGCCCCGGCGCGCTTGAAGATCTCCTGCAGGATCTCGACATCCGAACCCGGCAGGCCGCCGGCATCGGGATGCGCGATCTTCAGCGGCGGGAAATCGTTGCAGGCCAGGCGCACCACCGGATCGTCGCCGCGGGCACCCGCCCCGGGGACCAGCAGGACCGCCAGCAGGGCAAGCGCCAAGGCCGGGATCGCCGGCCAAAGCCGGGATGCGATCGAACCGGGTGCCGCGGCGCTGTGGCCGAGGCGGTACCGGGTCGGGATGGCGGCGGGATGGTCCAAGAACGGCGTCCTCAGAGAGCTGCGACGGCTCTGGCGCGGATCGGCCGATGGTCCGTCGGGGAAGTCTGCACCTTGGAACCGAAGTGGTTAAGGAAAAATCAACGCAGCGCGACTTGCGTCGCCGTGGCGGCTCACCCGGCCGGTCTGTCGGCGCTGCCGAACAGCCGCTTGTACCAGGCCGCCTTGACCGGGGCCGCGGCGGCAGCGGACCCGCCTTCCGCCACGATCGCCGGCTGCGGCGCCGGTTCGGCCACCGGTTCGGGCACAGGTTCAGGTTGGGCCGCAGGGGCAGCCGCCGGCGCCCCCACCGCCGCGCCCAGGGCGGCGAAGAAATCGCCGGCCAGCTTGTGCGCGGTGGAATCGACGAGGCGCGAGCCGAGCTGGGCGATCTTGCCGCCGATCTCGCCCTTCGCCTCGTAGCGCAGGATGGTCTCGCCGCCGTCGGGCTCCAGCCGGACCAGGGCGCTGCCCCTGGCGAAGCCGGCGACGCCGCCCTGGCCCTCGCCGGCGATGCGATAGCCGTTGGGTGGGTCGATCTCCGAGAGGGTGACCTTGCCGCCGAAGCCGGCCTTCACCGGCCCGATCTTCAGCACCACCCGCGCCGTCATCTCGGTGTCCGAGGTCTTCTCGATCGATTCGCAGCCCGGGATGCACCGCTTCAGCACCGCGACGTCGTTGAGCGCCGCCCAGACGATGTCGCGCGGCGCTGCGATGCGCTGTTCTCCGGTCAGATCCATCCCATGGGTTCCTTCGATGCGGCTGGGTTATGCGCCGGTTTCGGCCGGCACGATGTGCTGGCCCCGGCGCCGAACTTCCACGATCTCGGCCAGGATGGAAAGCGCAATTTCCTCCGGCGTCACCGCCCCCAGGTCGAGCCCGGCCGGCGCCCGAAGCGCGCGCAGCCGCTCGGCATCGATGCCCTGGGCCGCCAGTTCCGTCCGCAGCGCCGCCGCCTTG
Organism: uncultured Rhodospirillaceae bacterium; assembly: GCA_964551505.1. Taxonomy (GTDB): domain Bacteria; phylum Pseudomonadota; class Alphaproteobacteria; order Dongiales; family Dongiaceae; genus Dongia. Next base: position 15,513 of record CAZKDH010000121.1, read on the forward strand.
CGATGCGAGCCGACGAAGGCGACGTAGCCGGCGCCGGTCTTCAGGGCCGCCGCCAGCGCTGCCTCGTCGTTGCGCCCCTGGGTCGCCACCACGATGAAGCGCTCGGCCGCCGGCAGCGGCGGCAGATCGTAGCCCTCGATCCGGCTGTCCGCCGTCGCGAACCGCGCCTGGTCCTCCGCCGGCGCCACCACGCAAAGGGCAAAGCCGAGGCGCCGGGCGAGATCCGCGGTCGCCACCGCCACCGGGCTGGCGCCGCAGACCGCCACTTCCGGCCGGGGCAGGACCGGCTCGACGAAGACATCCATGGTGCCCTGGCTGGGGCACATATTCTTGGCGAACTGCACGCCGTCCCGGGCATCGCCCGGGCGCAGACCCTGGTCCTTCAGCACGTCCATCGGCTGCACCGAGACCAGGCGCGGCCTGCCGTCGGCCATCGCCTCGCGGGCAGCCTTCAGGACCGCAGCGCGGGCGCAGCCGCCGCCGATCCAGCCCGAGGAGACGGTGCCGTCGGCGCCGATCACCGCCTTCGCCCCGGCCTTGGCGGCGGTCAGCGATACCGTCCGCACCACCGTCGCCAGGGCGAAGGGCTCGCCGCGGGCCTTCAGCGCGCTGGCGAGGTCGAGCACGTCGTCCTTGCGCTCGGGGATCCGGGATTCGGCCATGCTGTCCACCCTGCTCAGAGCCGCGCCAGATAGCGCTCGAGGCGCGCCAGGCTCTCGATGTTATGCGCCGGGGCGAAGAGGTCGACATGGGGCAGGGCGGCGGCCATGCCGCGCGCGACCGGTTCGTAGCCCTGCCAGCCCAGCATCGGGTTGAGCCAGACGATCCGCCGGCAGCGCCGCGCCAGCGCCGCCATTTCCGCGCCGAGCCGCTCCGGCGTGCCGGTGTCGTAGCCGTCGGAGAGGATCATCACCACCGCCCGCGAGGTGATCACCCGCTTGGCGTGCCAGCGGTTGAAGGTCGCCAGGCTCTCGCCGATCCGGGTGCCACCGCCGATCCCGGTCGCCATCAGCGCCAGGCGTTCGACCGCCCGCGCCGGGTTCTTCTCGCGCAGCGCCTCGGAGACCTGCACCAGGCGGGTGTGGAAGACGAAGGCTTCGGCCGCGTGGAAACTGTCGACGACGCCGCGGATGAAGCGGGTGAAGACCGCGGTATAGAGGCTCATCGATCCGGAGGCGTCGAGCAGCACGACCAGCTTCACCGGCTTCTTCCGGCGCCGGCGGAAGGCAAGCTCGATCGGGGTGCCGCCATGGCCGATGCTGGCGCGGATGGTGCGCCGCATGTCGAGGCGCCGCCCGCGGCGGGTGTGGCGGTCGCGCCGGGTCAGGCGGCTGCGCATCGCCCGGGCCAGGCGCTCGGCGATCTCCTGCGCCCGGGCCAGCTTGTCCGGATCGGCGATATGGCGGAAGTCCATCCGGTCGAGCGTCTCGGCCCGCGAGGCGCCCTCGCGCCGGCCGCGGCCGTCCGCCGGATTCTCCGTTTCGCGCTCGGCGCGGCGCTGGGGATCGTCGGCCATCCCCGGTTCGCCCTTCGGCGCGCCGGCTTCGGCCAGCTGGCGCAGGCTGCGCGGCGAGTCCTTGGGTGTAGCGCCGCCGACCTTGACCACCCGCTTCATGCCGCGCCCCAGCCAGTAGGCCGCGAAGATCTCGTCGAAGCGCTGCCAGTCGGCGAGGCGCGAGGCGAACAGCGCCTTGAAGGCCTGGGACAGGAGCTCTGGCCGGCCGGCCATAGGATCGGCGAGGATCCGCGCGCCGTCGCGAGTTTCCGCCAGGCCGATCTCGAAGCCGTTGTCGCGGAGCGTGGCGACGAAGCCGACCAGGCGCCGCAGGACGGCGCGGCCGGCGGGCGGCAGCGGATCGCACGCCGCCGCGCTCATGCCACCCGTCCCAGCAGCCGCTCGGCGACCTCGCGGGTCACCGCCTGCCGGTCCTCGTGGGTCTTCAACAGGCAGGACAGGGTCTCCATCACCGCCTCCGGCGCGCCCTTCAGGTCCGCCACCTCGAGGCCGACCAGGGCCGCTGCCCAGTCGAGGGTCTCGGCGACGCCCGGCACCTTGCGCAGGTCCTCCTTGCGGATCGCCGCCATCATCTGCGCGACCTGTCCGGCCAGGGTCGTGGCGATGCCGGGCAGGCGGGTGAGGATGATCCGGGTCTCGCGGTCGAGATCGGGGAAGTCGATGTAGTGGTAGAGGCAGCGCCGGCGCAGGGCGTCGGAGAGTTCGCGGGTGCCGTTGGAGGTCAGCACCACCCGCGGCCGCGTGGTCGCCGCGATCGTCCCCAGCTCCGGAATGGTGATCTGGAAATCCGACAGCAGTTCCAGGAGGAAGGCCTCGAACTCCTCGTCGGCCCGGTCGATCTCGTCGATCAGCAGCACCGGCGCCCGCGCCTGGCGGATCGCCGCCAGCAGCGGCCGCTCGAGCAGGAACTTCTCCGAGAAGATCGCCTCCTCCAGCCGGTCGGACTCGGTGCCGGATCCCTCGCGCACCTTGATCGCCAGGAGCTGGCGCTGGTAGTTCCACTCGTAGAGCGCGGCGTTCTGGTCCAGCCCCTCGTAGCACTGCAGGCGGATGAGGCGCGTCCCGTGCAGGGCGGCGAGGGCCTTGGCGACCTCGGTCTTGCCGACCCCGGCCTCGCCCTCGAGCAGCAGCGGGCGCTCCAGCATCTCCATCAGGCGCAGCGCCGTCGCCAGCTCGCGGTCGGCGACGTAGCCGACCCCGGCCAGGCCTTCCGCCAGCTGGTCGCGGGTGAGGGACAAGCCGCGATCCTACTTGTGCAGTCCCAGGCCGTCGGCCGCCTTCCAGTTCCGCCAGTAGTCGTGCGGCATCTGGATATGGGTGCTGCCGAGGAAGCCGAAGGCGTCGTTGACCGCATTGGAGAAGGCCGGCACGCCGCCGACATTCGGGCTCTCGCCGACGCCCTTGGCGCCGATCGGGTGATGCGGGCTCGGCGTCACCGTCCAGTCGGTCTCCCATTTCGGCGTTTCCACCGCGGTCGGCAGGAAGAAGTCCATCAGCGAGGCCGTCTTCACGTTGCCGATCTCGTCATAGGCGATCTCCTGGCCCATGGCGATGGCGAAGGCCTCGGTCAGCCCGCCATGCACCTGGCCCTCGATGATCATCGGGTTGATCCGGGTGCCGCAGTCGTCCAGGGCATAGAACCGCCGCACCTTGTAGACCCCGGTATCGACGTCGATGTCCATCACGCAGATATAGGCGCCGAAGGGATAGGTCATGTTCGGCGGATCGTAGTAGTTCACCGCCTCCAGACCCGGCTCCAGGCCCGGCGGCACGTTGTTGTAGGCCGCCCAGGCGATCTCCTTCATGGTCTTGAACTTCTCCGGCAGGCCCTTGACGCGGAACCGGTCGATGTCGAACTCGACATCGTCGTGATGCACTTCCAGCATATGGGCGGCGATCATCTGCGCCTTGGCTTTGATCTTGCGGGCGGCCATCGCGGTCGCCGCGCCGGCGACCGGGGTCGAGCGCGAGCCGTAGGTGCCGAGGCCGTAGGGTGCGGTATCGGTGTTGCCCTCCTCGATCATGATGAGGTCGGCCGGGATGCCGAGCTCGGTGGCGATGATCTGGGCATAGGTGGTCTCGTGGCCCTGGCCCTGGCTCTTCGTGCCCATGCGGGCGATGGCCGCGCCGGTGGGATGGATGCGGATCTCGGCGGAGTCGAACATCGCGATGCCGAGGATGTCGCAGTTCTTCGACGGGCCGGCGCCGACGATCTCGGTGAAGAACGAGATGCCGATCCCCATGATCTCCCGGGTCTCGCCGCGTCGGAATGCCTCCTGCTTCGTCTTCTGCTCGGCGCGCAGCCCGGCATAGCCGACCTTCTCCATCGCCCGCTTCATCGCGGTCTCGTAGTCGCCGGAATCGTATTCCCAGCCCAGGGCCGACTGGTAGGGGAACTGCTCGCGCTTGATGAAGTTCTTCAGCCGCAGCTCCGCCGGGTCCATCTTCAGCTTCTGCGCCAGGATGTCCATCGCCCGCTCGATGCAATAGGCCGCCTCCGTCACCCGGAAGGAGCAGCGGTAGGCGACGCCGCCCGGCGCCTTGTTGGTATAGACCCCGTCCACCGCGCAATGGGCCACCGGGAAGTCGTAGGAACCGGTGACGATGTTGAAGAAGCCGGCCGGCCATTTGGTCGGATCGGCGCAGGCGTCGAAGGCGCCGTGATCGGCCAGCACATGCACGCGCAACCCGGTGACCTTCCCGTCCTTGCGGGCGGCGATCTCGGTGGTCATGTGGTAGTCGCGGGCGAAGGCGGTGGCCGACAGGTTCTCGATCCGGTCCTCGACCCATTTCACCGGCTTGCCGGTGACGATCGAGGCGACGATCGAGCAGACATAGCCCGGATAGACGCCGACCTTGTTGCCGAAGCCGCCGCCGATATCCGGGGCGATAACGTGGATCTTGTGTTCCGGGATGCCGGACAGGATCGCCGCCACGGTGCGCACCACATGCGGCGCCTGGAAGGTGCCCCAGACCGTGAGTTCGCCCTTGATCTTGTCGAAGGAGGCGACGGACTGGCAGGTCTCCAGCGGACAGGGATGCACGCGCTGGTAGGAGATCAGTTCCTTGATCGAGACCTCGGCATTCTTGAAGGCGAGGTCGGTCGCCTCCTTGTCCCCGATCTGCCATTCGAAGATGTGGTTGTAGTGCTTGCGCTTGCCGTGGGCGCCGTCCATCTTGTCCTTGATGTCCTCGCGCAGCAGCGGCGCGTTGGGCGCCATCGCCTTGAAGGGATCGATCAGGGCCGGCAGTTCCTCGTATTCGACCTCGACCAGTTCGGCGGCATCGGCCGCGGTATAGCGGTCGGTCGCCACCACGAAGGCCACTTCCTGGTTCTGGAACAGCACCTTCTCCTCGGCCAGGACCGCCTGCACGTCGCCGGCCAGGGTCGGCATGTAGTGCAGGCTGAGCGGCTTCAGGTCGGCTGCGGTCAGCACCGCGACCACGCCCGGCACCTTCAGCGCCTTCGAGGTGTCGATCTTCTTGACCCGGGCGTGGCCATAGGGCGAGCGCACGAGATCGCCGTAGAGCATGCCCGGCAGCTTGAGGTCGTCGACGTAGTTGCCCTAGCCCTGGGTGAAGCGCGCGTCTTCCACGCGCTTGCGCTTGCAGCCCATGCCCTGCAGTTTCTCGGTGCGGGCTTCCCGGGTCTCGGTGGCGGGTGCGCTGGTCATTCCGCGGCCTCCTTGTAGGGCACGCCGGCGAGCTTTGCGGCGGCGAATTGAATGGCCTTCACGATGTTCTGGTAGCCGGTGCAGCGGCAGATGTTGCCGGCGATGCCGAAGCGGATCTCCTCGTCGGTCGGCTGCGGGTTCTCCTGCAGCAGGCGGTAAGCCCGGGTGATCATGCCCGGGGTGCAGAAGCCGCATTGCAGCCCGTGCATCTCGCGGAAACCCTCCTGCAGGGCATGCAGGGTGCCGTCGGCATTGGCGACCCCCTCGATGGTGAGGATCTCGGCGCCCTGAGCCTGGACCGCGAAGCGGGTGCAGGCCTTCACCGACTTGCCGTCGAGATCGACGGTGCAGGCGCCGCAATGGCTGGTCTCGCAGCCGATATGCGGGCCGGTCAGGTTCAGCTGCTCGCGCAGGAAGTGGATCAGCAGGGTGCGCGGCTCGACCAGCCCCTCGACCTCCTGCCCGTTGACCTTCATGGTGACGTGGGTCTTGGCCATCTTGCGCTCTCCCCTCAGTTCCGGGCGGCGCGGGCTGCGGCGGCGGCGATCGCCCGCTTCAGCATCTGGCCGGCCATTTTCGTGCGGTATTCGACGGGTCCGCGCCCGTCGGCGGCGGGCGAGGTGATCTTCTCGGCGGCCGTCATGGCGCGCTTCACCGTTTCGGCGTCCAGGCCCGAGCCCACCAGGATCCGGGCGGCGTCGGCGGCGAAGAGCGGGGTATCGGCCACATTGGTGAGGCCGATCGCGGCGCTCGCCACCTTGCCGCCGGCGAAGGTGAGGATCACCGCCGCCGCCGCCGTGGCGTAGTCGCCGATCTTGCGCTTCAGCTTCTCGTAGGACCAGCCATGGCCGGCCGGCGGCACCGGGATATGGATGCCGGCCAGGATCTCGCCGGGTTCCAGGGCGGTGAAATAGGCGCCCTGGTAGAAGTCCCTGGCCGCCACCTTGCGCTCGCCGCCCTTTCCGACCAGCCGATAGCTGGCGCCGAGGCACATCATCAGGGCCGGCATGTCGTTGCCGGGATCGCCGTTCGCGACGTTGCCGCCCAGGGTCCCGACATAGCGGACCTGGGGATCGGCGATCAGCAGGGCGGTCTCCCGGATGATCGGGATCGCCTTGGCGAGCTCCGCCGAGGCGACCAGTTCGGCCTGGGTGGTGGTGGCGCCGATGACCATCTCGGCGCCGTCCCGGCGGATGCCCCGGAGCTCGCCGATGGCGCCGAGATCGACCAGATGCTCGGGCGAGGCCAGGCGGAGCTTCATCATCGGGATCAGGCTGTGGCCGCCGGCCAGGGGCCGGGCCTCGTCGCCGAGATCGGCGAGCAGCTTGACCGCTTCGCCGACGGAATTCGGCCGGTGGTAAGCAAAGTTACCTGGGATCACTGCAGCCTCCCTGAACGTTTCATCCCTGAGACGCGGCCGGTTCTCGATCGTCGGCCGTCGTTGGCTTAAGAGGCTAGGTATGTATGCGGCGCAGCAACAACAGATGCTGCACCAGCGGCCTCGTCCTGCGGTTCCGATGAACGAATGGCGGCGCCTCTGCACGAATGGCGGCGCGGGGGCGGCGGCGGGCCGGAGCCTTCGGGGATTCGGAGGGTTCCTGCTGCGCCGCGGAAACGCGGTCAGCTCATCGCCTCGATCTGCGCCTTCAGGGCGGAGAAGCGGCTGCGGCTGACCGGGACCGCCGGGACGTCGGGCAGGTCGAACCGGGCCTGGCCGCCGTCGCCGGTGCGCTTCAGGGCGCTGATCCGGTCGATGGCGACGATGTGGCTGCGGTGCACCCGGAGGAACCGCCGCCGGTCGAGCCGGGCCTCGACGTCGCCGATCGAGAGCGAACAGAAGTAGTGCCCCTTGCCGTCATGGACGGTGGTGTAATGGGCATTGGCCTGGACCGCGACGATGCTCTCGGTCGGCAGGTAGTGGATGGCGCCGTCCTTCTCCACCGGCAGGACCTTGGCGGCGCGGGGCCGCGGCCCGCCGGCGCCGCCCAGGGGCGACTTGGAGACCGGCGCCACGCCGTCGAATTCCGGTGCAATCACCGTGTCCGCACCGGCGGTTTCACCGGCAAATCCCGGTCCGGCATGGCTCTTTGGCCCGGTATCCGGCACCAAAGTCAGCAAAAACACCGCGGAAACCGCGAAGGCGACGACCGCCACGACCACCGCCAGGATGTCCGGCGACAGCGCCGTCGCCTCGTGGTTCATCGGCTCCAGCGCCGGGTCCAGGGTCAGGCCCGCCATGGCCACGTAATGCATGCCGGAAATGGCCAGGCCGAGGGCGATTGCGGCCACCAGCAGCGGCACCCGGCGGTTACGGCTGAAGGCGAACCACAAGCCGAGCGCCGAGGCAGCGACGCCGATCAGGAAGCTCGCCACCACATGGACCGGGTCGTGATGCATCACCGCGCTGCCGTGCAGGGCCATCATCCCCATGTAGTGCATGGTGGCGATGCCGGTTCCCATGACCACGGCGGAAACCGCAAGTCCGGGCCGGAAGGCGGGGTAGAGGCTGGCAAGGTAGATCGCCACCCCGACCACGAAGACGCAGACCAGGAAGGACAGCAGGGTGGGCAGCACCAGGTAGTCGAGCGGGAAGGGCATGCGCACGGCCAGGATGCCGACGAAATGCATCGACCAGACCGCGACCGCGAAGGTGAAGGCGGCCCCGGCCAGGAGCAGGCGGCGTTTCACTCCATGCGCTGCGGCGATCTGCAGCGACAATCCGATCGCGACATAGGCGCCCTGCATGGCGACCACAAGTGAAAGCGCCACGATCCAGGGCTCGTGGGTCACCGACATCCGTTCCGGTCCTCCCGTGCGGCCGAGCCTAGCATACCCCGCTCGGCGAAAATCACCTGCTGAAACCGCCGATGCGGGCCAGCGGCCGCGTGCGGGAGCGGCGCCGCTGACATCGGGGCCATCCGTCCGCGCCGGGGCGGCTTCGCCCCGGGACCGGAAATTAACCAATGGCAGGGTGCCGTCGAGGGTCCGCCGGCGGTGAAAAAGTTACCAACTAGTAGGTTGACAAGTTGTCTTTTTAGTTTGTAGGTTCCGCATTATCACTTTGCAGGTTCGACATATGAGCCCCGAGACCCGAAGCCTGATCCTCCAGGAAGCCGAATTCCTGATCCGCACCCGCGGCTACTCGGCGTTCAGCTATGCCGACCTCTCGGCGCGCGTGGCGATCACCAAGGCCAGCATCCACTACTACTTCCCCTCCAAGGAGGAGCTGATCGTCGTCGTGGTCCGGGACTACATCGAGCGCTTCGTCGCGGTCCTCGCCCGGATCAAGGCGGAGCACCGGATGCCCGGGGCGCGGCTGCGGACCTATGCCAACCTGTTTCTCGACGGCTTCGAGAAGGGCATGCTGCCGCTCTGCGGCGCGCTCTCGGCGGAGCGGTCCGCCCTGCCGGCAACCATGCATCCGACGCTGCAGGACTTCTTTCAGATCCATCTCGACTGGCTGGAGGGCGTGCTGGCGGAGGGAAAGGCGGCCGGAGGCCTCGCCCCGCACGTGGTCCCCGCGGCGACCGCGCTGCTCCTCCTCAGCACGCTGGAAGGCGGCACCTTCGTGGGCTGGGCGCTGGCGCGCAAGGAGCCGGTGCTCGCCGCCTTCGAGTCCGCCCTGCACAGCATCGAGTCCCAAGACCAAACCCCTGCAACTGACGAGGAGTACGTGATGACGTCCGCTTGACGGCGTAAATCCCCAGCAACCGAACCCGAAGAGAGATGGCTCGCCGATGCCGGAGAATCCGGGCGGGAGCCTGAGCGATAGAGAGAGGTATGACATGAGCGACAAGCACACGGGCGCCTGCTTCTGCGGCGCCGTCGAGATCGAAGTCACCGGCGCACCCGAGGCCATGGGCTACTGCCATTGCAGTTCCTGCCGGTCGTGGTCGGCCGGGCCGGTCAACGCGTTCACCCTGTGGAAGCCGGCCAACGTCAAGGTCACCAAGGGCGCCGAGCATCTCGGCAAGTTCAAGAAGACCCCGGCGAGCGACCGGCAGTTCTGCAAGAAATGCGGCGGCCACGTGATGACCGATCATCCGACCTTCGGCCTCACCGACGTCTATGCCGCGACGATTCCGAGCGTGGCCTTCAAGCCGGGCGTGCACGTGAACTACGGCGAGACCGTCCTGCGGATGAAGGACGGTCTGCCCAAGCTGAAGGATTTCCCGGCTGAACTCGGCGGGTCCGGCGTCGCCGTACCCGAGTAAGTCCGACCGCATTTCGTCGCCGTTACCATGGCGCCGCGACCGGCATCCGACGGGTGCCGGCCGCGGCACATGGGTTCCGGGGAGATATCGGGGCCGGCCGGCTCAGGCCAGCGGATCGTTGCCCAGCAGGATCGGCTCGCCATGCGGCGTCGCCCGGGCGGCGCGGTCCCAGGCCTGGCGTTGCTGCTCCAGGCGGGCCGGGTCGGCGAGGCCCTTGGCGATGGCCATATTCTCCAGCGCCGACAGCCAGTGATGATAATAGGTTTCGCCGGTATCCGGATCGCCGGCCTCCTGGGCGCGCCTGATCTCGGCCGCCAGGGCCGCCGCCCATTCGACCCAGGTGAAGACGCCCTGCTCGTGCAGCGTCAGCGTCATGGCGAAGGCCTGGGCCTCCCAGGGTTCGCGGAAGACCGGGCCGTCGTCGTTGCGGGGCAGGGTCGGCAGCGCGGCCAGCATCGCCTGCCGTGCCGCGCCCTCGGGATCAGCGGCGCTCAAGATAGGGCTCCCAGCAATCCACGGCGACGGAGAGGCTGGGATCGCTGCCCTTGCCCCAGAGTTCCTGGCCGCTGAACACGACGGAATAGACCCATTGTGGATCCTCGCCCTTGCCATGGGCATTGGTGTCGGGAAAGACGTAGCTGCCCTGGACCCGCTCGACCACGCCGGCCCGGCCGCGCACGTAGCGGGGGAGGCGGGTATGGCCGAGGGGATTGATGTTCTTCGCCCGCACCCGGTCGCCCGGCTGGAAGACGGCGCTGCGCTGCAGGGGCCGGTCGCAGGGGCCGCCCTTGGCCAGCGTGGCGGGAACGTCGGCGGCCTTCAGCGGAGGGCGCCTGGTCGGCTTCGCCGCGGCGAGCGCGCTGCCGGCGGCGATTTCCGCCGGCGTCACCAGGCCGCGTGCCGCCAGCAGCTTCGCCAGGCCTTTGATCCAGATCTCGTAATAGCTGGAGCTCAGATAGTCGGCAGGATGCAGGGTCTCGCGGGCATGGCGGCTGATGTCGATGTTCCATTCCCCCAGGGCGCCGCAGGCCAGCGTGAGGCCGAGGACGCGCCGTTCCCAGGCGGCATGGAAGACCGGTTCGCCGGGTTCCGGCACGACCGGGCCGAAGCCCATCATGCCGCCGAGGTCCTGGGCGCCGTTCACGGATTGGCTCCCGCGGCAGGATCGCGGGCGAGACCGGTGCCGATCATGGAATCCCGGGTTACCAGCTCGGCAAGACGCTCCTCGCTCCAGCCTTCGGTATCGGCCGGCCGTTCGGGAATGACCAGGTAGCGGAGCTCGGCGGTGGAATCCCAGACCCGGATCGGCTTGTCCGGCGGCAGGGTGACGCCGAAATCGGCGAGCACGCCGCGGGGATCGATCACCGCCTTGGCGCGATAGGGCGCCGACTTGTACCAGACCGGCGGCAGGCCGAGCACCGACCAGGGGTAGCAGGAGCAGAGCGTGCAGACCACCATGTTGTGGAGCACCGGCGAATTCTCGACCACCATCATGTGCTCGCCCTGGCGGCCCGCGAAGCCGAGCTCGGCGATGGCGGCGGTGGCGTTCTGGCGCAGCCGCCCGAGATAGGCCGGATCGCTCCAGGCCCTGGCGACGACGCGGGCGCCGTTGCGCGGCCCGACGCGGGTTTCATAGGTCTCGACGATGGCGTCGATTGCCGCCGGGTCGGCATAGCCCTTGGCGACCAGGATCGTCTCCAGGGCGCGGACCCGGAGCGCGATCTCCGGCAACGGCGAACCGCCGCCGCCGTGGTCATGGTCGTGATCGTGATGATGATCGTGCTTCTGCATCGCCCCAGCTTAGTCCCTCGCTCCCGCAACAGGCAATGCCGGCCGGGGTGGCTGCGCTTCAGTCGCTGCAGGGCAGGCGGTCGCCGATCTCGTACCAGGGAATCCGGCTGCGGTGCCAGACATGCTGGCGCGGCGGAATGGCCTCGGGATGGTCGAGGGTCGGGGTATTGATCGCCACGTCGAAAGGCGCCTCGCGGCCGCGGTACAGCAGCTGGCTGCCGCAATCCGGGCAATATTCCCGCTGGCCCCATTCGCTGGAGAGGTAGACCTTCGGCGTGCCCTTGATATAGGCAAAATCCGCCGCGTGATACCGGGCGAAGGCCTGGGCCGGGGCGCCGCTGGTCCGCTGGCAGATGCGGCAATGGCAATAGCCGCTGTCATAGGCCGTGCCGGTCAGGCGGTAGCGCAACCCGCCGCAATCGCAGCCGCCTTCCAGGACCTGCCCCGGTTCGCTCGTCACCGTCATTCGCCGATCTCCGTCAATCTCCTGTCCCCGGCCCGAACCTGGGCCGGCGATTCCCCGCCGACAATAGCGGGACCGGCGGGACAACGGCTAGGGGGATCAGATCCGGGAGGTCTGGCGGGATCCGCCAGGTCCGCGCGCGAGCTTCAGTGGGCCTGGGCGGCGGAAAACTCGGCGGCAGATGCCAGCGCACCGCGCAGGCCGCCAAGGGTGAAGGGCTTGTTGAGGATGGAGGTGCGCAGGGTCCCGCGCGCCTCGGCGAGTTTCTGGCCGAGCTCGACATAGATCGAGCTGCCGCCGGAAAGGATGATCACCGTCGCGGGCGTTTCGATATCGCTGAGCCATCGGATCACCTCGATCCCGTCGAGGTCGGGCATCATCACGTCCAGGGTGATGACGTCGGGCTTGAAGCGGACATAGGTGGTCATGAAGCGTGCGCTCATGCTGAGCGTCTCCACCGCAAAGCCCATCTCCTCGGCGACGCGCTGGATGATCGCCAGAATTCCCGGATCGTCGTCGACGGCGAGCAGACGTCGGCCCTGCATGCTTTGGATACCCCGTTGCGACGTGTCCGAGGAGTGTCGCGCAGATTGCATGACCAGCCCACATCACAGTTGAATGCCTCTTTGTATCATGCCTTGAATGGCAGGTGGCGGCGCAAATGCGATCGGAGAGGGAATCCGACCCGGTAGTGCGGTGAGGCGAAGCGCCCCGTAGGGTACCTCAGCGTAGCTGGCACACTTCTAGTATGGTTATTATGGCCCAGGATCCCATCGAGGAATCGGAACGGCGCCGCATCGAGCAGGCGCTGCAGAAGAGCGAAGAACGCTTCCGCCGAGTGGTCGAATCCGCGCCGAATGCCATGCTGATGATCAATGCCCGCGGCCAGATCGAGATGCTGAATGCCCAGGCCGAGCGCGTCTTCGGCTATGCCCGCAGCGAGCTTCTTGGGCAGTCCATCGAGAGATTGGTGCCCGAACGGTTTCGCAATATGCATCCTGGATTGCGACACGCCTTCTTTACCGACCCGCAGTCCCGCCCAATGGGCGCGGGGCGCGACCTCTTCGGCCTGCGCAAGGACGGCAGCGAGTTTCCCGTCGAGATCGGCCTCAACCCGATCGAAACCGATGAAGGCATCATGGTGCTGTCGGCCATCGTCGACATCTCCGCCCGCAAGCGCATGGAGGAAAGGTTCCAGCGCGTGGTGGAATTCGCCCCGAACGCCATGGTGATGATCAACAGCGACGGCCTGATCGAGATGGTCAACGCCCAGACCGAGAAGGTTTTCGGCTACAGCCGCTCGGAACTGCTCGGACAGCCGATCGAGATCCTGGTGCCGGGACGGTTCCGCGGTCACCATCCCGGCCTGCGCCGGAGCTTCTTCCAGCATCCGAATTCGCGCCCGATGGGTGCCGGCCGCGATCTCTACGGGCTGCGCAAGGACGGCAGCGAGTTTCCGGTCGAAATCGGCCTCAATCCCATCGAGACCGACGAGGGAACCATGGTGCTCTCCGCCATCGTCGACATCTCCGACCGCAAGCAGAAAGAGGGACATATCCAGGCGGCATTGAAGGAGAAGGACCTCCTGCTCGGCGAGATCCATCACCGCGTGAAGAACAATCTGCAGATCGTGCACAGCCTGCTCGACCTGCAATCGGCCCGGATCGACGATTCGCGCGTCCAGGACATGCTGCTCGACAGCCAGAACCGCATCCGCTCGATGGCCCTGATCCACCAGACGCTGTATCAATCGAAGGACTTCTCCGGCGTCGATTTCGGCTCCTTCCTGGACAGCCTGATCCCGACGCTGATCTCCTCCTACGGAGTCGATCCGGCGCGCATCGCGCTGGCGATCAAGGCCGGCACCGTGCAGCTGCCGATCAGCGTCGCCATTCCCTGCGGCCTGGTGGTCAACGAACTGATCTCCAATGCGATGAAGCACGCCTTCCCGGCGGGCCGGATGGGCGGGATCGACGTGAAGCTGGACTACAATGGCCGCAGCGATGCGGCCGGCGACTGGGTCGAGCTGTCTGTGAGCGACGACGGGGTCGGTCTGCCGGATTCGGTGGATCTGGCTCGGGGCGAAACGCTGGGGCTGCAGCTGGTGACCCTGCTGGCCAGCCAACTCCACGGCACGCTCGAGGTCCGGCGCAGCGATCCGACCCGCTTCGTCCTCGAATTCCCGAATCCGAAAGGATGACGCAGATGACGGCACCGGCGCAGATCCTCCTGGTGGAAGACGAGCGCATCCCGGCGCTCAATCTGCAGCAGCGCCTGACCAGGCTCGGCTATGACGTGCCGGCGGTGGCCGCCTCGGGTGCCGAGGCGATCGCGCTGATCGAGGCGCGGCGGCCCGACATCGTCCTGATGGACATCCACATCGAGGGCGAGATCGACGGCATCGAGACCGCAAGCCGCATCGCCCCCGAACTGATGATCCCGGTGATCTACCTCACCGCCTATTCCGAGGAAGCGACGCTGCAGCGCGCCGCCGCCACCAAGCCCTACGGCTATCTGCTGAAGCCGTTCTCCGAGCGGGAACTGCACGCGACGATCCAGATGGCGCTGAAGCGTCACGACGTCGAGATGGCGCTGCATCAGAGCCAGATGGAGCTGCGCAGCAGCCGGGAGGATTTCCGCTTCCTGTTTCGCAACAACCCGCTGGCGATGTGGGTGCTCGACGTCGACACGCTGGAGTTTCTCGAGGTCAACGACGCGGCGGTGGCGACCTACGGCTACTCGCGAGAGGAATTCCTCGGCATGACGGCGGCGGGAATTCGCCCGCCGGAGGAAGTCGAGAAGCTGGAGACACTGCTGTCGTCGAACCTTTCCGACTATCTCGTTGCCTCGAACTGGCGGCATCGCTGCAAGGACGGCAGGATCATCGAGGTCGACGTCGTCAGCCATGCGCTGGTCTTCGAGGGCCATCGGGCGCGCCTGGCGGTCTCGATCGACGTCACCCAGCGCAACACCGCCGAGGCGCAGCTGCGCCAGGCGCAGAAGATGGAGGCGATCGGCCACCTGACCGGCGGCGTGGCCCATGACTTCAACAACCTGCTGGCAATCATCCAGGGCAATCTCGAGCTGGTCGGCGAGAGAGTCCGCGACAATCGGACGGTCGCGGACATGGTCGGCGATGCGCTCCGCGCCGCCGAACGCGGCGCCACATTGACGCAACGGCTGCTCGCCTATTCCCGCCAGCAGCCGCTGGAGCCGAAATCGGTGCGCCTGAACGAGCTGGTGGCGGGGCTGATGCTGGTGCTCGGCCGCACCATGGGCGAGTCGATCGAGCTCGAGGCGAATCTGGCGCCGGACCTCTGGCAGGTGCGGATCGACCCGCACCAGCTGGAAAACGCGCTGCTCAACCTCGCGGTCAATGCCCGCGACGCGATGCCCGACGGCGGCAAGCTCACGATCGAAGGCTTCAAGGCGTTTCTCGACGAGGACTACGCCGCGCAGAACACGGAGGTGCGGCCCGGCGCCTATGCGCTACTGACCGTCACCGATACCGGCACCGGCATGGGGCCGGAAACGGTGAAGCGGGCATTCGAGCCGTTCTTCACCACCAAGGCGCTCGGCCGCGGCACCGGACTCGGCCTCAGCATGGTCTTCGGCTTCGTCAAGCAGTCGGGCGGTCATATCAAGATCTACAGCGAGCTTGGCCGCGGCACCACGGTGAAGCTGTATCTGCCGCGGGCGACCAGCGACGCCGACTGCTCGACCGCGCCGCAGGGCGGCGCGCGCGCATCCGCCGGCGCCGGCGAGATGGTGATGGTGGTCGAGGACGACGCCGATGTCCGCAGCCTCACCGTTGCGCTGCTGCGCGGGCTTGGCTACCGGACGGTGGATGCGCCGGACGGGCCCGCCGCCCTGGCGCTGCTGGCGGAACTGCCGGCGGTCGACCTGCTGCTCACCGACGTGGTCCTGCCCAAGGGGATGAACGGCCCGGCGCTGGCCAAGGCGGCGCAGGTCAAGCTGCCGCGGCTGAAGGTGCTGTACATGTCGGGCTATACCCGCAACGCGATCCTGCACAACGGTGTGCTGGACGAGGGCGTGCATCTGCTGATGAAGCCGTTCCACAAGGCGGACCTGGCGGCAAAGCTGCGCCTGATCCTCGACCCGCCGGCCCTCTAGCCCGGCCTGCTAGTAGCCGAGGGCGAGCCCGTCCTTGCGCGGATCGGAGCCGCCGGTCAGCGTGCCTGCCTCCCAGTCGATGCGGATCGCCTGGCCGCCGCCCAGGGGCTCGGCCGCGGTCTCGACCTGATGGCCGCGGGCGCGCAGGCCCGCGACGGCGGCCTCCGGAACCCCGTGCTCGGCCTGCACCATATCGCCGGCGTAGAACACCCGCGGGAAATCGAGGGCGGCCTGCGGATCCATGCCGAAATCCAGGATGTTGGTGAGGAGATGCACGTGGCCGAAGGGCTGGTAGTCGCCCCCCATCACCCCGAAGGGCATCAGCACCCGCCCGTTGCGCAGGGCCATGCCGGGCATGATCGTATGCATCGGCCGCTTGCCGGGGGCGATGCAGTTCGGATGGTTCGGGTCGAGGCGGAAGCTGGAGCCGCGGTTCTGCAGCACCACGCCGGTCTTCGGGCTGACCAGCCCGCTGCCGAAGGAATAGTAGGTCGAGTTGATGAAGCTCACGGCATTGCGGTCGCGATCCACCACCGAGAGATAGACTGTATCCGACTTGCGCATCAGCGGCGGCGGCAGGTCGGTCTGGGCACGGTTGCGGTCGATCCGCCGGCGTAGCTCCTCGGCATAGGGCGCGGCGAGGAGCTCGGCCACTGGCACCGGCACCTTGTCCTGGTCGGCGATCAGCGCGTTGCGGTCGCGATAGGCGAGGCGGCCGGCCTCGATCTCCAGGTGCAGCCGCTCGGCGCCGAGCGGGTCCAGGGCGCCGAGATCGAAGCCGGCGAGGATGTTCAGCATGAGGAGGGCGGTGAGGCCCTGGTTGTTGGGCGGCATCTGGAAGATGTCGACGCCGCGATAGGCGGCCTGGATCGGCTCGACATAGTCGCCGGCCGCCGCGGCGAAATCCTCCAGGCTGTGCAGCCCGCCCTGGGCGCGGAGATGCGCCACCATGTCGGCTGCAACGGCGCCGGCATAGAAGCCGCGGCGACCCTCGCGGGCGATGGTCCTCAGGGTCTGGCCAAGCTCCGGCTGGCGATGGATCTGGCCGGCGACCGGCGGCTTGCCCCCGGGCAGCAGGATGCGGGCGGCACCGGGATCGGCGTTCAGCAGCTCGGCGCAGTCCGACCAGTCGAAGGCCACCCGGTCGTGGATCGGATAGCCGCCCTCGGCATAGCGGATCGCCGGGGCGAGGGCCGCGTCGATGCCGCGCCTGCCGTGGTCCTCCAGCAGGCGGCACCAGGCGTCGATGGCGCCCGGGATGGTGACCGCATGGGCACCGTAGGTCGGGATCGCCTGGAATCCCCGGCTGCGGTACCAGTCGAGGCTGGCGGCGGCGGGGGCGCGGCCGGAGCCGTTGAAGGCGATCACCCGACCCTCGCCGCGCGGCACGTAGAGGACAAAGCAGTCGCCGCTGATGCCGGTCGATTGCGGCTCAACCACGGCAAGTACCGCCGCCGCCGTCACCGCCGCATCCATCGCATTGCCGCCGCCGCGCAGGACGTCGAGCGCCGCCGCCGTCGCCAGGGGATGCGAGGTCGCCGCCATCGCCTCGGTGGCGCGGACCGGCGAGCGGCCGGGAAGCTGGAAGTCTCTCACGATCGGATCTCCTCGGGGTGCCTTTTGGCCAGTCTACAGGATGAAGCGGATGGCGCGCATCACCTCGAAATAGTCGGCGGTCTCGAAGCGCAGGGTCTGCTGGCCGACATGGCTGACGCCGGGATACCAGGAGCCGCGATAGGCGTCGACCGGGTTGGTGTACCTGACCTCGAGGGTGAAGCGCGGCGGCAGGGCGAGCCGGCAGGCGGCGAGGTCGCCGCGCAGGGCGGCGGTGACGTTCTCGCGGATCAGCCTGACGGCGCGCTGCGGCGCAAGGCTGATAGTCGACGGGCCGATGCCCTCGCTGACCGGCGCGGTGGTGATGGCGGGGACCAGCTTCTTCGCATCGGCGCAGATGCCCCGGTCGCCGGAGAGGAACACCGCCGGCACTCCCTTCGTCGCCGCCGCATATGTGTGCAGCATGAATTCCGAGGCGGCCACGCCGTTGATGGTGATCAGCCCAACCTTTAGCGACATGGTATGGGCCAGCGGGTTGCCCTCGTCGCCGGCCTTGGAATGGTAGCCGGTGAACAGCACGGCGGCGAAGCTCTCGTCCAGCTCCTGGATCATGCTGAAGGGATGGCCGCTCCAGCCGCGGATGATCCGGGCGCAGTCGGGCAGCCGGTCGGCGATGATGTTGCGGCCGCTGGAATGCGCGTCCTTGATCAGGATCTCGCTGGCACCCGCGGCGATCGCCCCCTCGCAGGCGGCCACCACCTCGCCGGTCATCCGCTCGCGGAACTCGGGATAGGTGGGATGCGTCTTGCTGGCCTCGTCCCAATGGCTGATGCCGGCGACGCCCTCGATATCGGCGCTGATATAGACTTTCATGCTCGCATCCCGTCCGGTTGGCCGCCCGGCGGTCCGGGTCGGGGCGGTCCGGGCTGGGGCGGTCAAGCCTAATGCGTCAGGCGCCGCGTCCTGTCAACTGCCGGAACGGTCCTGCGGCCGGACCGCCTTCGGCCGCGGCGCCGGTCCCGGCCAGGCGAAGGCGTCGATCGCCTTGACGAAGGCCGCCACAGCCGGCGAGAAGCGCCGCCCGGCGATGGTGGCGAGGCAGATCTGCCGGCGCACCTCGGGCGCGACGATCGGCCGGGTCTGCAGGCCGGGCAGCAGCGGCGAGAACTCCGGCAGGAAGGCGATGCCCATCCCGGCCATGATCATGGTCTGGATCCAGTCCTCGCGTTCCGATCGGTAGACGTCTTCGATGGTCAGGTGCTGCTCGGCGATGATGCGTTCGAAGGTCTCGTAATACTCGCAGTTGGCGCGAGCGAGGTAGGATTCGCCCGAGATCGTCATCAGCGGCACCTCGGCCAGCGCCTCGAAGCGGTGCCCGGACGGGAAGGCGACGACGAAGCGCTCGTCGTAGAGCGGCCGCAGGTCGATCCGCTCGTTCCGGTCTTCTGGCGCGGTGGTCACCGCGAGATCGATGGCGCCGGCGACCAGCGACTCCATCAGACGCTCGGGCACCGATTCGGCGAGCGACACCTCGATCCCCGGATGGTCGTGGCCGAAGCGCGACAGGAAGCTGATGAAGCGCATCGGGCCGATGGTGCACATGACGCCGAGATTGAGCGGCGCGTCCTTCAGCTGCATGAAGCTCTTGGCGGTGGTCTTCGCCTGGTCGGTATGCCGGAGAATGGTCTCCAGCTGCGGGCGCACCAGGTTGCCGAGATCGGTCATATGGGTGAGCTTGCGCTCGCGCCGGAACAGCAGGCCGCCGAGCTCCTCCTCCAGCTTCTGGACGGCCCGGGTCAGGGCCGGCTGGGTGACGTTGCACTGCTCGGCCGCCTTGGTGAAATTCAGCGTCTCGCATACCGCCAGGAAATAGCGGATCTGGTGCATTTCCATCGCTCGGCATCCCTTCGTCGGCGCCCGGTCGCGACCGGGCACGGCGCCCGAACTACAACCGCCCCCGGGAGGCTAGTCAATGCCCTTCCCCGGCGCAACCGCTCGCCGGTCAGACGGCCTCGAGCAGGCGATAGCCGACGCCGGGCTCGGTCTGGATCAGGGTGGGGGCGACCGGGTCGTCCTGCAGCTTCTGCCGCAGCTGGCGGACATAGACCCGCAGGTAGTCGGTGTCCTGCCGGTGGGCCTCGCCCCAGATCGCGGTCAGGATCTGCTGATGGGTCATCACCCTCCCGGCATTTTCGGCGAGCAGGCACAGCACCTCGTATTCCTTGCGGGTCAGCTTGACCGGCGCGCCGTCGATGCTCACGCTCCGGCGCAGGAAATCGATCGCCAGCCGGCCGGACGTGAAGACCGGACCGTGACCCTGCTGCTGAAGCCGGTGGCGCAGCGCCGCCCGCAGGCGGGCCAGCAGCTCGTCCATGCCGAAGGGCTTGACGATGTAGTCGTCGGCGCCGGCATCCAGCGCCGCCACCTTTCCGGCCTCGTCGTTGCGCACCGAGAGGACGACGATCGGCACCGGCGAGGCCTTGCGGATCTCGCGGATGACGGCATGCCCGTCGATATCGGGCAGCCCGAGGTCAAGCACGACCAGATCGGGCTTCGACCGGCGCGCGGCGTCGATGGCGCCCTGCCCGGTGGCCTCCTGTTCGACGTCGAAGCCCTGCGCCTCGAGCGTGCTCTTCAGGAACCGGCGGATCGCCGGCTCGTCGTCGACGATGAGGATTCTAGGTCCGCTCGGCATCCGCTTCGTCATCCAAACCGTTCCCGGGCGCCGCAGGCGCGATCGGGAGTGTAACGCGGAATACCGCGCCGGGTCGATCCAGCCGGTTTTCGGCGACGATCCGGCCGCCCATGGCCTCGGCGAAGCCCTTGCAGATCGCCAGGCCGAGGCCGGTGCCGGCGCGGCGCCGGTCGCCGACCTGGATCCGGAAGAACTTGTCGAAGATGCGCTGCAGGTCCTCGGGCGGGATGCCCGGGCCTTCGTCGACGACCTCGACCGCGACAGTCTCGCCGTGGCGCCGGCAAGTGAGGGCGATCGCGGTGTCGCGCGGCGCGTACTTGGCGGCATTGTCGAGGAGGTTGAACAGGATCTGTCCGAACAGCCGGGGATCGATCGCGACCAGCGGCAGGTCCGGCGCCACCGTCACCGCCAGCCGATGGCCCTGGAGCGCGTTCCGGGCTTCGGAGATTGCCGATCCGATGGCCTCGGCGATGTCGATCCGCTCGATCTTCGGCGCGACCACGCCGGCCTCGAGCCGCGTCATGTCGAGGACGTTGCCGACGAAGCGGTTGAGCCGCTCGGACTCCTCCTGGATCGTCGCCAGCAGGTCGTTGCGGGTCGCATCGTCGAACGTGGACCAGTACTGGCGCAGGCTGCTGGTCGAGCCGATGATCGATGCCAGGGGCGTCTTCAGGTCGTGGGAGATCGAGGTCAGCAGGGCGGCGCGCAGGCGCTCGGCCTCGGATTGCACGCGCGCCTTGTCGATATCCGCCGCGAGGTTGATGCGCTCGATCGCCACCGCCGCCTGATCCGCCAGGGCTTCCAGCAGGCGGCGCTCGTCCGGGGTGAACATCGGGCCGAGCTCCGCGCTGTCGAGTCCCATGACCCCGACCAGGCCGCGTTCGGTGCGCAGCGGCAGGAACAGCCGGCGCGCGCCGGGCAGGGTGTCGGCGCCGCGGCCGGCCTGCTTGCCGCGATCCCAGGTCCATTTCGCGGCGGCAATATCCGCCTGGTCGAGCTCGTCTTCCGGCGGGTATCCGACGCGCACCTTCAGCTCGCCGCCTTCCGGCAGGAGCAGGACGACATTCACCTTCAGCATCGAGGCAATCTGATGCGCGGTCGCCCAGAGCAGGTCGTCGAGGGCGCCGATCGCCGCGATCTTGCGGCTGAAGCCATAGAGCGCCGCGGTGGAGGCGGCGCGATCGCGGGAGGCCTTCGCCTCGGTCCGCGCCTGGGCCGCCAGCTGGCTGCCGAAGACCGCCACCACCACCAGGAAGATCAATGCGACGACGTTCTGCGGATTGTCGATGGTCAGGGTGAAGAGCGGCTCGAGGAAGAAGAAATTGTACGCGATGGTGCTGAGCAAGGTGGCCCAGAGCGAGGGCAGGAGACCGTAGCGCACGGCGCTGAACAGCACCGCCGGAATGAAGACCATGGAGATGTTCGGCAGATCGATCAGCTGGTCGAGGTAGTAGCCGACGACCAGGGCAATCCCGACCGTCAGCGTGCTCACCGCATAGGGGCGGAGTCCCCCGGGCGCCTCGGTGAACCGCCGGTGCTCGGACGGCTGAGGCCCCTGCTGCCCCGAGGTGGCAACGACCAGGACGCCGATCGCACCCGAATGCCGGACCAGATCGCGCACCACCGAGCCGTGCACCAGCTCGAACCAGCGCGACCGCACCGACTTGCCGATGACGATCTGGGTGAAGTTGTTGGTCCGCGCGTAGTCGACAAGTTCGGTAGCGATATGGCGGCCGGGCACGGTGGTCGCGGATCCGCCCAGGCGCTCCGCCAGGCGCAAGGCCTCGGCGATGCGGTCGCGGGCCGCCTCCGAGAGCTGGTGGTATCTCGCCGATTCGATATGGATCGCCTCCCAGCGGGCCTGCAGGCGGTCCGCCATCCGCTTGGCATGGCGAATGAGATCGATGGAGCTTGGGTCCTCGCTGATGCCGACCAGGATCCGATCGCCCGCGGCCCAGGGCCCCGGGATCGCATGCGCCTGCATGTAGGTCAGCATCTGGTCGTCGACCCGCTGCGCGGTGCGGCGCAGGGCCAGCTCGCGCAGCGCGGTCAGGTTGCCCTCGGCGAAGTAGTGCTTGAGTGCCCGCTCCGCCACGTCGGGGACGTAGACCTTGCCCTCGTTCAGCCGTTGAATGAGGTCCTTGGGCGTGAGGTCGATGAGCTCGACTTCGTCCGCCCGGTCGATGATGCGGTCGGGCAGGGTCTCGCGCACGCGAACGCCGGTAATCTGCGCGATGACGTCGTTGAGGCTCTCGAGATGCTGGATGTTCAGCGTGGAATAGACATCGATCCCGGCCGCCAGGAGCTCTTCGACGTCCTGGTAGCGTTTCTCGTGCCGGCTTCCGGGCGCATTGGTATGGGCAAGCTCGTCAACCAGGGCCAGGGCGGGAGCCCGCGCCAGGATGGCATCGATGTCCATTTCCTGGAGGTCATGTCCCTTATAGGACACGGCCTTCTTCGGAATGATCTCGAAGCCGGTTGCGAGGGCCTCGGTCTCGGCGCGGCGATGAGTCTCGACGACACCGATGACGGCATCCACTCCCTCCTGCAGCCGGGCCTTGCCCGCCTGCAGCATTTCATAGGTCTTGCCGACCCCGGGCGCAGCGCCGAGAAATATCTTGAGGCGGCCGCGATGCTCGGGCGCGGCCGCCTTCAGGAGGGCTTCAGGCGACGGCCGCTTTCGGCCGAGTGCCGGATCTTCGGATTGAGGCATCCCTCCTACTTCGGCCCCTTATTTTGCCGCAAGCGCATCGAGTGCAAGGTTGAGTGTTAGCACATTGATGCGCGGCTCGCCAAGGAAGCCGAACTGCCGGCCCATGGCATAGGTCACGATCAGATCGCGCACCTGCTCTTCGGCAAGGCCCCGCGTCTTGGCCACGCGCGGCACCTGGAAGTTGGCGGCGGCGATGGTGATGTCCGGATCGAGGCCGCTGCCGGAGGCGGTTACCAGATCCACCGGCACCGGTTGACTTGATTCCACCTTCAAGGCCTCGGTGGCCGCGGCAATCCGATCGACCAGCGCCTTCGACGTCGGCCCCAGATTGGAGCCGCTGGAGGCGCTGGCATCATAGCCGTCGGCCCCTGCCGCCGAAGGCCGGCCATGGAAGTACTTCGGATCGGCGAAATTCTGGCCGATCAGGCTGGAGCCGATCACCTTGCCGTCGCGCTCGATCAGGCTGCCATTGGCCTGGTCGGGAAAGACGTTCCTGGCAATCCCGGTGACGGCCAGCGGATAGAGAAGGCCGGTCAGGACGGTCATCAGGACCAGCATCACCAGGGTCGGTCTGAACTGAGCGAGCATGAGTGGCCTCCATTACGCCAAATGCAGAGCGGAAACGAGAAGGTCGATGGCCTTGATTCCGATGAACGGCGCGACGATGCCCCCGACCCCGTAGATCGCCAGGTTGCGCGCCAGCAGGCTGCCGGCACTGCGCGGCACATAGGCAACGCCCCGCAAGGCAAGCGGGATCAGGGCGATGATGATCAGCGCGTTGAAGATGATCGCCGAGAGAATGGCGCTTTGCGGCGTCGACAGGCCCATGACGTTGAGCGAGGCGAGGCCCGGATAGAAGGCGATGAATATCGCGGGGATGATGGCGAAGTACTTCGCCACGTCGTTGGCGATCGAGAACGTGGTGAGGGCGCCGCGGGTCATCAGCAGCTGCTTGCCGATCATGACGATCTCGATCAGTTTGGTCGGATTGCTGTCGAGATCGACCATGTTGCCGGCCTCGCGCGCGGCCTGGGTGCCGGTCTGCATGGCGACGCCGACATCGGCCTGGGCCAGCGCCGGCGCGTCGTTGGTGCCGTCGCCGCACATCGCAACCAGCTTGCCCTGGGCCTGCTCGTCGCGGATCAGTTTCAGCTTGGTTTCCGGCGTCGCCTGGGCGCGGAAGTCGTCGACGCCCGCCTCGGCGGCGATCGCGGCGGCGGTCAGCGGATTGTCGCCGGTGATCATGATGGTGCGGATGCCCATGCGGCGCAGTTCGGCGAAACGCTCGCGGATCCCACCCTTGACCACGTCCTTCAGGTGGATGACGCCGAGCACTTTGCCGTCCTTGGCGACGGCGAGAGGCGTGCCGCCCGAGCGGGCGATCTTGTCGGCAATCTCGTTGAGCTCGACCGGCGACGAGGCGTCGGGCGTGCCGTTGCGCTGGCGGATGTAGTTCAGCACCGCATCGACCGCGCCCTTGCGGATGGCGCTGCCGTCGATGTCCAGGCCGCTCATCCGGGTCTGGGCCGAGAATGGCACGAAGACCGCATGCATGGGCGCCATTTCGCGACCGCGCAGGCCGTATTTTTCCTTGGCGAGGACCACGATCGACCGGCCTTCCGGCGTTTCGTCACTGAGCGACGAGAGCTGGGCCGCGTCGGCGAGCTCGGCAGGGGTCACGCCGGCGACCGGCAGGAACTCGGCGGCCAGTCGGTTGCCCAGCGTGATCGTGCCGGTCTTGTCCAGCAGCAGGGTATCGACGTCGCCGGCGGCCTCGACCGAGCGCCCGGACATGGCGAGGACGTTGAACTTGACCAGGCGATCCATGCCGGCGATGCCGATGGCGGAGAGCAGGGCGCCGATCGTGGTCGGGATCAGCGTGACGAAGAGCGCGATCAGCACGACCACGCCGACATTGCCCTGGGCATAGCTGACGAAGCTCGGGATGGTGGCGGTGGCGAAGATGAAGATCAGCGTCATCCCGGCCAGCAGGATGTTGAGCGCGATCTCGTTCGGGGTCTTCTGGCGCTTGGCGCCTTCGACCAGGCCGATCATGCGGTCGAGGAAGGTCGAGCCCTGGGCGGCGGTGATCTTCACCTTCACCCAGTCGGAGAGCACGCGGGTGCCGCCGGTGACGGCGGAGCGGTCGCCGCCGCTCTCGCGGATCACCGGGGCAGATTCGCCGGTGATCGCCGATTCGTCGACCGAGGCGATGCCCTCGACCACCTCGCCGTCGCTGGGGATCTGGTCGCCGGTCTCGACCAGGACCACGTCGCCGGGAACCAGCGTCAGCGCCGAGACGGTGGTGAAGTCCTTGCCATTCGGCGAGTTCAGTTTCTTCGCCGTCGCCTTGGTGCGCGACTTCCGCAGGGCGTCGGCCTGGGCCTTGCCGCGGCCCTCGGCGATGGCCTCGGCAAAGTTGGCAAACAGCACTGTCAGCCACAGCCAGAACACGAGCTGGCCGGAGAAGCCGGCGTTCATTCCCTGGGCGAGGTCACGGATCCAGAGGACGGTTGCGCCGAAGGTCACGATCTCGACGGTCAGGATCATCGGATTATGCAGAAGGTGACGCGGATCGAGCTTCACGAAGGACGCCTTGATGGCGTCGATCACGATCGTGCGGTCGAGCAGCGTGGATTGCCTGGACATAATTGAGCTCCGAGTTCAGCTTTGCTGGGGCGCCGGGTCAGAACAACGTGCCGGCCTGCATCAGCAGGTGATCGACGATCGGTCCGAGGGCCAAGGCGGGGAAATAAGTGAGGCCGCCGACGATCAGCACGATGCCCACCAGCAGCGCGACGAACAGCCCGTTATCGGTCGGGAAGGTGCCGGCGCTGGCCGGGACGATCTTCTTGGCCGCCAGCGAGCCGGCGACAGCGAGCATCGGCAGGATCATGAAGAATCGGCCGACGAACATCGTGATGCCGCCCGTCACATTATAGAACGGCGTGTTTCCCGTAATGCCGGCGAAGGCGCTGCCGTTATTGCCGGCGCTCGAGGTGAAGAGATAGAGAATCTCCGAGAAGCCGTGCGGGCCGGCATTCAGGATGCTCTTGAGCGCCGAAGGGTATACGGTTGCCACGGCGGTAAAGCCGAGGATCACCAGGGGAATGCAGAGCACCGCCAGCATGGTCATCTTGACCTCCCGGGCCTCGATCTTCTTGCCGACATATTCCGGCGTCCGGCCGACCATGAGGCCGGCGATGAAGACGGCAAGGATGGCAAATAGCAGCATGCCATAGAGGCCGGCGCCGACGCCGCCGATGATGACTTCACCCAATAAGATGTTGGTCAGCGGTACCAATCCGCCCAGTGGCGTGAAACTGTCATGCATGCTGTTGACGGCGCCGCAGGACGCATCGGTGGTGACAGTGGCGAACAAAGCGGAGTTGGCGATTCCGAAACGGACTTCCTTGCCTTCCATATTGCCGCCGGCCTGCGTGTCGCTGGCGACCTGGTCGACGCCAAGCGAGGCGAAGGCCGGATTGCCCTTGGCCTCGGCCCAATAGGCGACCAAGACGCCGATCAGAAACAGAATGCCCATGGCGCCGAACAGCGCCCAGCCTTGCTTCTGATTGCCGACCATGCGGCCGAAGACATTGGTAAGTCCGGCGCCGAGGCTGAAAATCAGCACCATCTGCACGAAGTTGGATAGCGGCGTCGGGTTCTCATAGGGATGCGCTGCGTTGGCGTTGAAGAAGCCACCACCATTGGTGCCCAACATCTTGATGGCAACCTGCGAGGCGACCGGACCCTGGGCGATCACTTGCGTTCCGCCTTCCAGCGTCGTCGCCTGAACATAGCTGTTCAGGTTTTGCGGCATGCCTTGCCAGACGAGGAAAAATGCAGCGACAAACGAGATCGGCAGCAGGATGTAGAGCGTGCAGCGGGCAAGATCGGCCCAGAAATTCCCGATGCCTTGGGCCGAGCGCCGCGCGAAGCCGCGGATGAAGGCGACGGCCAGCGCAATACCGGTCGCCGCCGAAACGAAGTTCTGCACGGTGAGGCCGGCCATCTGGGTGAGATAGCTCATCGTCGCTTCGCCGACGTAGTTCTGCCAGTTGGTGTTGGTGACGAAGCTGATCGCCGTATTGAAGGAGAGATCGGGCGCCACCGCGGCAAAGCCCTGCGGGTTGAGCGGCAGTATATCCTGGAACCGCATCAGGGCATAAAGCAGCAGGAATCCGGCGGCATTGAACAGGATCATGCTGATGGCGTAGACCATCCAATGCTGATCCTGATCGGGACGCACGCCGCTCAGGCGATAGAAGCCGCGCTCGATCGGGCCGAGGATCGGCGACATGAAGGTCCGCTCGCCGGCGAACACCTTGGTCATATAGGCGCCCAGGGGCTTGGTCAGCGCGATGATGACGGCCGCAAAGACGACGATCTGCAGAAGTCCGTTGAAAGTCATGATTATCCCGCTTTCCCGCTCAGAGCCGTTCCGGCCAGATCAGGGCATAGGTGATGTAGGCGAGCAGCAGCACGGTCACCGCGCCGCCGACCAGGAAATCGAGCGTCATTTGCACACCTCAGATCTTGGCGCAGCCATAGACATAGGCCGTGCCGGCCAGGAACAGGCCCACACCCAACGCAATCAGCATCAAGTCGAACATCCCAATCACCACGTGATATCGGTTGAATGCGTCGTGCAAATTTCAACCTAGGCCAGATATCTCGTTAATCCTTTGATTGAAATCAATCGCAGCCACGGGCGACGAGTCCACGCACACAAGATCATTTGGCGGCGGATGGCATTAATTATCGACGGGGATCCAGGTCGGAACGCATAAAATTCCCATAAAGAATTGCCGCGCTCCGGGGCTGACCGGCACGATTTCCACCTGCGCGCACCCGGCGGATACAGATGAATCCCACCCGAGCCCGTGCCCGGGCCGCGCCCCGGTTTCATGCCGCGCGGGTATCGTTTCGGTGCGAACCCGGCATTTCAGGCTGGCGAGGGGCCCGGCTAGGTTCCAGGGGTCCGCGGGAGAGACCCGCGGCACCCCCGAAATCCAACCGCAACCTACGAGGAATGCCATGAAGACCAGCCATTACGCGATCGCCAGCGCCGTTACCGCCGCGCTCGGCGCCATCACCCTGACCCAGGCCTTCGCCGGCCCAGCCGCGACCCCGACCTATGACAACGAGAAGTGCTTCGGCGTCGCCGCCGCCGGCCAGAACGACTGCCAGACCGCCGCGAATTCCTGCGCCGGGCAGGTCTCGATGGCCAACAAGGGCGACGCCTGGATCTACGTCCCGACCGGCGTCTGCGGCAAGATCAGCGGCGGCAGCCTTACCTCCAAGTAGGGTCATTCCTCCGCCCGCCCGGCGTCGGCCCATGCGGGGCCACTCCCTCCGCTCCGCATGGGCTGCAGCCGCCGCAGTGAGACGAGCCCCAGAGTTTGATCCCCAGAGTTCGACCCCGTGAGTTCGCCCATGTCCAGCCGCGTCCGGTTCCGCAATTGCATCCACCAGCGTACCGCCGGTGCGACCGAGGACTCGATCCTCGCTGCCATCCGCGGCGACCCGTTCTGCTGCCCGCCGGGTCGGCCGGCCGCCACCCTGTCGCAGCCGGCGATGGCGACGCCCTTCATTGGTCTCGCCCGCGGTCTCGGCCCGGAGGCCTTCAAGCAGGTTTGGATGGATTTCCGGCGCCAGGCATCGGCCCGCCCGGACCCGGCGGACTTCCCCGATTTCCTCGCCGCCCATCGCTACGGGCGCGAGGCCGCCGATCTGGTCGACCTGGCGCGGCTGGACCTGGCCGTCTTTCTGGCCGGGCTTCCCGCCGCCAGGCCGAGCCTCGGCCGCTGCTGCCTGCCGCCATCGCTGCTCGTCGACCACCCCGGCTTGGCGATCGCGATGCAGCCGAACTGGCGGTACCTGGAATCCGGCTGGCCGATCCACCGGTACCGCGACCGGCTGCTGGAGCGCCCCGCCAGTCCGGTCCGGGGCAAGCCGCCGCGCCGCGCCGCCGCCTGGCTGAACATCCTGCCGGTGGCGGGCGAGATCGAGATCCGCGACCTGGCACCGGCCCGTTTCCGCTTCGAGTCCGCCCTGAGCCGGGGCCGGTCGTTGCACGAGGCCGGTCGCGAGGCCGCCGCCTACGATGCCGCCTTCGAGCCCCTGGCCGCCCTCGACGACCTCATCGCCGCCGGCGCCGTCGCCGACGTGAACCTGCACCCCGCAACAACCGCCTGAAGGAGAACCCGCCATGTTTGCCGGAATGACCGCCATGGACCACGCCCGCAGCCCGGAGAAGAACCCCCTGAAGACCCTGATTGCCGATCTCCGGATGAAGCTCGAGCAGGTGCCGCTCAGCATCGTCCAACTGCTCGCCCGCGCCAGCCTCGCCACCATCTTCTGGCGCGCCGGTCAGGCGAAGCTCGCCAACTGGAACCTCACCGTCCAGCTCTTCGCCAACGAGTACAAGGTGCCGGTGCTGCCGCCGGAGATTGCCGCCCAGATGGCGCTCAGCTTCGAACTCGGCTGTTCGGTCCTGCTGGTGCTCGGCCTGTTCAGCCGCCTCGCGGTCCTGCCCCTGATCGGCATGACCACGATCATCCAGCTCTTCGTCTATCCGCAAAGCTGGAACGAGCACATCGTCTGGTTCACCTTGCTTCTCTTCATCCTGATCCGGGGCGCCGGGGTGGTTTCGCTGGACGCCCTGATCGCCCGGTCGCTCTTCAAGACCCGCAGCTGAGCGCCTATCTCTGGAGAGAGGAGGCCCGCCATGGATGCCGCCACGCCGTTCCGGGTCGGGGAGTCGTTATCCCCTGGCAAGGCGACAAACCCCTTGCCCCATGTGGTTATTCTGGGGGCGGGCTTCGCCGGTCTGGCAGCGGCAGTCGCCCTGGCGAAGGCCCCCTGCCGGGTCACCGTGATCGACCGGCGGAACTATCACCTGTTCCAGCCGCTGCTCTATCAGGTGGCGACCGCGGCCCTGTCGCCCTCCGACATCGCCAGCCCGATCCGCGGCATCCTCCGGCGGCAGAAGAACGCCACCGTGCTCATGGGCCGCGTCACCGGCATCGACAAGGCGGCGCGTCGGGTCGATCTGGATGGCGGCACGGTGGCCTATGACTACCTGATCGTCGCCACCGGCGCCCGCCACGCCTATTTCGGCCGCGACGACTGGGAGAAGGCCGCGCCGGGGCTGAAGAAGATCGACGACGCCACCGACATCCGCCGCCGCATCCTGACCGCCTTCGAGCGGGCGGAGACCGAGACGGACCCGGACCGGCGCCGGGCGCTGCTGACCTTCGTGGTCGTGGGTGGCGGCCCGACCGGGGTCGAGATGGCCGGCGCGATCGCCGAGCTGCGCCGTTTCGCCCTGGCCGAGGACTTCCGCAATATCGATCCGACCCAGGCCCGGGTGCTGCTGATCGAGGCCGGCGCCCGGCTGCTGCCGGCTTTCCCGCAGGATCTCGCGGTCTTCACCCGGAATGCGCTGAGCGGCCTGGGCGTCGAGGTGCTGACCGGCCGCGCGGTGTCCGCCTGCGATGCCGCCGGGGTCAAGCTGGCGGATGAGTTCGTCCCCGCGGCCACCGTGATCTGGGCCGCCGGCGTCGCCGCCTCGCCGGCCGCCAAGTGGTTGAATGCGCGCAAGGATCGGGCGGGGCGGGTGGAGGTCGAAAAGGATCTCACGCTGCCCGGTCAGCCGGAGATCTTCGTCGTCGGCGACACCGCCAGCGTTGCCGGCGGCGACGGCAGGGCGGTACCCGGCATCGCGCCGGCGGCAAAGCAGATGGGGGCCTATGCCGCCCGGGTGATCCGCGCCAGGCTCACCGGCGCCACGCCGCCGGCGGTTTTCCGCTACCGGCACCTGGGCTCGCTGGCCACGATCGGCCGCATTTCGGCGGTGGCGGATTTCGGCTGGATCCGCCTGACCGGCCGCCTCGCCTGGCTGCTCTGGGGTCTGGTGCATATCTATTTCCTGATCGATTTCCGCAACCGCATCGCGGTGATGATGGACTGGGCCTGGGCCTATCTCACCTACCACCGCGGCGCCCGGCTGATCACCGCGCGGGGCGACGATGACGCCTGAGTTGCACCGTGTCCCGACCGGTGATGCACCGGCGCAGACGCCGTCATCCGCCGGTGAATCCCCGGTGGAAGCGCCGGTCCTTGCGGCCGGAATCGGCCTCCGGCAGCCGCATCACGCGGCGGTCGCGGCGGCGCGCCCCGCGGTCGGGTTCCTCGAGGTACATGCGGAGAACTTCATGGGCGGGGGCGGGCCGATCCGCTTCCTGGAGAACACCCGGAAATCCGCGCCCATTTCGATCCACGGCGTCGGCCTCGGCCTTGGCGGGGCGCAGGAACTCGACCGCCGGCACCTCGACCGCCTGGCGGACCTGGTCGACCGCATCGATCCCGTCCTGGTCTCGGAACACGTGGCCTGGTGCGGCCTGCCCGGGATCTTCATGAACGATCTCCTGCCACCGCTCTATACCGAGGCGGGGCTGGCGATCCTGGTCGCCCATATCGGCGCGGTCCAGGACCGGCTGAAGCGCCGGATTCTCATCGAGAATCCCTCGACCTACCTGACCTATGCCGCGAGCGACATGGCGGAAGGCGACTATCTCGCCGAGGCGGCCCGGCGCAGCGGCTGCGGCCTGCTGCTCGACGTCAACAATCTCTATGTGAATCAACGCAATCACGGCAGCGATCCGCTGGCCGTCATCGCCCGGCTGCCGGTCGCCGCGGTGGCCGAGATCCATCTCGCCGGCCATCACGTGGCGGATCTCGGCGACGCCACCCTGCTGATCGACAATCACGGCGCGCCGGTGGCCCCGGCGGTCTGGCGGCTCTATGACGCGGCGATCGCGCGGTTCGCGGCGGCCGCGACCCTGGTCGAATGGGATTCCGACATTCCGGCCCTGGAGGTCCTGGTCGGCGAAGCGCATCGGGCCGACGCCCGCCGCCGGCAGGCCTTGCTGGAGGCGCCCCATGCACGCGCCGGCTGAGATCCAGCGCCGCCTTGCCAGGGCCATCCTGGCCGGGCCGGAGGGCGATCTGGCGGACATCGTCGAGGGCGGCGGCCTGACGGCCGAGCGCCGGGTCGGCGTGCACCGCAACCATTTCCAGATCAGCCTCGCCCAGGCGCTGGCGACGACATTTCCGGCCACCGCCGCCGTGCTCGGGGCGGATTTTTTCGCCCAGACCGCGCGCAGCTTCGCGCTGGCCCATCCCCCGACCGGTCCCTGCCTTTTCGAATACGGCGCCGGGCTGCCGGACTATCTCGATGCCCTGCCGGCCCTCGGGGATCTGCCCTATGTCGGCGACCTCGCCCGGTTCGAATGGACGCTGAACGCGGTCCATCACGCTCCCGATCAGGCTTGCCTCGATCCGGCGCGGCTTGCCGCGCTGGCGCCGGCGGAACTCGCGACTTTGCGCTTCCTGCCCACAGCTTCGGCGGCCCTCTTGGCCTCGGACTTTCCCATTCTGGACATCTGGCGGCTGGCCCGCGGCGCGACGGCGGAGACCGTCACCCTGGATGCAGGCGGCACCCGTCTGCTCATTCACCGCCAGGACGACGCAGCGGTATGGCGGGAAATGTCGCAGGCGGAATTCGCCTTTCTGAGCGCGATCTTCGCCGGTGAGACTCTCGACGCGGCAGCGACTCCCGATCTCGATCTGGCGGCGATGCTTGCCTTCGCCCTCGCTGCCGGACTATTCCAAGGCCTCGCGCGCGATGATGCGCAATAACCCTGTATACAATATGGCATTGCACATCCGCTGCGATTGACTCAACCCCGTGCGACTGCAGATTATACGCGGCGCAAGCGAGCACGGGGGCAGCATGACGGATCAGCCCGAGACAGCCATCGTCACGCCCCCGCCGGAAGCAGCAGCGCCGGCGGTGCCACGCCGGCGGACTCCCTGGCGGCGCGCGGTGCCGGTCCTGGTCGCGCTGCTGGCGATCGCCGCGGGCTTCGGATATTTCCGCCACCTGGAGTCCGCCCCGGTCGCCGAGGCGCAGGCCGCCGCCGCGCCGCCGCCGCCGGTCACCGTCGCCAGTCCATTGCTGAAGAACATCGTCGAATGGGACGAATTCACCGGCCAGTTCGCGGCGGTGGACGAGGTGGATATCCGCGCTCGGGTCAGCGGCTTCCTGGAATCCATCCATTTCAGGGACGGGCAGCTGGTGAACAAGGGCGATCTGCTGTTCGTCATCGATCCGCGCCCGTTCCAGATCGCGCTGACCGCCGCGCAATCGTCGCTGGCGTCGGCGCAAGCGCGGCTCGATCTGGCCAAGCTCCAGCTCACCCGCGCCGAGAAGTTGAAGCAGAGCGATTTCACCTCGCAGAGCACCCTCGACCAGCGCCAGCAGGAGATGCTGAGTGCCGCGGCCGATACCCAGGTGGCCACCGCGGCGATCAATGCCGCCAAGCTGAACCTGGAATTCACCCAGGTCACCGCGCCGGTCTCCGGCCGCATCAGTGCCCACCGGGTGAGCGTCGGCAATCTGGTCACCGGCGGCGAGAGCGGCGGCTCCACCCTGCTGACGACCATCGTGTCGTTGGATCCCATCCACTTCGACTTCGACATGAGCGAGGCGGATTTTCTCGCCTACCAGCGGGCCGCCGCCGCCGGCAGGCTGAAGAGCAACCGCGATTCCGGGATCGTGGTTTCGGCGCATCTGATGGACGAGACCGACTGGCGGCTGCAGGGCACCCTGGACTTCGTCGACAACGCGGTGGACCGCACCGCCGGCACCATCCGGGCTCGGGCGGTGTTTCCCAACCCGGACCACCTGATCACGCCCGGCCAGTTCGGCCGCATCCGCATTCCGGGTTCCGACCCCTACGACGCGGTCCTCATCCCCGACAGCGCCATCCTGTCCGACCAGTCGCGCAAGATCGTCATGACGGTGGGCGCCGACGGCACGGTCGCACCGAAGGTGATCCGGCCGGGACCGATGATCGACGGCCTGCGCATCATCCGCGAGGGCCTGGTCGGCTCGGACGTCATCATCGTCGACGGGTTGCTGCGGGCGCGGCCCGGCGCCAAGGTCACGCCGCAGCAAGGCAAGATCGAAGCGCCAGCGGCCAATTAGAGGGGCGACGAACCCACCTCATGCGCTTTTCGCATTTCTTCATCGACCGGCCGATCTTCGCGACGGTGCTGTCGGTCTTCATCACCCTGATCGGCGGCGCCGCCTATTTCGCGCTGCCGGTGGCGCAGTATCCGGATATCGCGCCACCCACCATCGAGGTGCGGGCGAGCTATCCGGGGGCCTCGGCGGAGGTGGTGAGCAACACCGTGGCGACGCCGCTGGAGCAGGAGATCAACGGCGTCGAGAACATGCTCTATCTCTCGTCCCAGGCGACCAGCGACGGCAATCTGGTGGTGACGGCGACCTTCAAGCTCGGCACCAACCTCGATACCGCCCAGGTCCTGGTGCAGAACCGCGTCTCGGCGGCCGAGCCGCGCCTGCCCGAGGAAGTGCGGCGGATCGGCGTCACCGTGCGCAAGAACTCGCCCGACCTGATGATGGTGATCCATCTGAGCTCGCCGGATAATTCGCGCGACCAGCTCTATATGTCGAACTATGCCACGCTGCAGATCAAGGACGTGCTGGCGCGCCTGGACGGCGTCGGCGACGTGCGGGTGTTCGGCGCCCGCGACTATTCGATGCGGATCTGGCTGGATCCCGAGAAGATCGCCGCCCGCAACCTGACCGCCAGCGACGTGGTGGCCGCGCTGCAGGCGCAGAACGTGCAGGTGGCGGCCGGCACCCTCAACCAGCCGCCGGTTCCCGCGCCGGGGGCCTTCCAGCTCAACATCGAGACCCTGGGCCGGCTGAACGATACCCGGCAGTTCGGCAATGTCGTGGTGAAATCCGATCCGGACGGGCGGGTGACCCGGGTCCGTGACCTGGGGCTGGTCGAGATCGGCGCGCAGGACTACAGCGCCAACGGCTATCTGGACGAGCGTCCGGCGGTCCCGCTGCTGCTGTTCCAGCGGCCCGGATCGAACGCGCTGGCGACGGCCGAGAGCATCCTGAAGACCATGGATCAGCTGTCGAAGAGCTTCCCGGCAGGGCTGACCTACAGCGTGGTCTACAACCCGACGGAATTCATCGCCGAGTCGGTGCACGAGGTGATCAAGACGATCTACGAGGCAGTGGCCCTGGTGGTGATCGTGGTGATCCTGTTCCTGCAGAGCTGGCGCGCCTCGCTGATCCCGATCGTCGCCATCCCGGTATCGCTGATCGGCGCCTTCATCGTGCTTGCCGCCCTGGGCTATTCGCTGAACAACCTGTCGCTGTTCGGCCTCGTCCTCGCGGTCGGCATCGTGGTCGACGATGCCATCGTCGTGGTGGAGAACGTCGAGCGCAACCTGCGGCTCGGCCTGTCGCCGCGGGAGGCGACCAAGCGCACCATGGACGAGGTCGGCGGCGCCCTCGTCGCCATCGCCCTGGTGCTGATCGCGGTGTTCGTGCCGGCGGCCTTCATCACCGGCATTTCCGGGCAGTTCTTCCGCCAGTTCGCAGTCACCATCGCGGCGGCGACGGCGATCTCCTGTTTCGTCTCGCTGACCCTGAGCCCGGCGCTCTGCGCCCTGCTGTTCAGGCAGCACGATCCGCACCCGCCGCGGAAATCCCTGCTGATGCGGCTGATCCACGGCTTCTTCGGCGGCTTCAATTTCCTGTTCGACCGCCTCTCGTCGGCCTATGGCAGCCTGACCCGGCGGCTGGTGCGGATGACCCTGGTCGTGCTGGCGCTCTATGCCGGGCTCATCGCCCTGACCGGCTGGCAGTTCGGCCGGGCGCCGACCGGTTTCATCCCGCAGCAGGACCTGGGCTACCTGATCACCGTCATCCAGCTGCCGCCAGGATCCTCGCTGGCGCGTACCGATGCCGTGGTGCGCCAAGCGGCGCAGATCATCCTCGGCACCGAAGGCGTCGCCCATGCGGTGCCGTTCGCCGGCTTCGACGGCGCCACCTTCACCAATGCGCCCAATTCCGGCGCCATCTTCGTGCCGATGAAGCCGTTCCGCGAACGGGCGGCGCTCGGCCTCTCGGCCGAGCAGATGCGGGTCAACCTGACGAAGAATCTCAGCGCCATCCAGGGCGCCTTCATCATCGTCATCTCGCCGCCGCCGGTGCGCGGCATCGGCAATGCCGGCGGCTTCAAGATGCTGATCCAGGACCGCCGGGGCCGCGGCCTGCAGGCGCTGGAGAATGTGATCGTCGACATGACCGCGGCGGCCAACAAGACGCCGGGGCTGGTCGGCGTCTTCTCGCTGTTCAACACCAAGACGCCGAAGGTCTTCGCCGATATCGACCGCGCCCGCGCCGAAATGCTGGGGGTTTCCGCGGACCAGGTGTTCAAGACCCTGGAGGTCTATGTCGGTTCCGCCTTCGTCAACGAATTCAATTATCTCGGCCGCACCTACCGGGTGACGGCCCAGGCGGACGGCAAGTTCCGCCAGGACCTGCACGACATCGCCAACCTGAAGACGCGCAATGCGCTGGGCGAAATGGTGCCGCTCGGCGCCGTCGCCGCGTTCCGCGACGTCACCGGGCCGTACCGGGTGCCGCGCTACAACCTTTATCCGGCGGCGGAACTGCAGGGCAACACGCTGCCCGGCTATTCTGCAGGATATGGGCTCGATGCCATGGAGCAGCTGGCCGCCCAGCACCTGCCCGACGGTTTCGGCTTCGAATGGACCGAACTCGCCTACCAGCAGAAGCTGGCCGGCAATACCGGCCTGCTGGTCTTCGGCGCCGCCGTGGTCTTCGTCTTCCTGGTGCTGGCGGCACAATACGAAAGCTGGAGCCTGCCGCTCTCGGTGGTGCTGATCGTGCCGATGTGCCTGCTGGCGGCGGTCAGCGGGCTGCTGCTGCACCGCATCGAGGTCAATATCCTGGCCCAGGTCGGGTTCGTGGTGCTGGTCGGCCTCGCTGCCAAGAACGCCATCCTGATCGTCGAATTCGCCCGGCAGGCGGAAGCCGAGGGGGCCGACCGGTTCCAGGCGGCGGTGCGGGCGGCGGCCTCGCGGCTCCGGCCGATCCTGATGACCTCGCTGGCCTTCATCCTGGGCGTGCTGCCGCTGGTGCTGGCGATCGGCGCCGGCGCGGAAATGCGCAAGTCCCTCGGCACCGCGGTCTTCTATGGCATGCTGGGCGTCACCGCCTTCGGGCTGGTCTTCACGCCGGTGTTCTATGTCGTTATCCGCGGCATCGTCGCCCGGCGGCCAAGGCCGGCGATTCGCGAGGAAGCCGTGGCGCCGGAGTAGGAATGGCGGTTCCGCCGGGCGATTTGCCGAGCCCGGGGCGAAGCGTGTAAGCTCGCCGCCCGGCGATCCGGCGGCACGGGCCGATGCGGCATCGCCGTCGAACGGTGGGGTATCTTGTCGAGCAAACCGAAGAAACGCGAGCCGGTGCGCAAACCGATTTCACTGGCGGCGGCCCGCGCCCTGGTGCCCGACGTCCTGGAATTCCAGGACCCGCACGGTCCGGATTCGCGGGTCAATGCGCTGGAATGCGCCATCGGCCGCGAGGTCCGGGAGTTCCGCCGCAAGCTCAACATGACGGTGTCGGAGCTTGCCGGCCTGGCGCGGATGTCGACCGGAATGCTGTCCAAGATCGAGAACGGCCAGACCTCGCCGTCCCTGGCGACGCTGCAGGAGCTGTCGCGCGCTTTGCAGGTGCCGGTGACCGCCTTCTTCCGGAAATTCGAGGAGGAGCGCAACGCCACCTATGTGAAGGCCGGCATGGGCCTGACGATCGAGCGGCGCGGCACTCGCGCCGGCCATCAATACCAGCTGCTCGGCCATTCGCTGAGCCGCAACCTGGCGGTGGAGCCCTATCTCATCACCCTGAGCAAGGGGTCCGACGTCTTTCCGGTCTTCCAGCACGAGGGGATCGAGTTCATCTACCTGCTGGAAGGCGAAGTCGGCTACCGCCACGGCGACAAGATCTATGCCCTGACACCCGGCGACAGCCTGTTCTTCGACGCCGACGTCCCGCACGGACCGGAGGAGCTGAAGGTGCTGCCGATTCGCTTCATCTCGGTGATCACCTATGTCCGCGGCGAGCGGGAATAGGGGAGAATCGCCCGGAAAGGCCGATTCGAAGGTTTTCCTGAGAGTGAATATTTTTTCCTGACACTTGAATCTCCCGGAGAGCTGGGCTATAGAGATTCCCTGAGGCTGCCGCCCGAGGACCCCTCTAAAGGCCCCCTGGGGCGGCGGTTCATTGCCTGTAGTCCTCCCGGAGACAAACCATGTGCGGAATTGTCGGTCTCTTCCTGAAAAATCCGGCCCTGCAGCCCGAGCTCGGGCGCCATCTGCAGACCATGCTTATCGGCATGACCGAGCGCGGCCCCGACAGCGCCGGCATCGCCGTCTATCACAGCCCGGTGAAGGGCGACACCTGCAAGGTCACCCTGTTCAATGCCGATCTCGCCTATCCCTGGCGCCAGCTCTGCGGCGACCTGGGGGCGGCGCTCAACGTCGAGGTCGACATCGCGCAGAAGGGCAACCATGCCCTGCTGATCGCCGAGACCGGCGAGCCGAAGGTCGTCGCCTGGCTGAAGGCGCATCATCCGGACGTCCGCATCATGGGCTACGGCCAGCTGATGGAGGTCTACAAGGACATGGGCCTGCCGGCGGCGGTGGCCGAGCGCTACGGCCTGGCCAAGATGGAAGGCAGCCACGCCATCGGCCATACCCGCATGGCGACCGAGAGCGCGGTGACCACCGAGCATTCGCATCCCTTCACCCCGGCCGCCGACATGTGCCTGGTCCATAACGGCTCGCTGTCCAATCACAACAACCTGCGCCGCTGGCTGCGCAAGCGCGGCCAGGAGTTCGATACCGACAACGATACCGAAGTGGCTGCGCGCTATTTCGCCCAGCGCCTGTCGGAAGGGGCGACCCTGCCGGAGGCGATGGAGGCCGGTCTCGCCGACCTCGACGGCTTCTACACCTTCACCATGGGGACCAAGGACGGATTCGCGGTGCTGCGCGACGGCATCGCCTGCAAGCCGGCGGTGCTGGCCGAGACCGACGACTGGGTGGCCATGGCGTCGGAGTTCCGCAGCCTGGCCTATCTCCCCAACATCGAGAAGGCAAAGATCTGGGAGCCGGCCCCGGCGACCGTCTATACCTGGAGCCTGCAGTAGTCCCATGGAAATGAAACTCGACCTGACCCAGACCCCGCTGCGCGAGGTCAACCAGACGCTCCACAACCTGCCGATGGACACCAACGAGAAGGTCTGGCGGCTGGTCAATCCGCATGGCGAGCATGCCTGCGCGGTCGGTCTCACGCAGCCCATCGAGGTGCATATCGACGGCCATATCGGCTACTACTGCGCCGGCATGAACCAGCGGGCGACCGTGGTGATCCACGGCCAGTGCGGCGTTGGGGTGGCGGAGAACATCATGTCCGGCGAGGTCCGGGTGAAGGGCACCGCCAGCGCCGCCGCCGCCGCGACCGGCCAGGGCGGACTGGTGGTGATCGAGGGCGATGCCGGCACCCGCTGCGGGATCTCGATGAAGGGCGTCGACATCGTCGTCGCCGGCTCGGTCGGCGCGATGAGCGCCTTCATGGCGCAGAGCGGCAGCCTGGTGGTCTGCGGCGACGCCGGCGCCAGCCTCGGCGATTCGATCTACGAGGCCAAGCTCTACGTCCAGGGCAAGGTCGAGAGCCTGGGCTCCGACTGCAAGGAAAAGAAGATGACGCCGCACCACCTGGCGAAGCTGGAGAAGCTGCTGCAGCGCGCCGGGATCAAGGCGGACCCGAAGAAGTTCCGGCGCTTCGGCTCGGCCCGCAAGCTGTACAATTTCCATGTCGACAACGTCGACGCCTACTAGAAATCAGGTCCGAACATGAGCGCTCCCGAATCCCCGTTCCACACGCCGCCGCGCCGCTCGGCCACCTTCGACGAGTTCTCGATCGCCGAGATCCAGCGCGCCGCCGCGACCGGCATCTACGACATCCGCGGCGGCGGCACCAAGCGCAAGGTCCCGCATTTCGACGACCTGCTGTTTCTCGGCGCCTCGATCTCGCGCTATCCGCTGGAAGGCTACCGGGAGAAATGCGGCACCAATGTCGTGCTCGGCACCCGCTATGCCAAGAAGCCGATCGAGATCAAGACACCGGTCACCATCGCCGGCATGAGCTTCGGCGCGCTGTCCGGCCCGGCCAAGGAAGCGCTCGGCCGCGGCGCCACCCAGATGGGCACCAGCACCACCACCGGCGACGGCGGCATGACGCCGGAGGAGCGCGGCCATTCGAAGACCCTGGTCTACCAGTACCTGCCCTCGCGCTACGGGATGAATCCCGACGACCTGCGCAAGGCGGATGCGATCGAGGTGGTGATCGGCCAGGGCGCCAAGCCGGGCGGCGGCGGCATGCTGCTCGGGCAGAAGATCACCGAGCGCGTCGCCAAGATGCGCAACCTGCCGATCGGCATCGACCAGCGCTCGGCCTGCCGGCATCCGGACTGGACCGGGCCCGACGATCTCACCATCAAGCTGATCGAGCTAAGGGAGATCACCGACTGGGAAAAGCCGATCTACGTGAAGGTCGGCGCGACCCGGCCGTATTTCGATACCGCGCTGGCGGTGAAGGCCGGCGCCGATGTCGTGGTGCTGGACGGCATGCAGGGCGGCACCGCGGCGACGCAGGACGTCTTCATCGAGCATGTCGGCCTGCCGATCCTGGCGGCGATCCGCCCGGCGGTGCAGGCGCTGCAGGACCTAGACATGCACCGCAAGGTGCAGCTGATCGTCTCCGGCGGCATCCGCAACGGCGCCGACGTGGCGAAGGCCCTGGCCCTGGGCGCCGATGCGGTGGCGATCGGCACGGCGGCGCTGATCGCCCTGGGCGACAACGACCCGAAATTCGAGGCCGAGTACAAGAAGCTCGGCACCACCGCCGGCTGCTACGACGACTGGCACGAAGGCCGCGATCCCGCCGGCATCACCACCCAGGACCCGGTCCTGGCGGCGCATCTCGATCCGGTGAAGGCCGGGCGGCGCCTGGCGAACTATCTCGCGGTCCTCACCATGGAGACGCAGATCATCGCCCGGGCCTGCGGCAAGAGCCATGTGCACAACCTCGAGCCCGACGATCTGGTGGCGCTGACGGTGGAAGCCGCGGCGATGGCCAAGGTGCCGCTGGCCGGCACCAACTGGATCCCGGGGCAGGGCGGCGCCTACTAGTCCGCAGGCAGGCGGCCCCAGCCGGGGCCCAAGAGCAAGAACAAGAACGCACAACATCCAGCCAATCTAGGGGAGCACCATGGCTACCGATCTCGCCAAAGTCGCCAAAGAGCGCAAGATCAAGTATTTCCTGATCAGCTACACCGATCTCTTCGGCGTGCTACGGGCAAAGCTCGCACCGGCCGCCGCGATCGCCGACATGCAGCGCGACGGCGCCGGCTTCGCCGGCTTCGCCACCTGGCTCGACATGACGCCGGCGCATCCCGACCTGTTCGCCAAACCGGATCCGGAGAGCCTGATCCAGTTGCCCTGGAAGCCGGAAGTGGGCTGGCTCGCCTCCGACCTGTGGATGGACGGCAAGCCGGTGGCCGATAGCCCGCGCAACCTGCTGAAGCGCAAGATCGCCGAGGCCGACAAGCGTGGCATCCGCGCCAAGGCCGGCGTCGAATGCGAGTTCTTCCTGATCACCCCGGACGGCCGGCAGATCGCCGATGCCGCCGACACCCAGGACAAGCCCTGCTATGACCAGCAGGCACTGATGCGCCGCTACGACGTCATCACCGAGATCTGCGACTGCATGCTGGCGCTGGGCTGGAAGCCCTACCAGAACGACCACGAGGACGCCAATGGCCAGTTCGAGATGAACTGGCATTACGACGACGTGCTGCTGACGGCCGACCGCCATGTCTTCTTCAAGTACATGGCGAAGTCGATCGCCGAGAAGCACGGCATGCGCGCCACCTTCATGCCGAAGCCGTTCTCCACCCTGACCGGCAACGGCGCCCATGCGCACATCTCGTTCTGGGACAAGAGCGGCAAGACCAACCTGTTCAGCGATCCGAAGGGCGAGCTCGGCCTCTCCAAGCTGGCCTACAAGGCGCTGGGCGGCATCCAGCACAATGCCGACGCGCTCTGCGCCTTCTTCAACCCGACGGTGAACTCCTACAAGCGGATCAACGCGCCGCGCACCACCTCGGGCGCCACCTGGTCGCCGAACACCATCACCTGGTCGGGCAACAACCGCACCCACATGATCCGGGTGCCGGATGCCGGCCGCTTCGAGCTGCGCCTGGCCGACGGCGCCACCAACCCCTACCTGCTGCAGGCCGGCATCGTCTCCGCCGGGCTCGACGGCATCATCAACAACCGCGACCCCGGCAAGCGGCTCGACATCAACATGTATACCGAGGGGCATACGGTGAAGGGTGCGATGAAGCTGCCCCTCAACCTGCTCGACGCCCTGCGCCTGCTCGACAAGAGCAAGGTGATCCGCGAGCAGTTCGGCGACAGCTTCGTCGACTCCTACATCAAGATGAAGACCGAGGAGTGGAACAGCTTCACCAAGCACCTGACCGAATGGGAACGGCAGAACACGCTGGACTGCTGAGCCGGGAAATCCGGGATTGTCCGTGGCGAGGGGCGCGGGAAACCGCGCCCCTTGTCGTTTCTAGTGGGCGCCGGCGCCGGCGGCGCGCGGCTTCTTCAGCAGCGGGATCAGCAGCAGGGCGCCGAAGAAGATCGCCGCCATGATCACCTGGGTGTCGGCGATGGTCATCACCTCGGCCTGGCGGTAGACCAGCTGCGCCAGCAGCTTCACCGCACCGGCATCGCCGTTGCTGCCGAGTTGGCCGTCCATCGCCGCGCCGGACGCCTCGAGAAAGGCCTGCACCTGGGGGTTGCTGGGCGTCAGGTTCTCGCCGAGCCGGGCCCAGTGCAGGGCGAGGCGGTCGGTCAGCACGGTGTTGATGGCGGCGAGGCCGATGGCGCCGCCCAGGTTGCGCATCAGGTTGTAGAGGCCGCTGGCGTTCTTCAGCCGCTGCGGCGGCAGGGTGCCGAGGGCGATGGCGTTGACCGGAATGAACAGGAACATCAGCGAGAAGCCGCGCACCGCCTGGGGCAGGAACAGTTCCCAATAGCCCCATTCCGCCGTCATGTAGTGCTGCAGCCAGACGCCGCCGCCGAACATCAGCAGCCCGAAGACCAGCATGGCGCGGAGATCGACCAGCCCGGCGAGGCGGCCGGCGACCGGTGCCGACATGAACTGGAAGCCGCCGGTCACCATCATCACCGTGCCGATCTCCAGTGCGTTGTAGCCGCGGATATGCGCGAGGAACAGCGGCAGCAGATAGACCGAGCCGTACATGCCGATGCCGATGACGAAGCTGTACATCGAGCCCAGGGCGAAATTGGCGTCGGCGAAGGCCCGGATGTCG
This sequence comes from uncultured Rhodospirillaceae bacterium, assembly GCA_964551505.1. Lineage (GTDB taxonomy): Bacteria > Pseudomonadota > Alphaproteobacteria > Dongiales > Dongiaceae > Dongia. Next base: position 58,660 of record CAZKDH010000121.1, read on the forward strand.
ACGATCGGCTGGCGATAGGCCAGCACCCGCCAGAAGAACAGCACGCCGGCGACGGCGCTGACCGCCGCCATGCCGCGAATCGCGTCGTCGCCGAACCAGTCGTTGCGCGGCCCCTCCTCGATCACGTATTCCAGCGCGCCGAGGAAGGTCGCCATCAGCACCAGCCCGGCATAGTCGAAATGCGTCATCAGCGACCAGTCGGGTCGGTCGTAGTCGACCAGCAGCCAGACCCCGACCGCGACCGCGATGCCGGGCAGGACATTGGCGAGGAACAGCCAGTGCCAGGAGAACAGGTCGGTGATGTAGCCGCCCAGCGTCGGTCCCAATGTCGGCGCCAGGGTGGCGACCAGGCCGATCAGCACCGAGAGGAAATTGCGCCGCGCCGGCGGAAACACCGCGAAGGAGGTGGCGAAGACGGTGGGGATCATCGCCCCGCCGACGAAACCCTGGACGGCGCGGAACAGGATCATGGAATCGATGTCCCAGGCGAAGGCGCAGAGCACGCTGGCGGCGGTGAAGCCGGCGGCGGAAATGGTGAACAGCAGCCGGGTCGACAGCAGGCGCGACAGGAAGCCGGAGAGCGGGATGGCGACCACCTCGGCGATCAGGTAGGAGGTCTGCACCCAGCTGATCTCGTCCGCCGACGCCGCCAGTCCCGCCTGGATCTCGGACAGCGAGCTGGAGACGATCTGGATGTCCAGGATCGCCATGAACATGCCGACGACCATGATCATGAAGCCGATCCAGTCGCGGGCGGTGAGCGGTCTTTCCAGCATGACGTGGGGCTCCGTCGGCGGCTGCCCGCCGGTCAGTTGCCCTCGCCGGCGATGGCCGAGCCGAACAGCCAGCTGCCGTTGGTGGTCAGCTGCGCATCCGCCGCGGGCCCGCTCTTGGTATCGACCGCCACCACGACGGAGAGACCGGGTCGCAGCAGGCCGTGCAGCGGGCTGTCGGCCGGCACCGAGATGCGGACCGGGACGCGGCGGACGATCTTGGTGAAGTTGCCGGTGGCGTTTTCCGCCGGCAGCAGGCTGAATTCCGAGCCGCTGGCCGGCGCGAAGCTGTCGACCTCGCCGACCAGCTTCTCGCTGGGGAAGGCATCGACCGAGAGCGCCACCTTCTGCCCGGGGCGCATGTTCTCGATCTGGGTTTCCTTGAAGTTCGCCACCACGTGCACCTCGGTCGGCACCAGAGAGAGCATCTGGGTTCCTGGCTTCACGTATTGTCCGACGCGCACGCCGCGATTGCCGACGACGCCGTCGATCGGGGCGCGGATCACCGTCTTGGCGAGGTCGTTGGCGGCGAGATCGTAGGCGGCCTTCACTTCCTCGAGCTTCGCCACGGCTTCCTGGCGCGAGGCCTGGTAGACGCCGAGCTGGGTCTTCTCGGCGGCGAGCGCGGCGCCGAGGCGGGAGATGTCGGCCTGGGCCTTCAGGTAGGAGGCGGTGGCTTCGTCCATCTCCTGGGTGCCGATGATCTTGTCGGCGACCAGCTTCTTGTAGCGGTCGTGCACCGATTTCGCGCGGTCGAGCTCGGCCCCTGCGCTCTGCTGCTGCGCCGCGACCTGGGTGATGCGCGAGAGCTGATAGGCGATCTGGCTATCTATGGTGCTGATGGAGGCGGTGGCCGCATCCACCGTCGCGGCCGCCTGCGCCAGGCGGGCGCGGAAATCCGAATCCTCGATGGTGACCAAGACGTCCCCGGCCTTCACCGCTTCGTTGTCGGCGACCTTCACCGCCGCGACATAGCCCTCGATTCGCGGGCTGATGACGGAAATATCGCCCTCGACATAGGCGTTGTCGGTCGATTCCAGGTATCGGTTCTGTTGCCACCAATAGCCGCCGCCGGCGACGCCGACCACGAGCGCTGCTAAAATAGTGCTTTTCATCAATATCTTACGCATCTTCGTCGGTCCCTGCTGAAGCAACGGTTCGGCCTGCCCCTTGCCGGATAAAACTGAACCGTATAGTTTAATCTTGACTTGAAGATGGGCGGGGCCACATAGAGAGTCAAGCGGAAACTGAACCGTTCAGTCCAATTTTTTCCAAGCGGGAGACCACGGGTCATGCCGAGTGTAGCCGTCCATCCGACTGCCGACAGCGCCACCGCGGAAGCAACCGCCCGGCGGCCGGAAAAGACCGCCCGCATCCTGGAAGCCGGCGGCCAGCTGTTCATCGAACAGGGCTTCGCGGCCGCCAGCATGGACCAGATCGCCAAGCTCGCCGGCGTCTCCAAGGCGACGGTCTACGCGCATTTCGAAAGCAAGGAGAAGCTCTTCGCCGCCATCGTCTACGCGGGCTGCCGGAGTAACGCCGAAGACATCATGTCGGCGGTGGCAGAGATCGACGACATGCGCGAGGCGCTGACCAAGATCGCCCGCAATATCGAACAGTTCCTGCTCTCTCCCAAGGTGCTCGGGATCTACCGGGTGATCATTTCCGAGGGGCCGCGCTTCCCGGACCTCGCGAAGGCCTTCTACGAGGCCGGCCCGCTGCCGGCGAAGCTGGTGCTGAGCGACTACTTCCGGCGCGCCACCCAGAAGGGCCTGCTCGACGTGCCGAACCCCCGCCTGGCCGCCGAGCAGCTCATCTGGCTGGTCCGCGGCCCGCTCTATCTGCGCCGATTCTTCAACCTGCCGCACGCGCCGGAAGACCCCACCGTCGAACAGGTGATCGAAGGCGCGGTGGATACCATGCTGAAGTCCTACGGGGTCTGAAGAACCGTCGGCGCCCACCCGGGCGCCAAGCAGCTTGCCGACGGCTACATCGCCATCGCCTGTTCGAGGGTCTGCGCCAACCGTGCCACCTCGGCGGCATCGGCATTGCGGGCAAAGGTCGCGATCGGCGCCGCCTGCCAGTGGCGGGCAATGGCCGCCACGGTTTCGGCCACCGGCACCGGGCTCACCGGCGATTCGTTGATCACCAGGGCGGCGACGTCGATCCGCCTGCGGGCCAGAACGTCGAGCGCGGTCAGCGTGTGGCTGATGGTGCCGAGATAGCTGCCGGCAATCATCACCACCGGAAGCCGCAGGCCGACCATCCAGTCCAGTACCGTCATCCGGTCATCGATCGGTGCCATGACGCCGCCGACGCCCTCGATCAGCAGGATGTCGGCCGCCCGGGCGATTTCCGCCCGGCAGAATGCCAGCAGCGCAGGGAACTCGATCGACCGCCCCTCGCGCGCCGCCGCCATGTCCGGCGACAATGGCGCCCGAAATCGCCAGGGGGCGACCGCATCCAGGCCGGACGCATCCGCCGCACGGCCGAGCGCCGCCAGCAGCTGGCCGGCATCGCTGGCATCCGCCATGTCGGGGTCGAACCCGCTCATCACCGGCTTCAGCGCCTGCACCCGCTTTCCCGCCTGGCGCCAATGGCGCAGCAGTGCCGCCGAGACATGGGTCTTGCCGATATCGGTGCCGGTGGCGGTGACGAAGAGCGCGAGCATCGCGGGAATGTCCAGGTGTTCCAAAGGGTTGTCAAGCGCTGTGGCTTGACAGGCCGGAACCGTCTGGATAGCGTCCGCCGCGTATCGCGTTTAGATTGGAGGGCCGCACCGGTCGTCCAGGGGAGTCCGCCGCATGCACCAGCCGACCCAAGCCGCAGCCGCCTTCCCCCTTCGCCACGACTGGTCGGTTGCGGAAATCGCCGCGCTCTTCGCGCTGCCGTTCAACGATCTCATCTTCCAGGCGCAAACCGTGCACCGGGCGCATTTCCCGGCGAACGAGGTCCAGCTCTCGACGCTGCTGTCGATCAAGACCGGCGGCTGCTCGGAGGACTGCGCCTATTGCCCGCAGGCCGCGCGCTACCAGACCGGCGTCGAGGCCGAGAAGCTGATGGCGGTCGAGGCGGTGCTGGGCGAGGCGCGGCGCGCCAGGGAAGCCGGGGCTTCGCGCTACTGCATGGGTGCCGCCTGGCGCGAGCTGAAGGACCGCGACGTCGATCAGATCTGCGACATGGTCAAGGGCGTGCGCGACTTGGGCCTGGAAACCTGCATGACACTGGGCATGCTGACCGCGGACCAGGCGCAGCGCCTCGGCGCGGCCGGCCTCGACTACTACAATCACAACATCGACACCTCGCCGGAATTCTATGGCGAGATCATCACCACCCGCACATATGCGGACCGGCTGAATACCCTGGCGCATGTGCGCGGGGCAGGCATGAAGGTCTGCTGCGGCGGCATCGTCGGCATGGGCGAGGATGTCGCGGACCGTGCCGGCATGCTGGCAACCCTCGCCAATCTGCCGGAGCACCCGGAATCGGTGCCGATCAACATGCTGGTGCAGGTCGAAGGCACGCCGCTCAACGGCACCGGCAGGCTCGACCCGCTGGAATTTGTCCGCACCATTGCGGTGGCGCGCATCGTCATGCCGGCCTCGATGGTCCGGCTTTCCGCCGGGCGCGAGGCGATGAGCGACGAGGTCCAGGCTCTGGCCTTCCTGGCCGGGGCGAATTCGATCTTCTGCGGCCCGAAACTCCTGACCACGGCGAATCCAGAGCGCAACCGCGACGCGGCGCTGTTCGAGCGCCTTGGCATCACGCCGATGGCGATGCAGGAAAGCAGTCCCGAAGCGCGCCATGCCTGATACCGATCCGGGCGGCTCGCCTGCCTGGCTGCGGGCCGGGCTGCCGCATCTCTGGCTGCCCTATACCCAGATGCAGACCGAAGCACCGCCGCTGGCCGTCGCCTCGGCATCCGGCGTCCGGCTGACGCTGGCCGATGGACGGGAACTGATCGACGGCGTGTCGTCCTGGTGGACGCAATGCCACGGCTACAATCATCCGCATATCCGCCAGGCGGTCGTCGCGCAGATCGAGCGGCTGCCGCATGTCATGCTCGGCGGCCTGGTGAGCGAGCCGGCGGCGACGCTCGCCGGCCGCCTCGCCGCGCTGCTGCCCGGCGACCTCGACCACGTCTTCCTCTCGGAATCCGGCTCGGTCTCGGTCGAGGTGGCGATGAAGATGGCGGTGCAGTACTGGATCAATCGCGGGCGTCAGGGCCGCCATCGCTTCGTCGCCTTCCGCTTCGGCTATCACGGCGATACCGCCGCCTGCATGTCGGTCTGCGACCCGGACGAGGGGATGCATGCGCGGTTCAAGGGCTACCTGACCGAGCAGATCGTCCTCGAGGTGCCGCGTACCGCGGCGCAGCGCGCCGCCTTCGCGGCCGTATTGAAGGACCGGCGCGACAGCATCGCCGCGGTGATGATCGAACCCCTGGTGCAGGGCGCCGGCGGCATGAAATTCCACGACGCGGAGACACTCGCCTTCATCCGCCGCGCCTGCGACGCCGAGGATCACCTGCTGATCCTGGACGAGATCATGACCGGCTTCGGGCGGACCGGATCGATGTTCGCCTGCGAGCAGGCGGGAATCACGCCGGACATCGTTACCCTGTCGAAGGCCCTGTCGGGCGGCACGCTGCCACTCTCGGCGACCATCGCGACGCGGCGGGTCTACGATGCCTTCCTGTCGGACGATCCGATGAAGGCGCTGATGCACGGGCCGACCTATATGGGCAATCCCCTGGCCTGCGCCGCCGGCAATGCCTCGCTCGATCTTTTCGAGCGCGAGCCGCGATTGGATCAGGTGGCGGCGATCGAGCAGCAACTCCGCGTCGAACTCGAGCCCTGCCGCGATTTCAAAGGCGTCCTCGACGTGCGGGTCAAAGGCGCCATCGGCGTGGTGCAACTCGATCGCATGGAAGACGCCGACAAGATGAAGCAGAAGTTCATCGAGCGCGGCGTCTGGATCCGGCCGTTCGGCGATATCGTCTATCTGATGCCGCCCTTTGTGATCTCGCCCGGCGACCTCCGTAC
>CAZKDH010000122.1:0-21156 GCA_964551505.1 uncultured Rhodospirillaceae bacterium
CGAGGACGGCGGGCAGGCGCGGATCGCGCAGATTGGGGCGGAGCACCTCGTCGGCGCGGGCGATGGCGGGTCGCAGGGTCGGGCCGTCGTCGCGCAGGGTGCGCAGCAGGGAGGTGAGATCGAGCAGGCGCTCGGCGACCACATGGATGACCTGATGCGGCGGGCGCCCCTCGACCTGCAGGCGGCCGTGGCAGCCGATCAGCGATGCCGACATGACGATGCGCCGGTCAGCCTCGAAGACCTTCGGCCAGACGACGACATTGGCGATTCCGGCCTCGTCCTCCAGGGTCATGAAGATGACGCCGCTGGCGCTGCCCGGCCGCTGGCGCACCAGGACCAGGCCGGCGACGAAGACCCGGCGGCCGGTCCGCAGCGCCGCGAGGCCGGCGCAGGGCGTGACGCCCAGGCCGGCCAGCCGGTCGCGCAGGAAGGCGACCGGGTGGCGCTTCAGCGACAGCCGCAGGGTCTGGTAGTCCTCGACCACATGCTGGGCGAGCGGCATTTCCGGAAGCGCGACACGGTCTTCCGCCGGTACGAGATCGGCGAATAGCGGCAAGACCGCGGCCGCGCTGGGCTTCGTCGCGTCCAGCGCCTTCACCGCCCAGAGCGACTGCCGCCGGTCGAGGCCCAGCGAGCGGAAGGCGTCCGCCTCGGCGAGACGCGCCAGCGCCGCGGTCCCCAGGCCGCTGCGGCGCCACAGGTCGTGGCAGCTCGCATAGCCGCCGCCGCGCCGGTCGACCAGCAGCAACATCTCGGCCTCGCTCAGCCCCCTCGCCTGGCGGAAGCCCAGGCGCAGGGCGTATCTGCCGCCACCGGCCCGCGGATCGTCGGCCGCCTCCAGCGTGTTGTCCCAGGCGCTGAAATTGACGTCGACCGGCCGCAGCTCGACGCCGTGCTCGGCGGCGTCGCGGATCAGCTGTGCCGGCTGGTAGAAGCCCATCGGCTGGCTGTTCAGCAGTGCCGCGGCGAAGACCGCCGGGTAGTAGTGCTTGATCCAGGCCGAGACATAGACCAGCAGCGCGAAGCTGGCGGCATGGGATTCCGGAAAGCCGTAATTGCCGAAGCCCTCGATCTGGCTGTAGCAGCGCTCGGCGAAACCGCGGTCGTAGCCGCGCGCCACCATGCCGGCGATCAGCTTGTCGCGGTACCGGTGGATATCGCCGGTCTTCTTGAAGGTTGCCATCGCCCGCCGCAGGCCGTCGGCCTCGTCGGGGGTGAAGCCGGCGCCGACGATGGCGATCTGCATCGCCTGTTCCTGGAACAGCGGCACGCCGAGGGTCTTCTGCAGGACGTCGCGCAGCGCCTGGCTGGGATATTCCACATGCTCGCGGCCGTCGCGGCGGCGCAGATAGGGATGCACCATGTCGCCCTGGATCGGGCCGGGGCGCACGATCGCCACCTCGATGACCAGGTCGTAGTAGGTGCGCGGCTTCAGGCGCGGCAGCATGCTCATCTGCGCCCGGCTCTCCACCTGGAAGACGCCGACCGAATCCGCCCGGCACAGCATCTCGTAGACCGCGGGGTCGTCCTGCGGCAGCGTCGCCAGGTCGTAGGTCCTGCGGTAATGCGCGGCGATCAGATGGAAGGCCTTGCGGATGCAGGTGAGCATGCCGAGCGCCAGGATGTCGACCTTGATCATGCCCAGGACGTCGAGGTCGTCCTTGTCCCACTGGATGACGGTGCGGTCCGGCATCGCCGCGTTCTCGATCGGCACCAGCGACGACAGCGGGCCGCGCGAGATGACGAAACCGCCGACATGCTGCGACAGGTGCCGGGGAAAGCCGATGAGCTCGCCGGCGAGCTCCAGGGTCGTCATCAGCCGGCGGTCGGCCGGATCGAAGCCGGCCTCGCGCACCTGATGCGCGCTCAGCCCCTCGCTCGACCAGCCCCAGATGGTCTTGGTCAGCGCCTCCAGCACGTCGGTGGACAGGCCCATGGCCTTGCCGACGTCGCGCAGGGCGCCGCGGGCGCGATAGCAGATCACCGTCGCGGTCAGGCCGGCGCGATGGCGGCCGTATTTCCGGTAGATGTATTGCATCACCTCCTCGCGCCGCTCGTGCTCGAAATCGATATCGATGTCCGGCGGCTCGCGCCGCGCCTCGCTGATGAAGCGCTCGAACAGCAGATCGGCCTTGGTGGGATCGACCGCGGTGACGCCGAGGCAGTAGCAGACCGCGGAATTGGCCGCCGAGCCGCGTCCCTGATGCAGGATCCGCTGTTAGCGCGCGAAGCGGACGATGTCGTGCACCGTCAGGAAATAGGGCGCGTAATCCAGCCGCTCGATCAGCGCCAGTTCGTGCACGATCTGCCGCCGGATCTTCGCCGGCAGGCCGTCCGGATAGCGCCAGGCGGCGCCGGCCCAGGCCAGGCGGGCGAGACTCTGCTGCGGCGTTTCATCCGGGCCGACGACCTCCTCGGGATACTCGTATTTGAGCTCGCTCAGGGAGAACCGGCAGCGCTCGGCGATCTCCAGCGTGCGGTCCACCGCCGCCGCATGGCCGCGGAACAGCCGCCGCATCTCGGCTTCCGGCTTCAAGTGCCGCTCGGCATTGGCGAGCAGGCGATGGCCGGCGGCATCGATGGTGCAATGGTGCAGGACGCAGGTCAGCACGTCGGCGAGCGCCCGGCGCGCCGGCACGTGATAGCGCACGTCGTTGACCGCGACCGTCGGCAGGCCGAGGCGGTCGGCCAGGGAGTGCAGGCGGTGCAGGCGCAGCGCATCGTCGCCGCGATAGAGATGAGCGAGGGCGAGATAGCCGCTGCGCGGGAAATCGGCCTTCAGGCCGGCGAGGAAATCCGCGAACCCGTCGCCGTCATCCGCGTCCGGCGGCAGGGCGACGACGATCTGGCCGGCCTTGTGGGCGAGAAGGTCGGCATAATCGAGATGGCATTCGCCCTTCGGCGCCCGGCCCCGGCCCAGGGTCAGCAGTTCGCAGAGGCGGCCATAGGCGGCGCGGTCGGTGGGATAGGCCAGGAGCCTGCGGCCGTCGCGGAATTCCAGCCGGGCCGCGACGATATGGCGGATCCCCGCCTCGCCGCAGCCTTTATGGGCGCGGACGATGCCGGCCAGGGAATTGCGGTCGGCGACAGCGAGCGCCGCATGGCCGAGCGCCGCCGCGGTCAGCGCCAGTTCCTGGGGATGCGAGACTCCCTCCAGGAAGCTGTAGTTGCTGCGGGCGGCGAGCTCGACATAGGCCATCAGCCGAAGATCCCGTGCAGGAACCAGCGCGGCGCCCGGCCGGCCTCGCGGGATTCCATCTGGCGGGATTGCGCCTGATAGAGCCCCGCGCGGTAGAGCCAGTAGCGCCCGCCGCTTTCGTCCTCCACCCGGTAGTAGTCGCGGGTCTCGGCGCCGTCGTCCTCCACCCGCCACCATTCCGGCGCGATGCGCTCCGGTCCCTCGGCCCGGCGCACCCGGTGCAGCACATGCCGCCAGCGGAAGGAGAGCGGCGGATCGTCCGGGACCGGCGCCATGGCCTCGATCGGCTCGGGATGCGGCAGCAGGCGGATGGGCCGCGGCCTTGCCTGCGGCCCATCCGCCTGCGGCCAAGAATTCGGTGGCCAGGAATTCGGTGGGCCGGCATCCAGCGGCGGCACCCAGTCGACCGCCCGTTCGGGGATGTGGCTTTCCACCGGCCGCGGCCGCACCACGTTGCCCGGGCCCAGGCGATTGGCCAGCCGGTCCAGCAGCGGCGCCAGATCCGCCGCGGAAATCGCCGCCGCATCCTCGGCATCGAAGGCGCCTTGCACGGCGCCGATCCGCTCGGTCGCCTCGGCCGCGAGGCTGATGAACTCGATGCCGAGGCCGGGATCGATGGCCCCCAGCTTCTCGCGCAGCAGGCGCCCGATATGCGCCGCATCGGCGCTGGCCCGCGCCGTGCCGATGGCGACGGTCTGCACCGTGTTGTCCAGGCGGTAGGCCCGCAGGCTGAGCCGCCGGGCGCCCAGCTGATGCGCCGCCAGCTCCGGCATCAGCCGCTCGACCAGCAGTTCGGCGGCGCGGTGGATGGAGTCCGGCGCGGCGATCGGCTCGGCGAAGTTCAGGCTGACGCGCCGCTCCGGCACGGGGGCTTGCGGCGACAGGCTTTCGCTTTCGTAGCCCAGCGCCTGGTCCAGCCGCTTCAGCAGCAGCGGCCCGAAGCGCCGGGCGAGGCTGGCGCGGGGCAGCGGATAGAGCGCGCCGATCCGCTTCAGCCCCAGGCGCTGCAGGGTCGCCGCCGTCGCATCGTCGATGCGCAGCGCCTGGACCGGCAGGCCGTCCAGAGCGGCGGCGACCGCCCCGGTCGGGATGACGGTGGCGCCGCGCGGATCGCCGGCGGCGAACCGGGCGCCGGCCCAGGCGCCGCCGATGGTGCCGGCGATGGCGCCGGAGACGCTGAGGCCCTGGCGCCGCAGCCGGCCGAGGGCGTCGTCCAGCAGCTTCGCCTCGCCGCCCCAGAGATGGGCGCAGCCGGTGATGTCGATCAGCAGCCCGTCCGGCGGCACCGGCGCCGCATGCGGCGAGAACCGCGTCGCCCATTCGGCGAGCCGGCGCAGGGCCGCGGCATCGCCGTCGCAATCCGCCGGCACCACCCGCACATCCGGCACCCGCGCCTGGGCATCGGCCACGGCCAGGCCCGGCGCCAGGCCGAGGTCCAGCGCCCGGCGGTCGGCGGCCAGGATGCGGCGGCGGTTGCCGATCGTCTCGGCCAGGACCAGCGGGCGTTCCGCAGGCGGAGGGCGGTCAGCCGGCGCGCCGGTTCTTTTCGCCGCCTGCAGCCGCTGCCAGCGATCCGTCGCCCAATGGCGGAGCCAGATCGACAGGAAACGCCGCGGCATGTGCCGGGCCAAAGGAGCGTCCATCCGGTCCATTCTTCACCTCCACCAGCCATTCACCGGGTTTGGCGCCGCGGCAGCGCCAGAGTTCCGCCCGCCAGCGCCGCGCGCCCAGGCCAGGTTCCGCCGCCGGTGCCGCCGGCAGGGCCGCGATCCGCCAGCGGGTGGCGGCGGCGATCGGCTGGGCGGATTCGCGCTCCGCCTCGCGCGCCAGCCGCCAGCGGCGCAGGGCGATCGCCATGACGCCGCTCGCCTCCGCCGCGAGCTGCAGGCGGCGGCTGGCGGTGAGATCGAGCTTGCCGATCTCGCCGATCACGGCACCCAGGCGCCTGGCCTTCAGCCCCTCCTCCATCGCCCAGAGCACCTCCTCGTTGCGCCGGACCGCGACCAGGACCAGGCGCCCGGGATCAAGCCCCTGGTGCCGCAGGCCATGGGCGTGGAGGTCGATGCCGGCGCTGCCGGCGGCGCGGAGGATCCAGAGCACCGGCGCCGCGGCCGGCAGGCGCGCCAGCCACAGCCCGGCGAAGGCCGCGGCGGCAGCGGCCTGTTCCCGGTCCACCCCCGTCCCGGCGATCTCGTGCAGCGCGGCGCGCGTCAGGCCGGTTGCCGGCAGATGCGTATCGATCGCCGGCAGGCCCAGGATCAGCTGTCCGGCGTTTCCCCGCCGTCCCGCCTTCTCCGCCGAGCGGCGTTCCAGCGCCCCGATCCGGGCCCGGAGGCTGTCGGAAAGCGCCGACTTGAGCCGGTTTTCCGCGAATCCCGGGGGATTTTCACGTGTCGGCCGGGCGGGGGCGAGGGCAATGACCTGGTTCATAGTTCATTGTTTGTTCTCTGGCGGCCCAGAGTCAAGGGCAGAGAACAAAGATGGAATATTCCGCTGGACGAATAGGCAAATATACCGTATTATGCGTATATATCTATCTCTTGCCGCGAGACCGCCATGCCCCTGCAGCCGCTGCCATACTCTTCCGCAAGCCCTGGTTCCCTTTGGAAAACCGCCGCCACATCGGCCGGCAGACCGCAAGACAGGCCCTCCATCCCCCGGCGGAACCCCAGGCCGGAACCGCAGGACGGATCACGTCGCCCCCTTGCCGCCCTTCTCCATCGCGTAGCGGTCCAGGCTCTCGCCGTCGGCGCCGATCCCGGGCCGCCGCAGATAGCGGGCGAATTCCAGCGGGTCGATCTTCACCTTGGTCACCGTATGCCCCTGCCCGTTCAGTTCGGCCGTCTGCATGAAATGCAGATAGCTCCATTCCTGATAGGTGGCGGGAAGATGCGGGCGCAGCAGGCGGCGGAAGGTGTCGTAATCTTCGGCAGCGACGACCGGAAGATAGAAATCAGCCATGGCGCGGGCGGCGGCTCCGACTCGAGTGATCGCCGGCCCACTCTAGCGGAATCGGGTGGGCGGAAGAATGCAGCGGCGGCGCGACGGATGGGCGCCCCGCTTCAGACGGAAACGGCTGGCCGCGTCTCCGGCCAGCCGTCGCCAAGGCTCGATGAATTCCGATCCGGCAGGCTAGCGCCACCAGGGCTTGCCGAGATTGATCTTGTCCTTGTCGGTGAGACCGCCGACCGCGGCACCCGCCGCGCCACCGATCAGCGCGCCGGTCCCCGGGCTGCCGAGCAGGGCGCCGCCGACGGCACCGGTCGCGGCGCCGATGCCGGCACCGGAGAGCGCACGATCGGTGGTGCTGGTGCCACAGGCGCCCAGAGCGAGCAGCGAAACGGTCGCAGCGATTGCCAGAGTCTTCATGTCCCATCTCCTGGTTGTTCATCCGCGGCAGTCGGTCCGGACGGCTTGTTCCGGACTCGACGACCAATGCTGGAGATGGGCGGAGGTTCCCGCCGGCCCGCATCACATCGGGTTGATGAGCAGCCGGTAATGTTCCTTAATCCTGGCGGCGACGTGCCGCTCGGGAAGATCGCGCCGGCCAAGTCGCCCGACCGGCATGATTTCCAGCAGGCTGTTGGTGAGGAAGACCTCGCGGGCGCGATCGAGATCTCCCGGCAGCAGCGAGCGTTCCGCCGCCGGCAGGCCGAGATCGCGGGCAATCTCGAGCACCAGATGCCGCGTGATGCCGCCGAGCGCGCCATCGGCCAGCGGCGGCGTTACCAGGATATCCTCGACCAGCGCGAAGAGATTGCTGCGGGCACCGCATACCGCATCGCCGCGGTTGTTCAGCATGATCGCCTCGTCGGCGCCCTGGGCGGCGGCGTCGCGGGCCGCCAGAACATTATCGAGATAGTTCAGGGATTTCAGCCGCGACAGCGGCGACCCCTCGTTGCGCCGGATCGAGACGACGACGGCGGACATCGCCGCGGCGGCCGGCGGATGATAGGCGGTGGCGGCGATCATCAAGGTGGGCGCGGGATCCGCCGGCGGCAGCAGCCCGCGCTGCCCGACGCCGCGGGTCAGGGTGATGCGCAGAGCGGCATCGCCCTGCAGCAGGCGGTTCGCGTCCAGCACGGCGTCCACCGCGCCGGCAAGATCCGGCATGTCGGCCGGCAGGGGAATCCCGAGCTCGGCAGCGGCGCGGCCGAGGCGCTGCAAGTGATCGGCGAGGCGGAAGGGATGCCCGTCATAGGCGCGCAGGGTTTCGAACAGGCCGTCGCCGAGCAGCAGCCCGCGGTCGGCGACATCGATCCTGGCCTGGTCGCGCGGGATCAACGCCCCGTCAAGATAGATCATCGGCGGGCGGTCATGCGGCCGACCCCTTGCCGGAATTCCAGAGCTGGAGGTCGGTGAATTGCGGCCCCTGGGCCAGGGTCTCGATCAGCGCCTTGGCCTTGGCGAGACTCTCGTCGAGCTCGGCCTGGGGATCGCTGTCCGCCACCATGCCGCCGCCGACCTGGAACGAGATCTCGTCCTTCAGGATGCAGTAGCTGCGGATGACGATGTTGGTATCCATGGCGCCGTCCGCCGAGAGATAGCCGATGGCGCCGCAATAGGGCCCGCGCGCCGTCGGTTCCAGTTCGGCGATGATTTCCATGGCGCGGATCTTCGGGGCGCCGGTGACCGAGCCGCCGGGAAAGGCCGCCCGCAGCAGGTCGACGCCGGTCTTGCCGGCCTGCAGCCGGCCGGTGACCACCGAGACCAGATGATGCACGGTCGCGAAGGATTCCAGCCCGAACAGGACCGGCGCCTTCACCGAGCCGATCTCGCAGACCCGGCTCAGGTCGTTGCGCAGCAGGTCGACGATCATCAGGTTCTCGGCCCGGTCCTTCTCGCTGGCCATGAGTTCCGCGGCCAGGGCCTGGTCCTCGGCACGGCTGCGGCCGCGAGGCCGGGTGCCCTTGATCGGCCGCGTCTCGACCGCACGGCCGGCGATCTTCAGGAAGCGCTCCGGCGACGACGACAGCAGGGCGACGTCGCCGAAATCGAGATAGGCCGCGAAGGTCGCGGGGTTGCGCCGGCGCAGCGCATCGTACAGCGCCAGGCGATCGAAATCGGCGCCGAGCCTGGCGCGGAAGCGCTGGGTGATGTTGGCCTGATAGATGTCGCCCGCCTCGATATAGTCGATGGTCCGACGCACCATCGCCTTGTAAGTGCCGCCGTCGAGATCGGGCCGCGCGGCGATGGCCCAGCCGGTGGCGCCGGCGGCGGGTGCCGCGGACCGGAGTTTTTCGAGGGCCCAGTCGCAGCGGGCCCGGGCCCGGGCCTGCCGCGCCGCCGGGTCGGCTTCCGGATGGCCGCTCGACATCACGAAGGCCCGATCGGCGAGGTGGTCGATCGCGACCACCACGTCATAGAGCCCGAGCAGCATGTCGGGAAACGGCAGGTCGTCGGAGCGGTGCGGCGGCAGGACCTCGAGATGATGCCGAAGGTCATAGCCGAAATAGCCGGCAGCGCCGGTCTGGAAGGGCGGCAGGTCGGGCCGGTGCGCCACCGGATAGCGGGCGAGGAGCGCGTCCAGGGCATCGAAAGGCGAGCCCGCAGCGGCGACGCCGTCCAGCGTCGTTGCCGCGCCCTTGGCGGCGACTATGTGGAAGGGATCGGCGGCGATGAAGGAATACCGCCCGAGACCGGGCTGACGCAGGGCGCTGTCCAGGAAGACCAGACCGCGGCAATCGGCAAAGGCCGAGACCCAGAGCAGCGGATCCGCGGGGATCCGCTCCCTGTCGATCTCGTGAACGAGCACGTCCGCGGGCGTCGGGGCGACCATGGGCCGAAGCTAACACGGCCGATCCGCTGGCAAAACCCCAGCCAGCGGCATCCAATGCCGCCAAACCGTCGCTTAAACGCTAGTCGGGGGAGGGCCGAAGTTCATCCCAGAAGGTCGGAGGTCGCCAGGAGCCAGACCAGCCCGAGCCACAGCGTCACCTGCGCCGCGATCATGAGCTTCAGTCGGAAGTCGGTAGTCATTGCATCCCTCAATGCTTACCTCGTGGCACGTGCCGGGGCGCGCCCCGTCGCCGGTTCGGCGGCGGCGCGTCAGCTGCCGGCGCCGGCCAGGACGAAGAACCAGACCACCAAGACGGCCAAGGCGGAGCGGGCGATTATCGTGCTGATCGTATCGGTCATGGCGGTATCTCTTCTCGTCCTGTGTTCCGGCCCCAGCCCGTGCGGCGTCTTGTGGACTGCCGGGTCCGGCTGGCTGGCCTGGCCGAAATCTAGGTCACTTCAACCGCGGACCGAAGTGACGGCAATCACGCCCAAGCCAGCTAGCGAGAACCTTACGCGAGTCTGATTAACAGCTGATTAGCGCGGGATGATGTTTTTTCCGGGCGCAGAAGACGGCGGAAATGCGGCATGTTCCGGGCATTTGCGCCGCCGCCAGCGGGCCTTTTCGCGTCCCGGACCGCAGCGGCCGCGGACGATTCAGTGATCCGCGTCACGCCCTTGGTCCGCTCCGGAGATCGCTAAAATGCCGGCAAAATTTGCCGCAATCCCGTCCGATCCCGCGGTCTCACGCACGCGTCTTCGGCAGGCGCTCGGACAGTTCCTCGATGATATGGGTCAGCCGCTCGATCTCGCGCGTGCGCAGCAGATCCATCTTGTGGTGCAGGAGTTCGATCTCGAGCTCCGCCTTCAGGTTGATCTCGTAGTCGTTGATCTGCGTCTGGCGATCGATCTCCGCCTGGCGGTTCTGGCTCATCAGGATGACCGGTGCGGTATAGGCGGCCTGGAAGGACAGCATGAGGTTGAGGAGGATGAAGGGATAGGGATCCCAGCGCTCGCCCCAGGCCACGGCATTGACGATGATCCAGCCGACGAGGATGACGGACTGGATGATGACGAAGCGCCATGAGCCGACGACGGCGGCGATCCGGTCCGCAACCCGCTGCCCCAGGGTGAATCCGCCCCCGTCCTTCGGCGCCCGCGCCGTCCGCTTCGACCGCAGCTTCTGCAGCAGCGCGTGGTCTTCCTTGCTGAGCGCGGTGATCTGGTTGACCAGATCCTCGATTTCGTTGGTCGAATGCGACTGGGTCATCTGTCGGCACCTGGGCTTGAGGGCGATGCCGCAGATTGGCGGTTCGGCGAACCGATGGGAAGGGCCTGCATCGCCGCCGGCAGAGCGATGAAATGCCGAATCCGGTCGAGAGCAGCGGAAAAGCCGACGCCCTCCTAGCCGTCGAGCGCGACACCCAGGATCAGGTCGATCTGGCCGACGCATTTCAGCGCCTGTTTCAGCCGGTCGCGGTCGAGGCCGAGCAGCTTGTTGAGCTCGACGGTGCTGCCGGGCGCCCGGCCGGCGGCCAGGTCCTCGATCTGCTGCACCAGGATCAGGCCCAGCAGCATCTCGTGGGCATCCTCGATCCGGGCATGGTCCTCGGCGGAGATCAGCCGGGCCTCGGCGGCGGCGGCCCAGCGGGCGCCGGTGGAGGTCGCCGCGATGCCGAGCTTCAGCGCCATCACCCGGGCGCCGGCGACGATCGGCAGCAGGCCGCCCTTCTTCAGGTCCACCCGGCCGCGCTTCTGCCGGAAGCCGCCGAAGATGTTGAGGGCGGTGCCCTTGTCGCGGATCGACTTCACCAGCAGATGCTGGAGCAGGGTCGAGCGGCCGACCTCGGTGGCATGGGCGCGGAGCTGCGCCGCCAGGGCGACGTCGCCATGCACCGGCTGGAAGTCGTAGAAGATGTCGGCATTGAGCAGGGCCTCCGGCGCCGGATCCTCGATCCAGAGATCGAGCCGCGCCCGCCAGCCGTCCAGGCTGTGCCGGCACTCCCGGTTCATCGCCATGACGCCGCCGGCGCAATAGGGAATGCCGGCGGCATTCAGCAGGTCGGCCGCCCGCCGGCCGAGCTCGGCGAACCAGGGGCTGTCGTCCTCGGCGCCGGCATGGACCAGGGCATTGTCCTGGTCCGGCGCCAGCAGCGCCTCGCCCCGCCCGCCCGAACCAAGGACAAGGAAGCACCAATCCGCCGGAGCTGGCCCCCAGCCCTCGGCCAGCATCGCCCGTTCGGCCAGGACCGCCGCCCGGGCCGACATGTCGCAGGTGATGGCGCTGATCACCGCGGCGACCTGGCGGGCGCCGACGCTCTCGGCGAGGAGGGCCTGGGCCAGCTTGGGCAGGCGCCGCTGCACCGCCAGCATGGCGGCGCCGTCCGGGGCCTCCAGCACTTCTTCCGCCAGGGTGGCCGCGGTCTGGGCGCGCAGCGCCAGCAGGCCGCGGCTGCTGATCTGGCCGACGGCGCGGCCATCCAGGGGATCGGCAACCACCAGATTGCGGATGCCCAGGCGCTGCATCCGGGCCAGGGCGACATAGAGCAGGGCCTCCGGTGGCAGGGTGACGACGGGATGCGACATCACCGCCGCGGCGGAGAGGCCGGCGGCGGCCGGGCCGTGCACCGCCAGGAGGCCGACCAGATCGCGCTCCGTCAGGATGCCGAGGGGGCGCCCCTGGGGATCGACGATCACCGCGGCGCCGGCCTGTTTCGCCTGCATCGCCTGGGCGACGGCGGCCACCGTCGCCGCGCGGTCGATGATCGCCGGCGCGGTCATCACCTCGGCCAGGCGGTGCTGATAGGGATAGGGGTCGATCCGGGCGAGGGCGGTCAAATCCATCGCCACCCCCAGCGCCGCGCCCTGAGCTTCAGCAGCAGGGCCTGGCGCGCCAGCTCCTGGGCGGCGAGTGCTGCCCCCAAAGTGCCGATCCCGCGGCCGCGCAGCTTCGGTATCAGATGCAGGAACACCTCGGCGGTGATCGCCGCGTCGCCGCAGGCGCTGTGCCGGCCGGCGGTTTCGATCTCCAGCTGGCCCGCCAGGGCATCGAGGCTGAGATCGTGCAGGTGGGGCCAGACGACCGCCGCCAGCAGCATCGTGTCCAGCGCCGGCAGATCCGTCCAGCGCCGGCCGGCCGCTTCGGTCTGGCGGCGGAGCATCGCGAAGTCGAAGCCGATGTGATGGCCGAGCGTGACCTGGCCCTGCAGATGCTCGAGCAGGCGATCGACCACGCCGGCAAAGGCGGGTGCATCGGCCACCGCCGCGTCGCCGATGCCGTGGATGGCCACCACCACCGGCGGAATCGGACAACCCGGATTGACCAGCATCTCGATCCCGCCGGCCCGATCGACCCGGCCGCCGACGATCGGCACGGTGCCGACCGAGACGATCGAATCGCGGGCCGGATCGAGGCCGGTGGTCTCGGTATCCAGGGAAAGATAGTCCAGCGCATCGAGCGGCGAAGCGGGGTCGATCCGGCCCGGCAGCATCGTCCAGGGCGCCGATCCGGCGGCGGCACCGGTCCCCAGGACCGCGGCGTCGGCCATGCCGGCGACATCGGCCAGCGCTTGATCGCGCCGCGAGATCCGCCCCCAGAAGGCACGCCACCAGTATCGACCCAACTCACCCGACATGCGCCTGCCGATCCTCACCCGCCGGTTTCCAGACTACACAAATCGCTTCCGCCGAGACAGGGCTTGCGGGAGCTGGGCCGGCAGGAACTGGGCCCGCGGCAATTGGGACGGTGGCGACCGGCCGCGGATCCGCTTTCCGTGCGCGGCCATTCTCGGATATCATGACGCTGCGGCCAATCAGGGATTTTTCCGGCGATGGGCGAGGACGACCAGGCGGCGCGTATCCTGATCGCGGACGATTCCGAGCTGATCGTCGACCTGATCCGGGCGATGCTCGAGCGGTCGGGTTTCCGCAGCCTGTTCGTCGCCCATACAGGCAAGGCGACCCTGGACAAGGCGCAGGAAGTGCAGCCGGATTTGATCCTGCTCGATGTCGGCATGCCCGATCTCGACGGCTACGAAGTCGCCCGCCGGCTGCGCGCGATGGCCTGGACCCGGCGGCCGGGCATCATCATCCAGACCGGCAAGGACTCGCCGGGGGAATCCGCCCTGGCCAGGGACGCGGGTGCCGACGACATCATCTTCAAGCCGCTCAACCGCGCCCGGCTGGTGGAAGCCGTCCAGCGCCAGCTGCGGACCGCGCGCTGAACCCGGTCCGACCGGGGCCGACGGCGCGTTGACCGCGGCCGATCCCCTCTAGGCCTTCATCCGCGCGCCGCTTGGATCGTGCATCGGCCGCAGGCTGGCCCGCGCCGCGTGCCGCACGCCGGCGACGCCGATCTCGAAGCGCCCCTCGGCGATGAAGGCAGCGTCGACGCCGGCGGCATCGGCCACATATCCCATGCCGATGGCGGCGCCGAGGGTGTGCCCGTAATTCGCCGAGGTGACCAGCCCGACCCGCTCGCCGTTCCGGTAGATCGGCTCATTGTGGTAGAGCAGCAGCGCCGGGTCCTGCAGCGCGAACTGCACCATGCGCCGCTCCAGCTTGTTGGCTGCCTTCTGCTTCAGGACCGCCGCCTTGCCGATGAATTCCTTGCCGAGATCGCAGGTGAAGCCGAGGCCGGCCTCGAGAATCGTGTCATGGGTGCCGATGTCGTGTCCCCAATGGCGGAAGGCCTTCTCGATGCGCATGGAATCCATCGCATGCATGCCGGTCGGCCGGACGCCGAGATCGGCCCCGGCATCGAGGATCAGCCGCAGCACGCCGCGGGAGAATTCCGCCGGGATGTACAGTTCCCAGCCCAGCTCGCCGACATAGGAGATGCGCTGTGCCAATACCTTGGCGGCGCCGATGACGATCTCCCGGGCGCTGCCGAAGGGAAAACCTTCATTCGACAGGTCGGCGTCGGTCAGCCGCTGCAGCAGCGTGCGGCTCTGCGGCCCCATGATGCCGAGCGTGCCGAAGGTCGTGGTCACGTCGACGAGATCGACGGCGGCGCCGGGCCGCATCGCCGCCTTCAGGTAGTGCCAGTCGCGCACCGAGGTCGCGGCTGCGGTCACCACCATGAAGCGGTTGTCGGCCAGCTTGGTCACCGTCAGGTCGGCCTCGATGCCGCCCCGGTCGTTCAGCCACTGGGTGTAGTGGGCGCGGCCGGTGGCGGCGACATTGGCGGTGCAGATGCGCTGCAGCTCGGATTCGGCATCGGTGCCGACGACCAGGAATTTCGCGAAGGTCGAGAGATCGAGGATGCCGACCGCCTCGCGGGTGTTGCGGCACTCGGCGGCGCAATGCTCGAACCAGTTCTGCCGCTTGTAGCTGTAGCGGTATTTCGCCTCGACGCCCTTCGGCGCATACCAGTTCGGCCGTTCCCAGCCGGCGACCTCGCCGAAGCAGGCGCCGCGCGCCTTCCAGTCGTCGTAGAACGGCGTCAGGCGGATGTCGCGCGAGGATTCGAACTGGCGATAGGGCCAATGCATGGCATAGAGCAGGCCGAGCGCCTCGGAGACCCGCGGCACCAGGAAGCTCTTGCGGCTCATGTGCGGCATCAGGCGGCGGATGTCGACGTCCCAGAGGTCGAAGGGCGGCTCGCCGTTGACGATCCAGTGCGCCAGCGCCATGCCGGCGCCGCCGCCGGACTGGATGCCGATCGAGTTGAACCCGGCGGCGACGAAGAAGTTCTCCAGCTCCGGGGCCGGCCCGAGGATGTAGCGCTGGTCGGCGGTGAAGCTCTCCGGCCCGTTGAAGAACTTGCGGATGCCGACCTTCTCCAGGCTGGGCAGGCGGTGGATGGCGCCCTCCAGGATCGGCTGGAAGTGATCGAAGTCCTCCGGCAGCTCGTCGAAGCAGAAATCGTCGCGGATGCCGTCCATGCCCCAGGGCTTGGCCTTGGGCTCGAAGGCGCCGAGCAGCAGCTTGCCGGCATCCTCCTTGTAATAGGCGCAGGCATCCATATCGCGCATCACCGGCAGGTTCGCGGTCATGCCCTCCATCGGCTCGCTGACGATGTAGAAATGCTCACAGGCATGCAGCGGGATGTTGACGCCGAGCTTGGCGCCGATCTCGCGCGACCACATGCCGGCGGCACAGACGACGACGTCCGCCCGGATCGTGCCCCGGTCGGTGCGGACGCCGGCGGCGCGGCCGTTCTCCACCAGGATCTCCTCGACCTTGGTATCTTCGAGGATCTTCACGCCCCGCATGCGGGCGCCGCGCGCCAGCGCCATGCAGGTATCCGCCGGATTGCACTTGCCGTCCTTCGGGTAGAAGACCGCGCCGACCACGTCGTCGACGTTCATCAGCGGCCATTTCTCCTGCGCCTGCGCGGCCGTGATCCGCTCCGCCGGCACGTCGAAGGCATGCAGCATGTCCATGCCGCGCAGCAGTTCCTCCAGCCGCTCCTCGTTGGTGGCGATCGAAAGGCTGCCGGGCTGGACGAAGCCGGTCGCCTGGCCGGTCTCCTGTTCCAGGCCGGTGTAGAGATCGACGGTGTATTTCGCCAGCTTGGTGAGGTTCTCGGTGTAGAGCGAGGCGCGCACCAGGCCGGCGGCGTGCCAGGTCGTGCCGCTGGTCAGTTTCTTGCGCTCCAGCAGCACCACGTCGGACCAGCCGAGCTTGCCGAGATGATAGGCGATGGAGCAGCCGACGATGCCGCCGCCGATGATGACCACGCGGGCCTTGCTGGGGAGTGTCATGCCTTCAACCGCTCGTTCTTCGGATCGTAGATCGGTTCGCTCGCCACCACCGCCGGGTAGCGCTTGCCCAGGATTTCGACCTCGAGCCGGGTGCCGACCGCCGCCAGGTCGAGGCGCACATAGGCGAGCGCGATGCTCTTCTGGATGCGGTGGCCCCAGCCGCCGGAGCCGACGATCCCCACCTTCTGCCCGTCCTTGAAGACGATGGAGCAGGTCGGCGCGTCGGCGGTATCGGCATCGACGATCAGCGGCACGAAGCGTTCCTTGGCCCCTGCCGCCTTGCGCTTCAGCAGGGCTTCACGGCCGATGAACGCACCCTTCTCCGGCTTCACGAAGCGCTCCAGCGCGGCGTCGTAGGGCGTGTATTCGTAGGTGATGTCCTGCTTCCAGGAACGGTAGCCCTTCTCCAGGCGCAGGCTGTCCATCGCATACATGCCGAAGTCGCGGATCTGGAACTCCTGGCCGGCCGCCCAGATCGCGTCGTAGACGCCGACCAGGTCCGCCATCGGCACGTGCAGTTCCCAGCCGAGCTCGCCGACATAGTTGACGCGGAGCGCCAGGATGCTGCGGCCGGCGACGGTGATTTCCCGGGCGCTCGGCCAGGGAAAGGCGGCATTGGAAAGATCGGCATCGGTGATCTTGGCAAGGAGCTCGCGCGACCGCGGCCCGGCCAGCACCAGCGACGAGCCGGCGGCGCTGGTCTCCTGCAGCGTCACCGAGCCGTCCTGCGGCAGGCGCTCGGCGAGCCAGTCGCCGTCGTGCCACAGGGCCGAGCCGGCGGACAGCAGATAGAACCTGTCGGCGGCAAGACGGGTGACGGTGAATTCCGAGAGGATCGATCCCTTCTCGGTCAGCGAGTAGGCCAGGCTCACCCGGCCCGGCTTCGGCAGGGCGCCGCAGACCAGGCCGTCCAGCCATGCCTCGGCGCCGGGGCCGGAGACCATGAACTTGGAGAAGCCGCCGAGGTCCATGATGCCGACCCGCTCGGCCACCGCCTTGCACTCCTCGCCCACCGCGGCGTGCCAGTTGGTGCGGTGGAAGCTCGGCTCCTGCCGGGCCTCCTCCGGATTGCGCGGGAACCAGGCGGCGCGCTCCCAGCCGCCGCGGGCGCCGAACATGGCACCCTTGGCCTTCAGCTTCTCGTAGAGCGCCGTGGTCTTGCGCGGCCGCCCGGCCTCGCGCTCTTCGTTGGCAAAGCCGATGGCATATTCGTTCTGGTAGAGCTCGATCGCCTTGTCGACGACATACTGCTTGTCGGCATAGTCGGTATAGCGGCGCTGGTCGAAGCCCCAGAGATCCCATTCCGGCTCGCCGTAGACCACGTATTCGGCGATCGACTTGCCGGCGCCGCCGGCCTGGCTGATGCCGAAGCTGAAGGTATTGCAGTTGAAGAAGTTGCGCAGGCCGTGCGCTGGGCCGATATAGGGATTGCCGTCGGGCGAATAGGGAATCGGCCCGTTGATCACCTTCTGCACGCCGACCTTGCCGAGCACCGGAACGCGGGCGACCGCCTGTTCGATATAGGTCTCCAGCCGGTCGAGATCGTCGGGATAGAGCTGGAAGGCGAAGTCCTCGGGAATGCCGTCGAACCAGGTCGCCTTGCAGTTCCATTCATAGGGGCCGAGGATCAGGCCGTCGCGCTCCTGGCGCAGGTAATAGGACACGTCGGGGTCGCGCAGCAGGGGCAGCTTCGACTTCAGCGCCTGGACCTCGGGGATCATCTCGGTGATCAGGTACTGGTGCTGCATGGCGATGATCGGCAGGTACTGCCCGACCATCGCGGCGACTTCGCCGGCCCGATAGCCGGCGGCGTTGATCACCACGTCGCAGGTGACGATGCCGTTCTTGGTGGTGAGATCCCATTCGCCGCCGGGGCGCTGCCGGATCGCCGTCACCGGATTGAAGCGCTGGATCCGGGCGCCGAGATCCTTGGCGCCCTTCGCCAATGCCTGGGTCAGCTGCGAGGGATCGATGTCGCCGTCGAAGGGATCCCACAGGCCGCCGATGATGTCGTCGAGCTCGATCAGCGGATAGCGCGACTTGATCTCGTTCGGGCCGATCACCTCGAAGTCGATGCCCTGGGCCCGTGCCATGGTGGTGACATGGGCGAATTCCTCCATCCGTGCCTTCTTGTGCGCCAGGCGGATCGAGCCGGTGACATGGTAGTTGATCGGATAGCCGACGGCGTCGCCGAGGCCGGCATAGAGCTTGCTGGAATAGCGCTGGAACTTGATGATGTTCCAGCTGGTGGAGAAGTTCGGCACGTTGCCGGCGGCATGCCAGGTCGAACCCGAGCTCAGCTCGTCGCGGTCGATCAGCAGCACGTCGGTCCAGCCGAGCTTCGCCAGATGATACAGCGCGCTGGCGCCGACCGCGCCGCCGCCGATGATCACGACCCGGGCATGATCGGTCATGATGACTCTCCCCTGATTCCCTGAAGTGGCTGCGGGCTAGGCGGCCGGGCGCATCGCCGCGCGCGGCAGGCGGACCGGCAGCTTCCCGCGGATCGCATCGTCGACCTCGTCCGAGACATGCCGCGGATAATGCTGCGACAGGATGGACTTGGTCTTCTTGATCGCCCGGTCGAGGATGGTGGGTCGCCCCTGCTCCACCCAGTCCTTCGGGTTGGAACGGTCGCCGATTCCCGGATAAACGTATTCCGACTGCATCAGGTTGAGGGTCTGTTCCGAACCCAGGTAGTGGCCGGGGCCGTTCAGGCAGACATCCTTGATGGTCTCGAATGACAGGGATGCGTCGGTGACCTCGATCCCCTTGATGGTGCGCTGGGCGGCGCCGATGATGTCGTTGTCGATCAGCAGGCTCTCCAGCGAGAAGCCGAGCAGGCTCGCCTGCATGCCGGCCGATTCATAGATCAGGTTGGCGCCGGCATTGCCGACCAGCGCGTGGTTGTAGGCCTTCTCGTAGCCGGACTGCGCGTCCGGCATCTTGGCGTCGGTCATTCCCGAGGCGGTGCCGCCGGTGAGATCGTAGAACTGGGCCAGCTGCGCCGAGGCGGCCGAAAGCAGGGCCTGTTCCGGACTGCCGCCCGACATCGCCCCGGTCCGCAGGTCCGAGACGAAGCACCAGGTGCCGAAGATCGCCGGCGCGCCGGGCTTCAGGGCATTCACGTAGACCAGGCCGGCGAGGCATTCCGCGACTTCCTGCGCGATCGCACCGGCCAGGGCGGCCGGCGCGGTGGCACCCGCCTGGCCGGCCGAGAGCAGCAGCACCGGCATGCCGGCATGCACCGCCATTTCCAGGCAGCCGCAGGCATCCTGGGCGAACTTCAGCGGCGGGACGACGAAGCAGTTGGACTGGCTGACGAAAGGCCGCGCCCGCCACTTGTCCTCGCCGCCGGCGATCATGTGCAGCATTTCCAGGGATTTTTTCAGGTGGTCCTGGTGCACCCAGCTCGACCCGACATGCTTGGTGGTGCCCATGACGGCCGCGTAGCAGGTGTTGAAATCCATTTCCAGCGGATCGGGGAGGTCGCGGCAGACCACGGAACGCTGATAGAAATGGATGTGGTCCAGCGTGTCGACGATGCGGGCGATGTCGTAGAGATCCTTGGTGGTGGATTCCCGGTAGTCGCCAGTGACCGGATCGACCATGTTCACCGCCGCCCCGGCGGTGCCGAAATAGACCCGCTTGCCCCAGGGCTCCATGTCGTGGCGCGGGTCCTGGCCGTGGAGCGGGAACTTGCGCGCCGCCTTGGCCAGGGTGTCCTCGACCAGGGCGCGCGGAAACAGCAGGCGCCCCTTGTCGGTGAGCTTCGCGCCGGCCTTGGTCATCGCCTCGATCCCGGTCGGGATGGCATCCGCGAGGCCGATCTGCTCCAGGATGTCGAGGGCGGTGTGATGGATCTTCTGGATGTCGGCCGGCGACAGCGGCAGATAGCGCCCGCCTTCCATGCCGGCGCGGACCGGCTGCTGGTTCTCCGGCAGCGGCGCCGCCCGCGCGGCACGCCGCGCCTCGCGTCCGCCGCGCCGGACGGAATCCGGCCGGGGGGTTTCGGAGGCCGTCGGCTCGGTCTGAACTGTGCTCATGACATCTACCCTTGCTGCAGCAAATTTTTTCAATTATCCGATTATGAATATCCTCTACTCAAGGGATGGTTATTCATTTATACATGAATGAAATTCATCTAATGAGACGACAGTCCGCCCTGCCCGGAGATGAGCCATGCTGAAGCGCAGCCTGCCCTCCCTGACCGCCCTGCGGGCCTTCGAAGCGGCGGCCCGCCATTCCAGCTTCCGGCGCGCGGCGGAAGAGCTCTCGATCACCCAGTCGGCGATCAGCCACCAGATCACGGCCCTGGAAGAGGCGGTCAAGGTGCCGCTGTTCCGCCGCGTCGCCCGCGGCATCGAGCTCACCGAAGCCGGCGCCCAGTATTACCCCTATCTCCGCGACGCCTTCGACCGGATCGACCAGGGCACGACCCTGATCAGCCGCTCGGGGACCGGCGGCGACCTCACGGTCCAGGTCTATGTTACCGTCGCCGTGCGCTGGCTGATCCCGCGGCTGCATGATTTCCAGTCCCGCCATCCCGATATCCTGGTGCGCTTCCACACCCGGGATTTCCATTGGGAATTCGACCCGGCCCTGGCCGATCTCGGCATGATCTGCACCGCCAATCCGAACCAGACCGATCTCGCCTACACGCATCTGTTCGATGCCCGCCTGACGCCGGTCTGCAGTCCGGGCGTGGCCCAGGCGGGAATGGGGCTGCGCCAGCCCGCCGACCTGGTGAATCACGCCCTGCTCCAGGTCTACACCACGCTGGAAGACTGGAATGTCTGGCTGGACGCCGCCGGCGTGCCGCAGTTGAAGGGCCGCTCCGGGGCGAAGTTCGACAGCTACCTGCTGGCGATCGAGGCGGCGATCGAGGGCCAGGGGATCGCCTTGGCACCGCATTTCCTGGTGACGCCCGATCTGAAGACCGGCCGCCTGGTGCAGCCTTTCGCCATCGAGGTGCGCCAGCCCGCGCGCTGGTACCTGGTCTGCCGCAGGGAACGCGCCGAGGAGCCCCGCATCCAGCGGTTTCGCGACTGGATGATCGGCCTGGTCGGCGCCGACGCGGCGATCGGCGCCTAGAAGTCCGGATCCAGGGTCCGATGCAGCCGCCGGCTCGCCGCCAGGGCGATTTCGACCGTCAGTGTGCGGCGGCGATTGCCGTTCAGCTTGCCCTGGGGTGCCGGCCGCAACACCGCGCCGCCATGGGCGTCGGCGACGATGAGCCCGCAATCCAGGGGCAGGATGTCGCGCGGGAAATCCGGCGCGACGGCGAAGAAGAAGCGATCGCAGAACTCCAGGTATTCCGGCCACTTGCGGTCGGACTGGAAATCGGCCCGTCCGGACTTGATCTCGACGATGATCACCTCGCCGCCGGCATTCAGGGCGACGATATCGGCGCGCCGGCGGGCGCGCAGCGGAAACTCCCGCATCGCCGCGAAGCCGAGCCCGTCGAGCATC
>CAZKDH010000123.1:0-10385 GCA_964551505.1 uncultured Rhodospirillaceae bacterium
GAAGCGGTGACAGGCCATGCTTTTCTCGCATCGACAGGTAGTTACCCTGCCCATGGTTCAGAAATCGCTAACGCGCCCGTTGCGCTCCCAGTCGCCGTAGCGGGTCGGCTCCGGGCCGGCGGGACCGCCGAATTCGGCCGGTCGCGCCGGCGGCTTTGCCGGTTTTTGCGTGGCGGTAGCCGGTTCCGGCACGGTTCCGCTCGGGGAATCGGCGGTGGCGGCGGGCGGCGCTGGATCGGGCTTCGGCATGGACCCGAGCCTACGCGCGCCCCCGCCCGGCTTCAAGCCGCCGCGCTTGATTTTACCGCGATCCGGACCATCTCTCCGGCGATCGAGCGTGAGGAAAGGATGCCGATGGGTTACGCACGCACCGCCCTGCTGCTGGCAGCGATGACCGGCCTGTTCCTGGCCGCCGGCTACCTGATCGGCGGGCAGCAGGGGATGATCTTCGCCCTGGTCGTGGCCGGGGTGATGAACGTCGCCAGCTACTGGTATTCCGACCAGCTGGTGCTGCGGATGTACGGCGCCCGACCGGTCGAGGGCACGGTGCTCAACGAGATCGTCGCCGACCTGGCGCAGCGGGCGGGATTGCCCATGCCCAAGGTCTACCTGATGGAGAATCCCCAACCGAATGCCTTTGCCACCGGGCGCGACCCCACCCATGCCGCGGTGGCCGCGACCACCGGGATCCTGCGGCTGCTCAGCCGGGAAGAGCTGGCCGGGGTGATGGCCCACGAGCTCGCCCATGTGCGCAACCGCGACAGCCTGACCATGACGATCACCGCCGTCCTCGCCGGCGCCATCGGCATGCTGGCGAATTCGCTGATGTTCCTCGGCCTTGGCGGCGGCCGCGACCGCAATGCGCCGCTCGGCGGGCTGGGCGCCCTGCTGGTGATGATCCTCGCCCCCCTGGCGGCCATGCTGGTGCAGATGGCGATCTCGCGCAGCCGGGAATACGAGGCCGACCGGGTCGGCGCCGAGATCTCCGGCATGCCGCGCGCCCTCGCCTCGGCCCTGCGCAAGATCAGCCAGGGCGCCGCGGCGATCGACAACCCGGTGGCCGAGGCCAATCCGGCGAGCGCCCATCTCTTCATCGTCAACCCGCTGCATGCCCATGCCGCCGACGGCCTGTTCTCCACCCATCCGAATGTCGAGAACCGGATCGCCCGGCTGCTCGAGATGGCGGGTGAAGGCGGGGCGATGCCGGCGGCGGGTTCCGTCCGGCGCAGCCCGATACCGGCGACGGTGAAGCGCCGGCAGGGGCCCTGGGATTAACGCCCCGGGGTTAGGCCCCGGCAGCCGGCCGGCACGATCCCGCTTCGACCGGAAGATCTCCCCGGCGTCACCCGGCCCAAAGCGGCCGCGCCGATGGCGGCGGGCCCGGGTTTTCGCGTCGCATTAAGAAATTCGCGTAAAGTGCTATAAAAATTGGACAATCGTTAACCAATCTGGCATAAGCTCCGACCATGATGTCCGCCCGCGCAACTGCCGCCGGCCCGGTGACACCGGGGCCGGCCGAGCCGATCGCGTCCCCGCCGCCGGTTTCGGCCCGGGCCGTGGCGCTCGACGTGATCGAAGGGGTGCTGCGCCGCCGGCGGGCGCTTGACGATGCCCTGGCGACCCATCCCAACCTGAAGGATCTCAGCCACCGCGACCGGCAGTTCGTCCGGGCGCTGGTCAATGTCACGCTCCGGCACCTGGGCCAGATCGACCACACCCTTGGCCAGTGCCTGGAAAAGCCCCTGCCGGCCCGGGCCGCGGCGATCCGCAACATCCTGCGCCTGGGCGCCGCGCAATCGCTGTTCCTCGGCACCCCGGCCCATGCCGTGGTCGACACCATGGTGGGCCTGGCGGCGACCCGGGGCGGCGAGGCCGGCTACAAGGGCCTGGTGAACGCCGTCCTGCGCCGCATCGCCAAGGACCGGGCGAATTTCCTGGCGACGGCCCCGGCCGGCGCCATCAGCCTGCCGGACTGGCTCTGGGCCTCCTGGGTGGATGCCTATGGCGTCGCCAGGGCGACCCAGATCGCCACCGCCCATCTCTACGAGCCGCCCCTGGACTTCACCCTGGCCCGGCCCGGCGAGATGGCCTTCTGGGCGCAGCAGCTGCATGCCCGGCCGATGCCCGACGAGCCGCATTTCGCCGGCACCCTGCGCCGGCCGGTCGCCAGCGAAAGCGCCGAGCGGCTGCACCAGCAGCGGATCGAGGATCTCCCCGGCTACGAGGACGGCGCCTGGTGGATCCAGGACCTGGCGGCCAGCCTGCCGGTGCGCCTGTTCGGCGACATCGCCGGCAAGCGCGCGATCGATCTCTGCGCCGCGCCCGGCGGCAAGACCGCCCAGCTCGCCGCCGCCGGCGCCTTCGTCACCGCCCTCGACCGCTCGCGCACCCGGCTGGTGCGGGTGAAGGAGAACCTGGCGCGGCTGAAGCTCAAGGCAGAGGTCGAATGCGCCGATGCCATGATGTGGGACCGCGCCGGCGATTTCGACGCCGTGCTGCTGGACGCGCCCTGCTCGGCCACCGGCACCATCCGACGGCATCCCGACGTCGCCTGGCTGAAGGATCCGCGCGACCTGCCGAAGCTCGCCACCGCACAGGACCGGCTGCTCGACGTGGCGGTGCGCCTGCTGAAGACCGGCGGCACGCTGGTCTATTGCGTCTGCTCGCTGCAGCCGGAAGAAGGCGTGCAGCGCATCGCCGCCTTCCTGAAGCGGCATCCCGGGATGAAGCGCCAGAAGATCACGACGCCCGAGGTCCTCGGCATGAGCGAGCTGGTCTCGCCCGAGGGCGATCTCCGCTCCCTGCCCTGCCATCTCGGCGACCAGGGCGGACTCGACGGCTTCTATGCCGCGCGCCTGGTGAAGCGGGACTGAGCCGGTCAGACGACCGAGGCGGCGAAATGCTCGACCGTCGGGAACGGGTCGTAGAAATGATGCAGCAGCGCTTTCCACTGGGCATAGCGGTCCGAGCCGCGGAAGCCTTGCGTGTGGTCCGCGAGGGTCTCCCACCAGACCAGCAGCAGATACCGCCCCGGCGCCTCGATACAGGGCCGCACCTCGATCGCCTTGAAACCCCGGCTGGCGGCGATCAGCGGTCGCGCCTGGGCCAGGGCCGCCTCGAAAGCGGCGGCCTGCCCGGGACGCACGGTGAGCATGGCGGATTCGAGGATCATCTTCGCGCGGCCCCGCGGATTGCGTTTCCCTGTCGGGCGGCATCATACCCTTTCCCGAACGCCGCGGGACAGCCACGTGCATAGCGACACGGTCCGACGCGCCGCGCTGAACAATGCCTGCTGGTGCGACGCCGTATGCCGCGCCCACGGCAAGACAGGCGCCTTCACGCCCGCGGCCTGGTCCAGCACCGCCGCCATGCCGCGCTACTATCCCAACCTGGTGACCCTGGACGTGCCGATCGGGGATGCCGGCCCGCTCGAACAGGTTCGCGCGCTGATGGAGGCCGGCCTGCCGGACGGCTGGGCGATCAAGGACAGCTTCGCCTGCCTCGATCTCGACCGGCTGGGATTCACCACCCTGTTCGCGGCGGACTGGATCCATCGGCCGCCGACGCAGCCGCTTTCCGGGACGGTGATTCCCGGCGTCAGCTGGCGGCGCATCGACACGCCGGCCGATCTCAAGCGCTGGGAATCCGCCTGGACCGCCGCTCCCGACAGCGGGATGCCGTCGATCTTCCTGCCGCCGCTCCTGGCCGAGCCGGGCCTGAGCTTCATCGCCGGCGAACGCGACGGCGAGATCGTCGCCGGCTGTGTCGCCGGCAAGGCGGCCGGCGTCATCGGGATTTCCAACCTGTTCGCGCCGCCGGCGGCACTCGACGCCCATCGGCGCGCCTGCATCGATGCCGTCGCCAGGCTGGCGCCCGGAATCGCCCTGGTCTCCTACGACGATGCGGAGGCCTGCCGGTCGATGGCGGAGATCGGCTTCGAGCGCGTGGGACCGCTCCGCGTGCTGCAGTCGCCCGCGCGACGGCCGCTCACCACTCCAGGATGACCTTGCCGGACTGGCCGCTCAGCATCGCCTGGAAGCCGTCGACGAATTTCGCCACCGGGAAGTGATGGGTGAGGATCGGCGAAAGGTCGAGGCCGCTCTGCAGCATCGCCACCATCTTGTACCAGGTCTCGAACATCTCGCGGCCGTAGATGCCCTTGATCTCCAGCCCCTTGAAGATCACCTGGTTCCAGTCGATCGCGGTATTGGCGGGCGGGATGCCGAGCAGCGCCACCTTGCCGCCGTGATTCATGTGCTCCAGCATGGCGACGAAGGCCGAGGGCACGCCGGACATCTCGAGGCCGACGTCGAAGCCCTCCACCATGCCGAGCTCGGTCATCACTTCCTTCAGCGACTGCCGGGCGACGTTCACCGTCCGGGTGGCGCCCATCCGGTCGGCCAGGCCCAGGCGATAGTCGTTGACGTCGGTCACCACCACGAAGCGGGCGCCGACATGCTTGGCGATGGCGGTGGCCATGATGCCGATCGGCCCGGCGCCGGTGATCAGCACGTCCTCGCCCACCAGGTTGAAGGCCAGGGCGGTGTGGGTAGCGTTGCCGAAGGGATCGAAGATCGCGGCGAGATCGTCGGAGATGTTCTCCGGGATCTTGAAGGCGTTGAAGGCGGGGATGCTGAGAAATTCCGCGAAGGCGCCGGCGCGGTTGACGCCGACGCCGAAGGTGTTGCGGCAGAGATGCCGGCGCCCGGCACGGCAGTTGCGGCAGTAGCCGCAGGTGATGTGGCCCTCGCCGGAGACCCGGTCGCCGATCGCGAAGCCGCGCACCTCCTGGCCCATCTCGACGATCTCGCCGACATATTCGTGGCCGACATGCATGCCGATGGGGATGGTCTTCTGCGCCCAGTCGTCCCATTTCCAGATATGGATGTCGGTGCCGCAGATCGCCGTCTTCCGGATCCGGATGAGGACGTCGTTGTGCCCGACCTCGGGCTCGCGCACCTCCTGCATCACCAGTCCGGGTGCGGCTTCGGCTTTGACCAGGGCTTTCATCTCGCATCACCTCTGCAAACGGTTTCCCGCGGCGGCATCTAGGATATCGCCCCCAGCGCCCTGCCGACCTTGGCAAAGGCGGCGACGGCGCGGTCGATCTGTTCCGGCGTATGGGCGGCGCTCATCTGGGTGCGGATGCGGGCCTTGCCCTTGGGCACCACCGGGAAGCTGAAGCCGATAACGTAGACGCCTTCCTTGAGCAGTGCATCCGCCATGCCGGAGGCCAGCCGGGCATCGCCCAGCATCACCGGGATGATCGGATGCTCGCCGGGCACCAGGCTGAAGCCGAGCTGCGCCATGGCGGCGCGGAACCGCTCGCCGTTCGCCCGGACGCGCGCCCGCAGCTCCGCCCCCTCCGCGGTCTGCAGCAGCTCGAGCACCGCCAGCGAGGCGGCGACGATGGTCGGCGCCACCGAGTTGGAGAAGAGATAGGGCCGCGAGCGCTGGCGCAGCAGGTCGACGATCGGCCGCTTCGCCGAGGTATAGCCGCCGGAGGCGCCGCCCAAGGCCTTGCCCAGGGTCCCGGTATAGATGTCGATCCGTCCCTCGACGCCGCAATGCTCGGGCGTGCCGCGGCCATTCCGGCCGACGAATCCCACCGCATGGGAATCGTCGACCATGACCAAGGCGCGGTACCTGTCGGCGAGATCGCAGATCGCCTTCAGGTCGGCGATGATGCCGTCCATCGAGAAGACGCCGTCGGTGGCGATCATCTTGTAGCGGGCGCCGGCGGCGTCGGCCGCCTTGAGCTGCGCCTCGAGATCCGCCATGTCGTTGTTCTGGTAGCGGTAGCGCTTGGCTTTGCAGAGCCGGACGCCGTCGATGATGCTGGCATGGTTGAGGGCGTCGCTGATGACGGCGTCCTCCTCGCCGAGCAGGGTCTCGAACAGGCCGCCATTGGCGTCGAAGCAGCTGCCGTAGAGGATGGTGTCCTCGGTGCCGAGGAAGCGGCTGATCCCCGCCTCCAGGGTCTTGTGGATGGTCTGGGTGCCGCAGATGAAGCGCACCGAGGCCATGCCGAAGCCGTAGTCGTCGAGCCCGCGTTTCGCCGCCGCGACCAGCCGCGCATCGTCGGCGAGGCCCAGGTAGTTGTTGGCGCAGAAGTTCAGCACCTCGGCGCCGTCGCCCAAGGTGATCCGCGCATCCTGGGGCGTGGCGATCAGCCGCTCCGCCTTCCAGAAGCCGTCGGCGCGGATCTGGGCGAGCGTCGCCTGGATATGGTCGAGATAGGCTGCGGTCATGCCAGGGGTCCTGCCAGGAGTTTACCGGTGGGACCGGTCGGGGTGGGGCCGGCCGTATCGCCGTCCCCGTCCGGTCTCCGGCGCCGATTCATCCGGCTTTCCGCCCGGGCTGCAAATGAATTTTCCGAACGCCGGCGTGAGTTGGCGGGGCGGCGCCGGACGGGGCCGGCTTGCCGGGCCAGTCGCTTGCCCCTCGGCCGGTCGGATGCTAGGTATCGCAGATGCAGCAAAAGACCAAAATCGCGCCCTCGATTCTGAGCGCCGACTTCGCCCAATTGGGCATCGAAGTGGCCGGAATCACCGCCGCCGGGGCGGATTACGTCCATGTCGACGTGATGGACGGGCATTTCGTGCCCAACCTGACCATCGGGCCGATGGTGGTGAAGGCCCTGAGGCCGCACAGCCGGCTGCCCTTCGACGTGCATCTGATGATCGGCCCGGTCGATCCCTTCGTGCCGGAATTCGCCGCCGCCGGGGCGGATATCATCACCTTCCACCCGGAAGCCGGCGCCCATCCCCACCGCACCGTCCAGCTGATCAAGTCCCTGGGCAAGAAGGCCGGCATCTCGCTCAATCCGGCGACGCCGATCGCGGCGGTGGACCACCTGCTGGCCGATCTCGACCTGGTCCTGGTGATGAGCGTCAACCCGGGCTTCGGCGGGCAGAAATTCATCCCCTCGGCCCTGGACAAGATCCGGGAACTGCGCCGCCGCATCGACGCCGTCTCCGCCGCCCAGAACGGCCGGCCGATCGACCTCGAGGTCGATGGCGGGATCAATGCCGAAACCGCGGCGGCGGCGGTGGCCGCCGGGGCGGATACCCTGGTGGCCGGCACCGCGGTCTTCACCGGCGGGTCCGCCGCCTATGCCGGGAACATCGCGCGCTTGCGCAAGTGAGGCCGCCGATGGCCGAAGCCGCGGGCAGCGAGAAGAAGAAGACCGGCAAGTCCGGCGCCGCGGCGCACCGCCCGGTACGCAAGGGCAACCAGCGGCCGAAGCTCTTCGCCCCCACCCTGCAGACCATGTTCTCGCTGCCCTCGGAGGTGCTGCTCTCGCGGCTCTGGCGCCGGATCATGCAGCCGGTCTATGGCAGCCGCCTTTACAGCCTGACCCTGGGGTCGCGCTCGGCCGGCGAATTGCAGGCCGGCTGCGACGAGGCCACCCTCGGCTGGCCGGGCGACGCCCAGGTCGGCCTGCAGATTCTCACCGGCGAGTTCCGCTTCGCCGGCGAGGCCATCCGCCAGCCGACGCCGCTGAGCGACCCGATCGGCGCCAGCGAGGGCTGGCGCTATGTGCTCAACACCTTTCCCTGGATCAACGACCTCCGCGATTGCGGCGGGCCCTCGGCGCGGCAGCTCGCCAAGCACCTGATCCAGCGCTGGGTCGAGGAGAACGAGAGCTACGATCCCTTCACCTGGCGCGCCGACATCCTGTCCGCCCGGCTGCGCACCCTGCTGCTGAACCACGGCTATCTCGAGGTCAACAGCGACGCGCTGTTCCGCTCCACCCTGCTGCGCAGCCTCAACCGCCAGGCCACCCATCTCGCCCGCGCCCTACCGGACGGCCTGGCGGGGGCGGCGCTGCTGAAGGCGATCGTCGCCCTGATGCTGGCCGGGCTTATGCTGCCCCGGGGCGAGGCCTTCCTGGCCAGGGGCCGGCAGCTCTTCGCGGTGGAACTGCCCAAGCAGATGCTGGCCGATGGCGGACATGTCGAGCGCAGCCCGCAGGTGATGCTGGAGCTGCTGCAGCACCTGGTCGATCTCCGCGACGTGCTAGCCCTCGCCCGCCAGCCGATGCCCGACAGCCTGCAGATGGCGATCGACAATCTGGCCAGCGTCGTCGTCATGCTGCGCCACGGCGACGGCACCCTCGCCAGCTTCAACGACACGCCCGAGCTGCAGCCCGCCTTCCTGGATTCGACGCTGAAGCGGGCGACCGAGAGGCTGCGGCCGCTGAACCAGCTGCCGATCACCGGCTTCCAGCGGCTCGACCGCGGCAAGACCTCGGTGATCGTCGATTGCGGCGCGCCGGCGCGGCACGGATTCGACGATCACGCCCATGCCGGCACCCTGAGCTTCGAGCTCTGCTACGACGGCGAGCGGATGATCGTCAATTGCGGCGCCCATCCCTGGTCGAAGGAATGGCGCCAGGTGCAGCGCACCACCGCGGCGCATTCGACCGTCGTCGTCGACAACACCAACTCGGCGATGCTGCTGCCGCCCACCGGGCTGAAGGTGGCGGGCCTCGATCTCGGCGGCATGGCGCTGAAGCCCGAGGTCGTCACCAGCCGGCGCGAGGAGACCGACGGGCAGATCTGGCTCGATCTCTCGCATGACGGCTACGAGGAGAGCTTCGGCCTGGTGCATCGCCGCCGGCTCTATCTCTCGGCCGACGGCCACGACTTCATGGGCGAGGACCACCTGATCGGCAAGGGCGGCAACAGCTTCGCCCTGCGCTTCCACCTGCATCCCCTGGTGCAGGCGACGGTCACCCAGAACGGCCAGGCCGCGCTGATCAAGCTGCCCGGCGGCTCGGGCTGGCGGATGCGGGTGCAGGGCGGCGATCTCACCCTGGCCGAGGGCATCCATATCGGGGTCGGCGGCCAGGTCCGCCGCACCCAGCAGCTGATGGTGATGGGCACCATCGAGAGCAACCAGACCGAACTGAAATGGCTGATCCAGCGCGAGAGCGGCAAGAAGTGACCGGCGCGCCCCCAGGGAGCTTCAATCCATGACCTCGACCGAGCGGCCGATCCGCCGTGCGCTGATTTCCGTCTCCGACAAGTCCGGCCTCGAACCCTTCGCCCGCTTCCTCGCCGGACGCGGGGTCGAGATCCTCTCGACCGGCGGCTCGGCGAAGGCGCTGCGCGACGCGGGGCTTCCGGTGGTCGACGTCTCGGCCCATACCGGCTTTC
This sequence comes from uncultured Rhodospirillaceae bacterium, assembly GCA_964551505.1. Taxonomy (GTDB): domain Bacteria; phylum Pseudomonadota; class Alphaproteobacteria; order Dongiales; family Dongiaceae; genus Dongia. The sequence continues at coordinate 9,165 of CAZKDH010000123.1, forward strand.
CCGAGATCATGGACGGGCGGGTGAAGACCCTGCATCCGAAGATCCATGGCGGCATCCTGGCGCGGCGCGATCTCGCCGAGCATGTCGGCGCGCAGCAGGCCCACGGCATCGCCGACATCGACCTGGTGGTGGTCAATCTCTACCCCTTTGAGGCCACCGTCGCCGCCGGCAAGGCGCGCGCCGACTGCATCGAGAACATCGACATCGGCGGGCCGGCGCTGATCCGGGCCGCGGCGAAGAACCACGCATTCGTCACCATCGTCGTCGAGCCGGCGGATTATGCCGCGGTGATCGCCGAGATGACCGCGCAGGACGGCGCCACCAGCCAGGCGCTCCGCCGCCGCCTCGCCCAGGCCGCCTATGCCCGGACCGCCGCCTACGACGCCGCGATCGGCAGCTGGATGGCGGCGGAGGAAGGCGAGATGTTCCCGCATCGCCTTGCCATCGCCGGCACCCGGGTGCAGACCCTGCGCTACGGCGAGAACCCGCACCAGCAGGCGGCCTTCTACGCCACCGGCGAGCGGCGCCCGGGCATCGCCACGGCCAGGCAGCTGCAGGGCAAGGAGCTGAGCTACAACAACCTTAACGACACCGATGCCGCCTTCGAGCTCGCCGCCGAGTTCGATCAGCCGGTGGTCGCCATCATCAAGCACGCCAATCCCTGCGGCGTCGCCACCGGCGCCGACCTCGCCGCCGCCTATGCCCGCGCCCTCGCCTGCGATCCGGTGAGCGCCTTCGGCGGCATCATCGCCGTCAACCGCGAGCTCGACGGCCGCACCGCCGAACTGATCGGCGGCATCTTCTCGGAGGTCATCATCGCGCCCGCCTTTTCCAAGGACGCCCTGGCGGTGCTGACGGCGAAGAAGAACCTGCGGCTGCTGGCGACCGGCGGGCTGCCCGATCCCCGGGACCGCGGCCTGGTCTTCCGGTCCCTGGCCGGCGGATTCCTGGCGCAGGACCGCGACGGAGCGCGGACCGCGGCCGCCGATCTCAAGGTGGTGACGAGGCGGCACCCGACGGCGCGGGAGACCGAAGACATGCTGTTCGCCTTCGCCGTCGCCAAGCACGTGAAGTCCAATGCCATCGTCTATGCCAGGGACGGGGCGACGGTGGGGATCGGCGCCGGTCAGATGAGCCGTGTCGATTCCTCGCGCATCGCCGCCTGGAAGGCGGCCGAAGCCGCCAGGGCCGCGGGCAGCGCAGATAGCTGGGCCAAGGGTT